>NZ_WJNG01000056.1 GCF_009649745.1 Aquibacillus halophilus | reverse complement strand
AAGTAACGAGCCGCTATATTATAGCTAGCTGAAAGATCAGCATGATATACCTTGCCCGTAGTAAATGTCGCAAGGTCTTTTTTATGATTACGTTCTACTTTTCCTGTACCATCATAGGCCAATGCACTTGTGTTTCTAGGGTTTACCCTTGAAATTCGCATTCCTACATAATGCGCCATTTCTTCTACTTTATTTTGGATCGCTGTTTTTCTCCAATAACGTAGTTTAAAACGAAGTTTCTTCGCTCCCCAAAAACCTTTTGGTACGCGCATTTTATTGAG
>NZ_WJNG01000055.1 GCF_009649745.1 Aquibacillus halophilus | reverse complement strand
AAGTAACGAGCCGCTATATTATAGCTAGCTGAAAGATCAGCATGATATACCTTGCCCGTAGTAAATGTCGCAAGGTCTTTTTTATGATTACGTTCTACTTTTCCTGTACCATCATAGGCCAATGCACTTGTGTTTCTAGGCTTTACCCTTGAAATTCGCATTCCTACATAATGCGCCATTTCTTCTACTTTATTTTGGATCGCTGTTTTTCTCCAATAACGTAGTTTAAAACGAAGTTTCTTCGCTCCCCAAAAACCTTTTGGTACGCGCATTTTATTGAG
>NZ_WJNG01000054.1 GCF_009649745.1 Aquibacillus halophilus | reverse complement strand
TAAGCCTGTTATCCCCGGGGTAGCTTTTATCCGTTGAGCGACGGCCCTTCCATACGGCACCGCCGGATCACTAAGCCCGACTTTCGTCCCTGCTCGACTTGTAGGTCTCGCAGTCAAGCTCCCTTCTGCCTTTACACTCTGCGAATGATTTCCAACCATTCTGAGGGAACCTTTGGGCGCCTCCGTTACTCTTTGGGAGGCGACCGCCCCAGTCAAACTGCCCACCTGACACTGTCTCCGAACCGGATCACGGTTCTGGGTTAGAAGGTCCGTACAGCCAG
>NZ_WJNG01000053.1 GCF_009649745.1 Aquibacillus halophilus | reverse complement strand
GGCTCATCGCATCCTGGGGCTGTAGTCGGTCCCAAGGGTTGGGCTGTTCGCCCATTAAAGCGGTACGCGAGCTGGGTTCAGAACGTCGTGAGACAGTTCGGTCCCTATCCGTCGTGGGCGTTGGAAGTTTGAGAGGAGCTCTCCTTAGTACGAGAGGACCGGGATGGACATACCGCTGGTGCACCAGTTGTTCCGCCAGGAGCATAGCTGGGTAGCTACGTGTGGAAGGGATAAGTGCTGAAAGCATCTAAGCATGAAGCCCCCCTCTAGATGAGACTTCC
>NZ_WJNG01000052.1 GCF_009649745.1 Aquibacillus halophilus | reverse complement strand
CGAGCGAAACGGAATCAGCCCAAACCAGAAAGCTTGCTTTCTGGGGTTGTAGGACACTCTATACGGAGTTACAAAGAAACGCTTTAAATGAATCGACCTGGAACGGTCAGCCAAAGAAGGTAAGAGCCCTGTAATTGAAAAAGTGTTTCCTCCAGAGTGGATCCTGAGTACGGCGGAACACGAGAAATTCCGTCGGAATCCGGGAGGACCATCTCCCAAGGCTAAATACTTCCTAGTGACCGATAGTGAACCAGTACCGTGAGGGAAAGGTGAAAAGCACC
>NZ_WJNG01000051.1 GCF_009649745.1 Aquibacillus halophilus | reverse complement strand
GGTGTGTACAAGGCCCGGGAACGTATTCACCGCGGCATGCTGATCCGCGATTACTAGCGATTCCGGCTTCATGTAGGCGAGTTGCAGCCTACAATCCGAACTGAGAATGGTTTTATGGGATTCGCTTCACCTCGCGGCTTCGCTGCCCTTTGTACCATCCATTGTAGCACGTGTGTAGCCCAGGTCATAAGGGGCATGATGATTTGACGTCATCCCCACCTTCCTCCGGTTTGTCACCGGCAGTCACCTTAGAGTGCCCAACTAAATGCTGGCAACTAAGG
>NZ_WJNG01000050.1 GCF_009649745.1 Aquibacillus halophilus | reverse complement strand
CCTTAGTTGCCAGCATTTAGTTGGGCACTCTAAGGTGACTGCCGGTGACAAACCGGAGGAAGGTGGGGATGACGTCAAATCATCATGCCCCTTATGACCTGGGCTACACACGTGCTACAATGGATGGTACAAAGGGCAGCAAAGCCGCGAGGTGAAGCGAATCCCATAAAACCATTCTCAGTTCGGATTGTAGGCTGCAACTCGCCTACATGAAGCCGGAATCGCTAGTAATCGCGGATCAGCATGCCGCGGTGAATACGTTCCCGGGCCTTGTACACACC
>NZ_WJNG01000004.1 GCF_009649745.1 Aquibacillus halophilus | reverse complement strand
TAGTTATCAAACACACACTATACTAACGCAGGAAATACACGGAGACTCCTGCGGGAGGGAATGGCATAGGTGAGACCCCACAGTGCGTAGCACGAGGAGGCTCAACAGCCACCCGCGGAAAGCGTAGTGTATTTCCGTAGAGGTGAAGAGCGTGGTATGTTACGTCGGATTTTATATCAACTGTGAATATTGAGAACAATAATACTTATGAAATGAGCCTAAAAAAACAGGCGACTGCTGTAAAACGCAAGTCGCCTGAAATATCAATTTAATAATTTTTTTAAATACTGTTCTTCTACAGTTGATAGCGGAACAAGTGGTAACCGCACACCACCAACTTTTTTACCTTTTATTTCTAATGCTGCCTTAATAGGTGTTGGGGATGGTGCCATGAATAATCCCTTCATAATAGGTAATAACTTACGATGAATGTTTGCTGCCTTTACAACATTTCCTTCATCAAAGGAGCGAACCATCTCTTGCATTTCGTTCCCTATAATGTGCGATGCTACTGAGACAATCCCTGATCCACCGATTGATTTTATCGGAAGCGTTAAGCTATCGTCACCACTGTAAACAGTAAAATCATCACTAGTTTGCTCAATTATTTGTGATATTGAGTCAAGATCACCACTTGATTCTTTAACTGAAACAATATTGCTTATTTTTGAAAGGGAAACAACAGTATCCAAAGCGATTTGTACAACGGTTCGGCCAGGAATGTTATATAGCATAATTGGTAGGTTTGTTTCATTTGCAATGGCTGAAAAATGCGCGTATAGACCCTCTTGACTTGGTTTGTTGTAATATGGTGTTACAAGTAGGATAGCATCCACACCTGATTCTTCTGCTTTCTTAGTTAATTCTATTGTTGCTTGGGTATTATTTGTCCCGGTACCTGCTATCACTGGGACACGTTTATCTACAACCTTAACAACATGTTTAAATAACTGTACTTTTTCTTCATCAGTTAGTGTAGGTGATTCACCGGTTGTTCCAGCAACAACCAACCCATCAGTTCCATTATCAAGGAGATAATTAATCAACTCAGTAGTTTTACTTAAATCTAATTGCATTTGATCATCGAATGGAGTGACCATTGCTGTAAGTACGTTTCCAAATTCCATGATACTCCTGTTCTCCTTTCGTCTTCGACTAATTCCAACCCCAGGTGACTATGATCACAAGAGTAGATTATCTTTCCCTTCTTTATTAGCAAATGGTCGTTGTTCCACTAATCCTGAACATTCAACTCAAATGTTTGATGAAGTGCATTTACTGCTGGGACAAGATCATCATGAGCAATAAGAACCCAAATTGTTGTATGGCTGTCGGCTGATTGGAGGATTTGTATCCCTGCATGGGTTAAAGTTTCAACAATCTTGGCTGTAACACCTGGAACACCAGTCATACCAGCACCAACCAATGAAACCTTAGCACAATTTCTAGTAATTTCTGGTTGGTAATTTAATTCGCTTAATAAACTTATTGCTTTTTCAGTAAAGACCTCTGGGATTGTGTATACCACACCCGTCGGGGAGATATTAATGAAATCAACTGAGATTCCTGCTTCAGCCATTACCTTAAAGACCTGTGAATGTAGTTGGTAAGGTTCACTATCGGTCGTAACTCTAATTTGTGTTATTTCTGACATATGTGCTATTCCTGTGATGAGTTTGTCAGGTATATCTTTCCCTTTAACAAAATCCTTAGAAGTAGTAACTAAAGTCCCCTCGTCTTTTGAACTAGTCGATCTTACTCGAATTGGAACTTTAGCCTGCATAGCAATTTCCACTGCTCTAGGATGAATAACCTTTGCTCCTTGATAGGCAAGGTTGCAAATTTCAGTATAAGTAACAACCTTTAGTGTTCTTGCTGATTGAACTACTCTTGGATCTGCAGTCATAATTCCGTCAACATCAGTAAAGATATCGATATATTCTGCATCTAATGCAGCACCTAATGCAGCAGCAGAAGTATCACTTCCACCTCTACCAATAGTTGTGACCTCACCAGTGTCAGATTTACCTTGGAAACCGGCAACAACAACTACATCATGAAGGTGCAGTTCTTCGATTAGGCGTTCAACATGCATCTCTTTTATCTTAGCTGAGGTATGGTCATTATTAGTTAGAAAACCTGCTTGGGAACCCGTCAACGCTATAGAAGATATATTGTTTTTCTTTAATTCATTAGAAAATACAACAGAGGATATTGTTTCCCCACACGATATCAATAAATCTTGTTCCCTTTTACTAATATTTGAACTAGGAAAATCAACTAAACCTAATAAAGAATCGGTCGCATAAGGGTCAGGATTCCTTCCCATTGCTGAAACTACAACCACTATTTTATACCCTTCATCAAGAGCAGAGCTTATATGATCTATTGCGTTTAGTCTTGACTCCCTATCGCGAACGGACGTACCTCCGAATTTTTGGACCAAAATTTTCATCTAGACACCTCTAAGTTAGACCAAGTTATTTTTAACTAATTTTTCTGCTATTTGGACCGAATTCCATGCGGCTCCCTTTAATAAGTTATCTGAGACAATCCACAGATGGAAACCTTTAGGGTTATCAAGGTCTTTTCTTACTCTTCCAACAAAAACATCACTCTTCCCAGCTGCACTTAAAGGAGTAGGATACTCTTGATTTGCTGGATTGTCTTCTAAAACAACTCCATCTGCTTCACTTAGAACCTTATGGAGATCAGCAACTTCAATGTTTTCTTTATCTAATTCAATGTATACACTTTCAGCATGAGACGTGATAAAAGGAAGCCTCACACAAGTTGCCGCTACACTTAGCTCAGGAGAATGAAAGATTTTCTTTGTTTCGTTAATCATTTTCATTTCTTCAAAGGTATAACCATTTTCTTGAAATACATCGATCTGTGGTAGTGCATTAAAGGCAATCGGCAAGTGCTTCTTTTCACCTTTGACAGGAAGTATTTCGGCTTTCATTTCTTCACCGTTAAGATATGATTTTGATTGATTTATTAATTCTTTTGTAGCGGAATAACCGGCACCTGAAACTGACTGATAAGTTGAGACAATAATGCGGGATAAACCAAAGTGTTTTTGAATTGGTTTCAATGCCGCTACCATTTGAATTGTCGAACAGTTAGGATTGGCAATAATCCCCTTATGAGTGGCTATATCTTCTTCATTTACTTCTGGAACAACTAATGGAACATTCTCATCCATTCGAAATGCACTAGTGTTATCTATTACAACTGCACCGCGAGCCACTGCTTCATGAGCTAAACTCTTAGAAACTGAACCTCCGGCAGAAAATAAAGCAATTTGGACTCCTTCAAAGCTTTCTGGCTTCGCTTCTTCAACAACAATATCTATCCCTTGAAAATTTATCTTTGTACCAGCCGAACGGCTTGATGATAGTAAAGATAAATTTTTAATTGGGAATTTTTTCTTATCTAATGTTTCAAGCATCTTTTGTCCAACTGCGCCTGTTGCTCCAACTACTGCTACATTGTAACCTTGGTTATTAATATTCATAGTAGATTTCCTCCTAATATTCCTTACTAGTGTACTTCATTTTGGTAATCAATATATATTTTAACATATTCTTATACTAGTAAGGTATAGAAAGCCATAATTACTTTCTTTCAATAATTACTGGTTGAATTTGTTTAAATTCAAGCGCCTTTTCAATTGTATCGGATATTAGAGTCATATCAGCTACCAAGGAATTTGGTTTTTTAATTGGATCATCTTGACCATAAGGTACAAAATACATTAGTTTTGTTGACATTAACCGCATTAAATTCACTCCATTTAAACCGAGCCCATCGTTCGTTGAAATTGCTAAGATAACTGGGTTACCATTACGTATGGTTGCTTTTGTTGCCATCAATACAGGACTGTCAGAGATTGCGTTTGCTAAGCGGCTCATAGAGTTTCCAGTAAGTGGAGCTAATACCATACAGTCTAATGGTTCTATTGGTCCTAGAGGTTCAGCATCGACAATGGTTTTAATTGGTTCTCTCCCGGTTATTTCTTTAATTCTTTCAACATGATCCTTTGCCTTACCAAACTTTGTATCAGTAGTTTGAACAGTATAAGACAGTACCGGAACAACCTCTGCTCCAGCGTCAACCAATTTTTGAATTTCCGGAAAAACTGCCTCATACGTACAATGTGAACCTGTTATCCCAAACCCTATTTTTTTGCCTTTTAATGACATATTAAAATCCTCCCCTAATGCTCTTCTAAAGCTCTTCTATTAAAATTTGTTCAATTACTATACCAAGAATTTCACCAGCAGTTTTCGGGGCAACAATTCCTGGCAACCCTAAAGAATGTAAAGCCTTTATTCCACGTTTTTTTGCAAAATCAAAGTCTATACCACCAGGTTTTGATGCTAGATCTATAATTAATGTATGGGACTGCATTGTTTTGATTTCTTCATCTTTTACTACTAATGCAGGAATGGTATTAATCAAAATGTCACAGTTTGAAGTATATGCAGCAAGCTCATTAATGTTAAAAGAATCTAGCCCCATTTCCATTGATCTAGCCATATCTTCTTTTTTTCTAGATCCGACAAACACCTCAGCACCTAGTCCAGCGAATTTACTAGCCACACTCATGCCAACTCTACCTAATCCCAATACAATTACCTTTGATGAATGAATGGTGAAATTAGTGTTTTGGATAGCTATCATAATTGTTCCTTCTACAGTTGGAATCGAATTATATATAGCTACATCGTTACGATCCATGAGTGGAAATAGTTTTAATCCGGCCTCACCAACACTGTTAGTTAAATAGTCATTGGTAATTCCACTAAATACTAAGCAATGACTCGGAAGCTTTTTAAACCATTCTTTAGTTAATTGTATTTTTTCAGCAGAAAATACTGTTTCAATTAAGCCTTCTTCACTTGTACCTGGTATAGGGAGAATGATTGCATCTAACGAATCAAGCTCTAACTCATCCATATTTAATTGTTTTACTCCTGAAAATCCTTCACTTAATTGATCAAAACCTACAAGCTTAATATCCGTATTCGGTGATTTAGTAAGATGCTTAATCATTTCTAAATATCTAGCATCACCGCCCAATACAGCGATATGTTTTGTCGTATCCATTTTTTCACCTCACCTGGCGTATTCACTATTCCTAGTTATATTATGAGAATCGTGTTAGTTAGTGATTAAATATATTCAGAAAGGGTGTTTTACCTATCTAAAGCATCAAAAAACTCTGCCACAATAGCGACAGAGTACAATTTTATCTATGCTTCAATAATGATCATATCTTCTCCAATTTTTTTAATATCAGTCCAATTAATTCTTATGTTTTCTCCCTCTCGTTTCATTCCGAACCAACTATAATTTGGAATAATAAAGGAATTAATCTGACCTGTTTTTTCATCTAATTCCAAATCTGTTTGACCTAAAACGCCCAATCGTGATCCAGTTTTCGCATTTACGATCTCTTTTCCACTTAAATCTTTATATCTCATCTTTTTCACTCCTTCTGGCTTTACTACTTGTTCCATCCTATGCAAAAAACAAAAAACCTATGAGTAAAACTCATAGGCTTATCCTTTGGAAGAAATTAATGCACTTGAAAATGAACCATCAAATAATTTTTGAATTACTTTGTTTGTTGAAGTACTACTAACAGCATCAATTTCCTGAATCATCTCATCCAGAGAACGATGTCTACCTAATATCAACTCGTTTTTACCATTTCTGCTCATTCGACTGTTTGTGCTTTCAAGACTTAACATCAAATTTCCTTTAAGCTGCTCTTTACTATTTTTCAATTCTTTATCTGTTAGTCCATTTCTAACTAAATCATCAATTGTGTTAGTAATTGTTTCTTTTAGTAATGGGAGATGGTGTTTACCAGTACCTGCATAGATCGTTAATAATCCATTATCTAAAAAGGAACTGTGATAAGAAAATACAGAATAAGCTAAACCTCGCTGTTCTCGTATTTCTTGAAATAAGCGTGAACTCATACTACCTCCTAGAACGTTATTCATAACTATAAGGCTATAGATGTCTTCATCTTCTACTGATAAACCGTTATATCCCATACATAAATGTGCTTGCTCTGTCTCTTTACTCCTTTCAATATGATCTGATATAAAAGTAGGCATATTGTAACCAGAGCTCATTTTACCTGTCTTAAATTGACCAAAATAACTTTCTACCTCTTTAATAAAAGATTCATTGACATTACCCGCAACCGAGATAACTATGTTCTCTGGTGTATAATTCATATCCATGTATTCTCGTAATTCGTCCGGTTTGAAAGATGCTAAAGTTTGTTCAGTACCTAGAATTGGGTATCCGAGTGGATGTTGACCATAGGAAGCTTTAGACAAAAGATCATGGACAATGTCGTCAGGGGTGTCTTCTGACATTCTAATTTCTTCGAGCACAACGTTTTTTTCCCTTTCCGTTTCCTCTTCATCGAAGGATGAATTAAAAAACATATCTGCTAAAATTTCAAGGGCATAATCCTTATGTGTGTCTAATACTTTAGCATAAAAGCAAGTGTATTCTTTAGACGTGAAAGCATTGACCTGCCCACCAATAGCGTCAAATGCCTCAGCAATATCTCTAGCTGAACGAGTTTCTGTTCCTTTGAAAAACATATGCTCCAAAAAATGTGAGATACCATTATTTTTTTCATTTTCATTCCTAGAGCCTGTTCTAATCCATATTCCGAGCGTTACCGATCTAACTGCTGGTATATCCTCTAAAACAATTCGGAGTCCATTTGGACAGACGTGTTTAGATAGCAAAATTAAGTCCTCCTATTTTATCAAAAACTTATCTTTTCTCACTTAATAGTCTTTCTATTGTTCCAATTTTATACTCATTTTGAATAATATTCAAAATTAATTCATCTAGTCCCTGTTCGATTACTTTAGTTGGGTGCATAAGAACCATTGCTCCTGGATGGATTTTAGACATAACCCGATTAATCATTACTGAGGTTGTAGGCTTTTGCCAATCAACTGTATCAACAGACCATAAGACTGTTTCCATTTCAAGTTCCGCAGCAGTTTTAACGACCTCATCAGTAAAACTTCCACTTGGAGGGGCAAACCACTTCGGAGTATCTCCCGTAATCGCCTTTAAAATTTCATTAGTTTTTACAATTTGTTCTTCATTCTCTTTCTTAGTTAAGTGTTTCATGTCAGGATGATTAAAAGCATGGTTACCAATTAAATGACCTTCTTCTTTAATCATCTTTACTAATTGTGTATTATTTCTTGCCCATTTTCCCTCAATAAAAAAGTTTGCTTTTACCTTATGTTTTTTAAGAGTATTCAAGATACTCGGAATGTTTTCAGTTCCCCAAGCAACATTTATTAATAAAGTAACCATTCTTTTGTCTGGGTGTCCTCTATATATTGGTGAGGCAGGTAAATCGTCAAGTTTTATATCTGGTTCTACTTGTTCAAACACTAATAATGATTTGTTAAATTCACCAACATCTTTCATATTTTCAAGTGATTTTTCAATATTAACTTTAATGCCATTTCTACCTGGAGTTTTTTTCCACACCTTATCTATTTTAGCATTCTGAGGAGGCTCTTCATATTCTTTACTTCTCTCCTCAATTTCTTTCACTAATTCACTTTTATTGATGGAAACTTGTTTAGCTTGGTTTGAAAAATCATCTAACATGATTAGGTCATATGAACTAAAGTTGTGTTGGTATGATAAGGCAACAATAATTAAAAAGGTTAAAAAGTGTATAACTATACGTTTCAATTGAATCCCTCCTCGTTAAAATTTATGACGATTGAGGACAAGGTAGAACGAATCACGTTAAAATCCTTTTTAAGTATTACCTTTTCTCACTGTTTAGATGAAATGCAACTTTACTTTTACTACCGTGGAGATGAATAAAAGAATAAAATACATAATAAAAAAAGAAACTGGCATGCCAGCTCCTTATTTGTTAAGAATTAGATTTCTCATTTTTCTTTTCTTCCAATATTACTGCTTTCCTTGATAGGTTGACTCTACCCTGGTTATCGACTTCCTTAACCTTAACCATAATTTTATCACCTACTGATACAACATCTTCAACTTTTGCGATTCTTTCCTCGGCTAATTCAGAGATATGCACAAGACCTTCTTTGCCTTTATAAAGCTCAACAAAAGCGCCAAATTTCTCAACACGCTTAACCGTACCCAGATACATTTCTCCAGATTGAACCTCGCGTACTAAATCTTCGATAATTTTTTGCGCTTTAAGGTTCATCTCATTATCAATAGAAGAAATATAAACATTTCCATCTTGCTCAATGTCAATTTTCACACCAGTTTCTTCAATGATCTTATTGATTTGTTTTCCACTTGGTCCAATAACAGCACGAATCTTATCTGGCTTAATCTTCATTGTTAAAATTTTAGGTGCATACTGAGACAATTCTTCTTTTGGTTTGTTAATTGTTTCAAGCATGTGATCTAGTATGTGTAAACGACCTTTTTTCGCTTGCATCAATGCCTCTTCTAATATTTCACGAGACAAACCTTCAATTTTGATATCCATCTGTAATGCAGTTACACCATTAGCTGTTCCAGCGACTTTGAAGTCCATGTCACCTAAATGGTCTTCCATACCTTGAATGTCACTTAAAATAGAGTAATCATCACCAGATTTAATAAGTCCCATAGCAATACCAGCAACCGGTGCTTTTATAGGAACACCCGCATCCATCATCGCCAATGTACTTGCACAAATACTTGCTTGTGATGTAGAACCATTTGATTCTAATACTTCAGAAACAAGACGAATAGTGTATGGGAAGTCTGTTTCAGAAGGCATTACTTTCTCAAGAGCTCGTTCACCTAGTGCACCGTGACCAATTTCACGACGACCTGGTCCTCTTATAGGACCTGTTTCACCAACACTAAATAAAGGGAAGTTATAATGGTGCATGAAACGTTTAGATTCTTCTAAACCTATACCGTCTAAGATTTGAACATCTCCTAGTGCACCTAACGTACAAATACTTAACGCTTGAGTTTGGCCACGAGTAAAAAGTCCTGAACCATGCGTTCTAGGTAGAACTCCAATACGAGAAGTTAATGACCGAATTTCGTCAATTTTACGACCATCTGGCCTAACTTTTTCTTTGGTAATTAAACGACGAACTTCATCTTTAACCATTTTGTCCAATATGCCTTTGACGTGTTTAATTGTCTCGTCATCAGCTTCTTTTTCCTCATACTCTTCGATTAGCTCTTTTTTCACTTTTTCAATCGCTTCTTCACGGGCATGCTTTTCAAAAATTTGAATTGCACTTACTAGCGGATTCTTTACTTTATCTTCCACTTCAATTGTAAGTTCTTTATCTAGCTCAAACAAATTGATTTCCATTTTTTCTTTTGAAACTTCTGCAATAATTTGTTCTTGGAAAGCAACTAAACGCTTGATTTCCTCATGACCAAACATAATTGCTTCTAGCATAACTTCTTCTGGTACTTCCTCAGCACCAGCTTCAACCATGTTAATTGCATCCTTTGTACCCGCAACAACAAGATCGATATCACTTTTCTCACGTTGTTCTGTAGAAGGATTAATAACAAACTCACCATCAACTCTTCCGACTATAACACCTGCAATCGGTCCACCAAACGGTATATCAGAAATACATAAAGAGATGGAAGACCCAATCATTGCTGCTATATCTGATGGACAGTTTTGGTCTAAGCTCATCACGATACTTATTACTTGAACATCGTTACGATAGCCATCTGGGAACAAGGGACGAATTGGACGATCAATTAATCGTGAGGTAAGAACTGCAGTTTCACTCGGACGACCTTCTCTTTTAATGAATCCTCCGGGAATTTTACCAACTGCATATAATCTTTCTTCGTAATTAACTGTTAGTGGAAAGAACGGCAAATCCTTTGGTTGCTTAGAACCGGTTGCTGTTGATAATACAGAAGTATCACCGTACTGTATCATACACGCACCATTGGCCTGTTTTGCTAATTCTCCTATTTCAACTGAAAAGGGTTGTCCTGAAATTTCGGTGGAGAATACTTTTTTGTCTTCTGCCATATTTTGTTAGTACTCCTCTCAATAATAGTATATTTTAGTGGTTGTTCGCAAAAACAGGTAATTTTTTATATAGTTAAAAATATACTTTATTATCCGTTTTTTTAAACGCACCTAGTAAAATTACTTTATGTAAGTGTTTTTTTACATACAGAAAAAGCGGGAATTCTCCCGCTTTTAAAAGTACACTTAACGACGTAAACCAAGTTTTTGAATTAAATCGCGATAACGTGTTACGTCTTTGTTACGTAGGTAGTTTAACAAGTTACGACGTTTACCTACCATTTTTAATAGACCACGACGTGAGTGGTGATCTTTTTTGTGAACACGTAAGTGCTCATTTAAAGTAGTGATTTCCTCAGTAAGAACAGCGATTTGAACCTCTGGTGATCCAGTATCGCTATCATGAGTTTTATACTCACCAATAATTTCGTTTTTACGTTCTTGTGTGATTGCCATTCTGTTTACCTCCTATTAATTTCTAGAACCCCAATCCCCTAGCAACCGTCGGAGTTTCGCGTTGCCAAGCGATGGTTTACGTCTTTTAGATTACATCTTTTTAACGTAAAATGCAAGTCTTTGTACTAAATCGTTTCCAGATAAGCACGAATCTTAACCTCATCCATTTGAATCTGACTAACTAACTCTTCAATACCATTGAATTTTTGCTCACCACGAATATATAGCTTCCACTCTACTATTAATTCTTCCCCATATAAATTTTTATTATAATCAAATATATGAACTTCTATCGAAGGTTTACTAGTTTTTTTATTAAATGTTGGTTTATATCCAACATTCGCCATTCCTTTTAACCTAATGCCTTCATATTTTATCGTTACAGCGTAAACTCCTATCTTCGGAAGTAAAAACTCTTCAGTGAGTTTTAAATTCGCTGTTGGATAGCCAATCGTTCTTCCACGTTTATCACCATCTACTACTAACCCGCGAATATAAAGTGGCCTTACCAAAAGTTGGTTTGCTTGTTCAACTTTACCTTCCTTTAAATATTCTCTAATTAGTGTTGAGCTTACTTTTTCATTACCATCTTCTATTTTGTCTATAACGGTAAAATCAAATTCACCTTTTGAATGTTCTGAAATTGTTTCAGTAGACCCTTTTCCTTTATGCCCATAGCTAAAATCGAATCCTGCAACGATATGCTTTACATTCAAACCGATGATAAAGTGATCAACGAAATCTTCAGGAGCGACTTTAGATAATTCTTGGTTAAAAGTAACGATATATAGTATTTCTACTCCCATTTCACTTAACAATTTTTCTTTTTCTTTCAAAGGAGTTATATAATTGACATGTTTTGATTCTCTATCTAAGGCTACCGATGGATGGGGGTAAAAGGTAATTACTGCACTCTTTCTCTTTTGCTCTTTTGCTTTGTTAATAGCAGTTTCAATTAATTTTTGATGTCCCTTATGTATTCCATCAAAAAAACCAATAGCGGCTACTGTTTCAGTTTGTTCTGTTTGTTTAAGTTGATGTGGATATGTTAATTCAACTACTTTCAATTTCTTTCACCTACTTCAAAATTGTTTCAAATACTCTAACAGGTTTTATAAGATGTTGTTCAGTTGGATGGAGTTGATATATAGCTAAAAGTTTCTCATCTAATTGTACTCGAAATGGGTCGGTTTCTGGTAAGTTTTTAGGGATAGGTAATTTTTGACCATAAATTATATTAGTAGCAAGAGTAGGAGTAACATAATAAACATCAAGGTGCTTAACGCCTCGTTGAATAGGTGCTAGTAGTTTTTCTGCAGTTCCCTCTGCCACAGCATTTTCAATTTGTTCAAAGCTATAACTATCTTCCATGTTAAAACTTCCTGTTTCAGTACGTGTTAGCTTAGACATGTGAGCTGGATAGCCAAAAATCTTACCTATATCAACACACAAGGTTCTTATGTACGTTCCCTTTGAACATTCTACTTGAAAAGTAAAACTTTGCGTAGAATTATCATGTTTTTTTATTTCTGTTAATGGTTCTATATTATGAATAGTTACCACTCGACTAGGGCGCTCTACTATTTTACCTTCTCTAGCGTATTCATACAACTTTTTACCGTTTATCTTTACAGCAGAATACATGGGCGGGACCTGTTTTATATCCCCGATAAACTGTTTAAGAACCGATAAAATAGTAGCTGAATCTATAGTTTCTAGAACTTCCTTTTTTTCAATTACTTCTCCATAACTATCTTCGGTTTCTGTTGAAATTCCTAAGGTCACTTCTGCGATATATGTTTTTTTAGTATCAGTTAAAAATGGAACAATTTTAGTTGCTTGTCCAATACAAATGGGAAGGACACCTTCCACTTCTGGATCAAGCGTACCTGTATGACCAACTTTTTTTGTCTTAAGCAATCTTCTTATTTTGACAACACAGTCGTGTGACGTTAGCCCTCTTGGCTTCCACAACGGAAGAATCCCATTCATCTTTTACCCTCCAACGAATATATTACTTGCCAATTATTATTAACCTAATACAAAGATAAAACCCTTGTTATACGAATACAAGGGTTTTATCAAGTAAAAAGGGACAACTTTTTAATCAGTTGAATTATTTAAATCCCTTAAAATATGTTCAATTCTGTTACCTTTTTCAATTGCTTCATCAAATTCAAAGAAAATTTCTGGGGTTTTTCTTAATCGGATTCTTTTTCCGATTTCAGAACGAATAAACCCTTTCGCTTTTGAAAGACCCACAAGAGTATCTTGTTTTTGTTTATCTTCACCAAGGACTGAGATAAAAACTTTTGCCTGTTGAAGATCACCCGTTACCTCAACATCGGTAACAGTAACAAAACCGACTCTTGGATCTTTAATCTTCTTCCCCAGAATATCCCCTAATTCTTTCTTCATTTGTTCTCCTACCCGATTAGCACGTAATTCACTCATTAACGACCACCTCTTCTACAATTGAGGGAATGTGTTAAGGTATATAACCTTATAATTTATAGCCATTCAGTATTAGTTAAAGTCCGTTCAATCTCCGGAAAGGAATCAATCATTGCAAATGCTTGATTAATCACCCTTTCGGCTTGAACCTTATTACTAGAAATGGTAACTAATCCAAGCTTTGTTCGTTGCCAAAGATCTTGATATTCCATTTCACTAATAGCTATATTATATTCATTTTGTATTCTTGTTATTATTTTTTTTATCACAGATCTTTTTTGCTTCAATGATTGTGTTTCATAAATAAAACACTCTACTTCAGCGAGCAAAATCATGTACGTTTAATTTCTTCCATAACGTAAGCTTCAAATACGTCGCCTTCTTTAATATCATTGAAGTTTTCAACTGTAATACCACATTCATAATTCTTAGCTACTTCTTTCACGTCATCTTTAAAACGCTTGAGGGTATCAATTTCACCTTCATATACGACAATGCCGTCTCTTATTACACGTACACTAGCGGAACGAGTTATTTTTCCGTCAGTTACATAGCTACCAGCAATTGTACCTATTCGAGAAATATTAATTATTTCACGAACTTCTGCCTGACCAATTATTTTTTCCTCAAATTCTGGATCAAGCATTCCCTTCATTGCCAATTCAATTTCTTCAATTACTTTATAGATGATGCGATGCAATCTAACATCAACATTTTCAGAATCCGCTGTCTTCTTAGCATTTACATCAGGCCTAACATTAAACCCAATTACTATAGCATTAGACGCAGATGCCAGAATTATATCTGATTCAGTAATCGCACCTACACCTTTATGAATAATTCGAACTTTAATACCTTCCACTTCAATCTTTTCAAGAGAAGCTGCTAATGCTTCAGCAGAACCTTGAACATCTGCTTTTAGTATTAAATTAATATCTTTTATTTCACCTTGTTTGATTTGCTCAAATAAGTCATCAAGGCTAACTCTTACTCTATCGCCACGCTTGTGTTCAATCTGTTTTTGTTGACGTGCTTCACCTACTTGACGGGCTTTTTTCTCATTATCAAAAACAGTAAATTGATCTCCTGCCTGTGGAACTTCATTTAAACCAGTAATTTCTACTGGAGTTGATGGTCCAGCTACTTTCACACGGCGTCCAAGGTCATTAACCATTGCACGTACTCGACCAAAAGTATTACCAACTACTATTGGGTCTCCAACATGAAGTGTACCATTTTGAACCAACAACGTAGCAACGGAGCCCCGTCCTTTATCTAGTTCGGCTTCAATTACAGTTCCACTTGCATTTCTGTTTGGATTGGCTTTTAGTTCTTCCACTTCAGATACTAGTAAAATCATATCAACTAAGTCATCAATACCTTCACGTTTTATGGCAGACAACTGAACAAAAATTGTGTCTCCGCCCCAGTCTTCAGGAACTAGTCCATATTCAGTCAGTTCCTGCATGACACGGTCAGGATTGGCGCCTTCTTTATCCATTTTATTTACAGCAATAATAATTGGAACCTCAGCTGCTTTTGCATGGTTAATCGCCTCAACAGTCTGTGGCATTACACCATCATCTGCTGCAACTACAAGAATAGCTATATCCGTAACCTGTGCACCACGAGATCGCATACTAGTGAAAGCAGCGTGCCCTGGAGTATCAAGAAATGTTATTTTCTTTCCGTTTTCTTCAATTTGGTATGCACCAATATGCTGGGTAATTCCACCTGCTTCACCCTCAGTTACCTTCGTATCACGAATAGAATCTAGTAGGGTGGTTTTACCATGGTCTACGTGCCCCATTATAGTTACGACTGCCGGACGCTCAACAAGGTCTTTCTCCTCGTCTTCAGCGATAAAGTTATCTAAATCGTTCTCATCGACCTCAATTTCTTTTTCAACTTCCACTTCATACTCTTCGCATATTAGTTGAATCGATTCTTCATTAAGATCTTGGTTCTTTGTTGCCATCACACCTAAAGCCATAAGTTTCATAATAATTTCGGTAGTATCTTTATTTAATTTTTCTGCCAATTCACCTACCGTAAGTGATCCAATGTACGTAATTTTTGAAGGTGTTTCAGCCTTTTTGGGTTGCGTGTTTTCAGTTGGTTGTTGATTATTTTGATTGTTTTTATTTTTCATATTTTTTTTATTTCCCTTACCTTTATAATTGTTAGCATTCTTATCAGAATTATTCTTACCCTTAGGTTGGGAATTTTTCTTCTGTTCATTCGTTTGTTTTTCATTAGTAGTGGTAGTTTTTTGACTTTTATCCTGTTTGGGATTGTCTTTTTTCTTAGAGTCACTACCTTTAAAAATGGTTTCCAATTTCCCTTTTGTTTCATCAGAAATTGTTGACATATGATTCGATACTTCAATATTTAATTCCTTTAATTTATCAATAATAACCTTACTTGATAAATTCTTTTCTTTTGCATATTCATAAACGCGTGTTTTACTCAATACGTTCACCCCCGAATAGATTTATCGAGTAACGATGTGATTTTAGTAGCAAAACCTGAGTCCAATATAGCAATAGCAACTCTTCCAGATTTACCGATAGCATGAGAAATCGTATCTCGATCATCAACTATTATTAATGGAATTTGATAATAACTACACTTATCAGTTATTGTCTTCCTGGTATTTTGGCCGGTATCACTTGCTAATAGAACAAGTTTTGCTTTCTGTTTCTGAATATCGCGAATGATGGACTCCTCACCCAAGGTGCATTTTTGTGCACGATACGCAAGTCCTAACAAATTCAGATAATCTCTACTCAATTTTATTACCTTCTATAATCATTTTTAGTTGTTCATATACCGACTCATCAATTGATACACTTAAATGACGTTCTAAAATTTTATTCTTTTTTGCTGATTCAACTGCATCGATACTTTTAGAAACATAAGCTCCACGCCCATTTTTTTTACCAGTTTCATCAACAAAAACTTCACCTTCTTTATTCTTCACAACTCTAATTAGTTCTTTTTTTTCTTTCATTTCCTGCGTGACAACACATTTTCTAAGAGGAACCTTTTTATTGGTTCGTACCATTTTTGATAACCCCCTTATTCAAATAAATCTTCATCAACATCAGAATAGGACTCATCTTTGGCTTCAGTAAACTCAGATAGTAGACCCTCTTCCTTCGCCTCTGATTCACTTTTAATGTCTATTTTCCACCCAGTTAGTTTTGCGGCTAATCGTGCATTTTGACCTCGTTTTCCGATTGCCAAAGATAACTGATAATCGGGCACTATTACGGTAGTTGCCTTTTCTTTTTCTTTTACTATTACTTCGACAACTTTTGATGGGCTTAATGCATTTGATACATAAACAACTGGATCTTCAGACCACTCAACGATATCAATCTTTTCACCTTTAAGTTCATTTACAATTGTTTGAACACGTTGGCCTCTTTGTCCGACACATGAGCCCACTGGATCCACTTCTGGATTAGCAGCATAAACAGAGATTTTCGACCTGTCACCCGCTTCTCTAGCAACTGAACGAATTTCAACTGTACCATCATAAATCTCCGGCACTTCCATTTCAAATAATCGTTTTAGTAGACCTGGATGTGTCCTAGAAACATATATATGTGGACCTTTGTTTGTATTTTCTACTTTTGTTACAAAAACCTTCAGTCGATCGTGAACATTATATTGCTCTGTAGCCATTTGTTCACTCTCAGGTAATCGAGCTTCAATCTTACCAAGGTTTACATAAATAAAACGAGGATCTTTTCGTTGGATAATCCCTGTCATTACATCCTCTTCTCTATCGATGTATTCATTGAATATTACCCCTCGCTCAGCTTCTCTAACACGTTGGGTAACAACCTGCTTGGCAGCTTGTGCTGCTATTCTTCCAAAATCCTTAGGTGTAACTTCAATTTCAACAACGTCACCAATATCATAATTTGGATTCAATTGTTTCGCTTCTTCAAGAGAAACCTGTTGTTGTTTGTCTTCAACTTCTTCAACAATATCTTTTCTAGCAAATACATGCATGCTCCCTGTTTCTTCATTAAGATCTACACGTACATTAGTTGCAGACTTAAAATTCTTTTTATAAGCGGAGATAAGTGCAGCCTCTAAGGCTTCCATAAGGACTTCTTTATTAATTCCTTTTTCTTTCTCCAAATATTGAATGGCATCAAAAAGCTCACTGCTCAACATCTTTTCCCCCTTTAATTAAAAGTTACTGCTAATCGAGCCTTTGCGATTTTTTCAAATGGGATTTCTATCTCTTTTTTCCGTGTTTTTACTTTGACTTCCAAAGTAACTATGTCTTCTTCAAATGATTTTAAAATACCTTCGTATTCTTTCTCATCATCAAGTGGTTCATATAGCTTTATATAGATAGTATTTTCGATGTTCTTATGGAAATCTTCTCTTCTTTTTAATGGACGTTCTGCTCCAGGAGAGGAAACCTCTAAGAAATATGGAATGGTTACAGGATCTTCATTATCTAATTTCTCACTTAGTTTTTCGGATACCTGACCACATTCTTCAATATCTACACCGCCATCTTTATCAACAAAAACACGTAGAAACCAGTTTTTTCCCTCTTTTTCAAATTCGATATCAACGAGATTTAAATTTAATTCCTTAAGTATTGGTTGGACTAATTCCTCTGTCTTTTCTGCAACTTTATTGCTCAATTATTTTCCCTCCTTCAGAAAACATAAGAATAAATGTTCTGATAAGTATTTTTGATTAGTATACTCAATTACGTTTCTTTCATTTAATGAATTGTATATTCTTTATGAGTAACAGTTAATTTAATATCACTAAACCAAAAAAGTAACAACAAAACCCCTGCCATTACTGATCGGCAAGGGGAACTTATCAGTTTCCATCCTATTCCAGGGACCTAGCTTCACATCTGTCTGCGACAGAAACAGAACAAAATGCAAACAAGTATGAAAGAAAGAGTGGGTTTCCCCACTCCTTCTTTCCTACGTATCAATGCTTACCACCAAAAATATACCACATCTTACAAGTTAATGCAAGAATATCCCATGTTTACTATAGGTTACAAATAACACACATATTCACATAAAACAGTTAGTGAATATATGTGTTAGTTTAATCAAGTTTTATTTTAAAACAAAGATAGTTGATTGGCGTCAGCCATTCCTTCTAAACACCCATGATTATCTAAATATTCTAATACCGTCTTAGAAATTCTACTTCGCTCACGTAAATCTTCCTTTGAGAGAAAATCTCCATCTTCTCTTACTTTGACAATATTCAAAGCGGCGTTTGTGCCCAATCCATCAACTGCATTAAATGGAGGAATTAACGTGTTTCCATCAACGATAAAGTCTGTGGCACTTGAATTATATAGATTAACTTTTTGAAATGAAAACCCTCTTTCGTTCATTTCTAGAGCTATCTCTAATACAGTTAGCAAGTTCTTCTCCTTAGGTGAAGCATCATTACCTTTGGAAATAATTTCTTCTACTCTTTTTTTAATTGGTGCACTCCCCTTTACCATTACATCTAAATCGAAGTCACCTGCACGTACAGAGAAATACGCTGCATAAAAGAAAATAGGATAATGAACTTTGAAATAGGCAATTCTTACAGCCATTAATACATAGGCAGCTGCGTGAGCTTTAGGGAACATATACTTAATTTTCTTACAAGAGTCAATATACCAATCTGGTACATTATTTTTCTTCATTTCATCTATCCACTCATCTTGTAGGCCTTTTCCTTTACGAACAAACTCCATAATTTTAAATGCAAGAGACGCATCTAATCCCTTATGCATCAAATAAACCATGATATCATCACGACAACCAATTACATCAGGAAGTTTACAAATTCCTTTATTTATTAATTCCTGTGCGTTACCTAACCAAACATCTGTACCGTGGGATAAACCTGAAATGATAACAAGCTCTGCAAATGTTTTTGGTTTAGTGTCTTCAAGCATTTGTCGAACAAATTTCGTACCAAATTCCGGTACACCCAAGGTTCCAGTTTTGCACATTATTTGTTCTGAGGTTACACCCAGCACATCTGGTCCAGAGAAAATTTTCATTACCTCTTTATCATCTGTTGGTATTGTCTTCGGATCTATACCACTTAAATCCTGCAACATCCTTATTACGGTTGGATCATCATGTCCAAGGATATCTAGCTTCAAGAGATTGTCATGAATAGAATGGAAATCAAAATGAGTTGTTTTCCATTCAGAGTTTTTGTCATCAGCTGGAAATTGTATTGGTGTAAAATCATAAATTTCCTTATCATCCGGAACAACAATTATTCCACCTGGGTGTTGTCCTGAAGTCCGTTTTACACCAGTACATCCCTGTACGAGTCGATCAACCTCAACATTTTTAATTTGTAACTGTTGATCACCCGCATAACCCTTCACATAGCCATAGGCAGTCTTTTCAGCTACGGTACCAATCGTACCAGCCCTAAATACCTTGTCCTCTCCAAATAATACTTTAGTATAGTTATGAGCTTTAGACTGATATGCACCAGAGAAATTCAAATCAATATCGGGAACCTTGTCTCCTTTAAATCCTAGGAATGTCTCAAATGGGATATCCTGACCATCTTTTTTCAAATTAGTAGAGCAATTAGGACAGACTTTTTCAGGTAAATCGAAACCACTACCAACTGAGCCATCATTAAAGAACTCATTAAATTGACATGATGTACACACATAATGTGGTGGAAGCGGGTTTACCTCTGTAATTTCTGTTAATGTGGCAATTAGAGAAGAACCAACTGAGCCACGTGAACCAACCAAATATCCATCATCCAATGATTTTTTAACTAATTTATGAGAAATCAAATAAATAACTGCGAAACCGTGTCCAATGATACTTTTCAATTCTTTTTCGATTCGCTTTTCTACTAATTCTGGTAATGACTCGCCATAAACGGCTCTAGCTCGATTGTAACTCATCTCCCTAATCTCATCCTCAGCGCCATCGATATTAGGAGTATATAAATCTTCTTTAATTGGTTTTATAGAGTCAATTGAATCAGCAATATACTGGGTGTTAGTCACCACTACTTCTTTAGCTAAATCCTTACCAAGAAATTTAAAGCATTCAAGCATTTCGTCTGTTGTTCTAAAATGTACATCTGGGAGTGTTTGTCGATTAAGTGGATTCCCTTTTTGTGACGCTATTAAAATTTGACGGTACAGCTTGTCCTCTTTGTCAATATAATGGGCATTTCCTGTAGCTACACACTTTTTATTTAAGCGTTCTGCCATTTCTACAATATTTCTTAATATATCAAAAATCTGAGCTTCATTTTGTACAAGTTCTCTTTCCATTAAATGATTGTAGTTCGAAGGCGGTTGTATTTCAATATAGTCATAGAACTCTGCTATTTTTTCCGCTTCATCCTTTGACTTTTGCATCATTGTTTCAAATACCTCACCTTTATCACACCCGGATCCAACAAGAATACCTTCCCGATATTTCTGTAATTGAGATCTCGGAATTCGTGGTACTCGGTAAAAATAATCAACATGTGCTAAAGACACAAGTCTATAGATATTTTTTAACCCTATTTCATTTTGTGCTAATAGGGTTACATGGAACGGACGTGATCGCTGATAAGCATTTCCTTCACCCATATGTTGATTAAATTGTTTGTGGTTTGTTATCCCTAATTCATCTACCTTCTTAACAAGCTTCCATAACAAATATCCAGTAGCCTCAGCATCATATATTGCTCTATGGTGTTGAGTTAATTCAATGTCCAACAGTTTACACAATGTATTAAGGCGGTGGTTCTTGTTGTCAGGGAATAAAAACCTTGCTAGCTCTAATGTGTCTATCACAGGGTTACTAGCTTTTTCGTAATCAATTCTTTTTAGTCCCTCATTTAAAAAGCCCATATCAAAACTAGCATTATGTGCAACTAAAATATCATTACCCATCCATTGATGGAATTCTTTTATTACTTCATCCACTTCAGGTGCATCTTTAACCATATCATCAGTAATTCCAGTTAAATCTGTTGTAGTTTGAGATAAAGGGTGATGCGGATTTGCAAATGACTCATAGCGATCTACAATATCACCATCTTTTATTCTAACAGCAGCTAACTCGATAATTGTATCGTAAACAGCTGAAAGACCCGTTGTCTCAACATCAAACACTACGTATGTAGCATCACCTAAGTCAACATCGGTTTCATTGTAAGCAATTGGGACTCCATCATCAACAACATTCGCTTCTAACCCGTAAATTGCCTTTATTCCATGCTTACTACTTGAAGCATAGGCTTCAGGATATGACTGAGCAACAGCGTGATCTGTAATTGCAATTGCTTTGTGTCCCCATTTTGCAGCCTGTTCGACCAATTTAGAGGCGGAGACAACTGCATCCATTTGGCTCATAGTTGTATGAGCGTGTAATTCCACACGTTTTTCGCCCTCAGCTGCTTTATCCAATCTTTCATCTGCTACAACTTGATTAATATCATTTGCCATCATTGTAAGTTCATTAGTAAAGGTATCTGTTTGAATCGTTCCTCGTCCTTTAATCCACATTCCTTTTTTCACTTGCTGGAACATTGCTGCATCTTGATCGCCTTTTGAAAACTTCTTAATTTGGAATGAATCTGTATAATCAGTTACCTTGATTATTAGTAAATGACGACCTGAACGTAGCTCTCTAACGTCAACATCAAAGACATAACCTTGAATAACTTTACTTCTTTCTTCCTCTAAGATATTTTCCATGGGCTCAGCTTGATCTTGAATTCTGTTTCCAATCATAACAGGACCTTCAGGGGCATTCTCAGGTTTATGTTTTGCTCTTTCCTCTTTATCACGGACAGCCCTTTGAACTAACATTTGATCTTCTATAGCTTTTTGTTCTCTGAATTTCTGGATATCTTCTAGTTCTGTTTTAACATCAACCTCAATAGTATAGCTGTGAGAGCCGATCCGGTGACAATAGTTCTTGAACCCCGGCTCTAGTCTTTTTTTCAAAGCGTTCCCTTCGGCATCGTTTCTTGCAGTTATCAAAACTTTATTTCCGTTGATTCGAGGTTTTTGTTCGTGTACTAAATCTCGATATGCAGGTGATAAATCTTTTAGCGACAAAATAAAGTCTTGCCAATAATCACAGACATCCTGTTCAACTAATGTCTTTTTATCTGTATAAATTGTCCACTCAATTAAAGCTAATTGAGAAAAAGTTTCTTGCAATTTCAGTGAGAAAACTTTATATACTGATGGTGGTAATACCGTAGAAAGATGTATATGAAAATGCCACAGTTTATTCTTTTTAAAAACTTCTAATTTCGACAAAGAACTTTCATTAAAGTGTTCTTCAATAAGATCTTGTGGCATGTTAATTTGTTTTAATAATATGCTCATTCTATCATTGCTGGAAATGTCCATTATTCTGCCTCCCCGTATCCAGTAATCAGTTTCGATTACTACCGGACTCAAGTACAAATAACCATGGATTAAAATAAACTATACATGGTTGGTACACTAATTATTTTACTACTAATTAAAACCCTTGTCATCAGAGAATTCGACAAGGGTTTTAATAACTACACTTCCAATAATTTTTTTATACTTTCTAACAATTCAGATTGATGAAGCTCAGATTGCTCGCCAGTTGTTCTATGTTTAAACTCGACATAGCCTTCGTCAGCCCTTTTTCCTACTGTGATTCTATACGGAATTCCTACTAGATCACTGTCAGCAAACTTTACACCGGCACGTTCTTTTCTATCGTCATATAACACTTCAATACCTGCTGATTTTAATGTTTGATAAACTTCATCAGCTAACTGCTTCTGTTCCTCTTTTTTAGAATTAATAGCAATCAAATGAACATGGAAAGGCGCTACTTTAGTTGGCCAAGTAATCCCATTTTCATCATGGTATTGTTCAACAATAGCAGCTAATGTTCTAGAAACCCCAATGCCGTAACATCCCATAATCATTGTATTTGCTTTACCTTGATCATCTAAATATTTAGCACCCATTTTTTCCGCATAGAATTTCCCTAATTTAAAAACATGTCCTACTTCGATTCCTTTTGCAAATAGAATGGTACCATTCCCATCAGGAGAAGGATCTCCCTCCTCAATAAACCTTAAATCAGCGTACTGGCTAATTTGAAAATCTCGATCAGGATTTACGTTCACATAATGATAGCCATCGGCATTAGCCCCACACGAGACATTACTAACATATTGAACAGCACTATCAGCAACCACTTCAATTCCTTCACTAACATTAACTGGACCTAGAGAACCAAAACCAGCTCCGATGGCTGTTTTTGTTTCTTCCTCTGTAGCCAGTTCAACAATACTTGCTTCGAAAAGGTTTTTCAGCTTAATATCATTAACTTCATGGTCACCACGTGTAACGACTAAGACTAATTTGTCATCTACTTTAAACATTAATGTCTTTAAACCTTTGGCAAGAGAATGATTCAGAAAATCTGCTACATCCTGCATTGTCTTTTGATTTGGTGTTGCTACTTTTTCCATTTCTTTTAATTCTTCACTCGATTTAGTATAGTTTGTTACTACTGGCGCCATTTCAATATTAGCCGCGTAATCAGAAGTGTCGGAATAAGCAATTGTGTCTTCTCCTACCTCTGATAAAACCATAAATTCATGAGTATCTTTACCACCCATTGCACCTGAATCTGCTATTACTGCTCTAAAATTCAATCCACAACGACTGAATATATTTGAATAGGCTTGGTACATTTTTTGGTAAGCAGTATCTAGACTTTCAAATGAATCATGAAAGGAATAAGCATCCTTCATGATGAACTCTCTCCCACGTAATAATCCAAATCTAGGTCGTTTTTCATCTCTAAACTTTGTTTGAATCTGATATAACTTCAATGGTAGCTTTTTATAACTTTTAACTTCATCTCTAATCAAACTAGTTATTATCTCTTCATGTGTCGCACCAAGCGCAAACTCTCTGTCGTGTCTATCGCGAAGGCGCATCAATTCTGGTCCAAACGTGTTCCATCTTCCCGTTTCCATCCACAGTTCAGATGGTTGCAACGCTGGCATGAACATCTCACTAGCACCAGCATTGTCCATTTCTTCTCTAACAATTTCTTCAACTTTTCGTAACACACGCTTACCTAATGGTAAAAAACTGTACACGCCAGACGCGGTCTGACGGATGAAACCTGCTCTAAGTAATAATTGATGACTTTTTATATCGGCATCTGCAGGCACTTCTCTAAGCGTTGGTATTAGTGTTTCACTTTGTTTCATCCATTTTCACCTCTAATTAGAACTATCTTTTTTTTATAAGAACAATCGTTGAATGTCGTTCCAAGTTACCACAATCATTAGTAGCATCAATAGTGCAAAACCTATGAAGTGGACTACACCTTCTTTATGAGGATCAATCGGTTTTCCTCTTACTGCTTCCAATCCTACAAATAGTAATCTTCCGCCATCAAGCGCTGGTAAAGGCAGTAAATTAATTATTCCCAAATTAACACTCAGTGCTGCTGTCCACGACAAGAAATTCATAAAGCCTGTTTGAACAATTTGGTCTGTAGCATCATAGATACCTACAGGACCTGACAGCATATCAATAGAAAATTGACCAGTCACTAATTTTCCAAGGTTGACTAATATCAATTTCGCCCACATATATGTTTGTTCAAAGCTGTATGGTACTGCTTTAATAAATGACTTCTCTAAGGCAATTTGAACTCCTACCTGCCCAATAACCATATCCTGTGTTTCAAGTCTTCTCGGAATTACATTTAACTCAATCATTTCATTATTACGATTAACAGTCATAGACAACTCATTTTCAGGATTGTTTTGTACTGTTTGTTGAAATTCTTCCCATTTAGATATGGGTGTTCCTTCAATTTGTACAATTTCGTCTCCCTTTTGGAAACCTGCTTCTGCGGCAGGACTATCTTCTTGAACATCACCTATTAATGCATTATCAGCTGGAATTCCTTGCATAAATCCAAGGAGTATAAAAATCACGATGGTCAGAATGAAATTCATCATCGGTCCAGCAAATAGCTGCATTGCCCTTTGTGAAACTGTTTTTGAAGCAAACTGTCTATCATAAGGTGCAATTTGTGTTTCTGTTTCATCCATCACAAATACTGCTTTAGGATCAACTTTAAAGTGAAGCTTTTCTTCTTCATCAACTTCATAGCCTGTAATAGCTAAGGCATGATCAAGATCAGCTTTCTCAATCTCGATAACATGTGCATTAGGGTGCTTGGATTTATTGTTAACAATAATTTTGTTAACGTCACCTTCATCGTTGAATTCTAAACCTATATGTTGGCCTGCTTTTAAATCAATTATTTCCGGATCTTCCCCTGCTACACGAACGTATCCACCAAGGGGTAAAAGTCTTATTGTATATAGTGTCTCGTTGTTTTTAAACGAAAAGACTTTAGGCCCAAATCCTATCGCAAATTCTCGGACTAACATTCCAGCCCTTTTTGCGAATATAAAATGGCCGAACTCATGAACAAACACAAGCAGACCAAACATTAATATAAATGCAATGATGGTGGTCAAATATAGCACGCTCCTTTTAGTTTATGTAAGATGTTACTTGCTTTCTTGTTTGTTGATCAATCTCTAAAATAGTTTCTAAATCAGGGGATTTAATAGTAATATGACTATTGATAGCTTTATCAATCATAGATTCAATTTCTAAAAAAGAAATTCTTCCTTTTAGAAACAAATCAACGGCGACTTCATTTGCAGCATTTAATACAGTAGGCATTGTTCCACCTTCTTTTCCTGCATAGTATGCCATCCCTAAGCATGAAAATCGTTCCATATCCATTTTGCTAAAGTGAAGCTGTCCAATTTCAACTAAGTCTAGTTTCTTGGATTGAGAAAGCTCGAGTCTTTTAGGATGTGTCAAAGCATATTGAATGGGAACTCTCATATCTGGTGAGCCTAACTGAGCGATAACACTGTTATCACGGAACTCAACCATAGAGTGAATAACACTTTCTTTATGAAGAATAACTTCTATTTGTTCATATGGGATATCAAATAACCAATGCGCCTCTATTACTTCTAATCCTTTATTCATCATTGTAGCAGAATCTACTGTAATCTTTGCACCCATACTCCAATTAGGATGATTCAAGGCATCTTCCACAGTGACGTTAGCTAATTCCTCCCTTGTTTTATCACGGAAGCTACCACCTGATGCTGTCAATATAATCTTACTAACTTCTTCCCTATTTTCACCATTTAGACATTGAAAAATCGCAGAGTGCTCACTATCAACTGGTAGTAAGGTTACATTATTCCTTTTTGCCTCTCCCATCACTAAATGACCGGCAGTAACTAGTGTTTCTTTATTAGCTATAGCAATTTGTTTTTTCTCTTTAATTGCTTGAAGGGTTGCTTCAAGACCAACACTTCCCATTACTGCATTTATAACAATATCAGTGGTTGGATCAACACATACCTCTATCATACCCTCATTACCTGCTAAGATATAATTATGATTCACGAAATTCTCTAATTTTCTTTTTGTCTCATTATCTAGTACAACTATTTTATTAGGATTAAATTCTTTAATGATTGGGATAGCCTTGTCTATATTTTTCCCGAATGCTAAGGCGTATAATTCAAATTGTTCTGGATGCTGACGTATAATATCTAATGTTTGTAAACCGATTGATCCCGTAGCACCTAATAATGTGATTTTCTTCATACGGCACGCTCCTATGTCTCATCCTATGAAATAAATTGAATAAAATGCAATAAAGGAAAAACAAATATCCAACTATCAAAACGGTCTAAAATACCACCATGTCCAGGTAGAATTTTCCCTGAATCTTTAACATTGTAATATCTCTTAAATGCGGATTCAACAAGATCTCCTATTTGTCCAAATGCAGAAGCTAAGACTGTAACAATTAACACGACCAATGTAGAAGGATGTACTGGTACAAACATATGGAATATAAATGCAACTACACATGCTAGGACTATTCCTCCAATAGCTCCTTCAATTGTTTTATTAGGACTAATTTCAGGCCATAGTTTTCTCTTCCCCAATGCTCGTCCAAAAAAATATGCTCCTGTATCAGTAGCTAAAATAACAACGATTGCATAGAAAACATATCTTAGTCCAGCTTCTTGAGTTTCCATAAAATAATAAAAACCCAACCCAACATAAATTGCCGATAACACTAAAAAACCAGCATCTTCAAAAGTGAATTTATTCTTCACTAAAACCGTGTAAGATAATAACAATAATACAACGAACAAAGTTATCTCTGATTTTGATAAGTGAAAACCTTTAATAAGGGTATAGTCCTCATTAGGGAACAGTAATCCCCATAGTAAAAGTAATGTAATAATTGTCGGAACTGGATAAGTTGTCATCTTCCTCATTTTAAGAAGCTCCAATAATCCAATCGACGCAATAAGATACATTATTAAATGAAATGACCACCCACCATAAAATACAAAAGGAAAGAATAAAAGTATAGCAACAATAGCTGTAATAATTCTTGTTTTCATCTAGTTCACACCCTATATGCCACCATAACGACGTTTCCTATTCTGATAGTCGTTAAGGGCTTTTTCAAATAGAATTTCATCAAAGTCTGGCCAAAATGCATCCGTAAACCAAAATTCAGTATATGCAGATTGCCACAATAAAAAATTACTTAAACGTTGTTCACCACTAGTTCGAATTAATAAGTCCGGGTCCTGTAAATGTTTGGTATAAAGATACTCCCCAAATAAATCATCATCTATATCTTCAATCGCTATATTATTTGAGCTTACATCTGTTGCAACTCGCTTGATTGCTTGGATTATTTCATATCTACTACCATAATTCAAAGCAATATTAAGAATCAAACCGTTATTTGAACTTGTTTTATCTACGGCTTCTTCAACAGCCTTACGAGTATGTTGTGGTAACTCATTAAAATCACCAATTGTTTGTATTCGAACATTTTCTTCAATTAATTCAGGTAAATATGTATTAAGAAACTCCATCGGTAACTTCATCAAGTAGTCCACTTCACTTTTTGGACGTTTCCAATTTTCAGTAGAAAATGCATATAATGTAAGGATTTGAATCTTGTTTTTATTTGCTACTCTTACAATGTTTTTCACATTATCCATACCCTGTTTATGCCCAGCAAATCGAGGCAATCCTCGTTTTTTTGCCCAACGACCATTGCCATCCATTATAATAGCCACATGTTTAGGCAAGTTATCTTGTTTTAGTTCATTTTTAATTGTCTGATCCGCTGTTTTTTTATTTAGAAACGGAAGTTTAATTAATAGCATAATAAATCCTCCATGATTGCCTACCAACATATATAATATCATACAAGTATATAACTTTTCTTTGTGAAATAAAAGATAGCCTCGTACTGCATAACAATAATTAGAACTTGTTGTGGACTTTATTAATTGCCTAATCTTAATAACATACAAAAACCCCCTTTTTAAAGAGGGTCTTTATTCATAACTTATTTTACATGTTATCAACTTAAACTTCCATAATTTCTTTTTCTTTTTCCACAACTAATTTATCAATTTCACCAATATACTTGTCTGTTTCCTGTTGAACGTCATCATGGAAACCACGTAAATCGTCCTCTGTTATGTCACCATTTTTTTCAGATTTCTTTAGAAGATCATTTGAATCTCTTCGAATATTTCTCACCTGAACTTTAGCTTCTTCAGCAAACTTACCAACAACCTTAGCAAGATCCTTACGTCTTTCTTCCGTTAAAGCTGGAATATTGATCCGAATAACATTTCCATCGCTCGATGGAGACAAGCCTAAATCAGCCTTTTGAATTGCTTTCTCAATATCCCCAGTAGAAGTTTTATCAAAAGGTGTAATTACTAATAGACGAGCTTCAGGCGCGGAAATAGAAGCTAACTGATTCAGTGGTGTAGGTGCGCCATAATAGTCTACATAAATTCCATTCAGTAATGATGGGTTTGCTCGTCCTGCTCTGACCGTAGCCAATTGTTTAGAAAATGCTTGAACCGCCTGAGCCATTTTAGATTGAGTTTCATTAATTACTTCTTTAGACATTATTTTTCCCCCTTATAATAGTACCAATTTTTTCACCTAGAACAGCACGCTTGATATTACCTTCCTCAGAAATAGAGAAGACTAATAGTGGAATGTCATTATCCATACATAATGATGATGCAGTGGAATCCATTATTCCTAATCCTTCATTCAAGACTTCTAGGTAAGACAATTCTTCATATTTTGTCGCATCTTTGTTTAATTTTGGATCTGAAGTGTACACACCATCCACATTATTTTTTGCCATTAGAATAACATCAGCTTCAATCTCAGCAGCTCGCAAAGCAGCAGTTGTATCAGTAGAAAAATAAGGATTTCCAGTACCAGCAGCAAATATTACCACTCGTTTTTTCTCTAAATGACGTATTGCTTTCCGTCTAATATATGGTTCAGCTACCTGTCTCATTTCAATTGATGTTTGTACACGGGTTGGAATACCAAGATTTTCTAGACTGTCTTGGAGCGCTAACGAGTTCATGATTGTAGCTAACATACCCATATAATCGGCATTAGCACGGTCCATACCCATTTCACTACCAACCTTACCGCGCCATATGTTACCTCCACCAACCACAACAGCGACCTCTACACCTAGTTCAGCAACCTCTTTAACCTGATGGGCTATCGATTGAATTACTTTTGGTTCGATTCCATATCCTTGATCTCCACTTAGGGCTTCTCCACTTAATTTTAACACAATTCTACGGTAACGAGCAGTTGTCATAATTACCTCCAGTATGATATGTACTTATTTATTATAATAGCATTTACTTTTATTTTTTTCATACTTTAGTTCTAAAACGAATCCTGAAGGAATAAAGTTACTTTTCCTCTATCCCTAGATTTCCACTACTTATTGGGGTGTAGTAATTAATTTTTCCAGAATTCTTTTTTTTATAAGGTCGTTTAGTTAGTTAACCACTAACCATGTTTAGCTGTTGAAAAATAGGGAACACTGTGTGTCCCCTACTCAAGCAGTAATCCTTATTTTTTGACTTGGCTCATTACTTCTTCAGCAAAATTATCTGCACGTTTTTCCATACCTTCTCCTACTTGGTAACGAACAAATCCTTTTAAGGTTGCACCTTTACTTTCAACGATCTTTTTAACTTTTTGGTCAGGATCTTTAACAAAATTTTGTTCTAACAAACAAATTTCTTCGAAAAATTTACCAAGACGACCTTCTACCATTTTTTCAACAATCTTTTCTGGTTTTCCTTCACTTAATGCTTGTGCCTTCAACATTTCACGTTCTTTTTCTACTTCTTCCTCCGAGACTACGTCACGAGAAATATAACGAGGGTTAACAGCAGCAACATGCATTGCGATGTCCTTAGCAGTATTCTCGTCAGTAGTACCTTCTAAAACAGTTACTACGCCGATATTTCCACCCATGTGGATATATGCTCCGAATGCATCATTATCTGTTTTCTCAAAAATTGTAAATCTACGCAATGAAAGCTTTTCTCCAATTTTAGCGATGTTAGCATTAATATATTGCTCCAAGTTTTCTCCATCACCATGAAGGTTTTGTTGTAAAGCAGCCTCTACTGATTCCGGTTTTTGTTTAATTAGGTGTTTTCCTAGTTCATTAAGTAAGTTTTTAAACTGATCATTTTTTGTTACAAAATCCGTTTCACAATTAACCTCAATTAGCACAGCAGTATTTCCATCGACTTCAACATGTGTAGAACCTTCTGCAGCAATTCGATCAGCCTTTTTAGCAGCTTTAGAAATACCTTTCTCACGAAGGTAGTCTATCGCATTGTCAATATTCCCATCAGTTTCTTGTAGAGCTTTTTTACAATCCATCATTCCTGCACCAGTTTTTTCACGAAGTTCTTTAACCATTTTAGCAGTTACAGTCATATTAAATTTCCTCCTTATATTAGCAGTTATTTTCAAAATAACGCCTACCAACAACTTTTTTAGGCTATAGGTAACATTACACCTGATTTTAAAATGTTCACCAAGTATCGTAATATTCATACCTACTAACTGTCAGCAATGGATGTTTTATCCATTGAGATTTTTCTTAAAAAAAGGTGATAAAAGGTTCCCCTCTTATCACCCGCCAACCTCTAATTATTCTGCAGTTTCAGTTACTACTTCTGCTTCTGCTTCTTCTGTAACTTCACCTTGTTTAGCTTCTAAAATAGCATCAGCCATTTTACCAGTAAGAAGTTTCACAGCACGAATTGCATCATCGTTAGCTGGGATAACATAGTCGATTTCATCAGGATCACAATTAGTATCAACAATACCTACGATAGGAATGTTTAATTTGTGAGCTTCTGCTACTGCGATGCGTTCCTTGCGTGGATCAATAATAAACAATGCATCTGGTAATTTAGTCATTTCTTTAATTCCACCTAAGAACTTAACTAGGCGTTCTTTTTCCTTAAGAAGTCCTACAACTTCTTTCTTTGGAAGTACCTCAAAAGTACCATCTTCTTCCATACGCTCAATATCTTTTAAACGATTAATACGTTTACGAATTGTACCGAAGTTTGTAAGAGTACCACCTAACCAACGTTGGTTAATGAAGTACATTCCAGAGCGAATTGCTTCATCTCTTACAGATTCCTGAGCTTGTTTCTTAGTACCAACGAAAAGAATAGTACCGCCATTTGCAGCAACTTCTTTTACGTAGTTGTAAGCTTCGTCAACCTTCTTTACAGTCTTTTGAAGGTCAATAATGTAAATACCGTTACGCTCAGTGAAGATATACTTCTTCATCTTTGGGTTCCAACGGCGTGTCTGGTGACCGAAATGCACACCAGCTTCAAGTAATTGTTTCATTGAAATAACTGCCATGAATAATTTCCTCCTGTATTTTGGTTTTTTTATCCTCCGTTCGCTTCATCTTTACGTAAGAACTAATACATAGATTAGCACCTCTTACATAATCCACAAACGTGTGTAATTAACACCAAAAGTAAATATAACATATGGAATAAGAGCAATCAAGCAATATTATGAGTTTTTTCGATGGAATTTTAACATTAATTCTATTTCCGTCTTCCCGCAGTCTAGTTTTCTTGCGATAGTTTCAATGGAATCACCTTGACTATATAAGGTATAAACCTTTCCGGAAATGGTTTGTTCAACAGTATCCTGTACCTCGTCTATCGATGGAGGAGTGTATAATGAAGTCTCGTCGACTTGTTTTGATTGATATAATTGTCGGATTGTTGTTTTTTCACCAGTCATAGTTGAAGCTGTATTCTTTCCCTTTATGCTAGCAATTTTGGAAGGCTTTGTTAATTCAACATCCTCCGGGTATTCCTGATTATTTATTGCATTCAGCAACGAATCATTCTCTTCCTTTATCTCCAGCAAATAAACTGATAGTAAATCCTCAATTTCTTTTGTATGTTGTTTTTGCATAGATTCCAATTCCACAGATTGTTTTATACGATCATTGAATGACTTTAGTATGATAAAAAATATAATGTGGAGAAGAAAACTTATTAATAGTAAAAGATAAACCACTGCATTCCCTCCCCTTTAACCGTTAAAATCGATTTGTTTCCCCAAAAAAGGATGATCTGAGGTGTTCTCAGACTCTTCGGAATGTTCATGCCCCTCACGATATTGCTTATTGGAATCCTCTTTTTTTTTGTTATTTACATTGTCTTTTTGGTTATAATCATTAACTTTCTTTCGTTTTAATTCTTCCGTCAATAATTGATTGTTTGAAATAGTATCTTGAAGAAGTTGTCCTCTTTGCTGCAATTGTTCTTGAATTTTACCTGCATCTTGAACTCTAGGTAGTGCCACCTGCATTTCGACCGATTTCCAACTCATTTTTCATCGCATCCTTCTCGGAGTCAATAGTTTTAAAGCGACTGAATTGTTATTTCACGGCTGTTTAACGTAGCGCTTACATATTGTCTGGTTTTAGTAATTTTCCTTAGATATTTTCCGAACGAAATATAAACATTTGAATATAGACGACCTTTAACAATTAATTTCATCCCTTCAAGGTCACCGATTTGCACCTCTAATAGATCAAGTTCTTGAGTTACTTCTTCAAGTTGTAGCGATGTTTTCTCCATTGAGTGCCGTTGTTTTAACAGTAAAATCTTTTCTTTCGAAGATAGACCCAATTTTTCTTTATCTGTCAAACTATTACCGATAATCTCCAACTTCATTTTATTGGTTATAAGATCTTTTTTTCTAGTATGCAACTCTTTTTCTTGTTCTTTTAGTTTTGTGTTGATCCCAAAAGCTAGGTCGGTTTTGGTATTCATTTTATTACCAATATCCTTTGCCTCAATAATCTTACCAGCTGACAAAATACCACCAATGATATTACCATTTTGACATCTAATGTTATTTTGCGCAACACAATCACTATGTAAAATAGAGTTTTCTACTATGATGTCTCTACCAGCCTCAATTTTTGCCTGATTGATATAACCAATCTTAATATCAAGTCCAGCTTGGACGGTTCCCTTCTTAAGCCCAGCAATTCCTTCAGAAATCTGAACCGAACCACCCGCTTTAATATAAGCCGCTTCTACCAATCCGAAAATCCTAACATCACCTTCTGCTTTTACAGAATACCCTGTTGGAACATTTCCATAGATAGTCACCGATCCAACAAAATCTAGGTTTCCTGTTTTCAGACTCAAATCTCCTTTAATTTCAAACAATGGATGAACATGAATTACTTTTTCACCGAAACTTAGTTGTCCATTAGCAGTTGCAAAAAATGTGTTTTCTTGTTCATCAAATCTTACATTTTTCCCCGCTCTTATTTTTAAAGGTTTTCCTGGGATTGGATCAACAATTTCACCTAGTATGTTAATCCCCTTTTCACCAGCGGTAGCATTGGTAATGTATGCTAGCTTTTCTCCTTCTTTAACGGATGGTATCTTTGTTACATCTCTAAAGCTTTTCTTTTTTTCTTGTTCTATCCTAATACTTTGCTCACCGATGTAGTGAATGAAACCATCCATACCTTTTTCGGGAGGCTTACCTTTTACTATTGTTATTGAATCTTGTAAAGTCTTGTTTGCATCTAGTAATCTAGTTAATTCCTCATCAATAATTCCATACTTAATCTTTTTGGACACCAGATACCGGATTAAATCTTCTTTACTGCAGTCAAAATCTATAGGACAATCCTCTTTACAATTTATCGATACAGTCATAAGATCTTTTGAGATAATTAAATCAAACCAATTATCAAATTGCTCCATCAAGCTATCCCCTCTGTTTACAATTTTAGTTTAAGAGATATTAGCTATCGACCGTCTAAATTATTAGCTAAGAGTTAGGACAACTGCTTTCTTAGTTTGAATATTGCTCGTTTATGTATTTGGGAAATACGTGAAGTAGTTAGGTCTAGGACATGACCAATTTCTGTAAGAGTGAGCTCCTCCTTATAAAATAAACTAACTACCATCTGTTCATTCTCATTTAAAGCTTTAATTGCAGCTTCCATATCCTGAATATTTTCCGCTTTTAAGATGTGATGTTCTGGACTATTACTAGGATCACTTGGTATATGGTAGCCAATTCCCTCTTTATAATCCTCATGAGAACTCTTCGGTTTTTCCTCGATAGATAATACATTAACAAACAAAGTATCCTTAACAACCTCTTCTACACTCTTCGCCGATAGACCAACTACTACTCCTATTTCTTCGGATGTTGGTTGACGCTGTAACTGCTGCTCTAATGATTGTGAAGCCCGCTCAATGGTTTTTGCCTTGTCACGGATAGACCTTGGAAGCCAATCTTCTTTTCGCAACCCATCCATAATAGCACCTCGAATGCGAAATGAGGCGTAGGTATCAAACTTCAAATCTCTACTAGGTTCAAACTTATTAAGTGCGTCATAAAGACCAAATAAACCTAAACTAGTTATATCATCTTTACTTACACTGCTAGGTAAATGAATTGCAATACGTTGAACATGATAATTAACTAAATAAAAATACTTTTTAATAAGTTGGTCAGCAGCTTCATTATCTTTATTTTTTATCCAGTTGTCCCATAGGTGTTGATCATATACAGTTGTTGATTTGGACATATTAATCACCTCTTTGTCTTGCTTATCCTTATTACTAGCATCACTCTATATTTCCGTTTCACCAGTATTGACTGTCTTAATTTTCAAGACACCTGTCGACGGATCAAACTCTATCGTTCGACCACTATTACCACCTGTGTCACTGGATATGATTGGAATTCGATGCTTATTTAACCTTTCGATAACGGCTTCAATATTTCTATTTCCAACTCGTAAGACATCTTTAGTAGAATTAAATGAAAACATCTGGGCTCCACCAGCAATCTTAGCTTTCAATGCAAATTTTCTAGCTCCGTTGTCAATAATCGTGCTATACAAAATGTCGATAGCTGTATCAGCATATTTTAGTTCATTTAAATTTTCTCTCTTAGATAGATTTGAATCTGGCAACATTACATGTGCCATACCTGCAATCTTTAGAGAAAGATCATAAACAACGACCCCTACACAAGAACCCAAACCTGAAGTTCTTATAACCTCTGGGGCCTCAACCATCTTCATATCTGCAATTCCTACTTTTACTATATTATTTGTTATATTCATTGGTCCTGAACACCTAAGGATACAAAAATTTTCTCAAATGACTCCGGATCTGGTAACAAAAAGAAATGTCCTTGTATCTGGGCATTGTTTTTATCATTGTCATTAAATGTAGTATCAATGATGATCGCATAATCACTTTCTCGGGATAATTCCATCAATCCTTGCGACAGAATAGCACCGGCCATATCAATATTTAAAGCAGGTACTGACGGTTGCATGTTAATTTTAGTAAAATCAGATAATGCTGATAAATAAGTTCCCGCAAGAATATTCCCGACTTCATGGAGGACAGATAATCCCATTTCTTCAAACGGTGGAGAAGCAAAAGAAAAATCTGTATTACCTGTAATTTGATGTACAAATTGCTCCGCTTGCCCTGGTGATAATACAAAAAACATACTACCAGGAGCATCACCTTGAATCCTCAGAAATACAGAAACAATTGTTTCATCTGGGCCACCGACAATCTCCATCGTTTCATCGAAACTCAACACTCGGACAGAAGGAACTTCCATGTCAATCGGTCGGTTTAGGAGCTTTGATAAAGAAGTTGCAGCGTTTCCAGATCCAATATTGCCGATTTCTTTGAGAATATCCAATTGATAACTTGTCAGATTTTCTATGAAAGACATGTTAACTATTCTCAACACTTTTTAATATTTTTACTTCTTTACTTGAGAGTACCTCTTTCATATTCAATAGAATAAGCAAACGCGAATCAACTTTGGCAACGCCCTCGATATAATCAACATCTACTGTACCGATAACTTCTGGTGGAGGTTCGATAGCTGATTGTGGAATATCGATTACATCGTATGCGGCATCAACAATAAGCCCCACTTCCAAACCATCAATATAGACGATAATAATTCTAGTACTGTCAGTAAATTCTGATTCTTCAATACCGAAACGTTTTCTTAAATCGATAATAGGTGTTACTACGCCCCTCAGGTTAATAACCCCTTTAACGAATTCTGATGTTTGAGGGACTCTAGTAATATGCTGCATTCTTTCAATGGAACCTACTTGCTGAACGGAAATTGCATACTCCTCATTCTTCAATTGGAAAATAATCGCTTTAATTTCTTGATCATTTACTTCAGTCATTGGAAAGCCTCCTTATTTAATTAGAGAATTTGTATCAATAATAAGTGCTACTTGTCCATCACCAAGAATTGTTGCACCTGATATAGCAAAAACATTAGTCAAATAGTCACCAAGTGATTTGAGAACTACTTCTTGTTGACCAATAAATGTGCCAACAATTAACCCAGCCATCTTGTCACCTTTTCTAATGATAACAATTGAATAAAACTCGTCTTTTTCCATTGTTCTTGGAACATCAAAAACTTCCTTAATAGAGATTAAAGGCACTACTTTGCCTCGGAAATCAATTACCTTCTTGTTATGAGCACTTAAAATTTCGGACTTATCAACAATAGCCGTTTCAATAATGGAAGATAATGGTATAGCGTATTTTTCTTTTTCTACCTCAACTAAAAGAACAGATATTATTGATAGTGTTAAAGGTAATTGAATAGAGAATACTGAACCTTTTCCTAACTCAGATTCTATTGATACATTGCCACCTAGGGACTCAATCGTATTTTTAACTACATCCAGTCCAACCCCGCGTCCGGAAACATCTGAAATTGTTTCAGCAGTAGAGAATCCACTTTCAAGAATTAGCTGATAGACCTGTTTGTCACTTAGTTGACTCGCTTGATCACTAGTTATTACTCCATTTGAAATTGCTTTGTTTATCACTTTTTCTTTGCTAATCCCGGCACCATCATCTGAGATTTCAATAAAGACGTGATTTCCACTATGATAGGCATTTAATTCTAGTAATCCTTCTGGTGATTTGCCATTTTTTTTCCTAACTTCAGGAGATTCAATACCATGATCAATAGCATTTCGAATTAGATGGACTAATGGATCCCCGATTTCATCTATAACGGTTCGATCCAATTCAGTATCTGCTCCATTAACTACAATTCGTATTTCCTTAGCTAGGTCCTTAGCCAATTGTCTTACCATTCGAGGAAATCTGTTAAATACTTGATCAACAGGAACCATCCGCATATTTAATATAATTGTTTGTAAGTCACCTGAGATTCTAGTCATACGTTCGACAGTCTCTTGTAATTCAACATGTTTTAATTGATCTGAAATCTGCTCTAGTCTACCTCTATCTATTACAAGCTCTTCAAATAGATTCATTAAGGCATCTAAACGGTCAATATTCACTCGAATTGTTTTGTTATTTATTACTGTTTTACTATTGCTTGTGTTGTTCTCAGCCGTTATTTCTAACGTTGATGCTACTTCAAGCTGACTATTTTCTGCACTTTGATGTATTTGTCCACTTGCTTGTTTTACTTGTTTTTTTATACCTTCAACAGAAAACGATACAATGGTAACTAGATCAACTTCTGAAACTTTCATTATTTTCTTTTTGATATGCTCTGTTTTTTCTTTTGTCACTAACAAAACTGTGAATTCATGTTCGAATTTTTCTTCCTCTAGTGCAGTTACAGTTGGGACAGATTTAATTACTTCACCAATCTGCTCTAGAACTTCAAAAACCATGTACACACGAGCAGCCTTCAATAAACAGTCTTCTCTTAATTTAATAGTTATTTGTAAATTAGAATAGTTTTTTTCTTCCGATTCTTGTAATATCGTAATCTCAAATTCATCTAAAGTATTAACGATGCTACTATTATAGTTTTGACTACTATCCATTTCATTAGAATCAGATTTGTCTTGAACAATTGTTTCTCCATTTTCAATCAAATCTAGCTTAGCCACTAATGATTCGACATTACACTTACCATCTCCACCATTTGCGATATCTATTACCATCGCTTCCAAATGATCAACCGCATTTAAAACTACGTCTAGAATGTCAGAATTAATTACAAGTTGCTTATTTCTAACTGCATCCAAAACGTTTTCCATTTTATGGGTTAGATTTGCTAAATCTTTATAACCCATGGTAGCGGACATCCCCTTTAATGTATGTGCTGATCTAAATATCTCGTTTATTATTTCCATGCTAGAAGGATTCTTTTCTAAGACTAATAAATGGTTGTTTAACGATTGAATGTGTTCTTTACTTTCCTCAATAAATACCTCAAGATATTCATTCATTTCCATAACATCACCTCTGATTTTTTATTTTGTCTATCAGTAAGCTACTTATGTTATCCAACTCTTCGATGTAATCTACTAAATTTGTTTTTATCACAGCTTGTGGCATTCCATAAACTATGGCGGACTTCTCCGATTCGGCTACGATAACTGTGTCGCTTTTTACTTCTTTTAAAGCTTTTGCTCCTTTTGTTCCATCAGAACCCATACCAGTCATAATTACTGCATAAGTTTGAAACATTTGCTGTTTTACTAACGACTCAAACAGCACATCTACCGAAGGCTGATGACCATTTCTAGGAAGATCTTGAGAAACGTGAGCTGTTAAGGACTTTCCACTCTCTTTCACTCTTAGGTGATAGCCACCTGGAGCAATGTATGCAGTTCCCTTTAAAAGCAATTCACCATCGACAGCTTCTTTTATTTTAATCTTGGATAATGTATTGAGTCTGTTTGACAACGATTTAGTGAATCCTGGTGGCATATGTTGTACAACTACTATTGGTGCTGGAAAATCTTCAGGTAAATTGGTTAAAACTTGTTGGAGTGCACGCGGACCTCCTGTTGATGTTCCAATTGCTACAATGGCTCCACTTGAACCAATGCTTGAACTATTGTTTTGAAACCTAAAATCCGTACTCTTGTTCTTGGATTCTAACTGAGCACCCTTTGTTACATACTTATGTATAGATGTCTTACTAGCGGCTATAACCTTATCAATAATTTCACCCTTAACTTTTTCAATATCCAATGAGATTGGACCCGAAGGTTTGGTGATAAAATCAACAGCACCAAGTGACATCGCTTGAATTGTTTTATCAGTTCCTTCTTTCGTTAAACTGGACAACATAATCACAGGAAGTGGCATCTCCCTCATGATTATATTTAATGTAGAAATACCATTCATAATCGGCATTTCCACATCCAAAGTAAGTACATCAGGTGATAATTGTTTTAATTTAATTAGTGCATCTTCACCATTTTTTGCCGTGCCTATCACATTAATTTCCGGGCTGGAATTTAAGATATCAGAGATTACTTTTCTCATAAAAGCTGAATCATCTACCACTAAAACTTTAATTTCTTTCATGATAGTCTACCTCTCTTTTATGAATTGTTTTAGCTTTCTTATAAATGAAAAGGGGACTTTCTTTCCAACATCTATTTTGTTATTAACATATTGATCTACGATTTGATTCATCGCTAAGGACACAAGTGCATTTGAATCATAAAGTACAAAAGGTGTTTGACTGCTTACTGCTTTGAAAACAGTTTTATCTTCTGGTAATACCCCAAGTAGTGATATTTCTTTTTCGAGAAATTTTAAAACTACCTGTTGCAATCTTTCCAATGTATTTTGACCACTTTTTCGATCATAAGCACGATTTACTAATAATGATAGTGGTAATTCTGCACTCTTATTTGATATATGTTTAATCATCGCGTAGGCATCTGTTAAACTTGTTGGCTCTGGAGTAGTAATAACAATACATTCATCGGCAGCAAGCATATAAAATAGAGTTCCTTGCGATATTCCCGCGCCCATGTCAAAAATAATATAATCATAACTATTAATTAATTCTTCTAATTGATTAAGGAAATATTCAAATTTTTCTTCATCCATTGTAAAAATATCAGATAGTCCTGAACCAGCTGCAATATAGGACAACGAGTTTGGACCTGATTCAACTATATCTTTTATCGATAAATGCTCGTCAAACATATTTACTATTGAATGCTTTGGAGTTAAACCTAATAAAATGTCGATATTACCCATACCAATATCTAAGTCAAAAATTAAAACTTTTTTATGGTGTCTTGTTAATCCCAATGAAAAGTTAATTGCAAAATTAGACTTTCCTACTCCTCCTTTTCCGCTAACGATTGCGATTGTTTTGGCTTGTCTATGCCCACGTAACATTTCAATCTTTTGTCGTAATCTAGCAGCTTGATCACTCATCAAATTCACCAACTATCATTTTGCAAATCGTATTAATAGATGATTCTTTTATATCATCAGGTACATCTTGACCGTCTGTAATATACGCCACACCAATATCATTTGTTAGGCACAGGTTTAAAATTGGTCCATACTTGTTAGTTTCGTCTTTCTTAGTGAAGATTAATTGTTTAATCGGTATATTCTTGAATTGAGCAAAAATATCTTCCAAATCACTTGCTCTTGTTGTTAGAGACAAAACTAAATAAGTATCTATATCAAAGTTAAGATCAACTATTTTCCCAAGCTCGTTTATGTATTTCTCATCTCTGAAGTTTCGACCAGCCGTGTCCACTAGTACTAGATCATAGTCTTTAAATTTTTGTCTAGCTTTATCATAGTCTTCCAACGTGTATGCAATTTCAAGTGGTATATCTAAAATTTTGGAATATGTTTTTAGTTGATCTATAGCGGCAATTCGATAAGTATCTGTGGTGACAAATGCAACCTTTTTATTATCTTTCAGAACACTGTTAGCTGCTATTTTGGCTATTGTCGTCGTTTTTCCAACTCCAGTAGGACCAACCAAATGGACGAATTTCTTATCATAGCGAATCCCTCCAAAGTTTTCTTTTGACAATCTTTTTTCCAATTCAGTAATCACTAGTTTTTTTGATTTTAAAATATCTACTTCATCAATATCATCAGCATTTTCTTTTATTTGACTAATTATTTCTTCTGCAATCTCTACTTTAATCTCTTGTTCAACTAACAAATCAAATAAATATTGATTTGTTGCTGAAAAAGAGGGTTGCTGCAAAACGGAATTCTTTTGAATCCACTTTTTTAAATCCTTTATTTCGTCAAGAACATGATTGCTAGCTTTTTCTTCATCGGATTTTAAGTGAAATTTTTCTGTTTTTATTTTATTTTCGCTAGGTCGAGGTGCTTCCTTCTTCGGCTTAATTGGTTGTGGATCTAAGGCAGCAATAACTTCAATCTTTTTCTTTTTAAAGAAACCCAAGAATCCACCTTGATAAACAACTTTAGAATTTAAAATAACTGCATCTGCACCTAATTCTTTACGAATCTTGGTCATTAGCTCCGGCATAGTGGGAGCCACAAACTTTTTCACCTTCATGCTACATTCACCACCCCAACACTTTGAACTTCTAAATTAGGCTCTAGTTCGTTGTAAGATAAAACAACAACATTAGGAAAGAACCGGTCTAGTAACTGTTTAACGTACATTCTAATAGATGGAGAACATAGTAATATAGGAGTTTCCTCCTGTAATGACAATTGTTCTATTTTCTCTGTAACGGAACGAATGATTAATTGTTGAGATTCTGGATCAAGTGCTAAATAACTTCCATGTTCTGTCTGATGAATATGTTCTGAAATCATACTTTCTACTTCTCCCGATATTGTAACTACTTTTAAAGAGTTTTCTGATTGAACATATTGCTTGGTTATTTGTGAAGCTAATGATTGTCTAACATATTCTGTTAGTAAATCTGTGTCAGAAGTCATTTTGCCAAAGTCAGCAAGAGTTTCAAATATAACTGGCAAATTACGAATTGAGATACTTTCACGTAATAGCTTTGCTAAAACCTTTTGTACATCACCGATAGAAAGCGGTTCTGGTGTAACTTCCTCTACTAATATTGGATAAGTTTCTTTTAAATGATCGATTAATTGCTTTGTTTCTTGTCTACCTAGTAGCATATGTGCATTCTTTTTAATTACCTCGGTAATATGGGTCGACACAACTGATGGTGGATCGACCACAGTATAACCAGATAGTTCCGCATCGTCCTTTAGTTCTTCGCTAATCCATTTTGCCGGTAAACCAAATGCTGGTTCAACGGTATCTATCCCCTCAATACTATCGTCTTCCACGCTTGGGCTCATTGCTAGATAGTGATCCAAGATTAATTCTCCACTTGCCACATCATTACCTTTGACCTTTAGTCGATATTCATTCGGGTTTAATTGAATATTATCTCTAATTCTCACAACTGGAATGACAATACCCAATTCGATTGCTAATTGTCTTCGAATCATGACAATACGATCTAACAGATCTCCACCCTGACTAGTATCCGCTAAAGGAATTAATGCATAACCGAATTCGAATTCAATTGGGTCCATGCTTAGCAACCCAACAACGTTTTCTGGTGATTTCATTTGATTACTCTCTGCTTGTTCTTCCTCTAGTTTGTCGGGTTCCACATCCTTAACAGGCCTTTCTAACATATAACCTCCAATAGCTAGGATCAGTGAGATTGATAGTGTTAAAAAGAAATTAATAGGAGTAAGACCTAACAAGAATATTGTTCCAGCTGCAATATATAACAATTTAGGGTATCTCAATAACTGCTCTGTGACATTTGTTCCCAAGTTATTTTCACTGGCAACTCGTGTAACGACAATACCTGTTGCAGTTGAAATAAGTAACGCTGGAATTTGACTTACTAGTCCATCTCCAACAGTCAATTGCATATATGTATTTATCGCTTCTCCAAAGCCCATACCCATTTGTGCCATACCAATAATTAATCCGAAGACGATATTAATAAGAACAATGATGATACCCGCAATTGCATCACCTTTTACAAATTTTGTGGCACCATCCATCGCTCCGTAAAAATCCGCTTCATTTTCTACTTTTTCTCTACGTTCTTTAGCTTGGAATTCGTTAATCATTCCAGCATTTAAATCTGCATCTATACTCATTTGTTTTCCTGGCATTGCGTCTAATGTAAATCGAGCTGCAACTTCAGACACACGTTCACTACCTTTTGTAATAACTAAGAACTGAATAATAACAAGAATAGTAAATACTACAAAGCCAACAAGTGGATTATCTCCAATTACAAAGGTACCAAATGTCTCTACTACCCCACCTGCATCTGCTTCAGACAATATTGAACGAGTTGTCGAAACATTAAGACCTAGTCTAAATAAAGTTAAAAGTAATAAAAGAGAGGGGAAAATGGAAAATTGAAGTGCGTCAGTTGTGTTCATTGAAACTAAGATAACCAGAAGTGCTAATGATATATTTGTAAGAATTAAAACACTTAATAACCACCCTGGTAATGGGATGACTAACATAATAATAATTAAGATGACACCTAGTAATACTGTTAAATCTTTGGCTTTCATTGTCCCCACTCCTTGATACACAACTAAACTTTTCTTTCCAACTTATACACATAGGCCAGTACTTCGGCTACAGCTTGGAAGAATTCCTCGCCGATAATTTCACCTATTTCGACATTGTCATATAGTGCTCTTGCTAAAGGTCGATTCTCTACTAGCATTACATTATTGGCTTTAGCTACTTCTCTAACTTTCAAAGCTACATAATCGACACCCTTAGCAACAACATAAGGAGCATCAGACTTTTCCTCATCATATTTAACGGCAATAGCATAATGTGTTGGGTTTGTTATAACCACGTCAGCTTGTGGTATTTCACTCATCATTCTTCTCATCGCAATTTGCCGTTGTTTTTCTTTTATTTTCGACTTTATTAGCGGATTTCCTTCAATATTTTTATATTCATCTTTTACATCGTTTTTGGACATCCGAATATTTTTCTCAAAATCATATTTTTGATATGAATAATCAATTACAGAAATAATAAGTAAAGCAATAGATGATGCAAGTCCCATCAAAACGGTAGTGTATCCAAAAAACGCTAACGAAGCTGTTACATCTTTGCCACCCAACATTAACATCTCGTCTTTACTCATCCATAATATAGAAAAGGTTATGACTCCTACGACCACAATTTTAAGAATTGACTTAACCATCTCCACTAATGCCCTTGCCGAGAATATCCTTTTAGCACCTTCTATTGGATTTATTTTACTGAGCTTAAGTTTCAATGGATCTGTAGAATATAAAAATCCAATTTGCAAAAAATTTGAAGCCAATCCTGCAACAATGGCAATCCCCATAATTGGTGCTAGCGCTTTGCTCATTTCTATTGTTGTTTCAGTAAAGACTTGATGAATGTTTGCGTGTGTTACTTCCCAATTGATGTATTCTGTAAAAGTTTTCTGATACATGCTAGTCATTATGTTCTTAAGATAACCACCAATAACAATAAAAAGTATAAATACAAAAAATAATAGTATTGCAGTATTAACATCTTGACTCTTAGCGACTTGACCTTTTTTCCTGGAGTCTTGTCTTTTTTTCGGGGTCGCTCTCTCGGTTTTTTCTCCTGCAAAAAATTGTAGGTTTAATTTAAGGTACATCTAGCCACCTCCAAATAATTGGATAAGTCCACGCATTGAATGTAGCATCGATTCAAATAAATCCTGAATTAACATGATGTAAAAAGCTATTGATACAAATATCGCTAAAAAAGCAACAAGGATTTTAAGTGGAATACCTACTACAAACACATTTAGTTGCGGGACTGTCCTGGCTATTATCCCTAGTGCCACATCTACTAAAAATAAACACCCTACAATCGGAATCGCCATTTGAAATGCAATAATAAACATTTGATTAAACGTATCAATTACAAAAAATGCTATTCCCTCTTCGCCAAATGGAATGAATGAATCTATTGGAATCGCTTGATAACTATAGAAAATGCCATCAATTAACAAATGGTGACCATCAACTGCCAATAAAAATAACAATGCTATCGTGTAGAAGTATTGACCCATTAGAGGACTCTGTGCACCTGTCTGTGGATCGATAACATTTGCTATTGCAAACCCCATTTGAAAGTCAATAAACCCTCCAGCAATTTGTATAGCTGAGAGGATGATATAGGCAATTAACCCTATCAATAGTCCTACTAATGATTCCTTTAATATAAGTAATATAAACGTACCATCTATAGGGATTTCCGGGATAGATATTGTATAGAACATAATCCAAGTTAAGAAAAAACCAAACCCAATTTTAAAATGAGTAGGTATATTACGATACGAGAAAATCGGTAGTGTTACAAAAAATGATGTCACACGTATTAAAATTAATATAAACGCAGGTACACTTGATAAATTAATAGTTTCAATCATTCTTTAACCTACAAACTGGTTTAGATTTTGAAAGATATTAGCAGTAAATTCCACCATTCTTGACAACATCCACGGACCAAAAAATACTAAACCGACTAGTACAGCAACGATTTTTGGAATAAAAGCGAGTGTCTGCTCCTGTATTTGAGTAGTCGCCTGAAAAATACTAACCAACAAACCTACTACAAGAGCTAAGAGCAACAACGGACCTGTAACTATTAAAATTGTATATATTCCTTGCTGTGCTAGTGATACTACAAATTCACCACTCATGGAGTCTCTCTCCTCTCACTAGAATCCCTGTAACAATGAATGCGAGATTAAGTACCATCCGTCAACTAAAATAAATAAAAGTATTTTAAATGGTAGTGAAATCATAACAGGTGGAAGCATCATCATCCCCATTGACATCAGAACGCTTGCTACTGCCATATCAATAACTAAAAAAGGAACAAATATCATAAAACCCATTTGAAATGCTGTTTTTAATTCACTAATAGCAAAAGCTGGAACTAAGGTGGTCATCGGTATATCTTGGAGTGTTTCTGGTTTTTCCATTTGAGAATAATTCATAAAAAGTGCTAAATCTTTTTGTCTTGTATGTTTTGCCATAAATTCCTTCATCGGAATACTGGCTCTTTCATATGCTTCATCTAATGTTATTTCTTCATCAAATAATGGTGTTAATGCTTCTTCATTAATCTCATGAAAGGTGGGTGCCATGATGAAAAACGTTAAAAACAATGCTATTCCTATAAGCACTTGGTTAGGTGGCATTTGCTGAGTGGCCAAGGAAGTCCTAACAAAGGAGAGTACGATTATGATACGCGTAAAACTTGTCATCAATATTAATATGCTTGGAGCTAATGAAAACACAGTTAATAGTAATAACATTCTTACTGAAGTAGAAACATTAGCAGGATCGGAACTAGAAAAAATTTCAACAAACTCATTCATGACTATCGTCTTCCTTACGTTTATATCTGTTTGTAATTTTTTTGCGACCCTCTGTTAACTTACTTAACTCATTTTGAAATAATTGAGTAAAATGTTGAGGACTATTTTCATCTTTTTCCTCTGACTTTTTCTTCTTCCACATTGAAGAAATGATACTGCTAGGATTCAACTCTGTTACCTGGTCGTTGGCTAGTAAATCTTCTTTTGTTTGATCGTCTGTAATCTCGGACAACAATTCTACATTCTCTCCGACTCCAAGGACATAAACACGTTCACCAATACGGACAACTTGTATCGACTTATTAGATCCAAGTGGAATACCACCTAAGTTTTCTAGTGTACGTACTTTTTGAAACATCTTATTTTTACCATTTACAAATTTAAGTAAGAAATAAATAAGTGCTAAGACAAAAGCTAGAGCTAATATTAATTGAACTAATACCAGGAACAAGTTGGTCGATTGACCAAAGGATTCCTCTTCAGATTCCTCTTCTTCACTTTCAAGATTAAGTTCAGTCTCTGGTTCACAATCTGTTAGATTTTCTTTACAATCTGACACCATTGGTGATGCAGAAACTTCATGATTAGAATTATTAATTATATTCAAAAAACTAAAACCTAAAATGACAAACAGTACCATCCTTTTTAGCATATATTCACCCATTTAATCTAATACTTTTTGAATAGCTTCAATAACACGTTCAGATTGGAATGGCTTAACTATGAAATCCTTTGCGCCAGCTTGAATAGCATCAATAACCATTGCTTGTTGACCCATTGCCGAACACATTATTATTTTGGCATCTGCATTTAACTTTTTGATTTCTTTTAATGCGGTTATACCATCCATTTCAGGCATAGTGATGTCCATTGTAACAAGATCAGGAGACAGTTCTTTGAATTTTTCTACTGCTTGAACACCATCTTGCGCTTCGCCAACAACTTCAAATCCATTTTTACTTAAAATGTCTTTTATCATCATTCTCATAAATGCTGCATCGTCTACTATTAATATCTTATTTGCCAAAATAATCTCTCCCATTCCCGTATCCTTTATTTCAATCTTTTTATTCTATCAGATTGACTTATGATGTCTGTTACCCTCACGCCAAAGTTTTCATCAATTACCACTACTTCTCCTTTAGCAATTAACTTATCATTTACATGAATATTAACAGGTTCACCTGCTAGTTTATCCAGTTCTATAATTGAACCGGATGATAATTCCAAGACATCCTTTACAGTTCGCTTTGTCCTTCCTAATTCAACAGTCACCTTTAAAGGAATGTCAAGAAGCATATCAAGATTTCGTTTTTCTTTACTAGGTAGGTCACTATTGTCAAAGTTAGAAAATTCAGCCTGTTGGATGGCTGCATTCGGATACATCGCTTCGCCCAAATGCTTAGGGCTGGGTTCCCGTTTTGATTCTTGTTCCGAATACGATTGTACTTCCTTCGTCTGTTTTCTTACCTGTGAAGATGCCTGGGTTGAAACACTAACATGTTCTTCTGTTTTACTATCATCGTCACCCTCTGGATTAAGTAACTCATAGACCAGGTCTTTTGCAAATGATACAGGTAAAAGTTGCATAATATTTGAATCTATCAGATTACCAATTTTCAATTGGAAAGACACTTTTATCAGTACATCATCATCTGATAAATCTTCACCACTTGTTGCTTCCTCAACATCCAAGACGTTTATTGAAGGAGGAGAAATATCAACACGTTTGTTAAATATTGTCGACATACTCGTTGCAGCAGTTCCCATCATTTGATTCATTGCTTCTTGAACTGCACTTAAAGATATATCGCTCAATTCATTGGAAGTTGGATTTCCATCTCCACCAAGCATTAAATCTGCAATGATTGCTGCATCTTCCGATTTTATTACAAATATGTTCATCCCAGAAAACCCTTGTGTGTACTTAACTTCAACACCGACATGGGGTTGGGGAAATTCATCTATTAATTTACTTCGTTTTATCACAGTTGTTTGAGGTGTGGTTATATCAACTTTTTGATTTAACAATGTTGATAGGGTTGTGGCAGAACTCCCAAAAGAAATATTACCAATTTCACCAAGTGCATCTTGCTCTAAAGACGATAAATACTCTTCTACTGGGGGCGTCTCTCCATGATCATCTTCATTTATTTCCTCATCTGTACTTTTTAGTAATGCATCAATTTCATCTTGAGATAACATTCCATCATTCATCATCTTCATTCCCCCCTTTTATTTCCTCTATTACTTGAACAGCAATCTTATTTCTTCTCTTTCCTGGTTGAACATGAAATTTTTGTTGCTTATCTATATTTAGTTTTAGTGGAGTGTCAATCGATTGATTCAACTGGATTACATCATTCTCATTTAAATGAAGTAATTCGTTCATACTTATAGTAGATTCGCCTAAAATTACACGTAAATCAACGACAGCTTTTTCAATACTTTTTGCTAGATTTTCATATTCCTCTGGTTTACTTTCTTTCGTACTTTCGTTTTGCATCCAGTAATGGACTGATAGCTTAGGGATAATAGGTTCCAAGACAACATGGGGAATACAAATGTTTATCATTCCACTACTTTCTCCAATAGTTGTATTTAGAGACACTACTACTACTGTTTCATTTGGAGATACTAATTGTAAAAATTGTGGATTCACTTCAAATTCTTCTAACACTGGATCAATCTCTACAACTGAGCTCCAAGCTTCCTGTAAATTATCTAGCGCCTTCTCAAACAACTGGGTCATTAATGTTGTCTCAATCTCCGTAAGGCTCTCCACTTTGTTTATGCTGTTCCCTTTACCGCCAAGCAATCTATCCATCATCGCATAAGCAATATTTGGATTAAACTCAAAAATAATTCTTCCATTTAGTGGGGAGACACTATAAATGTTTAATATAGTCATAGTAGGGATAGATCGAATAAATTCTTCATAAGGAACTTGGTCAACCGACGCGACTGAAATATGCACATATGTCCTTAATTGTGCTGAGAAAAATGTAGTTAATAATCTTGCGAAATTTTCATGTATTCTGGAAATACTTCGAATTTGATCTTTTGAAAAACGAAGTGCTCTTTTGAAGTCATATATTCTAATTCTTTTATCTTTTTCCTCTTGTTTGAGTTGATTAGCATCCATCTCACCCGAAGATAGTGCGGATAAAAGAGCATCAATTTCATTTTGTGAAAGTACTTCTTCCGCCAATTTGTGTCACCTCCATCTTAGGAGCATCTATATTTACTGAACAATTTTACCTATAACATAAACTTCTTTGATTTGACCATCTTCCATTAATTCATTCATTTTTATTTTTATTGTTTCTTCCAAGTCCGATAAACCAACCTGGAGATCCTCTTCTTCCATCTCAACAGATTCTTTTATGAAGATATTCTTCAATTGAAACTCTCTATTTTCAATTTCTTCCTTTGCTTTTTTACTATCTGTTATAATCCTAAACTGAATTCTAACAAAGCTATCGTCTTTTAAATCTGTGCTCATCTCAGATGTAGTAAAAGAATAGTCGACCATTTTTTTGAGAGATAATACATCGCTTCTTTTTTGTTCGCCTGATACATTGAGTACGACAACAAAGGCAACAACACCTAAAATAGTAAGTACTACCAAAATTGAAATCAAAATCTTAAAAAGTCTACGATTCATTGATTATCACCTATTTCTTTTAGACATCCTTGCAATCCAATATGCTGATAGAATTGGTTGATTAATTGGATTACTTCAGATTCAGATTCTTTTACAACTAACTTTTTACTGTTAATTAATGAGATAGTGGTATCAGGGAATGATTGTATTTGTTCGATATAGAGTGCATTTAATGTAAAGGTATCCCCATTTAATCTTGTAACTTGTATCATAAATGGAGGGGGCTTGGTAGGACCCAGCCCCCCACCTCCCTTATATTATCGTTTTAAGTTTACTAGTTCTTGAAGAATCTCATCAGATGTAGTTATAATTCTAGTATTCGCTTGAAACCCACGTTGAGCTGTGATCATTTCTGTGAACTCTTCAGCTAAATCAACATTGGACATTTCAAGCGCACCTGAGACAATCGATGCCGAACCTTCTTGTTCTGGTGTTACTAGGTCAGCCATGTCATTAAAAACACCATCAACACCGTCGGTAAATACACCAGCATTGTTGGTCATCTGGAACATATTCGATCCGATTTTTTGTAAGCCACCTGGATTCGAAAACTTGGCTAATAATACTTGTCCGGCATCCATCGTGTTTCCAGCAGCATTGACATAAGTTACAGTTCCGTTACCTTGGATACTAAAGCTCTCAGCATTTTCCGGAATTTGGATTCTGCCTAGAACACCATCCAATCCACCATCTGCATCTACATCCGCCTCACCAAGAAGGTATTGCCCGTTAGCATTTACGATATAACCCTCATTGTCTAAATAGAAGTTACCTGATCGAGAAAAAGTTAATGGTGTCGTCTCCATGTCTACTTCTGTCCCGTTAAGCTGCAACTCCTGACCTAAAACAAACATTCCATCGCCTTCTAATGCTAAATCAAGTGTTCTATTTGTCGTTTGTCTGTTTCCTTGTGTATGGATATTGTCAATCGAACCAATTTGAGTACCAAGTCCTACTTGAGATGGATTGATTCCACCGCGAATAACATTTCCACCTGCTCCTTGAACAGGTCCTTCTGCGCCTGATAGCGTTTGACTCATCATATCTTGGAATGTGATTCTTCCTTTTTTAAAGCCAGAAGTATTGACATTGGCAATATTATTACCTACAACATCTAACTTCGTTTGAAATGCTTTCATACCTGAAATTCCTGCATACATTGAACGTAACATGAGGCTAACATTCCTTCCATTTTTTATTAGAATGGGCTGCGTCAATCAATCAGCAGCTTAGTGGCCTCCCATTTGGGTCCAGCCTATTCATCAATTAAGATCGTTCCGTTAATATTTGTAAATATTCTACTCGAGGCTTCTGTACGATTCATTGCTGTCACAACGGTGCTATTCTTTGCACTTACAAGTAATGCTGCTTCATTTGTGACTACTAGCGAATCTGTTATCCCTTTTTGGTTTGCTTCTACTACTTTTTCAGATATTTTTTTCCAAAGTGCATCATTTATAGTGATATTTCTTTGTGCAAGTCGATCACTAGCATGCTTACTCACCTTTAATCCTTGAACTTCGGTAAGCACTTCATTAAAGGAAATCGTTTGTTTGGTGTTAATGTTAGGTTTTTTAATTTTTGGAAGTAATGCTTGATGATGCATTTGTTGAATTCGATGATCCATTACATCACCTTCCTTTATTCTTCTGTAATACTGCTAACTTTTTCGATTTCATCTGCATTAATCTTCTCACCATTCTCTAACTCTAATACCGCGGTTCCTTGATACTGACTTACTGCTTTCACTTTACTACTAATCAAGTCTAATTTAGCTCCAGTATCTGTATCATATCGATAGTAGCTAACCTCTTTGTCAATAAAGCTACTATATTGAACTACCGGGGACACTGAAAGATTGTTTGCCAAATTACCGATTGAATTTGACATGTTCATCATTTGTTCGAGTGAAGAAAAAGTAGCCATTTGTGATATGAATTCCTTATCTTGCATAGGATTTAATGGATCTTGGTTTTGTAACTGTGCCATTAATATTTTCAAAAATTCATCTTTTCCTAAATTAGAGTTTGTCGTTCCTCTAGTTTGAGGATTCAGATATAAGGACGGATCAATTTTGGTCATAGATACCACTACACCTTCTCATTCATTAATAGTTGATGAAAGCTTGTTTCAGCATCAGAGTTATCCTTCTGTTCATCTTGGTTGGACTGTGAACTATCTGGTTTTGGATTGTTTGATGATTGGTTTTCTTTAGAATTCTCTTTTTGCTTTTCTGATTGGTATTGATCTTGCTGGAACGTTTGTGAATCTTGTTTTTCTACTACAACCTGATGTGGAGAGAACATGTGTCTTAATTGGCTCATATTGCCCTCTAGCATTTCTTTTGTGGCTAGGGATGTAACTGTGATTTTCACAACAGTTTCACCATCAATTTGTGTGAATCTCACCATCATTTCACCAAGATTTGCAGGCCGTAATTTCAGTAGCAACTGCTTGCCGTCATTTGTGGTTAAGAACTTACTCGAATTTATAGCCCTTTTAAACTCTTCGACTAATTCGTCTGAATTAGATTCCGGACTTGATCCTTGATTTAAATGAATAACAAATTGCTCTACCTTGGACATTTGCATTAGATTTACCTGATATTCAGCTGGACTAGCCTTAGATGAGATAGTGGAGGATTCACCTGAAAATTTCACTAGTGCGTCCTTTATCCATTTTGCTACATCATTACCTGTCACCATTGAATTAGTTTGATATCTATGATTTGTTTGTAGACCATTTCTTTTTTGATAGGTTTGTAGTAATTGACTCCAAAGCATTTGTTCTTTACTACCTTCTTTTGGAATTACTTTTTCTAAGTTTGTATTAGACCCATCAATTTTCACTAACTTTTTCTCCAAACTTGTCCACTGCTCAAGAAGTTTTAACAATTGAGCTTGATCTTTCTTTGTAATGTTACTAGCCAACTGATTTAAAATAGATTCTACTTTAGTCCATAAATTAGACAGTTTTTCTAACAGAAGAAATTTATTTTCTTCTTCAGCAGATAGAACTTGTTCACCTACTATGCTTACCAGTTGTATTGATTTCTCTTGATTAATATCAAGATTTCCTTCAACTTTCTGAGTTAATTGTAAATTTAGTTCTGGAATTTGTGGTAGTCCTATGGTGTATCCTTCTTGATTGTTTTCACTAGATAAACCGGGCTCTGTTTGTTCAACTTCTCCTTGATGTAAGTAATGTAGAAGTGAAACCAAGTTAAACTCTTCAACTTTTTGCTTTTCACCTGTTAATGGATCTTCTAAAGTATTTAATTGTTGAAGAGTCAGAGTACTAGCTTGATTGTTTTTAGAGTTAGTTAAATTTCCCAACAACTCTAAGAAGTTCATTTTTGTACCAGATTCCTTGTTAGTGGTGTTGCTATTTGTTTTCATTGGTGCTGGATGAGTCATCAACATCCCGACGTTTTGCATTATTATCACCCCCTTTCAGTACTCTATTTTTAATTGCTAGTCTGTTGCAAAATGTAGTTGGTTAATCGTGCTGCTTCTTCTGGTTCCATCTCACCCAGAATTTGTCCACGTACTTCATTTGATAGTTTTTCCAAGATTGAACCTGCAAGATCATCTTCTAAGTTTGTGATAATAGGAGCAGCAGCAGAAGGTTCCATGTTACTAAAAGAAGTGGCAACACTTTCCATTTTTTCCTTCTGTGCTTCTTGTGTAGTCACTGCTTCTTCCATTTGGATAGTTAAATCGGCTATTTCTTGATTTAACTGTTCAATGGTATTTTCTTTGTCCTGAACGTCAGCTGTTAACCTGTCGATTTCATTATTCTTAGTAGATATCTCATTCAGTAATTCCGCTTGATCGTCCTCTACTGCTCTTTCATCTTCAGTAGTAATTACTTCAGATAAAAGTGGCACTTTATTTGCAATTGTTTCGGTCTTTCCTATGATATCTATACCTGCAAAGGTCATGATGATTAATGCTAAAGTTATAGCAAAAACTAATGGTATGATTAATACTAGTGACCATTGTAGAAATCCAGCTTTAGTTTTCTCTTCATTAAAATCATTGCTAGCCATACACTCACCTATCTTCACTATAAGAAAACTGTATCACTGAAAGTTCATCCATCAGTTTAGTTTCTTCGTTTTTTTCCTTTTGTAATTGTTTCAAATGTTTTTGTTCAATCAATTTTTCAAACTTTTTAACTTCTATATGTGCTTCAGTTAATTTACTTTGTTCATTCTCCATGTACTTTCTAGCATTTTTAACCTTTTCTTCTAATTGTGTTATTTTTGTCTTTATTCTTTCTAAAAAAGAATAGTGAGTGGATAAGGTCGTGATAGGACCTGGACTTTCAAGAAACTGCTTGTAACTCGATTCCACATCTTCCTTTTTCTTTAGCAAAGTATATAACTGTGTTGCAACCTCTTCAAAGCTATCGATGGCCTTATTGTATTCCTTTTGTCTCTGTTTTTTCTCTTTTTCTCGAACAACTAATATCTTTTGAAATGAATCAGATTGGGTCATTAGTTAACACTCCCGTTTACCAAGTCAGACATCATCCTTAGCGATTCTTCTCTTGAAGATATTTCCTCTGTAGACTGCTTTAAAAAATCTATAATCTTTGGATGAAATCTAATTGACTCATCTATTTGTGGACTAGTACCTCTTTTATAAGCTCCTATTTGAATTAATTCTTGGTTTTCTTCATAGGTTGCCAATAAAGACCTTACACGTTGAGCTAATCCTTGATCATCCTTTGATGTAATGTTAGGCATAACTCTACTAATAGATTTTAAAACATTTATTGCAGGGAATTGGCCTTGTTCTGCTAGTTTTCTATCTAGAACGAAATGTCCATCAAGTATTCCTCTTGTTGTATCAGCAATTGGTTCATTCATATCATCACCATCAACTAATACTGTATAAAACGCTGTAATTGTACCATGTTGATTTGAACCTGTACGCTCGAGCAATCTTGGCAAAATTGCAAATACTGAAGGTGTGTAACCTTTAGTTGTTGGTGGTTCACCTATTGCAAGTCCTATTTCTCGTTGTGCCATTGCAACTCTGGTAACTGAGTCCATAAGCAGATTTACTTGTAATCCTTGATCACGAAAATACTCACTGATTGCCGTTGCAGTATATGCACCTTTAATTCTCATCAATGCTGGCTGATCTGAAGTAGCAACCACTATAATTGATTTTTTTAATCCTTCAACACCTAAATCTTTTTCGATGAATTCTCTAACTTCTCTTCCACGTTCACCAATTAGAGCAATTACATTAACATCAGCACTACTGTTTCTAGCAATCATTGCTAGCAAAGTGCTTTTTCCTACTCCACTTCCAGCAAAAAGTCCTATCCTTTGCCCTTTTCCAACTGTTAGTAATGTATCAATTGACCGGATACCCACATTAATTGGTTCATCAATTGTTGGTCGCTCTAAAGGATTAGGCGGATCTTGTTCGGTAGGATAAGGTATTAAACCCTTAGGTAAAGGATTATTATCCAGATTGTTACCTAAAGAATCAATTACTTTTCCAATTAGACCTTTACCTACTTTTATTTTTAGTGGATTATTTGTCCCTTCAACCAAGCAACCAGGTCCAATATCTTTTATTGACGAATAAGGCATCAATAGTACCTTCTCCTGGTTAAATCCAACCACTTCAGCAAGAAACACTTTACTCTTCTTGGAATTATGGATATAGCAAACATCACCAATACTTGTTTCGGGTCCAATCGATTCAATCATCAATCCGACTACTTTATGAACTTTTCCGTACCGTTTGTATGTATCAGCTTGTTCTATAAAATCAAGGTATCCTTGAATGTTCACGGCCTACCTCCTGAGCAAAGCCTATCAACTTATTACTTAACTCTATTAATTGACTATCAACACTAGCATCTATCTTTCCGAAAGAAGTTTCTATAATACATGAACCTCTTTCTAAATCAGCATCTGGATAGATGGAAAGTGTTTGACTACTAGTATTATTTATTAATTCTTCTTTATGACTATCGATCAGTATATAATCTTCCGGATGTGAATATATGCTTACTGTCGATTGACCTTTTGTTTCTTTAATTACATGTTTTACTATGTTTATAAAATGATCAGTCTCTACCAATTCGAAATGAAGAATCTTAGAGGCAACATTTAACGCTAGTTCGAGTACCGTATCCTCGCTTTTTTCAATAATAGAATCATAGTCAGAATGTCCCTTTTTAATAATAGCTTGAGCTTGGTCTATAAGTTTACTATATTCTTCTAGACTTTCTTTCTTTCCAAGTTCAAATCCATCACTATAGCCCTGTTCTTTTGCCTGGTGTATAAGATCATTTTTTTCCTCTTTCCATTGATTCCTATCTAGTTCAATTTGTTTATGAGCGGACTCTAAAATCTCTTTAGATTGCTGTTCGACTCTCTTCAATTGACTATGTGCATTTTGTAATCGGATCTGTATTTGTTCCTGCTCATCAAATTCTTCCGTTTCTGTTGAGGTATTAGCACTTACTTGGATGGGTTTAATGCCTATAACTTTATTGTTTTCAGAGTATTGTTTTAGTTTTATTACACTACTAGACAATGATATCATCCCCTCCACCACGAGCTATTACAATTTCTCCCACTTCCTCTAATCTTCTAATCACAGAAACAATTCTCGTTTGTGCCTCTTCCACATCTCTTAATCTAACTGGACCCATAAATTCCATTTCCTCTTTAAAAGTCTCTGCCATTCTAGAAGACATATTTTTAAAGACAATTTCTTTTACTTCTTCACTAGCAACTTTGAGTGAGAGTCTTAGATCATCATTCTCTACTTCACGGATAACTCGTTGAATTGCTCTATTGTCTAGAGTAACAATATCCTCAAATATAAACATTCGCTTCTTAATCTCTTCAGCCAGTTCAGGATCCTGTATTTCTAATGCATCTAATATTGTTCTCTCAGTACTGCGATCAACCCCATTTAGTACTTCAACCACAGCTTGAATTCCACCGGTTTGTGTATAATCTTGCGTAACAGAAGTTGAAAGTTTTCTTTCCAATACCTGTTCGATTTCATATATGATTTCCGGTGATGTAGAGTCCATCAAAGCAATTCTTTTTGCTATATCTGCCTGCATTTCCTGTGGAAGTTCAGATAAAATCTGACTAGCTTGTTCTGCATCCAAGTATGAAAGTACTAAAGCAATTGTCTGTGGGTGTTCATTTTGGATGAAATTTAAAATCTGTGATGGTTCTGCCTTTCTAGCAAAATCAAACGGTTTAACTTGTAATGATGATGTCAAACGATTAATGATTTTCGTGGCCTCTTGCTGTCCTAAAGCCTTATCTAATATCGACTTAGCGTAATTAATACCTCCCTGAGATATATAGTCTTGCGCCAGTGCGATTTGATGAAACTGGTCTAATATATTTTCTTTTTGATTAGAATTCACTTTTTTAACAGAAGAAATTTCTAATGTTAATTTGTCAATTTCTTCTTCTGTTAGATGCTTGTATATTTGAGCTGCTACATCAGGTCCAAGAGAAATTAATAGAATTGCAGCCTTTTGTTTTCCAGTTAATGATTCTCTATGCCTAGCCATAAAAGGTTGCCCCCTAATCTTCTGCAATCCAACTTCTTAATAGTCTAGCGAAGTCTTCTGGTTTATCTTTAGCCATTTTTTCCAATTGTTTTCTTTTCATTGAAGATTCTGAATCATAATCCTCTTCAATGTCTGGGACAGGAGCAGCGGTGACCTGTCTCTCAATTACATTCTCAGTAACCATTTCCTCTTCACTATTTTTCCGTTTCCTCAGTACCCATATCAAAGCTAAGATAACGATGAATAGTAACGCTCCCAAACCATAAACCCAATATGGAATTACTGGTATATTATTAGTAGGTACGTTTGGTTTGCCATTAAATTCTTGAAAGACAATGGAGACCTTCTCCTCAGGAATTACCTGTCCGTAGCTCTTATCGATGGAAGTAGAAACGATGGAACTTAGTATTGACGATATTCCTTCTTCAACAGTGTTTTGTTCCTGTTGTGTCAGGTATTCAATTTCCTGTCCCTCTGTCGAATCCTTTGTATTATCTACAGCTACCTGAATGCCCAAATCACGTATTTTGTAAGGACTTTCAACAATATCCTTACGAATCCGATTGAACTCATTATTTATTGATTCTTTAACCAGTTCGTAGTCACCATCATCACCCACTCCACCTGCAGGATAATTGGGTATATCCCCTTCTCCTGTACCTGCTTCTCCTGTAACAGGAGGATTACCGGTATAAGACTCTTTGATTGATTCAATACTTACAGGTAAGCCATTTAGAGTGTCTTCATCCGGTGATTCTACTAACTCCTCAATTCTATTCTCATGTGTGAAATCAATATCGGCAGTAACGGAAGCAATAACCTTTTCAGTACCGACCATCATACCTATCATTTGCTGAACGCGACGTTGAATATCTCTTTCGATATCCTGTTTTACTTTTTGTTGGGATGTATAAGTGTCCCCACTAAAAGAATTTGAATTATTTAAATCAAAGTACTCAAAGTTTTGGTTCATAATGACGATATTGTCAGTAGGCAAGTTAGGTACTGTTTTTGAAACCAAATGATACAATGAACTAATTTGACTTTCTTGGAACTGATAACCTGGTCTAGTGTTAATAACTATTGAGGCGGATGCTTCCTGTGTTTGGTCACTAACGAACACAGGATCTTGAGGCTTATTAATCATCACTTTTGCTTCTTCGATTCCATCGATGCTTTTCATTAAATTACCGAGCTCTGTTTGCATTGCATCCAGATGAATTACATCAAATTCGTTGTCTGTCATTCCCCAAGAAGTGTTAGCACTGAAAAATGAATAATCAATACTTCCACTGTTCGGAATACCTTGAGCTGCTAAATCGACCAGTAATGTATCTACCTGATCATCTGGAACATTAATAGTCGTACCAGCATTCCCAAGCTCGTATTTTATACCTCTAGCATCAAGTTCACCTTTTATTTGGCCTACTTCTTGTAGCGAGAGATTGTTATACAAAGGAACCATATTTGATGCCGACGCAAACAAGCTACTACCAATAATCAAGAATAGAAATAAAAGAACAGATCCTAAGTACAGTCTTTGCTGTGAACGTGACCTTGTTGACCAAAAATTCGTTATTTTTTCTTTGTATATATTAAATTTCTCTTTCATCTTTTGCCTCCGAAGAACCGACTATTTTTGTTTAGGAAGCTTATGGATTGGATAATAAAGTCTAATATATAACTTATTTTCTATTAAACTTGCATCCTCATTACTTCGTTATAAGCATCGATAACTTTTCTCTGTACTTCAACAGCTGTTTGCAGGGTCAAACTCGATTTCTTAGCTGTTATCATTACATCGTGAAGATCATTTATTTCTCCTCTTGCCAATGCCTCAGTCTTTTTATCAGAGGCACCTTGAACTTGATTTAAATGATCAATTGCGTTTTTTAGGTTATTCGTAAATTGACTTTGAGCTTTTGCAGGTGTCACCTTTTGAGTCTGAACGTTTTGTAAAGAGATCATTGGTGTTTGCAATGTGTTTATTGCTGAAATAGCCATTAATTAATCCCCACCTTTTTATTTTCCAATTTCTAATGCTTTCATCAGCATACTTTTTGTAGCATTTAACGATGTAACGTTTGCTTCATAAGATCTAGTAGTACTCATTAGGTCTACCATTTCTTTTAATGGGTCTACGTTTGGTAATTGAACATAACCCTCTTCGTTTGCATCTGGATGATTAGGATTAAAAACGAGTTTGAATGGTTCATCATCTTCGACAATCTCACTTACCCTAACACCTGAACCAGAGCTATGAACTCCACTGGAAGCACGCCTTAAGAACGAAGAGAATCGTTGTTCATTTTGTTCAAAAACAACCATCTTTCTACGATATGGTTCATACTCCCCATTTTCATTTATAGTTGCTCTAGTTGTTTCAGCATTTGCTATATTTGAGGAAATAGTATCCATTCGTAAACGTTGTGAAGTCAAAGCACTCGCACTTGTATTAATTGAATGAAAGATGCTCATTGCTATCTTCCTCCTTTTATAACTGTTTGAAGACTATTAAATTTGCCATTCAATCTATCTACGATACTTTGATAATAAATTTGATTTTTAGCTAATTCTGTCATTTCTTTATCGATATCGACATTATTTCCGTTATGGTTATATGTAGTGCTAGAGTCTGATATCACTCGATAGGAGGAATGATCAGAACTAGATTGAAAAGGGATATGTTTTGGATGTGTTCGTTTTGCATGAAATGTGTTTTCTATTTCATTACCTAATACATTTTTAAAAACAACACTTTTTGCTTTATAATTCGGAGTGTCAGCATTAGCTATATTATTTGAGATGGTTTGATTTTTTAATGAGGAATAGTCTAAGGATCGCTCTAAAGTATTAATTGTTTTACCAAATAATGACATTATAATTCTCCCTTTCATATATTGAAGATTGTCATAAAAAGTCTTTCGTTATCGAATATTGTAGTTTAAATGCGATAGTGTGTCTATGGCAATCGACCACAATCTTACCTCGGTCACTACTTTTTAGTGAAAAACAGGACTAAAGTACCTCTAAATATACAAGATTTTTTTCTACTCAAGTTTATTGTCGAAATATGTAACCGATTGCTTTTATTATCACACATTAAGGACTAAATGGAAATAACTAATTATAAACTCAGCTTGTTAGATTTCTGAATATAACTATAGGTTTCTATTATTCAAATAGCAAAAAACACATAGAAAAAAGAGCATTCCTTGTAATCATAAGGAATGCTCTTAGTATTGCGATTATTAAGACTTTATTTTTTGTAATTCAACTAAGAATTTACTATTTAGCACTTTAATATAAGTACCTTTCATCCCTAGTGAACGCGACTCAATTACCCCAGCGCTTTCAAGCTTTCTTAACGCATTAACAATAACAGATCTTGTAATACCTACCCTATCAGCAATTTTACTCGCTACTAAAAGTCCTTCATTACCATCTAGCTCCTCAAAAATGTGTTCAATCGCTTCTAATTCACTGTAAGAAAGAGAGCTAATGGCCATTTGAACAACTGCCTTACTTCTAGCTTCCATTTCAATTTCTTCTGTTTTTTCATGTAGAATTTCCATACCAACAACCGTTGCACCATATTCGGCCAGTAACAAGTCATCATTATTAAAACTTTGGGTTAGTCTGCTTAGAATGAGTGTTCCTAGTCTTTCACCACCACCAATAATTGGAACAATTGTTGTTAATCCATTTTTAAATAAATCTTTATTTTCTATTGGAAAAGCAGTATATTTACTTTCGATGTCAATGTTTGCAGTAGTTTCTTGAATATTAAACAGGCTCTCTGTGTACTCTTCAGGGAATTGTCTTGATTCCAACATAGATTTCATTCGCTCATTTTCTATTTGTTGATTAATAGCAACTCCTAATAATTTTCCTCTGCGACTTACCACAAAAATATTAGCTGTAATCGTATCTCTTAGCGTCGCAGACATTTCGTTAAAATTAACAGACTTACCAGTTGCTTTTTGTAACATTGAGTTTATTTTTCGTGCTCGTTCTAGTAACATGTAACTACTCCTTCGTTATTGTATATTATAGTATATATTGACTTAAGTCTTTGTTTTTAGCAATAGAACTTAGCTTTTCATCCACATAATTTTTCGTTATTTCGATAGTCCCCATATTGATATCAGACGCCTCAAAAGATAAATCTTCGAGCAACTTTTCTAGAATTGTGTGTAATCTTCTAGCACCAATATTATCCGTTTCCTGGTTCACTTCAAAGGCAACTTCTGCCAGTCTTGTTACAGCTTCGTCAGTAAAAGAGACATTTATACCTTCTGTTCCTAAAAGTGCTTCATATTGCTTTAGTAATGCATTTGAAGGTTCTGTCAATATCTTCTTGAAGTCATCCGTTGTTAATTTATCAAATTCAACTCGGATTGGGAACCGTCCTTGCAATTCAGGTATTAGATCAGATGGTTTTGCCATATGAAATGCACCTGCTGCGATAAACAGAACGTGATCGGTTTTCACGGGCCCGTGCTTGGTAACAACTGTCGATCCTTCAACAATAGGAAGAATGTCGCGTTGAACACCTTCTCTTGATACATTAGCTGATTGTTGGTCACCCTTACCTGCAACTTTATCAATTTCATCAATAAAAATAATCCCAGACTGTTCTACCTTTTCCACTGCCTCTTGTGCAACTTCATCCATATCAACTAACTTATGAGCTTCTTGCTGAGTTAACACCTTCCTGGCTTCTGATACAGGTAACTTGCGTTTCTTCTTCTTTTTGGGCATGAATTGTCCTAATGCATCCTGCATATTCATTCCCATCTGTTCCATTCCCGATCCTTGCATCATATCAAACATAGATGAGGACTGTTCTTCCACCTCAATTGACACCATACGTTTTTCCAATTCTCCTAATGCTAATTGACGCTCAACTTGCTCTCTTTTTATCTCTATATCCTGTTTATCTTCTTCTTGTCCTTGTTCTTGCTCATCACCATTTTGTTGTTGTGGTGTGAAGAACATCTCAAGAGGATTTTTAAAAGAATTTTGTTTTTTTTCTTTTGGTACGATGATTTTTACAAGTCTTTTGTTCGCTAGGTCTTTGGCTTTCTCCATTACTCCAACCATTTTTTCTTCCTTCACCATACGTACAGCCATCTCAACAAGATCACGAACCATAGATTCGACATCACGGCCAACATATCCAACCTCAGTAAATTTGGTGGCTTCTACCTTCACAAAAGGTGCTCCAACTAATTTAGCCAACCTTCGAGCAACTTCTGTTTTCCCAACTCCGGTTGGTCCAATCATTAATATATTTTTCGGAACAATTTCTTCCCGCATTTTTTCATCTAATTGCATTCGTCTATATCTATTCCGTAATGCAATTGCAACAGACTTTTTAGCATTTCTTTGACCAATTATATATTTATCCAATTGCTCAACAATTTGCTTAGGCGTCATATTCATCGACATTCATCAATTGCCTCCTTATTAATCAATCGCCTCTAGAGTAATATAATCATTTGTATAAACACAAATCTCACCTGCTATTTCTATAGCAGCTTTAGCAATCTCTCTTGCAGTAAGTTCTTTCGAATAACGTTTTAATGCTCTTCCTGCACTTAATGCATAATTTCCTCCAGATCCAATAGCTAGAATACCATCATCCGGTTCAATTACTTCTCCTGTACCTGATACGAGAAGCATTTCTTCGTTATTCATTACGATAAGCATAGCTTCTAGCTTACGAAGAACTTTATCACTTCTCCATTCTTTAGCTAACTCTACAGCTGCTCTAGAAAGGTTGCCGTTAAAAGCCTCTAATTTTCCTTCAAATTTCTCAAATAACGTAAATGCGTCGGCTACAGAACCTGCAAATCCAGCTATTACCTGGCCTCTAAATAGTCTACGAACTTTTTTTGCTTTATGTTTCATAACAACAGCATTTCCTAAGGTAACCTGGCCATCGCCACTCATAGCACATTGACCATTATGCTGAACTGCGAATATGGTGGTCGCATGAAATTCTTGATTAATAATTTCCACCTCTTTTCAATTATTCCCGTTCTTTAGCTCGGGGATGGCTATTCATATATACATTACGTAAGTGGTTTTTGGATACATGAGTATAGATTTGTGTTGAAGAAAGATGCTCATGCCCTAACAGCTCTTGGACACCTCTTAGGTCTGCTCCTTCATTTAGCATATGAGTAGCAAATGTATGCCTTAATTTATGCGGATGAATATCGATAGTTAATGCAGCTTCTTTAACCATTTTATCTAAGATCAACCCGACGCCTCTTGTTGAAAGGGGATTACCTCTCGAATTCAGAAATACAGCCTTTGACTGGTTATTACTTTTTTCTTGCAATGCTTGACGACCATCATTTATGTATTCTCTTAATGCAGTCTCAGCATATTGGCCAAAAGGCACATATCGTTCTTTTCTACCCTTTCCGGTAACTAACACTGTATTAATTTGAAAATCAATATCGTTTAGTCTTAACCCTGTACACTCACTGACACGAATACCTGTTGCATATAGAAGTTCAAGAATTGCTTGGTTTCTCTGACCCAGATGATTACCAGTATCACTTATGGTAAATAGCTTCTCAATTTCTTCCATGTATAAAAAATCTGGAACAGGATGTTCAGCCTTTGGTAAAGTTACATTTTGAAAAGGATTTTCTGTTACTAATCCCTCTCGTTCTAGAAAACGATAGAAGCTTCTTAAACTCGAAATTTTTCTAGAGACACTTCTTCGAGACAACTGTCGATCATACAGCGAAGTTAGGAATACCCTTACAATTTGGTAATCAATATTTCCCAAATCAGTTATTCCTTCTCTATTTAAGAACAAGATAAAGGTTTCAATGTCTTTTAGGTAAAACTTAGTAGTATAAGGCGAAGCATTTTTCTCTATTTGCAAATATTCTAAAAATAAGTTACTATAATTTTCAAATCTATCCATATTTTCACCTCGCTCAAGGCGTTTAAATAGTAACATAATTTCTGCTTACGTTGCAATGAATTTTTCCGAATAGTAACAAAATTCTGAATCGTCCTTAAGGTCGTTGATGAGTTTTAAAAACATTTATGTATTTAGTAACTAATCTTATGGAATCGAAATTATATCCCCTACTCATCTTATTGTCAATATAACCTATTTAGAGAATTTTGTAATCCCTTAGACACTATTGGCACAAAATTTCACCTATTCAATACATTATCCCACATTTTCCAACTTTTATAACATTCTAAATAATGAATTACCATTTTCATATAAAAAGTCTACTGGGTATGGAAATCCAGTAGACTTTTTACGCACACTTATTTAATCTTGTACTTCTTCCTGGTAATCGCAATTAGTACAATTAATCTGAGTTCCTTTTTTATTTTTCTTTTCAACTAACAAAGATTCACATTTTGGACATGGCCTTGAAATTGGCTTATCCCATGAGATAAATTCACACTTTGGATAATTATCACATCCATAAAAAGTACGCCTTTTTTTGGTCTTTCTTTCAACTACATTTCCTTCTTTACAGTTAGGGCATTTGACACCAATTTCTTTAAGTATAGGTTTCGTATTTCTACATTCAGGAAAGTTAGAGCACGCTAAGAACTTACCGTATCTTCCCATTTTATAAACCATTTCATGTCCGCAATTTTCACAATCAATTCCGGCGGGTTCATCCTTGATTTCAATTTTTTCCATCTCTTTTTCGGCTATTTCTAATCGTTTGTCAAAGCCTTGATAGAAACTATCGATGATCTGAACCCATTCTCTCTTGCCTTCCTCAATTGAATCCAAATCGCCTTCCATTTTAACAGTAAAATCAACATCAATGATTTCAGGGAAAAATTCTTCAATCAAATCTATAACAATTTCACCAAGTTCAGTTGGGACAAATCTTTTATTGTCTAGTGTCACATATCCCCTGCGTTGAATAGTATCCAATGTAGGTGCAAAGGTAGATGGTCGACCAATCCCTTGTTCTTCCATTGTTTTAACCAATCTAGCCTCAGTATATCTTGGTGGAGGTTGCGTGAAGTGTTGGTTAGGTTCAATAGCCTTTGCCTCTACAGACATTCCTTCTTCTATATCTGGTAGTAATGTATCTTCTTCTTTTTTATTATCATCTCTACCTTCAATATACACCTTCATGAATCCCTTAAACTTTACTTTAGAACCGGTTGCTCGAAATTCAATACCCTCGTTTACAAGATGTACTGTCATTGTATCCATAACAGCGGGGGCCATTTGACTTGCCGTAAATCGATCCCAGATCAACTTATACAATCTAAACTGATCTCGTGATAGAACACTTTTCAGTGATTTAGGATCCCGAAAAGCAGAAGTTGGACGAATTGCTTCATGAGCATCTTGAGCACCCTCTGTTTTCTTTGCTGGTTTAGCGTTTTTACCTAAATATTCTTCACCATAGTTCTCGGTAATATATTGGACAGCTTCTTTCTTAGCTGTGTCGGAAATCCTAGTAGAATCGGTACGCATGTACGTGATTAAACCAGTTATCCCACCTTCTTTCTTCCCCAAATCAATACCTTCATATAATTGTTGTGCTACCATCATTGTTTTTCTAGCCCTGAAATTAAGTTTTCTAGCAGCTTCCTGTTGGATTGAAGAAGTCGTAAATGGTGTAGAAGGATTTCTTTTTCTTTCTCTCTTATTAACTTTATCTACTTTAAATTTTTTACCTTTTAATGTTGCTAGAATTTTATCTACTTCTTCTTTATTATTGAGTTCCTGTTTCTTGCCATCAATACCGTAGAATACTCCCTCAAACTCTTCTTTGTCCTTTAAGAAACCTGCTTCAATTGACCAGTATTCCTCCGGTTCAAACTTTCCGATTTCTCTCTCTCTGTCCATAATCATTTTAACAGCGACAGATTGCACCCTACCAGCACTCAAGCCTTTTTTTACCTTTTTCCATAGTAAGGGGCTAATATTATAGCCGACTAACCGATCCAAAATCCGACGAGCTTGTTGTGCATCTACTAAGTCCATATTTATAGTTCTTGGATGCTTAAAGGATTCTTTAATTGCTTCTTTTGTAATTTCATTAAATACAACTCTGCATTCCGAATCTAAATCAATATCAAGACTGTGAGCTAAGTGCCAAGCGATAGCTTCACCCTCTCTATCGGGGTCAGCCGCGAGAAAAACTTTTTTTGCTTTTTTTGCTGCTGTTTTTAATTCCTTTAATACAGGACCCTTGCCTCGAATTGTAATGTACTTAGGTTCAAATTTTTCTTCTACATTAACTCCCATTTGACTCTTGGGTAAATCTCTCAAGTGTCCCATAGAGGCTTTAACTTTATACTTTTTACCTAAATATCGTTCAATTGTTTTTGCTTTTGCTGGAGATTCTACAATTACAAGATAATCTGCCATGTTTTTTTCCTCCCAAGAGGTATCTCTCTTTTTCCTAATAAATTTTAAAGCTGAAAATAGTATCTACATTTAATAAGTAATTAGTAAGTGATCATCTCTGTTAGGTGAATCATAATAAATTTATTATGAATTCCTAACCAGTATAACAATAAGTATAACGAAAATAGCTATCTAAATTCTTGAACAACTTTACTTAGATGATAAATCTTCCCTATTATTAAATACTTAATGCTGATTTGTCAAACTTCAGTTTCCATATCGATGTTAAAAAAGGAAGCGTTTTCGTTTGAATCCGACAATAATCGACACCATTTTTCCTTTTGGGCATCCCAATCTTCTAACAAATCATAGGTATTTTGAACTAATTTTGCACCATCTTGAATCATTTTGTGACAACCACTTGTTTGCTCAACAAGAGGAGATCCAGGTACAGCATAGACTTCTCTTCCCTGTTCCAGCGCTTGATCGACTGTAATTAAAGAACCACTTTTTTCTTTAGCTTCAATAACAATTGTTCCAAAGCTAAGTCCACTTATTATTCTATTCCTTTCAGGAAAATGGCATGGTCTAGGAGGGGTTTCGGGAGGATATTCAGAAATAACTAATTGACTAGATGCCAGTTGCTGAAACAAATTTAGGTGTTGCTTAGGATATATTTTTTGAAAACCACTTCCTAGAACTGCAATAGTTTTTCCATTATTGCTTAGTGCAAGTCTATGAGCAATCCCATCAATACCTTTTGCCATTCCACTAACAATTACCCAATCTTGTTTTATTAATGGTGTAACAATCTTATTCATTTTTCTGTTGGCTTCCCAGGTGGGATTTCTTGTTCCTACCACACTAAGTGAAGGCATTTGAGTTAATAAATTGTGATTACCGAGAAAGTATAAAACTAATGGAGGATCTACGATTGTTTTAAGTAGAGGAGGATAATACGGATCTAAAATCGTAACTACTTTACACATTTTCGAATCGCTAGCTAGTGATTGAATAATTTTTTCGTTATGGAGGTCATTATACAAATGATTTGCTTTTTGAGAGGTAATTGTGAAATTCTTGCTTAATTCGGAGGAAGAAAATTGGTAAACCAGTGTAAGTGTGGGATCTTGTCCAAGTATTTGCCATAAAAGTGGTCTAGTTATCCCACTACATTTATGTAAATGAATTAATCTCCATCTTAGTTTATTCACAGGCGACACTTCCTTATTCTTTTTTATCTATGTTATATTTAAGGACTGGCCATAATAGCCAGCCCTCATCATATTAGTGGGTTTTACACTTATCGTATAAACCTTTTTCTTTTAAAACACCAATCAAAGTTTCACCCATTACTGCAGGCGTCTCAGCGACTTCAATGCCACAATTATTCATTACCTTAATCTTTTCTTCAGCTGTACCTTTTCCTCCGGAGATTATCGCTCCAGCATGACCCATTCGTTTTCCAGGGGGTGCTGTGCGACCACCGATAAAGCCGACAACAGGCTTAGTCATATTTTCCTTCACCCATTCAGCAGCTTCTTCTTCAGCAGTTCCACCAATTTCACCGATCATCATAACTGCTTCTGTTTCAGGATCCTCATTGAAGGCCTTCAACACATCTATAAAGTCAGTTCCATTTACTGGGTCTCCACCAATTCCAACAGCTGTTGACTGTCCGAATCCTTGTTCTGAAAGCTGATGGACAGCTTCATAGGTTAATGTACCAGAACGTGATACAACTCCAACATGTCCCTTTTTGTGAATGTATCCTGGCATGATACCAATCTTACATTCGTCAGGAGTAATTACACCCGGACAGTTCGGGCCTACTAACCTTGTTTTCTTACCTTCCATATAACGCTTTACTTTTACCATGTCTAAAACTGGAATATGCTCTGTTATACAAATCGCAAGATCAAGTTCAGCATCAACCGCTTCTAAAATTGCATCTGCTGCAAATGGAGCAGGTACATAGATTACAGAAGCAGTAGCACCTGTCTTATCAACAGCTTCTTTAACAGTATTGAAAACAGGTACTCCTTCAACTTCGGTGCCACCCTTTTTCGGTGTCACTCCTCCAACAATCTTTGTCCCATACTCTAGCATCTGCTTTGTATGAAAAAGAGCTGTGGAACCTGTAATACCCTGAACAATTACTTTAGTATCTTTATTTATATACACACTCATTTACGTCCGTCCTCCCTTATTAAATCTGCCTGACAATAAAAATACGTTTTATTAGTCTACTTAACTAATGATACGATTTTTTCTGCTCCATCAGCCATTGATTCAGCTGCAGTAATATTTAAGCCAGACTCGGCAAGAATCTTTTTACCTAAATCAACATTGGTGCCTTCTAAACGTACAACAAGCGGTATTTCTAAACCTACTTGTTTCGTAGCTGCAACAACACCTTCAGCAATAATATCGCACTTCATAATTCCACCGAAAATGTTAACAAGAATACCTTTAACATTTTTATCGGACAAGATGATTTTAAATGCCTCAGTTACCTTTTCAGCTGTCGCGCCGCCCCCAACGTCAAGGAAGTTTGCGGGGTCTCCGCCAGAGTGCTTGATTATATCCATAGTAGCCATAGCTAAACCAGCACCATTTACCATGCAACCGATGTTTCCATCAAGTGCAACGTAACTTAGATCGAATTTAGATGCTTCAATCTCTTTAGCATCCTCTTCATCAAAATCACGGTACTGTGAGATTTCCTTTTGACGGAATATAGCATTATCATCAAAGTTTAACTTCGCATCTAACGCCAACACTTCTCCATCTCCAGTTGTTACTAGTGGGTTAATCTCTGCAATAGAACAGTCTTTTTCAACAAAGGCTTGATAAAGACCTAGCATGAATTTAACCGTTTTTGAAAGATATTCAGTTGGTATATTGATGTTAAATGCTAGTCGGCGTGCTTGAAATGCTGTTAGTCCGACAACAGGATCAATTACCTCTTTGAATATTTTTTCCGGGTTCTTTTCTGCGACTTCTTCAATCTCAGTACCGCCTTCTTCAGAAGCCATCATCGTTACTCTAGATGTTGCTCTGTCTAAGACTAATCCTACATAGTACTCTTCTTTAATGTCGCATCCTTCTTCAATTAGTAAACGCTTTACTTCTTTACCTTCAGGTCCAGTTTGATGTGTAACCAAAGTTTTTCCAAGAATTTCATCCGCATATGTACGCACTTCATCAAGGTTTTTAGCTATTTTCACACCACCTGCTTTACCCCTACCACCAGCGTGGATTTGTGCCTTCACAACTGACACTTTTGTTCCTAGTTGTTTCGCAGCTTCTACAGCTTCATCTACTGTATATGCAACATGCCCGTTAGGCACAGAAACACCGTATTTACGCAAGATTTCTTTTCCTTGATACTCGTGAATGTTCATCTTTCATCCTCCCATCTAAAATCACTGCATGTTTATTGTATTAAAAATAGGGTTTGATTGTCCACAAATTACCACTGTTCTTTTAAAATGAGTTGAAATTATGCCAATTATTCACATCTTCTTATCTACTTGATAAATAAAAGCAAAAACTTCTGCAACAGCTTGATAGAGTTCCTCCGGTATATTTTCATTAATATTTATTTGTGAAAGTAACTCTACTAGTGTTGAATCTTCTTGAATTGGAATATTGTGTTCAATTGCCCTATTAATGATGTTTTCTGCCACGTACCCTTTCCCACTTGCTTTCAACTTTGGAGACAAATCTTTTTTTGTATCATAACTGAGTGCTGCAGCTTTTTTATTTATTCTCAAGTCGCTCATATTTTATAATCTACTCCTTTGGATGAAATTGTTACTCTATCACTTTTAGGCTTTATCTCCTCATCCAGAGTCATATTTCTAAACTGAATTGAAGATAGTTGATAGTTTAACTGTCTTAATCCATCAGTTAACGTAGGTCTTAACTGTGACAATAACGATTCTACCTTTTGTTGATCATTCAGCACTGTCATTGAAATCATTCGTTTTTGAATATGCATATCTATAATTGTATCGCCTAATTTTTCTAGCTGTAAATAAAATATAACATGACAAAAATCAGGATTGATTTGGTTGGTTTGATCCTTCTGGCTTTCAAAGGTAAGTTCCAAATCTTTAGACAATCCTAAACCATTGCCTGGAATTTGATAGGTTAGTTGAAGCATTGCATCATTATCCTGGAGAGCAGTCAACTGAATTCCGTTTAGTAAATGAACTAGAGACTCAATAGATTTAGTGTTTATTGAACTTCCATTCTGCATTATTTGAAGGAGCATGGATTTTAAGGAATTATTATCATTTGTTTGGTTTTGTGCATTATTTAAAAGCTCATTCTCATACAGCAGGCCTGAGAAATTAAGAAAATACTTTAACTGAGTTACAAACTGATCCCTAGGATTTTGTGAGAGAGTTAGCTGACCCATGCTAGACTTGACTAATAACTCTGTTATCTCTTTGTCAATACCCTGACTCACTTGACTATTAGCCAAATTTTTGACCGTTGGGACCAATTGATACAAGCTATTTATCGTTGGTTCTTTTAACCATTTATTTACCAATGACTGGTCACTAGCTGATAATTTAGAATAAACGCGTTGCAACTCTGTCGATCGTTGAAATAGCTCCTTGAGTTGGTTGATTTGGTTTTTGTTCGTAAATTCACTAGCTATGATTTCGGATTGCTTTGCAAATTTTAAAAAATGTTGTTGTTCCAGAGGGGAAAGAAATAATTGTTTTCCTTTTAATTGCTGTAATGCTTCAACAACCTTAGCTTCTTCAATATTAAATGGAACTTGCAAATCAGAATTATTTGCCGCCTGTTGCCAATTCATCCACCTTTGCTCCCACTGCTCAAAACGAACGGTTGAAGGAATCAGACCTGCCAACTTAAACAAGTTAAAAATACTCTTTTCTCCCTTTGAAACTTTTAGTGCTAACAGTTCAATTAGCTCGAAATCAGTCGTGTTGTTTTGAAGTAACTCTAATTGCTGTCGAAGTCCGGTTTCTATTTTACTTAAGTGTTTAGGTCCTGATAAATCAGATAGCACAGATGTTACTTGCTCAGTTAAACTAGTAGATTTTTTTGTTAAAAGAGCTGAATAAATTGAATGCTTTATCGGAAGATTATGTTTAATCATTTCCGTAAGGACTGACTGTGCATCCTTTTTATTTGCTTGTTTATCCAATAGATTAATTGCTTCCTTTACACTTTCCTTATTAAAAGGAATTTGCAAATCGATTAACTTCATTAAAAATTCAGTGTTATTTTTAATAGGGCTAAGTCCCATTGACTTTAAAAGGACGTCAACACCTTGATTCCGCTTATCAGTAGCTCTATCTACTATTACTTTTAAGCGCAGTAGTTGATCGACAGATTGTACTTGAAACCAGTAGTTTTTGTGAAGGTTTAGTGGAGCTTGTAATTGTGCAGTGAGTTGTTGATTGCCCAATAAAATAGATGCTTTTTGATTGGGATATAACTCAAGGACTTTACCGGAAACGATTTGACCCGGTCTTAGTTGCATATGTCTGGTTGTTACTGGGACACCTTTAGGTATTGATTTGAATAATTCAGATGATATTGGGTTTGTACCTGCCATATAGGCTCTCCTTACTCATTTACGACGTCTTTAACAGGAGCAAATGACCTACGGTGATACGGAGACACTCCGCACTGGATAATCGCCTCTAAATGCTCTTTTGTACCGTATCCCTTATTTGAAGCAAAATTATAATGTGGATAGCTATTATGTAATTCTTCCATTAGGTTATCTCTAGTAACCTTTGCAATTACACTCGCTGCAGCAATGGATATACTTTTTTGATCTCCTTTTGTTATGGAGTCACTTGTACAGGGTAGATTATCAAGTGGAACAGCATCGATTAACACATGATCAGGAATTGGGTTAAGCTGTTGAATTGCAACCTTCATGGCTTTTTTAGTTGCTTGATAAATATTTAGCTTATCAATTTCTTCACTATGAATGATTCCAATGCCAACGGAAATCGCTTCTTCTTTGATGATTTCAAAGAAGTTTTCCCGTGTTTGTTTATTTAGCTGCTTCGAATCATTTAGCCCAGGTAAATAGAAATCCTTTTTTAAAATAACAGCGGCTGCTACTACAGGACCTGCTAACGGTCCTCTTCCTGCTTCATCCATCCCAGCAACAAAATTATTCCCAAGTTTATATAGATTTTTCTCATATACAAGCATACTGTTGAAAAGTGACTCCTGTTGTTTTTTTATTTTTAACTGTTTTTCATATCTATCAAGTAGTTTCTGTACTCCTTTTCGTTCATCTAGCTTTAACTTCTCTATCTCTCGTTCAGAAAATTGTTCACTATCAATAAGTTTATTTATTTCTACTATTGTTAATTGATCATTCATCATGTTCCCCCGTTTACTTATTTATCGGATAATTAACCAATAAATTAAGACTGTTTTCTAAATGATTGTTGTTCTATGACAAAAAGTCCATAAACTACGAAGTAGTATCTTCTATCTCTGACACTAATGAAAGTTGAATGCTTATATGCCGTTCCGGCAGAATACTTCGCTTTCCATGGGCACGGCCTCAGCCTCCTCAGAATCAAAAAGCGATTCTTCCGGGGTCTTCGGAAACGCGCTGTTCCCATAGGAGTCTACGTATTCTGACTACACTGGTAGTGGTGTTCTGATTATTGAAGGATAAAGCCTAAAGCCTAGTCCTATGTGAAGGGTTAACACTTTGTCTTTTTTTGTTTCTACCTCTTTTTCAATTAACTCAATAACCTGTTGCCGTTGTTACCCATATAAATGCTGGTGTACTTTTAAATGCACCGCGCAAGATTTAAACACAAACCTATTCTAAGCTTCAGAACTGCATACGTTAGTTTTGGACTATACCCTTCTCCCTATATTGTACTAAATAGATAGTGATTGAAGCATAGGGCAGTCGACTCCTGCGGGAAAAGCAACAGCTGAAAATCCCACAGGAAGCGGTTTTCTTCCGAGGAAGTTGAAGCGTTGCCCGCGGAAAGCGACTGCCCGGAGCGTAAATCAACTAATAGCTACGCTACGACGGATTTTATATCAAATATGAAACGAAATAGCAATAAAACTTACGAAAAAAACTTTAATTAAAGACACCCTCTTAAAGAAAGATGCCTTTGTTAGTCAGTAATATTAACTTGGAGATTCCAGCGTCAAGCGACCTAAACGTCCTGATCTAAGGTCACGAACAATGACATCTGCAGTTTTATCGTAATTTATTGTTCCACCAGGTTCTAAGCAACCCCTCAACGTTCCTATTTCATCAAAGATTTGAGCCATATCTTTCATATCAGAAGATATTTTAAATCTTGACTCCAACATAGCTGGATAGTTGTCCTGGGAATAAGTAATTACAAATGTAGCAATATCCTGCAAAGATAATAATTGGTCTTTAATTGTACCTATCGCAGCTAATCTGTACCCAACCATTTGATCTTCAAACTTAGGCCATAAAATTCCTGGAGTATCCAACAATTCAAAGTCTTTTTTAACTTTGATCCATTGTTGACTCGTAGTTACACCAGGTCGGTCACCAGTTTTTGCAATCTTTTTATTAGCAAGACGGTTAATCAAAGTTGATTTTCCTACATTAGGAATCCCAACAATCATTGCACGGGCAGGCCTAGGTCTAATACCCTTTTTCTTTAGCTTTTCTAATTTTTCTTTACCCATTTCTTTTGCCATTGCTATAACATGCTGTATATCTTGTTTTTGTTGGACATCAACAGCAATAGCAGGTATTTCCTTTTCTTTGTAATGATTTACCCAAGCTGTTGTTTGACTTGGATCAGCTAAATCCTTTTTCATTAGAACTAGCATGCGTGGTTTATCTTGCAGTACTTGCTGAAGCATTGGATTTTGTGAGGATTCAGGCGCTCTAGCATCGACCAATTCAATTACAAAATCTACTAGCTTTAATTTCTCTTGCACTTGCCTTTTAGCTTTAGCCATGTGTCCGGGAAACCATTGTATTGTCAAATTGTCGTCCCCCTATTCATTTAGTATCCTGATGCGATCTACCGGCCAATATATCAGATTGGTTTTTCCAACTATTTGGTCAGTCGATATTAGTCCTAGTACTCGACTATCTGTAGAATTACCCCGATTATCACCTAGAACAAGAACATGATTCTCTGGTATCTCACTATATCTCCCGGGTAAGTCTTCTATAGAAAAATCAAACGTATAGGATTGAGTTGCTTCTAACATCTTTATTTTGCTAGTTAAGAATGGTTCTTCCACTTCTTGTCCATTTATATATAGGGTGTCATCCTTGACAGCAACATGCTCTCCAGGAAGACCTATGACTCGTTTAATATAATCTTTATTTGCTGTAGCGTGAAACACAACAATATCAAATCGGTCGGGCTCACCAATAGTATAAGAAAATTTATTTACTATCATATGATCGCCATTCTCCAGTGATGGTAGCATTGATGGCCCATCAACAACTATAGGTGCAAATAGGAAAGCCCTCACGATAAAGGCTAGAAGACCAGCAATAACAAGTGCTTTTATCCAATCTATCCATTCACTCTTTTTTCTGGCCATACCCCTTACCCCCAACAACTTCCATTTATCTTATCTATTATATTTATCTATTATTATGAAATAAACAAATTTATCTATGCAATTAAAAAGCTTATTCGACTAAAAAAATGCTTAGTGCTTCTAACACAGCATACTCAATATAATAGATGATTAAATTGGTTTATGTAGTAGAAAAAAGGAGCTTGATAATTCAAGCTCCTTTCCATTTCTAATTAGCGAATTTCTTTAATACGTGCAGCTTTACCACGTAGTTCACGTAGATAGTATAGTTTAGCACGACGTACTTTACCACGACGGCTTACTTCAATCTTATCCAAACGAGGTGAATGTACTGGGAAAGTACGTTCAACACCAACACCGTAAGAAATCTTACGTACAGTGAATGTCTGACTAATTCCGCCGTTTTGACGTTTAATTACAACGCCTTCGAATACCTGAACACGTTCACGGGTTCCTTCCACAACTTTAACGTGGACTTTTACCGTATCACCAGGACGGAAATTAGGGTGGTCATTGCGAAGCTGATCCTTTGTTACCTCTTCGATAATGTTTTGCATCATGTAACACTCCTTCCAAACCAATGCTCATAACAAAAAATATGAAAGCGGAACATCGTTTATACGACTTGATAATCTAATCAAGCACAACAAATAATATATCATATATAACCTATCACTTCAACCTTAATCTAGCTTAGGAGATATTTTTTTCAACCATTCTTTCTCTTTATCCGAAAGTGGATAGGTAGCTAACAAGTCCTTCCTACGCTCTTGGGTCCTTAATAAAGACTGCTGCTTACGCCATTCTTCAATTTTCGCATGATTTCCTGAGGTTAATACTTCAGGTACTTCCATACCCCGAAAATTAGCGGGCCTTGTATAATGTGGATGTTCTAATAAACCATGAGAAAAAGAATCTTCGGGTGCAGATGCTTCGTTCCCAAGTACACCGGGGAGCAACCGGACAACACTATCTACCACTACCATTGCCCCTAATTCTCCACCGGTTAGTACATAATCACCAATGGATATTTCATCAGTGACCAAGTATTCACGTATTCGCTCATCATATCCCTCATAATGACCACAAATAAAGACTAAATGCTCCTCTTTAGATAGCTCTTCAGCTTTCTGTTGGTTATAAGGAGCACCTTGTGGACACATCAGAACCACTCTAGCTTTTTTTTCACTGTTTTTAGTTGTGTCAGCAACAGCGTCAAAAATAGGTTGTGCAGTTAGCACCATCCCTGCCCCACCGCCATATGGATAGTCATCTACTTTCTTATGTTTGTTTTCTGTATAGTCCCTGAAATTTATAAAATTATAATCAAAAGCCCCATTTTCGTGGGCTTTTTTTAGGATAGATGAATTAAATACACCTTCGAACATTTCAGGAAATAGAGATAAAATGTCGATTCTCATTAATCAAGCAATCCTTCCATCGGTTCGATCACTATCTTTTTTTCACCAACATCTACTTCTTTAACCACATCTTCAATGTATGGAATAAGTAAATCCTTCTGCTTTAGGCGTTCTATTACCCAAACATCATTTGCTCCAGGAGATAGTATTTCTTTGACTTTCCCGAGCACTTCTCCTGTAGTTGTCTGAACCGTACAATCAATAATTTCGTGATAATAATATTCACCATCATCTAAGGATGTTAAATATTCTTCACTTATTTTTAGTAATCCATCTCTTAGAGATTCAACATCATTAATTGAGTTATAAGATTCGAAATAAAGCAGGTCGAAATTTTTATGTATCCGGTGACCAGCAACAGTCAATGGAATAGGTTTGTCACCATCTTTTCCTACCCAATACAATTTTTGTCCCTTTTTAAATCGGTCCTCAAAATCTGTAATTCTTACTACTTTGACCTCACCTTTGATTCCGTGCGTATTTACTACTTTCCCAACATTAAAAAGTTTTTTTTCCATTTTTATTCACCTGCTATTTAAATTGAGTCACAATGCCATCTTTAACAATAATGGCCTTATCTCTTAATAATTCTTCCCAATTTGAACCTTCTTCAACCTCAACAAGAGTTTCAACCTCATCTTCCGTTATTTGACTTCCTATTGGTAAAATCTCTAACTGTTCTAATTGAAAAGTTGTCCAGTTAATTCTATCTTTTCTTCTTGTTATTTCTTGTTGAAATCTCTTAAATACTTCCTGTTTTGAAATTCCCTTTTTATTTTGCAGCTTTTTCTGTTCAAATAGAAGTTGTTGACACTCTTGTTCAAGCTGATGCTGATCTTTGAGAAATTGATCTTTTAATTTTTTTTTGCTATTTTCTGTAATTATCTGTTTGACTGGAATTTTCCGGATAATTTTCACTAGACTCGCCTCTTTTGAGTTCTATGTAAAGCTTAGGTCGTATACTATTGAAAAAGGGAAAGGTTGCCCTCTCCCTTTTTACATAATATCAAGATAAATACGTTTTTTGGTATCCGACCCCGCTGCATATACAACAGTTCGAATAGCCTTAGCAATTCTACCATTTTTACCGATTACTTTACCGACATCATCCGAATTGACTGTTAGATGATAAACAACTTTATGTTCTTCTTCATTTACAGCTACAGATATATCTTCTGGATAATCAACTAATGGTGTCACTATTGTTTCAATTAGGGCTTTCATGATATCACACTACTTTACTTTTGATTTTTCAGGTCGTGGAATTTCTTCATGATGCCTTCTTTTGAAAATAAGTTACGTACAGTATCGCTAGGCTTTGCACCTTTTGACATCCATTCAAGCGCTTTTTCTTCATCAAGCTTAACTTCAACCGGATTAGCAACCGGATTGTATGTGCCAATTTGTTCAATCAAACGTCCGTCACGAGGAGAACGTGAATCAGCTACTACTACACGATAAAAAGGATTTCTTTTAGAACCCATACGTCTTAGGCGAATTTTTACTGCCATGTTTTCGCACCTCCATAAAAATTGTTTTACACAAGTTTAGATTGTATCAGAACTTTAAATGTCTGTAAAGTATTTTTCCATTACATGAACGGAAAATTCATTCCTTTACCTTTTTTACCCTTCTTTCCTTTTTGCATGTTTGTCATTTGTTTCATCATTTTCTTCATTTCTTCAAACTGCTTTAGTAAACGATTGACTTCAGAAACAGATCTACCAGAGCCTTTTGCAATTCGTTTTTTTCTACTAGCATTCATTAGATTTGGATCTTGTCGTTCTTTTTTTGTCATCGATTGAATAATAGCCTCAACATGTGAAATCTGTTTTTCATCAAACTGAACATTCTTCAAACCCTTCATCTTATTGGCACCCGGGAGCATACCAAGTAAATCCTCCATCGGTCCCATACTTCGGACTTGGGCCATTTGGTCTAAAAAGTCATCGAATGTGAAAGAAGCAGAGCGCATTTTTTCCTCAAGCTCTTTCGCCTTTTTCTCATCAACATTATCCTGGGCTTTCTCTATCAACGATAGTACATCACCCATACCAAGAATACGTGAAGCCATACGTTCTGGATGAAATGCCTCTAATTCATCTAGCTTCTCACCCATACCAGCAAACTTGATTGGTTTGTCTGTGACTGCTTTAATCGATAACGCTGCACCACCACGTGTATCCCCGTCCAACTTAGTTAATACAACTCCAGTGATATCTAACTGCTCATTAAAACTTTCAGCCACATTAACAGCATCCTGCCCTGTCATTGCATCGACAACTAAGAATATCTCGTCAGGCTTGACGTCGGCCTTAATCTGCTGAAGTTCAGCCATAAGGTCATTATCGACATGTAATCGACCAGCGGTATCTATGATGACATAATCGTTGTGATTATTTTTAGCCTGTTCAATGGCCTGATTAGCAATATCCACAGGATTTGCCTCTGTACCTAAAGAGAAAACAGGCATATCCAGTTGTTTTCCTAATGTTTGCAGCTGATTAATTGCTGCAGGACGATACACGTCAGCCGCAACTAATAATGGACTTCTATTAAATTTCTTTCTTAATAAATTGGCAAGTTTTCCGGTTGTGGTTGTCTTACCAGCACCTTGTAAACCAACCATCATTATAACCGTTGGAGATCGATCAGCAACAGCAATTTTACTTTGCTCTCCACCCATTAATGTAGTAAGTTCTTCTTTAACAACTTTAATTACTTGTTGGCCTGGTGTAAGACTTTCCATAACTTCTTGATCAATTGCACGCTCTTTTATTCGTTTGATAAAATCCTTAACCACTTTAAAGTTTACATCAGCTTCTAATAATGCAAGACGAACTTCTCGGGTCATTTCTTTTACATCTTGCTCTGTAACCTTACCTTTGCCCTTAATCTTCTGTATCGTACTCTGCAGGCGGTCGGCTAAGCCTTCAAATGCCATAGAAGGTGCCCTCCTAATCTAATTCTTTTAGAGATTCAACTAATGGAATGACAGTTGTCACTTTTTGATTAGTTAATTTCTCTTCGATTTGTTCTAATAAAATCCTACGTTCTTTAAACTTTTCATATAAGTGCAGTTTCTCCTCATATGCTTCTAGCATTGTCTCTGTTCTACGAATATTATCGTAAACAGCCTGTCTTGATACATCAACGGATTCAGAAATTTCCCCTAAAGAATAATCTTCAAGATAATACAATTCCATATAATTTCGTTGCTTTGGTGTTAGTAATTCTTGATAAAAATCTAATAAGAAATTAATACGCGTCGTTTTTTCTAACAAATGAAGCACTCCTTGTTAAGTGAAATGCCTTTACATATAAAGATACTAAAGGAAATGACCTAATTCTGTCAAGAATCTGTTTACTGTTCCCTTTTTTATCCTACAGGTGGAAAAAAGAGTAAAAACCTATTTTATTAGCAGGGATGGATAAAATTAAACGTCATTTGTTTATTTTGCAGGTTGATCATCATCTTCGAGCATATCAGCAAATAAGCCAAACACAAATGCCTGTGCATCAAAGGATTGTAAATCGGTAATTTTTTCTCCCAAACCAACAAATTTCACCGGAATTTCAAGTTCATTACGGATAGCGAGAACAATCCCACCTTTTGCTGTACCGTCTAGCTTTGTCAATACGATTCCGGAAACGTCAGTTGCTGCAGAGAAGGTTTTTGCTTGACTCATTGCATTTTGCCCTGTCGTAGCATCAAGAACGAGTAATACTTCATGTGGTGCACCGGGGATTTCTTTTTCTATTACACGTTTTACTTTTGTTAATTCGTTCATGAGATTAACCTTATTCTGCAACCTACCCGCTGTATCGCAAAGAAGTACATCAGCTTTTCGAGACTGGGCTGCTTTAATACCATCAAATATTACAGCGGCAGGATCACTACCTGCACTGTGCTTAATGACATCAACTCCTGCACGTTCTCCCCAAACTTCTAGCTGTTCTATCGCGCCAGCTCGAAATGTATCACCAGCTGCTAGGACAACCTTTTTACCTTCTTCTTTAAGTTTATAAGCTAATTTTCCTATTGTTGTTGTCTTACCAACACCATTTACACCAACAAATAAAATAACAGATAACTGATCCTTCTGCAGGTTTAATTCCTCAACAGCCTCATCATCATCCCCATAATAAATTTCAACAAGTTTTTCGGAAATAACTTCTTTTACTTGTGTAGTTTCTTTTATATTTTGACGCTTCACCTCTAGCTTTAACTCATCAATTAAATCCATAACTGTCGAAACACCTACATCAGCAGAGATTAATATTTCCTCTAGATCTTCAAAAAAGTCTTCATCAACTTTACGGTATTTAGCAACGAGATCATTAATTTTACTTGAAAACGAGCTTCTAGTTTTAGTTAATCCATCTTTATACTTATCTGAGACCTGCTCTGTTTCCTCATTATTAACAAATTTGTCCTTTAATTTTTTAAAAAAGCTCATCTAATCTTCCTTTCTACTACTTGACGAGTTCTGGAGTATCCTCTAATTTTACTGATACTAATCGTGATACACCAGATTCCTGCATCGTTACTCCATATAGGACATCTGCTTCTTCCATCGTTCCTTTTCTATGAGTAATCACAATAAATTGTGTTTTTTCACTATAGAATTTCAAATAACGAGCAAACCGGTTCACGTTAGCATCGTCTAATGCTGCTTCTACTTCATCTAAAACACAGAAAGGAACTGGTCTAACCCGTAATATAGCAAATAATAATGCAATTGCAGTTAACGCACGTTCACCACCTGAAAGCAATCCAAGATGTTGCAACTTTTTACCTGGTGGTTGGGCAATAATATCTACACCTGTATCTAAGATATTATTAGGATCAGTTAACTTTAATTCTGCACTTCCTCCACCAAATAATTGTTGAAATACTTGAGAGAATTCCTCTTTTATTTGGTAAAAGGTAGATTCGAATCTTTTCTTCATTTCTTCGTCCATTTCCGAAATAACTCCATATAGTGTTTCCTTTGCCTCGACAAGGTCGGTTTTCTGCTCAGTTAGGAACTGGTACCTTTCCTCGATCCGCTCATACTCATCAATAGATCCTAGATTTACAAGTCCTAATTCTTCAATGGATCGTTTAATTAGTTTAACAGATCGCTTAGCCTCCTCAATATCCGTAGCCTTAGTATAGGTTTGTTGTGCTTTCTCAAACGAAATCGTATATTCATCCTGTAAGTGATTCAACCTATTTTCTAATTCTACATCTAGTCTAGTTGACTTTACTTCTTTATCTTGAACAGCATGTACTAATGATTGATGTATTCTATTATGCTCTTTTAATTCACGCTCTTCATCACTTATAGATTGAGTGCGATTAGACCTTTCTTGACGCTTTGATTGAATTTGTTCAATCACCTTATTTTTATGTTTTTGTTTTTCCTGAAGTGTGGCGTCCACCTCTTCCTCTGTCTCTCCATTTTTATTAAATTCATACATCTCTGTGAGTTGTTGTTGATTGTTGGATAAGGCTTGTTTTGATTCTAATAAAGAATCCTCTAAAGTATTTGTTTTTTCTTTTTGATTTTTAACAAGTGTCTCTTGCTCCGCCAAAGAAATCTGTAGTTGATGATATTTTTTTTGTATTTCATCGTGATTTTGTTGATATTCCGATTGTTGCTTGGAAAGTTCATCGATTCTACTCTGAATATTTAAAAGGTCTTTTTCAAGCATCTCTAAATCATTGGCTAAGGTTAAATCTTTTCCTTCTAATCCGATGATATCCTGATCAAATTGCACCTTATCCTGATCAAACAATTTCAAGTTTTCATTCAGGTGATTCAAGTTAATCTCTTGCTCTGTCAGTTTTGATTGAGCAAGTTGCTCATTTTGTTGCTTTTCTCTAATACTAAATCTCAGTTGTTCTAACTTTTCTTCATATTCTTCAATAATTTCTTTATTACTTTCTACTTTTGTTTCAAAATGAGTAACCTTGCTCTCAAATTCTGTTAGTTTTTTCGTAATTTCTTCAAGATCCTTTTCTCTTGTAAACAAAGATTGATTTGTTTTCTTTTGAGCCCCTCCAGACATCGATCCACCTGGATTTACTACATCCCCTTCAAGTGTCACTACCCTAAACCTTCTATGAAGTTTTACCGCAATATTGTTGGCATCCTCCAAGGTTTCAGCTATAACAACATTACCTAACAAGCTTTTTACTACATTCTCATAATGATCATTAAATGTGATTAAATCCGAAGCAACACCAATATATCCTTTTTGATTCGATACCGATTTTAATAAGTCATTTGAAATATATTTAGGCTTAATTGCCGTAATCGGTAAGAAGGTAGCGCGGCCTTTATTAGTTCTTTTCAACCAATTTATTGCGGACCTAGCCGCAGACTCATCTTTTACCACTATATGTTGAGATTGACCGCCAAGAGCAGTCTCAATACCAGTGATAAATTTAGCTGGTACATTAATTAATTCAATCACAGCACCATTTATATGTTCTAGCTCGTTATTTTCTCTTGCTTTCAATACTTCCTTTACACCTTGAAAAAAACCTTGAAAATCCTCTTTCATATCTTCAAGCATTTCTTTTTTTGATCTTAATTTTTCGACGTATTGGTATCCCTGGTATAACTTAGTCTGAAGCTCCTGATACTTTGCTTTCTCATTAGTTAAATTTGTTTTGGCGGAAAGCAACTGTTGCTCAGCATCAGCACGCTCCGTTTTACGAGATTCAAGATCACTTTCAAGTCGCTGTATTTTTTCCTCTACAAGGTCACGATCAGTTACAAGTCCTTTAAATTTATCTTGTTGGTTATTTTTTTTGTTTCCAATCTGGGATTTTTGACTTTCTATTGATTGTCTTTCGTTCCTTTTTGCAGCCTGTTCATTTAAGCGTTCAATGTATTCACTTTTTAGTTCTTCAATTTGATCTTGAATGTTTTCTTTAGTCATCGTCAAATCTTGTGCTAATTTTTGGACATGTTCTTTAGTATGATTTCTGCTTTTTACATTTTCAGTTAACTTTTGTTGTTCCACACCTAGATCTTTTTCTATCCTATAGACTTTATCCTGTAATTGGGTACCCTCTTCTTGAAGTTTTGCTTTATTAGATTCGAAATATTTATATCTTTCGTTTATTAATTTTTTCTTTCCTTCAAGGTTTTCTAAATCCTTTGTTAGGATCAGTAAAGTTTCTTGAAGTTCTTCTATTGATTCATCTAAAAGTTGAATCTGACTTCGTTCTTCTTCTAAATTTGCTTCTTTTTTCTGTATTTTCGTCTTTAGCTCAATCTCATTGCGCTTTTGGGTTTCAATTTCTTCTAGCATTGCTTTCCATTGAGAGTGAAGTTGTTCAATTTCGGCAATTAATAAAGAAATCTCTTTTTCTTTTAGGTCATCTTTCTTTTCAAGATAATCCTTAGCAACTGCTGCTTGTTCCTTAAGAGGATCCAACTGATTTTCTATCTCGTGGATAATATCCTCGATACGATTTAAATTTTCTTGTGTCTCTGCAAGCTTATATTCCGCTTTTTTCTTTCGATGTTTATATTTTAATACACCAGCAGCTTCCTCAAAGATGGATCTACGTTCCTCGGCTTTCGAGCTCAGAATTTCTTCTACTTTCCCCTGACTAATAATTGAAAATGCTTCTCTTCCTAGCCCAGAATCCATAAAAAGGTCAACGATATCTTTTAGACGGCAGCTCTGTTTATTAATTAGGAATTCACTTTCTCCAGAACGATACACCCGTCTTGTAACACTTACCTCTTCGTAATCAACAGCTAACATTTGATCAGAATTATCAAGAGTAAGTGTAACTTCAGCCACATTAAGAGCTTTCCTTGAATCACTTCCCTGAAAGATGATATCTTCCATCTTAGTCCCTCTTAGCGATCGCGCTGATTGCTCGCCTAATACCCACCTTATTGCATCTGTTATATTACTTTTTCCACTACCATTAGGACCAACCACCGCTGTAACACCTGACACAAAGTCAACAGAGATACGTTCAGCAAATGACTTAAATCCCACAGTATCCAAACGTTTAAGGAACATATTCATTCTCCTATTAAATTACATTTTGTTTTATGTAAAAGCTTTATGTATAATGCTAAATAAGATATTTTTTTATTTCAACTTGTTCATTTTATCATAAAGGGAAGGTACTTAGAAGATTTCATTGAATATTAACTAAGAGGAGTGATAACAGTGAGTGATTTAAATGAACCTACACAAGAAAACTTAGAAACTATGATTAATGAGATGGCTAGTATGTTGCAGGTTGTTAACCGTTCCATCATGGATCCAGAAGATTACGATCTAGAAAAATATGATGAACTAAAATCTCTTTATGATTTGTTGAAACAAAAGGGACAATTAAGTGTTGCTGAAACCCAAGCATTTGTACAAGAACTAGCAAATATAAGAAAATAAAACTTTTTTTCATTTATTTTTCAAGCAATTTTTTAAAATATTATTGGTACAAAAGAACTGACACTTCCTAAAAATTAGAAGGTGTCAGTTTGTTTTTAGTTACTAGCATATTCATCAATGGCTTTCTTTGCTGCGCGTTGTTCCGCTTCTTTTTTTGTACGGCCATAGCCAACCCCTATTAGGTTCCCATTAATTTGAACCTGAGCCACAAATTCCCGATCATGTGCTGGTCCTCTTTCTTCAGTGATTTCATATTCTACAGTACTATTCTTGTTACGTTGTACAATCTCCTGTAGCTGACTTTTGTAATCCATCGCATGAGAAAAAGCACCATTACTTATTTTGGGATAAACATATTTTTCTAAAAAAATAATTACTTGCTCATATCCTTGATCTAAATATAACGCTCCAATGAACGACTCAAACACATCAGCGAGAAGGGCAGGCCTATTCCTACCACCAGTCATTTCCTCACCTTTTCCCAGCAAAATATAATGACTGAAACCGATGTCATTTGCAAAGTTAACTAGTGAAGGCTCACAAACAATCGATGCACGAAGTTTTGTTAATTCTCCTTCAGCCATTTTGGGAAATTCACGGTACAAATATTGTGATACACCAAGTTCAAGCACGGCATCTCCTAGAAATTCTAAACGTTCGTTATCCTCAAAATCTTTTTTACGGTGCTCATTCACATAAGATGAATGGGTAAAAGCTTGCTTAAGCAAGTTTTCATTTTGAAATGAGATACTTAATTTATCTTGTAATTGTTTAAAGTTCATTAGCTTTCCACCTACTAGACTCTCTTAATATGGAGAAAGCCTCGCTTTAGCGAGACTTTCCTGACAATTATCTACACTGCTACTTGCAGTTTATCGAAAATTATTATTGCTTGCTGTCTATGTAGTTTACAGCATCGCCAACCGTTCCGATTTTTTCTGCATCTTCATCAGCGATTTCCATATCAAATTCATCTTCAAGCTCCATTACAAGCTCAACCACATCTAATGAGTCTGCTTCTAAATCATCTTTAAAAGAAGCTTCCATTATCACCTTAGATTCTTCAACATCCAAACGGTCAATAACAATCTTCTTTACGCGATCAAAAGTTTCTGACATTGCATATTCACCTCCCTTCAAATATCTCACTAACCCACTATACGTTTAATGTGTCAATCAAATCAACTGCTAAAGAGCAAAACCAAACAATTACATGACCATTCCACCATCAACGTGAATAGTTTGACCTGTAATATAATTTGCATCCTCTGACGCTAAAAACCTTACCACTCTTGCGACCTCCACACTCTTGCCTAGTTTAGCAAGAGGGATAATATCTAACATACTTGAGCGCTGCTCTTCAGTTAATTGGTCAGTCATATCTGTTTCTATAAATCCAGGAGCAATAGCATTAACAAGAATATTTCTTGATGCTAATTCTTTTGCTGTTGTTTTAGTTAAGCCTATCACACCAGCTTTCGCAGCTACGTAATTCGCTTGCCCCGGGTTACCACTCACTCCAACAATAGAAGCAATATTAATTATTCTCCCACTTCGTTGCTTCATCATCTGTCTAGTAACACCTTTGGTGCAAAGGAAAACACCTTTTAAGTTGATGTTAATTACTTCATCAAACTCTTCTTCCTTCATTCTCATTAACAAATTATCTCTAGTAATCCCCGCATTGTTTACAAGGATATCAAGACTACCAAATTCATCTACAACAGTTTTAACCATGTTCTTCACTTCAGATTCATTCGAAACATTTGCTTGAATTTTTATAGCTTCCATACCCAATTGCTTGATTTCATCAACTACAGTTTGTGCCTTGGCTTCGCTTCCAGCGTAATTCACAGCAACCTTTGCACCCTTTTGTGCCAATTCAAGCGCGATAGCTCTTCCAATTCCTCTTGATGCGCCTGTTACTAATGCAACTTTTCCTTCTAACATTAGGATTCCTCCTTATACCATTGGATAAACTTCTCTAGTGAGTCTGGATCTTGAATAGCGAATGTCGTTATCTGACGATTCACTTTTTTTACTAGGCCATTTAATACCTTACCGTTCCCCACTTCAACAATTGCATCTAAGTTTTCCTTCAACATATTTTCAATTATTTCTTCAAATCTTACAGGAGAATACAACTGTCTTAGTAATAGATCCATAATTTCGTTTGTATCTGTAACCGGTTGTGCAGTTACATTTGCATAAACAGGGATTATAGCATCTTTAAAATTAACGTTATGTAAAGCACGAGTAAACTCCGTTGAGGCGGGCTCCATTAATCTCGAATGGAATGGGCCAGAGACATTCAACGGAATAACCCTCTTTACTCCATTATTTTTTAACAGTTCTGAAGCTTGCTCTATCCCAAGTCTAGTTCCAGAAATAACCACTTGACCTGGACAGTTCAAATTCGCAACGTCTACAACTTCATCAGAAGTACGATTTACTTTTTCTAACACTTCATCAATAACATCAATACTTGCTCCAAGTACTGCAGCCATCGCACCCTTACCTTCTGGATAAGCTTTTTCCATCAAAGTACCCCTTGTTCTTACAAGTGGCAATGCTTCTTCCCAAGGGAGTGCACCAGAAGCAACAAGTGCCGAATACTCTCCTAAACTATGCCCAGCTGTCATTACTGGATAAATGTCATTATCATTTAATACTTTATTTATAGCTGCACTCGTTAACAATAAAGATGGTTGAGCGTTTTCTGTATTAGTAAGTACGTCTGCCGGCCCTTCGAACATCAAAGATGTTAATGAATCACCCAATAGTTGGTCAGCTTGATTGAACATCTCTTTTACATCTATATATTTATCGTACATTTGCTTTCCCATACCAACAGTTTGAGAACCTTGGCCTGGAAACACAAAAGCCACTCGCTTCATTTTATTCCTCCTCTTGTAAATCGATCGACTTCATTGTATTCTCGATTGTTTCTGTGACATTATGATCGACCATATGACAAGCCTGTTTAATAGCACTAAAAATCGCTCTAGCATTCGAAGAACCATGGGCCTTTATTACTGGGGATGCTAGACCAAATAATCCTGCACCACCATACTCGGAGTAATCCAATTGATTTTTTAATGTTTTTAAATCTGATTTTACTAAACCAGCAGCTAACTTCGTTTTCGCATTTGTCATGAACGTCTTCTTTAACATTGAAAACATGGTTAAAGCAGTACCTTCTATTGTTTTTAAGGCAATGTTACCACTAAAACCATCTGTTACAACAACGTCAGCAACGCCATTTAGTAAATCACGCGCTTCTATATTACCAACGAAATTAATCGGTGCTTTTTTCAATTGCTCAAAAGCTTTTTTAGTGAGCTCATTTCCTTTGCCATCCTCGGTACCAATGTTCAACAAGCCAACTTTAGGCGAAGCTATTCCTCGTACCTTTTCTGTATAGATTGAACCCATAATGCCGTATTGCACTAAGTGGGTTGCTTTAGCATCTACATTAGCACCGACATCTAATAATACGAAACCCTTCCCATCTTGTGTTGGCAAGGTTGGACTTAATGCCGGGCGGTCAATTCCTTTTATTCGTCCAATAATGAACAAACCCGCACTCATTAGTGCTCCGGTATTTCCAGCCGAAATACAGGCGTCTGCTCTTTTTTCCTTAACTTCATTGGCCATTAATACTAGCGAGGAGTTTTTCTTACGGCGCACTGCACGAACTGGTTCATCCTCACCAGTAATAACCTCCGTTGTATGTATGACCTTAATTCTAGTTGAATCGGTTAAATAGGAAGATATTTTTTCCTTGTCACCTATTAAGGTAATTTCTAAGTTTGGTAGTTGTTTTATTGCTTCCATTGCACCTAAAACGATTTCCTTAGGAGCATTATCCCCACCCATTGCATCAATGGCTATTTTCATAATTTATTCTCCTTTTTGTTCGTTTGAACGAAACATTTCGAATATTCCTGAAAATACTTTTTCATTTTCCACGAAGCTCTCCACTTCCACGCTAGTTCTGTCTTTTTGATTTAAACTAACCACCTTAGCTTTTGCTACTACTCGTTCTCCCTGCTTCACTTGATTGGAAAATTTAATTTCAGCTCTAGCTGTTAATGCCAGTTCATCATTGATCACCGCTACGGCAAGAGAATTTGCTTGGGCAAATAAGTGATGTCCACGTGCAATTTTGTTCCGGGAGAAAACATGTTCATCCCTTATATCTAAAATAGAAATTGCACGCTTATCCAACTCTAAATCAACAATTTCCCCTATTACTTCATCAATTGGCAACGCTTTTACTGTTTCATTCCATTGGTATGTTGCAACTGATTTAATCCGTTCTCTTAATTCTGGTATAGATAGCTCCATTCGATCCAGACGAATTGTTTGAATACTTACTTCAAATTTTTTTGCCAATTCTTCATCTGTAATAAAAGGTAACTCTGCAATAGTCTCTTTAAGTAGGCTTTGCCTAGTTTTCTTATTTTTTCTCATCACTCACACCATCCAAGTTATCCTAAAATCAAACGTTACAAATAATAAAATCTAAAAATTAAGACTAGGTACTAATAGTAATATATAATACCAATAAAAATTATGCAAGCATATCACTTAATCGAAATTTAAACCTTTTTCAACTTCTCTACTTAGCATTTTTTTCAAGCTAAAGTATGAACTATCTTTCTCTAAAAGGTTTGAGTAGATAATTTCTTGTGCATCCTTTCTAGCCGTTTCTAGGGCACGATAATCATGGACCATGTCAGCAACCTTAAACTCCGGTAGTCCGCTTTGCTTTTTACCAAAAAAGTCTCCAGGACCCCTCAATTGTAGGTCTTGTTCTGATAATTCAAATCCGTTTGTGGTCTCTGTCATGATTCGCATTCTCTCTTTACCTACGTCACCTTTGGGATCTGCTAATAAAATGCAATAACTTTGAACTTGTCCTCGACCAACTCGACCTCGAAGCTGATGTAATTGAGATAACCCAAACCGCTCTGCATCATAGATAACAATTATTGTTGCATTCGGCACATTCACACCCACTTCAACCACTGTTGTCGAAACTAGTACTTGTACTTCATTATCGGCGTACTGCCTCATTATTTCTTCCTTTTCATTAGCATGTAATCTACCATGCATCAGTCCAACCTTTATATCAGGTGCATAATAAGATTCAAGCTGGTGAAAAAGATCTATTGCATTTTGAATATCCAATTTATCAGATTCTTCAATAAGTGGGCATATCACGTAAGCTTGATGACCTTGCTCTACTTCCTTTTTTATAAAATCCAGTACACGGTCTAGCATGTTATCCTTAACCCAATAAGTCTCTATTTCCTTTCTACCTAGAGGCATCTCATCAATTTGAGATACATCCATATCACCAAAAGCTGTAATCGCTAGTGTTCTTGGGATTGGAGTAGCAGTCATAAATAATACATCTGGGTTTAGTCCTTTATCTCTTAGTGTTCTTCTCTGATTTACACCAAAGCGATGTTGTTCATCGACAATTACCATTCCCAGATTACCGAACACCACTTCTTCCTGTATCAAGGCGTGTGTTCCAATTACGATATCCGCTTTATTGGTTTGGATCAATTCTAGAATTTCTTTACGACGCTTCCCTTTAATTGATCCTGTTAACAGAACAATTTTCGCTTGATCTGCAAATAGGTCTTGAAGGGACTTGTAATGTTGTTCGGCAAGAATTTCAGTAGGTACCATTAAAGCTCCCTGCTTTCCTGCAGTAATTGAAGCGTATAGACAAATTGCTGCCACTGCCGTCTTGCCTGAACCCACATCACCTTGCAATAGACGATTCATTCGATAAGGGGAATGCATATCTGTCAGAATTTCTTTTAGAGAATTTGATTGAGCTTTCGTTAGCTTAAAAGGTAATCGTTCAATAAACGTCTCCACTTTTTCTCGATCAAATTGTTGACTGTTACCACTGGTAGCTTCTCGTGTTCTTTTTCGTAGCCATTGCATTTTAAGCTGAAATAGTAAAAATTCTTCATATGTAAGTCTTCTTCTTGCATGCTTTAACATTTGGTTACTAGTTGGAAAATGCATCTGAAGGAGTGCTTGATTCCTATTAGGTAATTTATATTCCTTTAAATAGACTTCAGGAATTATTTCTTCGATTTGATTACTATATTGAGAAAAAGCCTGGCGAATAATTTTTTTTAGTTGATAATTTGTTACATTACCACGTAAAGGATATACAGGCTGAATTGGAGATTGGTTGTCAGCACTGCCTTTTTTGTAATTACTTACTGTGATTTGCAAACGATGCTGATCCCACTTGCCAGTAACTGTAACAACATCACCATCTTGGAGTTGTTTTTTTGCAAAAGAACGATTAAACATAATAGCTTTAACAACCACGTGATCCACTTGTATGTTTATAACTAATCTTGATTTTCTCTTTCCATAAAAAGTTAGGGAAGGTTGTCCAATAACCTTCCCTTCAATAGTAACTTTATCATCGTGTATTAGTTCACTTAGAGGTTTTATTTCAAATATATCGTATCTATTTGGAAAATAAAAAAGCAAATCCTCCACAGAGTGAATTTCAATTTCAGATATTGTTTCACTTAGTTTCTCGCCTATTCCCTTAACGTTACTAACCGGTTCGTTCAACAACACGATCACTCTTTCTCGATTGGAATTCCAAATATTTTAGATGCTAACGCACGACCCGTAGGCGTCGCTGCTAAGCCACCTTCACCTGTTTCCCTTAAAGCACTTGGCATTGTTTTACCTATGCGATACATAGCTCCAATTACTTCATCACAAGGAATTCTGCTTGTGACGCCTGCTAAAGCCATGTCTGCAGATACAATTGCGTTTGATGCCCCCGCTGCATTTCTTTTCACACAAGGTACCTCTACTAGTCCTGCAACTGGATCACAAACCAATCCAAGCATGTTTTTTAGGGTTATTGCAAATGCTTCGGCACTTTGTTGTGGGGTTCCTCCAGCCATCTCTACAATGGCAGCAGATGCCATTGCCGATGCTGAACCAACTTCAGCTTGGCATCCACCTGCTGCTCCAGAAATAGATGCGTTGTTTGCAACAACAAAACCGAATGCTCCTGATGTAAATAAAAATTGCACCATTTGTTCTCTTGTTGGATTTAACTTGTTTTTTACAGCAAATAGAGTACCTGGAACACATCCCGCACTCCCAGCGGTTGGTGTTGCACAAATTGTTCCCATTGCCGCGTTCACCTCATTGGTTGCCACAGCTTTACTAACTGCATCTAATAATAACGTTCCTGATAATGGTTCCTGCTCTAACATATATTTTTGTAATAGAACTGCATCTCCACCAGTTAAACCAGAACGTGAGGAAACACCCTTTAATCCATCTTCTACAGCCTTTTCCATAACTTGCAGGTTTTTCTCCATTTGACCCATTACTTGTTCTCTTGTTTTATCGTGAACATCCATTTCTTGCCTTATCATTACCTCTGAAATTAACATGTTTTCGTTCTCAGCTATTTCTATTAATTCAGCTACATTACGAAACATACGTATTTCCTCCCCTTGTCTACCAAGTTGTTGTCATCTCAGTTGATGTTTTATGACTATGTTAATAAGAACCATGATTAATTAATCAACAATTTTGGCAACTTGTAAAATGTGATCAGCTTCTTCCAATTCTTTAACAATGTTGTCTTCAACATTTTGATCAACCTCTATAATCATTAAGGCTTCTTTTCCTATATCTTTTCTAGACACTTCCATTCTTCCAATATTAATCTCATGTCTAGCAAGAATTTGTGTAATTGACGCTATTGCTCCAAACCGGTCATTGTGCATTACAAGTATTGCCGGATGGTTTCCTGAGAGATGAAGATCAAATCCATTTAATTCAGTGATTTCCACTTTACCACCACCAATAGAGATACCAACTAGTTCAAGATCATCTATCCCATTCCCGATTTTGACTCTAGCAGTGTTCGGATGGTCAGTAGCTGCTTCATCCTCATGAAAGGACACCCTCATTCCTTTTTGCTCTGCTAGAATCAAAGAGTTACTTATCCTTTTGTCATCTGTATCAAATCCAAGTAAGCCCCCGACTATTGCAACGTCGGTTCCATGACCTTTATATGTTTTAGCAAAAGATCCATAAAGATAAATCTCCGCCCATGTTAGTTCCTCACCAAATAATGTTCTAGCTGCCTTTCCAATTCTAGCTGCTCCTGCTGTATGTGAACTTGAAGGACCAATCATCACTGGACCTATAATATCGAAAACGGACCTATACTTCATTCTAGCACCGTCCCTTATAATAATTTAACCGATATAATTAGTATAACGGTAAGTAATTTAAAAAAGAAGTAGATAAGAAAAAACTTCGCATTTCTGAATTATCTGACAAAATAAATTCAACTATTAGTCTCAACCATAAAATTAGCGATATATTTTACTACCAATACAATAAAAAAAGCCCTTTCTTTTTAAAGAAAAGGCCTTTGTTTATTCAATTGAGAAAATAAACGAATAGATAGGTTGATTCCCTTTGTGGGTTTCTAACTCGATGTCTTCATAATTTTCTTCTATAAAGTTAGTTATAGTAGCAAGCTCTTCTTCACTTGCATCCTCACCTTGAAGAATTGTTATGATCTCGTCTTCATCAGTAAGCATCTCTTGCAACAATTTTTTTGTTGTTTCTAATTTATCTTTATCTGTTGACTTAATACTTCCGTCTGCTAGACCCATAAAGTGGCCATTTTCGATTGTCATACCATCGATTTGCGTATCTCTAACAGCATAAGTGACCTGCCCAGTTTTAACCAGTTTACTTGCATCTACCATACTTTCTTTGTTTTCATCCAAAGGAACTTCCGGATGAAAAGCAAGCAAAGCACTCATCCCTTGGGGTATTGTTTTAGTAGGTACAACCGCAACATTTTCATCAGCTAAATCCGCAGCTTGTTCAGCAGCCATTATAATATTTTTGTTATTTGGAAGGATTATAATGTTTTTAGCATTTGCTTCTTTAATAGCATCTGTAATGTCTTTTGTACTAGGATTCATCGTTTGTCCACCTTGAATCACTACCGTAGCTCCCAAGCTTTCTAACAATGTTTTTAAACCTTCACCCATTGCAACAGAAACAATACCATACTCTGATTTCTCTTTTGGCTTATTTTTTTGCTTCTTTTTATCACCAACGATTGATGTATGCTGTTCTCGCATGTTGTCAACCTTAATAGTTAGAAAACTTCCATAGCGTTGGCCTAAATTTAATACTTCTCCAGGATGCTCGGCGTGAATATGAACCTTAACAATTTCATCATCAGAAACAACAAGTAAAGAGTCACCGTATCCATCTAATTCATTTCTAAATTCTTCTTCACTAAATGGATTGGTTGTTAATTTATCCTCTTCAAACTTAACCATAAATTCCGTACAGTAACCGAATTCAATATCCTCTGCACTCATAAAATCCTGAGCTAGCTTATGGTGTTCTGCATTGACCATATCACTAATATCAATAGAATTATCAGCACCCTCAGGAAGCTCCTCACCCTTAAGTGAAGCCAAAAATCCTTCATAAATAGTAACAAGGCCTTGTCCACCACTATCAACTACTCCAACCTCTTTTAGAATGGGTAATAAATCTGGAGTTCGTTTCAACGATGCTTTTGCTTCAGTAAGAACACCTTCCATAAACTCAATGATGTCTTTGTCGGATGATTTAGCAAGTTCCTGGGCTTTATGTGCAGCATCTTTAGCAACAGTTAAAATCGTACCTTCAACAGGTTTGATAACTGCCTTATATGCAGTTTTAACACCCACATCAAGGCCATTAGCTATATTTGCAGTAGTCAAGGACTTTTCGCCCTCTACACCCTTTGCAAACCCTCGGAACAATTGAGAAAGAATAACCCCAGAGTTACCCCTTGCTCCCATTAGCAATCCTTTAGCTAGTGCATGTGCTACCTCAGAAACATTTTCACTTTTTATATTCTTTACTTCATTGGCTCCTGAAGTCATTGATAGGTTCATATTGGTTCCTGTATCCCCGTCAGGAACAGGAAAAACATTCAATGCATCAATTCTTTTAGAGTTATTAGTTAAGTGGTGTGCTCCGGAGAGTACCATTTGTGCGAATGCAATTCCATCTAACCTTTGTAACGACACTTACAACTTCCTCCTTCTTCAACGGTCTCACTTTAGACCGAGCTCTTAAATATAATCTAATAAGAGCTATTGTTATTCTGAAAAATAGAATGGTTATTTCCAAAAATCTACATGATCAGGATCAGGATAGATTAGTCATTTGCTACTCTTACACCTTGAATATAAATATTTACAGAGCTAATAGATAAACCAAGAGTTTTATCCAATGTGTATTTCACCTGAGATTGTACATTATTAGCAACTTCTGAAATTTTCGTTCCGTAGCTAACAATGATATACATATCTATATGTAAATTTTCTCCATCTTGTCTAACGACTACTCCTTTAGAAAAATTCTCTTTTCGGAGAATTTCTGCAATACCATCTCTAAGTTGGTTTTTTGAGGCCATTCCTACAATGCCGTAGCATTCAATCGCTGCACCACCAGCAATGGTTGATATTACTTCGTTTGTGATAGTTACATGACCATCCTTTGTGTTAAGTTCAATGGACATAAAAATCCTCCTTGGCAAAGTCGTAAATTTAAGGTCATTTTACTATAACTTTTAAAAATATGAAAGCTGTTTCACTTTAAAATAATTATGTATCCTTTAAAACATATTATTTATTTAAAATAATAGCCTTAAATCCCTTAACAATAAAATACTTCAGGCTCTGAATATTCTACTTAAAAATCAGAATAAACCCCTTTATACAATGGACGAAAATAGAAGATATGTCAAGTTAACATTCTTGATATTATTCAAGAAGAGATATTGCATTATCCGTTACCCTATGATAGATTATATTAGTATGTAAAGATATACATGCTAGTAGGAGGGATTTTTATGGGACGCACATGTGTTATTACTGGTCGTAAGACTTCAGCCGGAAACGCTCGTTCTCACGCAATGAACGCTAATAAACGTCAATGGAAAGCTAATGTTCAAAAAGTACGCATTATGGTTGATGGTAAACCAAAACGCGTTTATGTATCTGCTCGAGCTCTTAAGTCAGGCAAAGTCGAACGAGTATAATACATTGGATTAACAAAAAAGCACCCATATGGGTGCTTTTTTGTTTTAGTCCTTTTTAAAGGTACCCATAATTGCACGTACAAAGCCACCAATGAACCGCGGGAGTTTAAACGTATAAAATTTCATGAGATCCCCCTCCTCTTTTTCCGGATAGCAATAAAAGATCACTTCAGATTATCCTATGTTAATAACCTTAATTAAGTACATCTCGGCTCTTTATTACTAATAATATGCCTTCCCTAAATGAAAAAGTACCTTTTTCTAAAAGAAGCTTATTAGAAATACAAAGTGTTGAGCCCCAATTAATAGTTGTATTACTTAAACTATAGTAAAAACCTTCGAGAGATATGCCTATTACTTTTTGTGAGAAAGGTAGAAATGAAATATTCGAATAAATCGGATCATCGTAAATGTGATAAACACCCGGTGCTTTTAACTCCATTTGATTACTACCATCAATGATAATACCGCTAACTTTTTCTTCTATTAATTTGTATAGTAGTTGAATGCTCGCCATTCCATGGTCTAACCTTCCACCAGTAACACCAAATAAATATATTTTTGTTGGTTTTAACTCCAGTGCTTTCTTTACAGCTAGTTCTAAGTCCGTCTCATCCTTTTCAATAGGAAAAATTTCAAAATGATGACTTTCCTGTTTAACTAATTTTAACTCAGACTCTGTTATTGAATCAAAATCACCAATTGCAATATCTGGTGTGATTTTCTGATTTAGGAGAGTCATCGCTCCTTTATCTGCTCCAATCCAGGTATTTATTTCTGCATTGTACGACTGGAGAATTGGAATATTATTTGTAGGTCCACCTGCGACAATAGCTATCGTTGACATTACCTTTACCACACCTTCTTAATATACAAAAGTTTTTTAGATAGATAAAAAGGTTGCCAAATTGGCAACCTCTCTTTATGCTTGGCGGATACTTGCTATTGCTTTTTTCCGGTCTTCTTTATTGAATACGGCATTTCCAGCGACGAAGACATCTACACCAGCCTCTTTACATAACTTTGCGGTTTCTGGATTTATTCCACCATCAACCTCAATTTCAAATGACAAATTCATCTCTTTTCTCCATGTAGCAATCGTCTTAATTTTAGCCAACACTGATGGAATGAATATTTGACCACCGAAACCTGGATTGACAGTCATTAACAAAACAAGATCGACATCAGGTAAAACAGGTTTAATTAATTCTGCTGGTGTGGCTGGATTAATTACTACTCCAGCTTTTACCCCTGCTCCTTTGATTGATTGAATAGTCCGGTGTAAATGAGGACAAGTTTCTTGATGGACGGTGATAATATCAGCACCTGCATCTGCAAACTCACGAATAAATTTATCCGGGTTTTCAATCATTAAGTGAACATCTAGTGGGAGTGATGTAATTGGCCTTATAGCTTTTACTACTAATGGACCTATAGTGATATTAGGTACAAAATGACCGTCCATTACATCAACATGTATATAATCGGCCCCACCTTTTTCAACATCCTCTATTTCATCTTTTAATATCGAAAAATTAGCTGATAATATTGATGGAGCAATTTTTGTCATAATTAATACCTCGGCTTTCTGTCATGAATCTCTTCAAAAAATTGCAAGTAATGTTCATATCTGTATGCTGGTATTTCATTTGCTTTGACAGCCAGTTTCACTGCACATTTTGGTTCTTTATTATGCATACAACCCCTGAATTTACATTCACTTTTTAGCTCGCTCATTTCAGGGAAACAATCGGGAAGTTCCTCTAATTCAATTTCACTGAATTCAAGTGAACTAAAACCTGGTGTGTCAGCTACTAGTCCGCCATTAATCTCAATTAATTCTACATGCCTCGTTGTGTGTTTTCCTCTTCCGAGACTCTCTGAGATTTCATTAGTTTCTAATTTCAGCAACGGGTTAATAGCATTTAACATCGACGATTTACCTACACCTGACTGACCTGCAATTACAGATATCTTATCTTTAAATTGATTTATTACATCGAATAACTTTTCCGGTTCTTTTGTTGATAATGTTTGAACTGTATATCCAATTTGCTCATAGTCAGTTTTAAATTGGTTAATTACGTCTTGTTGTTCTGGATTGATTGTATCCATTTTAGTTATAAAAACAACTGGATCTATGCCCTTCGATTCAATAAGTACCAAAAAGCGATCAAGAAGCAATGTACTAAAATCTGGTTGTGTTGCCGAAACAACAATTACCGCTTGATCTATATTAGCAATTGGTGGACGTACAAGCTCATTTTTCCGCTTTTTAACTTCAGTAATGTATCCCTCGCCAGGATTACTTTTTTCAAAAACCACATGATCACCAACAAGCGGATTTATTTTATTTTTTCTAAGTAAACCTCTCCCTCTGCATTGATAGAGGTTGTCATCAGTTTTTACATAATAGAATCCACTTAATGCTTTAACGATTTTACCTTCTGGCATTCATTCACTCACCCCTCTACATCTTCGTATATTACGGTTTTTTGAAGTACTACCGTATCGTCACGCTCCACCTTATATTCAGCCGTTCCACCTGCCGGGATAATTAATCGAATCGTGAATTCTGTATCTGATGTAATGGTTTGTTGTTCATGTAGCATTGTAATATCTTTTTCTAGATCACCTTTATATATTCTTACTTCCTGTTCCTGGGCTATAGTCTCGCCTTCATCATTTGTTTCTTGGTTACCTGTATAAGGGATCAAAAATGTTACAGGATGTGTAATTGGTGGTTTTTCTTCAGGTCCAATAGACACAACAATTTCTACTATAGAATCTTCCTCCACTTGACTGTTCGCTCCAGGGTTCTGACGAATAACTCTCCCCTCAGGGACTTCATCTGAATTCTCTTCAATTAAGTCAACAGAAAGATTATTATTTGTTAAATAATCCCGCGCCTCTTGCTCTGACATACCAACTAATTGACTTAAGGTTACTTTTTCTGGACCGCTGCTAATCTCAAAAATGACGTTGGTTTCCTCTGGGATAACCTCTGCACCTGGCTGAGGCTGGTATTGAGCAATAATTTCTCCAACTGGCCTGTCAGATACTTTTTCGTAAAATTTCACATCTTTATAACCAGTTTGCCTCAATAACCTTTCCACCTGAGTGTAATCTTGTCCAACATAATCATCAAAAGCTACTTTTTCTTTCCCTTGACTTGAAAACACGGTGACCGTACGTCCCTCTTTCACTACATCTCCAGATGCAGGATCTGTTTTGACCACGTAACCTTCTTCTACATCCTCAGAATACATCGTTTCTCTTTCAACAACTAGATTCAAATTACTTAATTCACTAAAAGCTTCATTATATTCCATTCCTGTTACATCAGGTATTTCTACATCATCTGGTTGCAACAAACTTGGCAAAATAAATAAAGCAGCTAGAATAGCACCAAACAGAATAAACAAAACTGCTGTAACCCAAATAAACGCTTTTTTACGTTTCTTTTTACCCTTATTTTCTTCTATACCTTTGGAAATGTCGGTTTTAGTATTAGTGTCATGGATAATAGTATCTTGGTGCGACTGATGTTTTTTAAAGGTTTCGTCAGTTATTATTGGGATTGCTTTAGTCTCTTCTCCACTATCCTCTGGAGGATAAAACACCTTTTCATTTAATCTGCTAGGGTCCAGTGCTGTTTCTAAATCATCCTGCATTTCATATACTGTTTCATAGCGATGAAACGGATCTTTCGTTGTAGATTTAAGCACGATATTTTCAACACTTTGTGGCAATTCAGGGTTCCAACGTCGAATAGAAGGCGTATTACTCTGTAAATGCTTTAAAGCAATTGATACTGCCGTTTGACCAGAAAATGGCAAGCGCCCACTCAGTAGCTCGAATAATACAATTCCTAGGGAATAGACATCAGATTTCTTATTAGCCATTCCGCCTCTTGCTTGTTCAGGTGACAAGTAATGGACAGACCCTAGCACTGAATTCGTTTGTGTCAGTGAGGTTGCACTTAAAGCGATAGCAATCCCAAAATCCGTTACTTTCACTTGACCAAAAGGATCAATTAATATATTTTGAGGTTTGATATCTCTATGAACTATATCATTCTCATGTGCATGAGATATGGCAGATGTAATTTGCTTCATAATATCTATCGCTTCCTGCACCTCTACTGGTCCGTATGTCTGTATGTATTTTTTGAGTGTCATGCCATCAACAAATTCCATTACCATATAATAGATATTGTCTTCCTGATCAACATCATAAATATTAACAATATTAGGATGAGATAAGCTTGTTGCAGATTGTGCTTCTCTATGAAATCTAGCTATAAATTCCTCATCATTTGCATATTCTAAACGTAACACTTTAATTGCTACATCTCGATCTAAAATGATGTCTCTGGCAAGGTAGACATTGGCCATACCTCCGCCACCAATCATTTTCTTAATCTTATATCTTTCATTCAATAATCGACCATCTAGCACTATGATTCACCCTCTTTCTCTGAGTCATCATAGTAAACGAGAGCCAATGATATATTGTCCTCGCCACCTCGATTATTCGCTTCGTTAATTAATTCTTCTGCATTCTCTTGTAAGTCCTGTGTATCTTGAACATAATTATGCAATTCAGATTCAGTTAATTTATTTGATAGTCCATCAGAACATAGTAATAGCTTATTTGACTTATCCCATCCAATTGTCTGAACATCTGGTGTGACATCTTTCTCAGTTCCTAGTGCTCTTAATAACACATTTTTTCTAGGATGATACTCTGCATCATCTTTTGAAATTTGACCAGTACGAACTAATTCATTAACTAGAGAATGGTCCTCGGTTATTTGGCTAAATCCTTTTTCATTTAATAAATAAGCTCTGCTATCGCCTATATGTCCAATCGTTATAAACTCAGGACCACATACGATAGCAACAACGGTTGTCCCCATGCCATTGCACTCCTCGTGTTCTTGAGCATGATTGTATATTGAGTTATTTATTTGTGTTATCGATGTTGTTAACCATTCCTCAGCTTCTTCAGGAGAAGCGAGAAAACCTGATTTAGCCCATTCTTCCCTCAATGAAGTAATGACCATCGCACTTGCAATGTCACCGGCTTTATGTCCACCCATTCCATCGGCAACTACCGCTAAAATCTGTTGTTTAGAATTTTCCAGAATTGCTCCATTGTCCTCATTATGATCTCTTACTTTACCTTTATCCGTCATAAAGTAACCATTCATCGTATTCACCCCGTCCCAGTTGATTCTTCAAAAATTAAATGAAGAGTCAAATTTGAAAAGATCTTTTTTATTATACTTGCTTATTGACTGTTTTTTTTCAACCTTGTTAAAAAGAATCCATCAGTATTACATTCATGTGGAAATAATTGCAAACCCCATTTAGTCTTTCCTTCGGTATCTTTTAAATTTTCAGGAAGCTCCTGGTAAAATTCCTGATCAATTTCATATTCAGGATGTTTCAAAAGGAATTCCTCAATGACTTTCTCATTCTCGTTTTTGTCAACAGTACAAGTACTATACAATAGTTTACCATCTTTCTTTAATAATGAGGAAACACTTTCCAATAATTCTAATTGAATTAGTGACAGTTGCTTAATATCTTGTTCACTTTTATGATACTTAATGTCAGGCTTACTTCGCAACACACCTAAGCCAGAGCATGGTGCGTCTAAAAGAATTCGGTCAAACGTTTCTTCCTGGTGAAGTGATCTTAATGTCCGAGAATCTGCTTGTTTCGAACTGATAATGCTCAATTCTAATTCCAAAGCTTTTTTTGTAACAAGCTTTGCTTTTTTGTCATGAAGGTCATAGGCGTGTATTTGCCCAACATTACTCATCTTCTCAGCAATATGTGTAGTCTTTCCTCCTGGAGCACTACAAGCATCTAAAATAGTCATTCCTTTCTCAACTTTTAGCATCTCAGTAACTAACATTGAGCTTTGATCTTGAATCGTTAAAAAGCCATTCTTGAATAAATCGCTTCTCAAAATATTACCTTTATTTACTATTATTCCTTGGCCAGAAAAGAACGAAGGTTCAACATCAAACCCATTATTTACCAAGTGATCAATAGCCTCTTGTCTAGACAATTTCATTGGCTGAACACGAACACTTATCGGTTTATGTGTTAAATTAATCTGACACATTTCTTCAGTAATTTTTGTGCCATACATCTTGATCCATCTTTCTATCAACCAAGACGGATGACTTGTTTCTATACTGATTCTTTTAGTTGGATCAGTTATTTTAGCTGGATCAGGAAAACCTTTTCTTTGGATACTTCTTAATACGCCATTTACTAAAGACGCTATACCTTTATGTCCCCGTTTTTTTGAAATCTCTACTGACTCATGAATAATTGCGTGATCTGGGACCTTATCTAAATATTTCATCTGGTATAACGATAAATAGAGAAGCCATTTAACCCAAGGAGATAGCTTCTTCTTTTGATCTACAAAACCAGCCAGAAAATATTCAAGCGTTAATTTTCGTTGAATGGTACCATAGACCATTTCTGTTAGTAACGATTGATCTTTTTCACTCAACCCCTTATTTTTAATAGCATGGTCAATTAACAGGTGACTAAAGCCTCCACCTTCACCAACCCTTATTAAAATATCTAATGCAGTACTTCGAAGTAAATTTTTAGCCATTATTGTCTCCTAACTTTTCCCCAACTTGTATTCCGTTACCAGTACCCCGCAAAAAATCTTCCGCTGACATTCTTTTTTTACCAGAAGGTTGCAAACTAGTAATTTTAACACCTTTTTGATCGCCACAGGCAACAATCAATCCATCATCAAGCAATTGTGTTATTTCTCCAGGCAAGGCATCATTTGTTCCTTCAAAAGGTTCAGCCCACCAGATTTTCAAAACCTTCTCCTGTAGTGTTGTGAAGGCTACTGGCCATGGATGAAGACCACGAATATGGTTATAGACTTGTTGACTAGGTAATTCCCAGTCTATTTTTTCTTGTTCTCTTGAAATATTATAAGCATAGGTAGCCTTGTCATTCTCCTGTTTGGTTCCTTTTAATCGACCATCCAATAACGCTGGAAGTGTCTCATGAAGGAGATTAGAACCTGCCTTAGATAATTTGTCATGTAATGTTCCCACATGGTCATTTTTTTCTATCGGCACGGTTACTTGTGTTAGAATATCACCCGCATCAAGTTGTTCTACCATGAACATAATGGTAACACCTGTTTCTTCTTTCCCCTCTAGAATGGAGTAATGAATTGGTGCGCCTCCACGTAACTCTGGTAAAAGCGAAGCATGTACATTTATACATCCATGGATAGGTGCCTCTAAAAGTGGCTTTGGAAGAATTTGTCCAAATGCCGCTGTTACAATTAAGTCAGGCTTATATTCCAATACATACTGATAATCATCTTTTATTTTTTCAGGTTGGAACACAGGAATACCATGTTTCTCAGCCTCGACCTTTACCGGAGGTGGGGTTAATACTCTTTTCCTTCCTTTTGGTCGATCCGGCTGTGTCACCACTAGTTCCACCTGGTAGTTATCACTAATTAATTGTTGTAAAACAGGTACGGCAAAATCCGGGGTACCCATAAAAACGATTCTCTTCATAATATTCCCCTTCCTACATCAATTGATAGGGTTGTAAATCCACACTAATTAATAAGTCATTTTTCTGTATTTCTTTTTGATAGAAGCTCAAAACTTTCTTAATAACTTTTCTTTGATTCGGTTCGTTTTTGTATTTTATCATGCATTGATAACGATATCTATCCTTGATCCTTGTAAGAGCCGACGGTGTTGGCCCAAGAATTCTCGTCTGTGAAGAAAGATGTTTATTCAGAAGCTTTGTTATTGTTTTTGTAACCTCGATTACCTTCACTTGGTTCGGATGAGAAACTGTAATGAGCGTTAAGAAAAAATAAGGTGGATACTGGAATGTCTTTCGGATTTCCATTTCTTTTTGAAAAAAACTGTCGTAATCATATTCACTTGCTAACTGTACACTATAATGCTCAGGTGTATAGGTTTGAACGACCACCTCACCTGGCAAGAGATGTCGTCCAGCTCGTCCGCTAACTTGAGTAAGTAATTGAAACGTTTTTTCTGCAGCACGAAAATCAGGTAAATTGAGTAATGCGTCAGCTGCTAGAACTCCTACGAGAGTTACGTTTGGGAAATCCAACCCTTTTGCAATCATTTGTGTCCCAAGCAGGATGTCAGCTTCGTGGTTAGCAAACTGATTTAATAACTTTTCGTGAGAGCCTTTTCTTGTTGTCGTATCGACATCCATTCGAATTACTCTTGCCTCTGGCATTAATTTATTCAAAGCCTCTTCTACCTTCTGTGTTCCGGTACCAAAAAATCGGATCGTATCACTTTCACAAGATGGGCATTTAGTTGGCATATCATCTTCATGGCCACAATAATGACATTTCAAACTATTTTTACTCCGATGATATGTAAGAGTAATGTCACAATGTGGACATTCAATCACATGTCCACAGTCTCTACACATTACAAACGTTGAATACCCACGTCGATTTAAAAAGAGTACCATTTGCTCTTTTCTTTTTAATCTTTCTTCGATGTCTTTCATCAATTGTCGAGAAAACATTGTACGGTTTCCTGCATGCAACTCTTCACGCATATCGACTAGTTTAACTTTTGGCATTACAGCGTTATTCATACGTTTAGAAATCGTTAATAATTGATATACCCCTTTTTGTGCTCTTGCGAATGACTCTAATGCTGGAGTTGCACTACCAAGAACTACCGGACAGTTATGCTGTTCACCGCGAAATATCGCTACGTCCCTAGCATGATAGCGTGGATGATCCTCCTGTTTATAGCTTGTCTCATGTTCTTCATCGATAATAATAATCCCAATATTTTCAAGTGGTGCAAAAATTGCAGACCGTGCTCCAACTACCACTTTTACTTGCTTCCGCTGAATTTTACGCCATTCATCAAATTTTTCCCCTGCCGATAAAGCACTATGCAGAACAGCTACCTCAGAACCGAATCTTCCTTTGAAACGCTCGACCATTTGGGGAGTTAAAGCAATTTCCGGAACTAGAACAATTGCTTCCTTACCCTTTTTTATTACTTCCTGAATTGATTGCAAATAAACTTCCGTCTTTCCACTCCCTGTTACTCCATGTAATAAAAATACTTGATGACTTTTCTTTTCAATCGTAGACAGAATTGGTTTTATAGAGTTTTCTTGTTGCTCTGTAAGCTGCAAGGGAGTAGTTTTTGGATACTTATCTTCTTTGTATGGATTACGATATACTTCTTCTTTATATTCACGTAGTAACTTTCGTTCAAGTAATACTTTTAAACTTGACCTGGATGTATCTAGCAAGCTTAGTAACTCTTTTTGAAGGATTGCCTGTGGATGTTCAATAAAATAGCTTAGTATTTCTGCTTGTTTTATTGCTTGTTTAGGGAGGTTTGCTAATTCTTCGTCCAACAGAAAAGATTCTCGATTAGGAGCAATCATCGTTTCTTTTTTAAACGTTTCTCTGGAATGAACCTGATAGCTAACCTCTATTAATCCCTGATCAATCGCTTTTTGTAGGTGATAAAAGCTACCATCACGAGATACAAACTCTTCATAAGGAATAACGTCCCTATTTGCAAAAATAATTTCTAATATCTCAGGAAGTTCTTCCTCTGTTAACCGCTGGAGTTCTTTTTTATATTTTGCCTTTAACACTTGAGGGAGCATTACTTGAAAAGCGGAAATATAATAGCTTAATGTCTCTTCAGATAACCATTTACCTAAGTTAATTAACTCTTCGGTAAGAACTGGGGTGACATCCATTAAGTCGTCAATAAAGCGTAAACGATCAAAATCTGAGTGATTCGTAAGTTCAAGCACAAATCCCATTATTTTTCTTGGGCCAAAAGGAACGATTACTCTCATTCCTTTTTTAACAGATCCCTGAAAATTTTCCGGTATTTTATAGTCAAAAATACGATTTGTCTGACTAGCTGGAACATCTACGACTACTTTTGCTATATTCACTTGGTATCATCCTTAAGGTCTGAACTTATTAGCATAAGGAGCTGTTTAGAGATATTGTTTTTGGTAGTTAATTCAATATTCTTTTGTATGCCTCCACTGGTAATAAACGTAACCACATTTGTGTCTCCAGCAAAACCAGCACCCTCAGCCTGTATATCATTAATCACAATGGCATCCAAATTTTTATCTTGTAATTTTTTTTGGCCATAATTAATAACATCATTCGTTTCCGCTGCAAAACCTACCAAATATTGGGTTGTTTTTATATCACCTAGCTCTTTAAGGATATCTTTTGTTCGCTCAAACTCAATAACCAAATTACCTGGTTGCTTTTTCATTTTTTTATCATATGTAGTTATAGGACGATAATCAGCTACAGCCGCTGCTTTAATAACAATGTCTTTGTCTTGAAAATGCTTAATCATTTGCTGATACATCTCTTCTGCAGTAGTAACATCTACTCGTTTTACATTTACTGGCGTAGAAAGTGATACTTTTCCCGTTACTAAGGTTACGTCAGCACCTAGCCGTTGAGCTTCTTCTGCTAAAGCAAACCCCATCTTTCCTGAAGAATGATTGGTAAAATAACGAATAGGATCTATTTTCTCCTTCGTTGGTCCTGCCGAGATTAACACTTTTTTCCCTGTTAATGGTTTTTTAGTTAGTAAATCATTTATCACTACCTCGACAATAGTTTCAGGCTCCTCTAATCGTCCCTTCCCGACATATCCGCAAGCCAAATAACCACTACCAGGTTCAATAAATTTGTATCCCCAAGATTCAAGTTTTTTCATGTTTTCAATTACTGCTGGGTGCGCATACATATGCACATTCATTGCAGGTGCAATATAAACCGGTGCTTCTGTTGCTAAAAGAACAGTTGATAGCATATCATCTGCAATCCCATTTGCTATTTTTCCAATCATATTAGCCGTTGTAGGTGCTAAAATAAAGAGGTCAGCCCAATCAGCTAAATCAATATGGGCAATTTTTTCTGGGTCTTTTTCGTCAAATGTATTCGTATAAACTGGATTTCTAGAAAGTGCTTGAAATGTTAGGGGAGATACAAATTGAGAAGCACTACTAGTCATAATTACCTTTACGTTAGCATCTTGTTGAACTAATTTACTTGTCAAAGCACAGGCTTTATACGCCGCAATACCTCCGGTTACACCTAATACAATATTCATTCCTTTTACCATCTATAGTTCCCCTTTCAAATAACACCTTCTGTTAGAGCTTTTTTCTTACTTTTAGTTATATCATAAATAGACTTAAGCCAATTAATTATAAGCAAAAAATACAATAAACCCCCGCCAGCATAGCCACAAGCGAGGGCTTAAAAATACCATTGAATTGTATTTCGGAAACAATACTCAACGGTGGGACTTATATATTAATCTTCATCAGTAGCTGGAATATATGTTAATTTATCAGCCTGGATCTCTTCTAAAGCAATCCCGACAAATTTAAAAGACTTTGGGTTCTCTAATTGATGTTTTTTTGTATCTTGAATTTGACGTGCACGTCTAGCTGAAAGTGTAACTAATGTATATTTAGAATTGATTTTTAATTGTAACTTATCAATCGATGGCTCTAACATCATGCTAAATCATCCTCCAATATTTTTTTATACTGCACAGCTACCCGCTCACGTTTACAATGTTCACTTCGAACTATTGATTGAACTTTCTGAACTGCCGTTTCTATTTTATCATTAACTACTACATAATCATAGGCATCCATCATTTCAATTTCTTCCCGAGCCGCCATTAGTCTATTTCTTACAAGATCTTCAGTCTCTGTACCTCGACTAACAATTCTATTTTTAAGTTCTTCTAGGCTCGGTGGAAACAAGAAGATGAACACACCCTCAGGAAAATTCTTCTTCACTTGGAGCGCTCCCTGGACTTCAATCTCCAAAAAAACATCTTTTCCTGCTTCCAGTGTCTCCTCCACATAGTCCCTCGGAGTACCATAATAATTCCCTACATATTCAGCATACTCCAGCAAGTTATTATTTAAAATCATTTTTTCAAACTCTTCCTTTGAACGATAAAAATAATCGGTACCTTCTCGTTCACCAGTTCTAATGGGGCGAGTGGTCATGGAGATCGAATATTTTAATCCTGTATCCTTTTCAAAGAGAGCTTTTCGGACCGTTCCTTTTCCCACCCCTGATGGTCCTGACAAAACAAATAAAATACCCTTCTCTTCAATCAATATTCATCCTCCTAGCTATTCATCAGAGATATCATCATGACTAATAACACGTTGTCCAACTGTCTCAGGTTGAACAGCAGATAACACGACATGATCACTATCCGTAATAATTACCGCTCTTGTGCGGCGACCGTATGTAGCATCTACTAATTTATTATTATCTCTAGCAACAGTAATAATTCGCTTAATTGGTGCTGATTCTGGAGAAACTATAGATATAATTCGATTAGCTGAAACAACATTTCCAAAACCTATATTGATTAGTCTTAAACTCAAAATTGGCTCCCCCTCTTGTACAGATCCTTGTCTGCACGTTTCTTAAATTCTATGTAAGAGAACAGTATTTCAGAAAAAACCGTTTTTCAAACATATTTACTACAATTAAAAGTACTCTATTTATTATAGTACAAGAAATGAGTAAACAAAAACATTTAATTATTCAACATTTTGAACCTGTTCTTTTATTTTCTCAATTTCACTCTTTAGTGTTACAACCCACTCACTTATTAACACATCATTGGACTTTGATCCAATCGTATTTGTTTCCCTATGCATTTCTTGTAGAATAAAATCTAATTTCCTTCCAATTGGACCTTTTTGGCTAATTGTTTTAAGAAATTGACTGATGTGACTATTCAGACGTGTAACCTCTTCTGTAACATCCCCTTTTTCTGCAAGCATAGCAACTTCTTGATTTAATTTAAACTTGTCACCAGTTAAATCCTCATTCAGATATTCTTCAATTCTAGCTTTTATTCGCTCTCGATATTCTATTATAACAATATCTCTACGTTCCCCCAACTGTTTTACTATATTTTGAATTATTTCAATTCGAGAGACCAGGTCTTTGACTAGTTCTTGTCCTTCTTTACTCCGCATTTCTGCTACTTGCTTGCTCGAACTTTCAACTGCAGAAAGAATCGCATCATACATGTAGTCATGTTCTTGTTCATTTTCTTGGATTGTGAATAGATCTTCAATTTTTGTCACCATTTCAATTGGAATATCCCCATTTAAATGATATTTTTCTTTAATCTCTTGCAAACTTGTTATGTATTGATCCATTAACTCCCAATTAACAATTAGCTTTCGTTGAATTAACCCTTCTCCTTCAATATTAACAAATATATCAACTCTACCTCTATGAAAAAAAGATTGAATAACCTTTTTCATTTGCTCTTCCATTACTAATAAGGAGCGAGGTATTTTTGTTGAAATATCTAAGAATCGGTGGTTGACAGTTCTAATTTCAACCGAAATATCAGTGTTATTGACATGAACTACATTTCTTCCGTATCCAGTCATACTATTTACCATTGAATCACATCCCAATTACATATTTCCTTGGCAACCCTATACCAATAATATCAAAAAATGGTAAAAGGACCTAATGATAATTCTGACAGATGACATAAATAAACCCTGTTAACTATAACAGGGTTTATTTTAAACTTATTTTTTTGTAAATCCAAACAACACAGTTGGAATTGAGCTAAGTGCTAGTACAAATATCCAATCTCTTAGTCCTAAGTCCATCGTATGGAAAATGTCTTGTAGTGGTTCAAAGTACAGTACGACCAACAATAAAAGTAAAGATGATATTACTGCAGCGACGAGGTAAAGGTTTTGAAATGGATTCCTTGCAAATACTGAACGTTCACTTCGGCAATCAAATACGTGAATGAGCTGGGTCATAACTAAGGTAGTGAAAGCAACTGTTTGCGCATACCTTAAGTGCTCTGGATTGCCTTGATAGGTTGTTATAAAGGCAATCAAAGTGACTATACCAATCATTATTCCTCTACTGATTATTTTAAACCCTAACCCCCTAGCAAATACTCCTTCTTTGGGGTTCCTTGGATTTCTTTTCATTACGTCATCTTCAGCTTGATCGAGTCCAAGTGCCATAGCAGGTAATCCGTCAGTCACCAAATTGACCCACAATATTTGGACTGGAACAAGAGGGAGTGGTAATCCAAGCAACATCGCGAATAACATAACTAGTATTTCACCAACATTCGATGCTAGTAAATACCTTATAAACTTTCGGATATTTTCATATATGTTTCTGCCTTCTTTAATCGCAGATTTAATAGTAGCAAAGTTATCATCTAGTAAAACTAAAGCAGATGCTTCTTTAGCAACATCCGTACCGCTATGTCCCATACTTATTCCAATGTCACTCGCTTTTATAGCTGGGGCATCATTGACACCGTCACCAGTCATCGCTACCACATGACCTCGGTTTTGAAATGCTTTTACAATCTTTAATTTGTGCTCTGGTGTCACCCTTGCAAAAACATATACATCTTCAATTATGTCGCTCAACTGTTCCTCTGTCATGTGACTAACCTGGTATCCTTCGAGTACTTTTCCATGGGTAGGAATCAAGTCAAGTTGCTTTGCAATCGCGTGTGCTGTTTTAGCGTGATCCCCTGTAATCATAACCGTTTTAATTCCTGCACTATGACACTCTTTAATCGCATCCTTTACTTCTCTCCTAGGTGGATCTATCATTCCACTAAGTCCAATAAAAGTAAGGTCTTTTTCTAAGGATAAATCATCAAGCTTCTGATTAGGTGAAATAGCTTTTACACAAATTGCAATTGTTCTTAGTGCTTTTTCAGCCATATTTTCAATCGCATGATTAATTTGATTTTGATCCTTCGCACGTAATGGTCTTCTGTTTCCATGATCTGAAATGTAATTCGCTCTTGGTAGTAGTACGTCGGGAGCACCCTTTGTAATTACAAAACGATTATTATCTTCATCCTCTACTACTACCGTCATCCTCTTCCTATCCGAATCAAACGGAATCTCATGGACAATACGAAATTTTTCAGTATCTTCAAGAGTAATATTCGCTTTTCTAGCAGCTACTAATAAAGCTCCTTCTGTTGGATCCCCATCAATGAGCCATTTTCCTTTCTTTTTGTTTAAAATAGCATGGTTACATAACGCTCCATAAAGCAGTAAACTATCTAAACTTGAATCCTCTGTCCCTGAATCTTTTTTAGAAAAAGAGCCTTTCGTATCATATCCCTCACCTGAAACATATACAGTTTCTTGATTTAAATAAATTTCTTTTACAGTCATTTGATTTTCTGTCATTGTGCCTGTTTTATCTGAGCAAATAACTGAGGCACTTCCTAACGTTTCCACCGCAGAGAGTTTTCTGACAATTGCTTTTTTCTTGATCATACGTTGAACACCAAGAGACAGGGCGACTGTTACGATAGCAGGTAATCCCTCAGGTATTGCGGCCACTGCTAGTGATACTCCAGCCAAGAACATGTCATACATTGGTTGTCCTTGATAGACTCCAACAAATACAACAAATGCTGTTAATACTAAAGCCACTAGTATAAGGATTTTACCAAGCTCAGCTAGTTTTCTTTCTAACGGTGTGACAACCTGTTCCGTTTTGACAAGCAAATCAGCAATTTGCCCCATTGCCGTCTTCATACCTGTCCCAACAACAATTCCAACTCCACTACCCCTAGTAGCTAGGGTACCCATAAATGCCATGTTTTTTTGATCAGCTGGTTCTAAATTATCCTGTTTAATTGGATAATCATGTTTCGCAATAGGAAGTGACTCCCCTGTAAGTGCTGACTCTTCCATCTCTAGGCTCTTAGATTTAGTGATACGAACATCAGCAGATGCCCGATCTCCGCTGGTAAGTTTAATTATGTCCCCTATCACTAAATCACTCGAGGGTATTTTAATCCATTTGCCATCTCGTAAGGTATTTGCCATTGGTGCTGATAACTCTTTTAACTTAGCCAATGACTTTTCAGCTTTTTGTTCCTGAAAAAAACCAATTAATCCATTTATTAATACGATAACCATAATGGCAACCGCATCAACATATTCACCAAGCAAGCCTGAAATGAGTGTTGCTGCAAGTAAAACAAGCACCATAAAATCTTGAAATTGCTTTAAAAATATAAGCAATAATGAAGTCTTCTTTCCATCGTCGAGTACATTTGCCCCGAATTTCTTTAAGCGACTTGCTGCGTCATTTGAAGATAATCCTTTATTATCATCTACACCCAGCTGCTGTTTTAATTCATCTGTATCTAATTTATACCATTTCACATAGCATACCTCCATGTACAAGTCAGTCACTTGTATATGTATTCAGGCTTGTCCAAAAAAATGCTATAATTATAATCTAGCTACATGGGCGAGCTAAAGGAAATACGATAAAATTGTATTCTATAGTAGTCTATAACTGTAAACTTCAACCTAGATAAAACTTTTACTTGTGATAGAAATGTATGTTACTATAATCAATCTTATTCATTTTACATAGCAAGCCCATTCTGCTTTAATTTGTAACGAGGTGATAAAATGGCGTTTGATGGAATAGTAACCCGAGCAATGACACATGAATTGAATAACGAACTAGTCTCTGGTCGATTGATAAAAATCTATCAACCAACAGAATCCGAATTAATACTAACGATAAGAAGCCAAGGGGAAAATAAGTCATTACTTTTATCTGCCCACCCTAGCTATGCACGCTTTCACCTAACAACTGATAGCTACCAAAATCCTAAAGAGCCATCTATGTTTTGTATGTTGTTAAGAAAGCACCTAGTAGGTGGGTTTATCGAGAATATAGAACAACATGAAAATGAGCGAATTATATTTATTCATACAAGAGGAACAAATGAGATCGGCGATGAAACAAAGAAGACCTTGATTATAGAAGTAATGGGTAAACATAGTAATATTCTTCTAATTGACAAAGAAAAAGGACATATTCTTGATAGCATTAAACATGTTCCACCAACTCAAAATAGATTTCGTACGATTATGCCTGGACAAGGGTATAAACTTCCGCCAGATCAAGGAAAAACAAATCCATTAACAGTTGATGAGGATACATTTATTAAGAAACTAGATTTTAATGCTGGACAACTTGATAAGCAATTAGTCGGTATATTTATGGGATTCTCTCCACTAATTGCAAAAGAAATAGTACACCGAGCTAACTTAGGGTCGTATGAAGTGTATAAAAAGGTTTTTTCCAATATCCAGTCAACTCTCTTAAACCACGACTATCAACCAGAGCTTATAAAAGGAGAAAAGCAAGACTTTTATGTTTTATCTCTTTCATCAGTTGCTGGTGATAAAGAAGGTTTTTCATCAATAAGCATGTTGTTGGACCAGTTTTACTCTGGCAAAGCGGAAAGAGATCGGGTAAAACAACAGGCAGGCGATTTGATAAGGTTTCTAAAAAACGAACGGGATAAGAACGTTCGCAAGATTAAAAAACTCAAACAGACTTTTACTAAAGCTGAAAAAGCTGAAAGCTACCAGCGTTTTGGTGAACTATTAACCGCTAATATGCATGTATTGAAGCTTGGAGATAAATCCGTATCTGTCATTGATTATTACGACCCTGAGCAAAACGAAATAACAATTGAATTAAATCCTAATAAATCACCTAGCGAGAATGCTCAATCCTATTTTAAAACCTATCAAAAACTAAAGAAGTCTAAACAAATGGTTGTTCAAGAGATTTCAAAAGCAGAAAGAGAAATCAACTATCTAGATGAATTAATCCAGCAAATAGACGGGGCGAGAGTACAGGATATAGAAGAAATTAGAGAAGAGCTAAGAGAAGAAGGATACCTCAAAGCAAAATCCAAGCAAAAGAAAAAAAATAAAAAACCAAGCAAACCTGAACCAGAACAGTTTTTTGCCAGTGACGGCACATTAATCCTAGTTGGTAAGAACAATAAGCAGAACGAATATTTAACGACACGTATAGCTGCTAGGGATGATATTTGGTTACACACAAAGGATATCCCTGGCTCACACGTTGTAATTAGGGATAGAAATCCAAGCGAGGAAACACTATTTGAAGCTGCTCAATTGGCAGCAAGCTTTAGTAAATCAAAACAATCTGCTTCAGTTCCAGTGGATTATACGTTAATTCGTCATGTCAAAAAACCTAACGGTGCAAAGCCCGGGTACGTAACCTACGATAATCAAAAAACTCTATTTGTAACACCAGAAATAGATACAGTAGAAAAGTTAAAAAGAAAAACAAAGTAATCTTTTGGAAGAATCAAGTAATTGGCTAAGCCAGTTTACTTGATTCTTTATTTACTTATCTATAATATTTTGAGCGTTAAGGTAAAAACTAACACTACTACCATAGTTTAGAAAGGGAAATTAATATGGACTTACTAGATACTTTTGAATTAAAAGGTTTAACTCTTAAAAATCGAATTGTTATGTCACCCATGTGTCAGTATTCAGTTAAAGCAAAAGATGGAATACCAAATGATTGGCATTTCATCCACTATACAAGTCGAGCAATAGGTGGTACTGGATTAATATTAATGGAAATGACAGATGTAGAACCAGACGGAAGAATTTCTGATTATGACTTAGGAATTTGGTCCGATGACCATATACCTGCCTTTAAAAAAATTATTGATAGTTGCCATAGTTATGGTGCAAAGGTAGGTATCCAAATTGCTCATGCCGGGAGAAAAGCAGAAGATGCAGAACAACCTGTTTCTAGTTCAGCCATTGCTTTTTCAGATAAGTATAAAACACCTCGAGAAATGACTACAGTGGAAGTTGAAAAACTAGTAACTAAATTTGAAATGGCCTTTGAACGGGCTATAAAAGCGGGTGTCGATACAATTGAACTACATGGTGCACATGGTTACTTAATTCACCAATTTCAGTCCCCACTAACTAATAAACGAACAGATAAGTACGGACAAGACAAAAGTCTTTTCGGTGTAGAGATCATAAAAGCAGCAAGAAAAGTTATACCAGAGGATATGCCCTTGATCATGAGAATTTCCGCCGTTGAATACGATCAAGATGGTTATGACTTAGATTATGCGATTGATATAGCAAAGCGCTACAAAGAAGCTGGCGTGGATATATTTGATGTTTCTTCTGGAGGAGAAAGCACAAATGGTCCATCTTCAACTGGCCTTGGATATCAAGTAAATTATGCTAAAGCACTCAAAGATGCACTTGGTGTTCCAACTATTGCTGTCGGTAGAATGGACGATGCAGATTTTAGTAATCAAGTCATTCATGATCAAAAAGCCGATCTAGTTGCTGTTGGAAGAGGTATGCTGAGAAATCCTTTTTGGGCAAATGAAGCCGCATTGACATTGGGAGGAAAACGACTCACACCAAGGCAACTTGATGCTGGTTATAGTATTTAAAAAAATGTGAACATAAGGTCTTTAAGCCTTATGTTCACATTTTTTCTCATTTTAAGAACATTTTAATTTTCTTCAAACCATTTTTAACATTCGGATATCTTAGTGGAATATCAAACTTTGTCGTTTGTTTCATAATACTTTTCTTGTGCGAGAATGTGTCAAAACCTGATTTCCCATGATATGATCCCATTCCACTAGAGCCTACACCACCAAATGGCAAGTGTGGAGAACTAAGATGATAGATTGTATCATTAATACATCCACCACCAAATGAAATGTTTTTTAAGACAGTTTCCTGAACATCATTGCTTTCAGAAAACAAGTATAGAGCTAGTGGTTTCGGCTGACTATTTACTTCGTTTATTACATCTGTTAGTTCTTCATAGTCAATGATAGGCAAAATTGGACCAAATATTTCATCTTCCATTATTTTGTCGGACCAGTTGATATCTATCAAAACAGTAGGCTCAATGACTAGGTTGTCTTTATCAACTTTTCCACCATACCATTGATTTTCAACATTTAATAAAGAGGTTAACCTGTCAAAATGTTTCTCACTGACAATGTGTGTGTAGTCATCGTTAGTAAGCGGGTGTTCCCCATATAATTCAATTATTGCATGCTGTAGTTCATTTAAAAATTGTTGCTTAACTTGACGATGGACATATAGGTAATCTGGAGCTACACATGTTTGGCCTGCATTGGTGAATTTACCCCATGCTATTCGTTTAGCAGCTAATTTTAGATGTGCGTCCTCATGGACAATAGTTGGACTTTTGCCTCCTAATTCCAATGTGACGGGGATGAGATTCTTAGCGGCTGCCTCCATTACAACCTTGCCAACTGCTATACTTCCAGTGAAAAATATGTAATCGAACGGCTCTGTTAATAACGCTTGGCTAGTTTCTACCCCACCTTCAACTACACATATATATTCCTCTGGAAAAGTTTCAGAGATGAGTTTTCTTAATACCCCTGAAGTCGTTGGCGTAAGCTCTGACGGCTTTAATACCACACAATTACCTGCTGCTATTGCACCAATGATAGGTGCAATAGCTAACTGGAACGGATAGTTCCACGGAGCGATAACTAAAGCCGATCCATATGGTTCGGAATAGATGAAACTCCTTGAACCGGTATGAGTTATCGGTGTCTTTACTTTTTTAGGCTTACTCCAATCATTAAGATGGCGCTTATTAAATTTGATTTCTTCATATAATATTCCAATTTCAGTTGTATAGGTATCAAAAGCAGATTTATTCAAATCAGCTTTCAGTGCTGACATTAATAGATCTTCATTTTTTTTAATTGCTTGTTTTAAATTCTCTAGTGCATCTATTCGAAACGATATAGATTTAGTCTTGGCAGTGTAAAAAAAATCTTTTTGCTTATTTAACATTCTGCTATAAGTACTCATTTTAACCCCATTCTTATATAGATTTAATGTAGAGACTGGGAAGTATTTAACTTTAAGTATAGCAGTAATAAAAAAATCATGTGAACCAAATGGATCCACATGATTGAAAAACCATATTTTTTTAAAGTTTGAGTTTGTTCATCAAGGTTTGTTGTTTTTAAGTTCGACGTACTTGATGTAAAAAACGTCGTAACTTTGTCGTGACTTACCCCCATCCTGTATAGGATGAGTGATCATCCATCGCTTCGGAAAAACACTCCCTTTCCATGGGGAACGCTTCAGCCTCCTCACGAGAAAAACCGCTCGTTGCGGGGTCTTCAGACTGTTCCTTTCCCATAGGAGTGTCGCATTTTTCCGAAGCTTTAAATAGCTTTTTGTTCAGATGAGAAAAACTCCAAGAAATTTTTTAATCATGAACATAAAACTATTTATCAATTAGAAAACTTTATTGGACAATTTTTTTTTTGGAATCTTCATGTATTTCTAATGCTAGTAGTGTTTGATAACTTCATTAAACCAAACAACAGCTATTTAATCTTATATAATGGTTGATTGGAGCGAAGGGCAGTCGACTCCTCGAAAATAAAGTTCAATTTTCTTCGTGCGATGCAATGCTGCCGAAGCCTTCCTTGTCCTGCGGGAAAAGCAAATGTTTTCGATGGGACGAGTAATCGCAGTCCCAACAGTTGAAAATCCCACAGGAAGTGATTTTCTTCCGAGGAAGTTGAAGCGTTGCCCGCGGAAAGCGGCTGCCCGGAGCGCAAATCAACATTTTAGTTACGACAAAGTTTATAGAAATTCTGTCAAATCAACAATATAACAGCCTAAAGTTTTGCAAATAAATTATCTCTCCACTCAAGCAAATCAGCTTCTTCATTGGTTGTTAATCTTTCTAAGCCAATTAATTCTTTAAGCAAAACATCAAAGTCAGTAATAGTGGTCACGCTAAGATTGTTATTCGTAAAGTTTTCATTTGCCTGCTTGATGCCATAGCTAAAAATAGCAAGAACACTAAGCACCTCAGCACCCACTTCACGCAAAGCTAAGGCAGAATTTATCGAAGAACCTCCAGTAGATATCAAATCTTCGATAATAATTACCTTCTGACCTTCGGTTACCTTACCTTCAATTTGATTTCCCTTACCATGTGCTTTTGGTTTATCTCTAACATACACCATAGGTAAGTTCAGCTTTTGAGCAACCCAGGCCGCATGTGGAATTCCAGCCGTTGCACAACCAGCAATTACATCAGGTTTATCTTCCATTACTTCAATAATTTCAACAAAAGCTGCGGCAATTCTGTCTCTAACTGCTGGATAGGAAAGGGATAAACGGTTATCACAATAGATTGGGGACTTAATTCCTGAAGTCCAAGTAAATGAACGATCAGGCTTTATCTGAATCGCTTCAATTTGATACAGATCTTTCGCTATTTGTTTACTCTTTGACATATCCCCACTCCTTTAATGCTTGTTGATAAGCTTTTTTTGGTTCTTTTGCTTGAGTGATACTTCTACCGATTACGATTGCATCTACACCGTTTTGTCTAGCGAATTCAGGTGTCGCGATACGTTTCTGATCATTATTAGACGAATCTGATAAACGAATACCAGGTGTAACCGTTAAGAAACCCAAATCGCAAGTCTCCTTTATTCTAGCTGCTTCATGCGCTGAACAAACAACCCCATCTGCTCCACTGCTGTTTGCTAACTTTGCAAGATGGCTAACCGTTGAATTAACTGTATCATTCACATGTAGTTCCTGTTGAAGTGTAACCTCATCCATTGAGGTTAGCAACGTAACAGCCAGCAGTAGTGGCGCTTGAGAATCTGATGCACCTTCAACAAGGCCCTCTTTGGCAGCCTGAATCATTTCACTACCACCTAATGAATGTACATTGACTACATCCACACCTAGTTTTGCTAGATTTTTCATTGCTTTATTCACTGTTGTTGGAATATCATGAAGTTTTAAATCCAGGAAAATCGGATGGTTGTTTTCTTTTAATCGTTCGATTACCGCGGGTCCTTCCCGGTAAAAAAGTTCCATTCCTACTTTAACGGGAACTCCTCGTAATTGGTGGGCGTCAATAAACGCGCTACTCTCCTTCCATGTTGGAAAATCAAGTGCGAGATAGATCGGTGTGTTCATTTTCATGCCCCTTTCCAATTGCGTCTTCAACAGATTCAAATCCATATTTGTTCAAAACCGATGGCAAAGCCTTAATTATTTCTGGACAAATCATTGGATTATTAAAGTTTGCCGTTCCAATTGCAACGGCATTTGCTCCTGCAAGCAGAAATTCTAAGACATCTTCAGCAGTCATTATTCCACCCATACCAATGATTGGAATAGAAACTTGCTGCCTTACCTCATAGATCATTCGCACAGCTATTGGTTTAATAGCTGGTCCAGATAATCCACCAGTTTTATTAGCAAGTAGAGGTCTTTTAGCTGATAAATTTATTTGCATACCAGTCAATGTGTTTATCATTGTTAAACCATCAGCACCGGCAGCTTCAACTGCTTTGGCCATTGCTCCGATATTCGACACATTAGGTGATAATTTCACGTAAACTGGTACATGACTTACTTCCTTCACTCGACGTGTTACTTCATTTGCAAGTTCTGGATCCATTCCGAACTGAATGCCGCCTTCTTTTACATTTGGACAGGATATATTCAATTCAATTGCTTTAACGGTTGATGTTCGGGCGAAAGCCTTTGTTACTTCTACATATTCTTCGACACTACTTCCAGCAACATTGGCGATAATCGGAACATCATAATTAGCTAAAAACGGCAATTCATTGTCAATAATCTTATCTACCCCTGGATTTTGCAGACCGATAGCATTTAACATTCCAGATGATGTTTCGGCGACTCTTGGAGTCTGGTTTCCATATCTTCCCTCTTTGGTTGCAGCCTTAATAATAATTGCACCTAACTGATTTAAATCAAATAGTTCACTGTACTCCCGACCAAATCCAAAACAACCAGAAGCAGGCATAATTGGATTTTTTAAACTTAGTCCAGGTAGAGTTGTTTGAAGGGACATTATAGTACCACCTCATTCACACGGAATACAGGTCCGTCCTTGCAGATTTTTTTAAATCCATTGGATTCATCGCAAGTTGGAACAACACAGGCGTAGCAAGCACCAATGCCGCATCCCATCCGTTGTTCAATCGAAACATATCCTTTGTGATTTTCTAACCTCTTAGATACCGCTTTTAGCATGCCGGTTGGTCCACATGAAAAAAAATAATCAAATTCAACGCTCTCTTTATCTAGTAAATCCGTAACATAACCTTTAAACCCATAACTTCCATCATCGGTTACAATGTGACAAGGTCCAAATTGCTCAAATTCAGATTGATAGAAAACATTTTCTTTTGTTTGAAAACCAAGTATAGAAGTAACCTCTACTCCTTTTTCCTGTAATTGTTTTGCAAGGTAGTAGAGCGGAGGCACACCAATGCCCCCTCCAATTAATAGTGCTTTAGTAATTGATAAACTCTTAATTGGATAACCCTTACCACATGGAACAAGAACATCGAGTTCTTCACCAACGATACACCGACTAAGTTGATCTGTACCTGATCCAATTACTTTAAAAATAATGGTTATCATTTGTTCGCCTTTGTTCACATCTGCAATTGATATCGGTCTTCTTAATAAATTAGAGTTACCGTCGCCAACATTAATATGGACAAATTGACCTGGTTCAGCTGAACTTACTATCGAAGTACCACAAATCTGCATTTCAATTGTATCTTTAGCGATTTGTTCCTTTTTAACTATCGTCATCATTTGTTTGTTTATCACAATACAACAGCCCTTTTTTCAACTACTGGTCTTGCTGTAAATGTGGTTGAATCGATGACGTTTAGGATGGCCTGGGCTGTATCTAAACTAGTTAAACAAGCAATTCCATGTTCTACAGCTTCTCGACGAATTCTGAAACCATCTGAGCGTGGTTGTTTTCCTGAAGTTAACGTGTTAATGACAAACTGTACTGATCCATTTTCAATAATTGATAAGACATTTTCACCCTCAGAACCAATTTTACCTACCTGTTTAACTGGTATTTGATATTCAGCTAGGTATAAAGCTGTACCTTTTGTTGCAAATAGATGGAAGCCAAGTTGGTGGAAACTTTTCGCAATCTCTGCCATCTCTTGTTTATCTTTATCTGCAACAGTTAGCAATACTGATCCCTCCATAGGGATTGCTATTCCTGAAGCAAGTAAACCTTTGTAGAGTGCCTTCTCCAACGTTTTATCACGACCAATTGCTTCTCCTGTTGACTTCATTTCAGGTCCTAGTATTGTATCGACACTACGCAATTTTTCAAAAGAAAAAACGGGCACTTTAACAGATACGTTGTCAGGTTCTGGTAACACACCATCTTGATAACCTAAGTCTTTCAGTGATTGACCAATAATACACCTAGTAGCAAGATTGGCCATTGTCACACCGGTAATCTTGCTTAAAAATGGAATGGTTCTACTTGCTCTTGGATTAACCTCTAAAACATACACTTCATCTTTATGGACTACAAACTGAATGTTTATTAATCCTTTTACTTGAAGTTTAGACGCGATTTTCAGTGTAATATCGACACATTTTTTCTTTACTTGCTGACTAATTCGCTGAGTAGGATAAACTGCAATTGAATCACCAGAGTGGACACCTGCTCGTTCAATATGCTCCATAATCCCTGGAATAATTGTTGTCTCTCCATCGCTGATTGCATCTACTTCCACTTCAATTCCAGTTAGGTACTTGTCTATTAACACTGGATGCTTATGCTCAATTTTCTTGGATTTCTTTAAATAATTAAAAAGTTCATCTTCATTGTAAACAATCTCCATTTGACTTCCGCCAATTACATAAGAAGGTCTAACTAAAACTGGATATCCAATCTGATTGGCAGCTTCGATTGCTTGATCTAAATGACGTACACTCTTGCCTTGTGGCTGTGATATATTTAATTCACTTAGTAATTTTTCAAACTTATCACGATCTTCAGCCTTATCCGTAGCTTCAAGCGATGTTCCAAGAATATTAACTCCTCTACGTTCCAATCCATCGGCTAGATTAATAGCTGTTTGTCCACCAAACTGAACAATTACTCCTAGTGGGTTTTCTAATTCCACAACATGCATCACATCTTCTAGCGTCAATGGTTCGAAGTATAGTTTATCAGACACACTAAAGTCCGTTGACACTGTTTCCGGATTATTGTTCATAATAATTGCTTCATATCCCGCTTCTTTTAAGGCAAGGACGGAGTGTACGGTGGCGTAATCAAACTCTATTCCCTGGCCAATACGGATTGGTCCTGAACCAAGAACAATCACCTTTTTACGATCAGAAGAAATCGACTCATTTTCTTCCTCATATGTGCTATAAAAATAAGGAGTTTCTGATTCAAACTCAGCTGCACACGTATCTACCATTTTATAAACTGGGCGGATTCCATTTTCTTTTCTAAGTTGATAAACTTCATCCACATTCATATTCCACAATCTTGCAACAGTTGTATCGGAAAAGCCCATTTTTTTAGCTTCTAATAGCCTTTCTAACGATCCATAGTTTGCTTGTAATACTAATTCCATATCTATAATATTCTTCAGTTTGGTTAGGAAAAATCGGTCAATTTTGGTTAATTCGAAAATATCTTCAATAGTAAACTCACGGCGAAAAGCTTCGGCCAAGATATAAATCCGCTCATCATCTGCTTTGATTAATCTAGCTTTTAATTCCTCTATAGAAGAATCAATTAAACTTTTTAACCAATAATCCTCTGAGCTGATATCTAATGAACGAATTCCTTTTAGAATAGACTCTTCGAAGTTTCTTCCAATTGCCATTACTTCACCAGTTGCTTTCATTTGGGTACCAAGTGTACGATTTCCAGTTGTAAATTTATCAAAAGGAAAACGTGGTAGCTTAGTTACAACGTAATCTAAAGCTGGCTCATAACATGCATAGGTTGTTCCTGTAATTGGATTGATAATCTCATCTAAAGTCATACCAACTGCAATTTTTGCTGCAATCTTTGCAATCGGATAACCTGTTGCCTTCGAAGCAAGCGCAGAAGATCGACTAACACGAGGATTTACCTCGATAATGTAGTATTGAAAACTATTGGGATCAATGGCTAGCTGTACGTTACAACCACCTTCTATTTTTAATGCCCGAATAATTTTAAGTGAAGCATTCCGTAATAATTGGTATTCTCTATCGCTTAGTGTCTGTGATGGAGCAGTAACGATAGAATCACCGGTATGGATACCAACAGGGTCAATATTTTCCATATTACAAACAACGATAGCTTGATCATTTTTGTCTCTCATAACTTCATACTCTATTTCTTTAAAGCCAGCTATATTTCTTTCAATTAGACATTGGTTTACAGGTGATAAAGACAATCCATTACGTGTGATTTCTCTTAATTCAACCTCACTATAACACATACCTCCACCTGTTCCTCCTAGCGTGTATGCTGGACGAACGATTAACGGGAACCCTATTTCATTAGCAAAGTCACAAGCCTGTTCTACAGTAGTCACAATCGCACTATCTGGTACAGGTTCATTTAATTCATTCATTAGATTTCTGAATTTTTCTCTATCTTCTGCCTGTTGAATGGCATCTAAAGAGGTACCTAACAACTCCGTATTATATTCTTCTAAAATACCAGTTGCTTCTAATTGTACTGCTAGATTTAGACCGGTTTGTCCACCAAGTGTTGGTAAGATAGCATCCGGTTGCTCCTTACGAATAATTTTAATTAAAAATTCAACGGTTAGAGGCTCCATGTAGACAGTATCTGCAATCGTATGGTCTGTCATAATAGTAGCTGGATTAGAGTTCGCAAGGATAACTGTATAGCCTTCTTCTTTCAGTGATTGACAGGCTTGGGTACCTGAATAATCAAATTCTGCTGCTTGCCCTATGACAATGGGACCTGAACCAATCACAAGAATCTTATCTATATCTTTACGCTTAGGCATGAAGTTTCCTCCTTGATGATAGATTTATTGTTTTTGACCTTTGTTAAAAAGTCATCAAATAAATGGTTTGTATCCTCTGGCCCCGGAGAGCTTTCAGGATGGTACTGAACAGAGAACGCTGGGAACAGCGAATGTTGTATTCCTTCAACTGTATTATCATTTAAAGCAATTTGTGTTAATTCGAGATTCGTATTTGTTAATGAGTCTAATCTGACAGCATAACTGTGATTCTGTGAAGTCATATAGGTTTTGTTCAACAGTAAATCTTTTACTGGATGATTCGATCCTCTATGACCAAACTTCATTTTTTCCGTATCTGCTCCACATGCTAAGGCAAGTAGCTGATGTCCTAGACAAATTCCAAAAACTGGAACCTTTTCTATGATACTAGTAATCATTTCAATTGCTTCAGGAACACTTTTGGGATTCCCTGGTCCATTGGTTAGCATGACACCATCTGGCTTTAACCGTAGAATATTTTCGGCACTATAATGGTACGGTACAACAGTGACATGGCAATTTCTTTTTGTTAGTTCTCGTAGTATTCCGTGCTTCATCCCGAAATCTACTAGAACTATTCTATGTCCACGACCAGGAACAACATAAGGTTTTACAGTCGAGACTTTTTGTACTTGATCTAGCATTATTGGAGTCTGTTCAATTGTAAGTACTGCCTCTTCTGGAGATTGTTCGACAGACGTGAACATCGCTTTCATTGTGCCGTGTTTCCTTATAATTTTCGTCAGTTTTCTCGTATCAATTCCTGCTATTCCAGGAATGTTATTTGCAGTTAAATAACTATCCAAGCTTTCTTCATTACGAAAATTAGATGGGTGATTACAGACTTCTTTGACAATCAATCCGTGAATTGAAGGAGTAATCGTTTCAAAATCATCTCTATTAATGCCATAGTTCCCAATTAGTGGATACGTCATTGTTACAATCTGTCCACAGTACGATGGGTCAGATAATATCTCTTGATAACCAGTCATCCCAGTATTAAAAACCACCTCACCAATACTAGCCTCTTTACTTCCAAATGCTGTTCCAATAAATGTCGTGCCATCCTCAAGTACGAGTTGTCGCTTTTCCATAGTTGGCCTCCTCAAAGACGATTTTTCCTGCAACGATTGTTTTAACAGGTAATCCTTCTACTTTCCATTCGTGGAATGGAGTGTTTTTTCCTTTTGAGTAAAAGTTGTGTTTATCTATCTTGTGTTTGGTGGTTAAGTCAATCACCGTTAAATCAGCAGCTGCACCTTGTTTTATTTCTCCAAAAGGCAAGTTGAACACTTTAGCTGGTTTAATTGTCATCCAATCAATAAGTTGTTTTAGTGTAATTTTACTTGTTTGAACCAGATAAGTATTTAATAAGGAAAAGGCTGTTTCAAATCCTACGATTCCAAAAGGAGCTAGTAACAATCCTTGTTGTTTCTCAGCTTCAGTATGTGGCGCATGGTCAGTAGCAATGAAATCAATGGTTCCATCTAGCAAACCTTCGATTAAAGCCTGCTGGTCTTCTCTCGATCGTAGAGGTGGATTCATTTTATAATTACTATCATTGTCTTTGATATCTTCTTCATTTAGTAGTAAATGATGAGGTGTAACCTCTGCTGTAACATGAATTCCGGCTCTTTTAGCATCTCGAATTACTCGAACAGATTCCTTGGTGCTAACATGACATACATGATAGTGGCAGCCTGTAGCTTCTGCTAGTAACACGTCTCTAGCAATTTGAACCGACTCACATATGGAAGGAATTCCTGGTACATTCAACTTTTCACTTGTTGCCCCGTAATGGAGTACTCCTTTATGAATGAGTGAGTTATCTTCACAATGTGCCACAATTGCCATATTTAGATTCGCTGCCTGTTGCATCGCTCGAAGCATCATATCAGCAGTTTGAATACCTACACCATCGTCAGTAAATGCGAATGCCCCGGCATTTTTCAACTCTTCCATATTAGTAAGATTTTCGCCTAACAGTCTTTCTGTTATAGAAGCGTATGGAATCACACGAATATGTGCTGTTTGTTTAATTTTGTTTAGAATTTCATTTAATGATTTTTCATTATCTGGTACCGGTCTTGTGTTAGGCATCGAGCAGACTGTAGTATATCCACCTCTTGCAGCGGCTTTGGTACCTGTTTCTATCGTCTCTTTAGCTTCTCCACCAGGTTCTCTTAAATGAACATGAACATCGATGAACCCAGGAGTTACTAAATTGCCATTACAATCAATCACTGTATCTTCCGTTCGGGATAATTTTTCTCCGATTTCTTCAATAAAACCTTCTTTAATAGCAATCTCACAAGGTATTAGTTTGTTATCTGCTGTTAACTGCACTGCGTTGATTAAAACCGTTCGCATGGCTTATCCCTCCATCTTGTAGTAATCGATACATAACTGCCATCCTTGCTGTGACACCATTAGTCATTTGCTTGAATATCCTTGAACGTTCACATTCGACAAGTGAATCGGCAATTTCTACTCCTCTATTAACTGGAGCTGGATGCATAATTATAGCATGGCGCTTCATTCGTTTTTCTCGCTCAATAGTTAGACCATAGCTTTGTAAGTACTGTTCATCAGTCATCAATGTTTGCCCTTGGTGTCGCTCATGTTGAATTCTTAGTAGCATGATAACATCGGCATGTTCAACAGCTTCATCTATTGTGATATAAGGAAATGGCATCGTCTCGTCCTGCCAATCTGTTTTAGAAGATAATGATACCTCCGCCCCAAGTGTAGTTAACGCATAGGCATTTGATCGTGCAACCCGACTATGTTTGATGTCACCTACAATCGCAACCTTAAGTCCCTTAAATTTTTGGAATTCTTGGTGGATTGTAATTAAATCTAGTAAGCATTGTGTAGGATGTTCACCTTTGCCATCCCCTGCATTAATGACTGGTATCGATAATTGCTCGGATAACTGCTGAACAATATTATCTTCAGGGTGTCTTACGACTAACAACGAGGCTCCAATTGACTCAAATGTTCTTGCTGTATCATAGATACTTTCACCTTTTTTCACACTAGAGTTATCCGTTGAAAAATCCAAAACTTCTATACCCAACTTTCTCTGTGCAACAGTAAAACTCATTTTCGTTCTTGTGCTAGGTTCAAAGAATAGATTTGCAGCAAACAGTTGCTTTTCGAAAGGCTTAATTTCTTTTTGATTAAATTCATCAGATAATTTAATAAGCTGTAAAATTTCATGCTCTGAAAGATTTTTCATCGATACAAAATGTTTCATACTGCTCCTCCTCATATTGAGGGACCGCTCTCTACCACATGTATCACATGTGGTTTTGAACAGTCCCTCATTTTAAACTACTCTACTTGAGTTTCATTTTCGGTGTCAGGATCTGCCTGGAACATATTTCCGTTTCCAAAACCTGATTCTTTCCCTGGTAATACCAAGTTTAGAAAAATACCGATTAATGTAGCTAGAGCCATTCCTGCTACCTGAACATCAACTCCAGCAACATTAATTTGCACTAATGCACCACCAATACCAATTACAAGAATTACAGAAGATATAATTAAATTGCGTTTATCCCCCAGGTCTAATTGATTATCTATTAACATTCGCAAACCACTAGAAGCAATAATACCGAATAAAAGAATCGATACACCACCCATTACTGCGGTTGGAATTGAAGCAATAACTGCTGTGATGATTCCAACAAAGCCAAACAGTATTGCAAAACAAGCTGCACCTGCAATAACAAACACACTAAATACTCTGGTAATGGCTAGAACACCAATGTTCTCACCGTACGTTGTGTTAGGTGGTCCACCGAGGAACGAAGCAATAATTGTTGCTACACCATCACCAAGAATTGAACGATGTAATCCTGGCTTTTTAACGAAATTTCGTCCAACGACCTTGGATAATACCATTTGGTCACCAATATGTTCTGCTATAGTAACCGCAGCAACAGGTACCATGATCAATGCAATTTCCCAGCTAATAATTTCAAGTGGAGAATAATGGACAAACGGTACAACGAAATCTGGTGCTATAAAAATTGCTCCAAAAAAGGCCCCAATGGAATCGGCAGAAATTATATCGTTCCATGCTGCTTGTACACCAGAAGTATCGACAACACCCTGGATCATTCCAAAGACATAACCACCAACAATACCTATTAAAATTGGAATTAGACCGAAGAAACCTTTAAAAAATAATGATGCTACTATTGTTATAGCTAAGGTAACTAAAGCTACTGTAAAGTGTTTACTGCTATATGCTCCATCAACATTCATTGCCATATCAACTGCTGTTGAGGCAAGACCAAGTCCAATAACTACAATTACGGGTCCTACTACTATTGGAGGAAGAACTTTCATTAGCCAATCTAAACCAAATGCTCCTATTAATAGGGCTAGCAGGCCATATACTAAACCGGCTAAAAAGCTACCAATCATGGCTCCAGGTACTCCGCTAGCAGCACTCGCAGCTATTACTGGTGCAATGAAAGCAAAACTTGAACCAAGATATGCAGGAATTTGTCCTCTTGTAATTAATAGATACGCTAGTGTACCTAAACCACTAGAGACAAGAGCAACTGCTGGTGATAAACCAGTTAAAAACGGAACTAAGATTGTAGCACCAAACATGGCGAATAAATGCTGTAAGCTTAATGTAATCCATTTGTGAATTTTAGGAACTTCGTGTACGTCCATTGCGATATTATTTTGATTCATATCCTTTTCCCCCTCATATTGATACCCTGTTATGCTTTTAAATTTATTTTTTCATTAAAAAAACCTCTTTGCAGGTCGCAAAGAGGCAAACGTGTTTTAGACACACGTATCGTTAGCCACCTTGCGAGTCTCTCTGGACTTGCTTAAAGGTTTACTATTCATTTTTCATATATACTAACTTGATCCTGCCCGTCAATCTCTCCAAGTTCTACTACAATAACTTCGTCTTGAGATGTCGGGATATTTTTCCCAATATAATCTGCTCTTACTGGTAATTCCCTATGACCCCGATCGACTAAAACTGCTAGTTGAATCTGTGACGGCCTTCCTTGATCAATGATTGCGTCCATTGCTGCTCTAACAGTTCTCCCAGTAAATAGTACATCATCAATCAAAATTAACGTCTTCCCTGTAATTTGATCACCTATTTTTGTTTCATTAATTTTTGGTTCCTGATCCTGTCCTACATGACTAAGATCATCTCTATAAAGTGTGATATCCAACTCGCCGAGCGGAACTTCCACACCTTCTATCTCAGCAATTTTTTCTCTCAATCGTTTTGCTATTGGTATGCCTCTTGTTTTAATTCCTACCAACGTCAATCCCTCAACGCCTTTATTTTTTTCAAGGATTTCATGAGCAATTCTTGTCAATGCTCTATTGATTGCTGATTGGTCTAGTACAGTTGCTTTCTTCTTCATTGCTCCACCCTCTCAAAAAAATAAGATTTCAAAAATAAAACCCCTCTTCTCCGTGTGGAAAAAAGGGGTTGGACATACCTGTACTACCTATGTCTACCGTTTCCTTTCCAGCCTCACGGGACTGTTTTAAAGGTCTTATTTAAGCTACGTTAATTATTCCAAAAAAATGAGCTTCTGTCAACTCATTTTCGACAACATTTTTAATATGTCTTGAAAATCCTCTGGTGGCTCTACACTGAATTCCATCCACTCTTTCGTCCTTGGATGCTCAAAACCTAATACCTCAGCGTGTAATGCTTGTCCTTCCACCTCTAATGTTTTTCTTGGACCATACTTAGGATCTCCTGCTAATGGAAAACCAATATATTTCATATGGACACGAATTTGATGCGTTCGACCAGTTTCAAGTACACATTTAACATGGGTAAAGGTTTCAAATCGTTGTAGAACTTCAAAATGCGTTACAGCATTCCTTCCACCGTCAATAACTGCCATTTTTTGTCTATCTTTAGGATCTCTACCGATTGGAGCATCAATTGTTCCATACTCATGTGTAATGTCCCCATGAACTATTGCTTGGTAGGATCTCTTTACCGTTTTATCCTTTAACTGGTTAACAAGTGATACGTGCGCTAAGTCATTTTTGGCAACCATTAATAAACCGCTTGTATCCTTATCAATTCGATGAACAATTCCAGGTCGAATAATTCCGTTAATGCCCGACAAATCAGTAATGTGATAAACTAGTGCATTAACAAGAGTTCCTGTACCGTGTCCTGCAGAAGGGTGAACAACCATCCCTTTAGGTTTATTCACGACAAGTACATCACTATCTTGATAAACAATCTCAAGTGGTATATTTTCCGGTTTAATGTCTAATTCTTCTGGTTCGGGTATTTCCCATTCAATTGTATCGCCCTGATGGCACTTATAATTACTTTTAATAGGCTCGCCATTTACAGTAACGTGATTATCCTTAATCCACAACTGCACTTGAGATCTTGATATTTCTGGATTTACTTCTGTTAAAACCTTATCAATCCGTAGTCCTTTTTCCTCTGGTTGTACTGTGTGACTAGCTGAAGTCATGCATTAGATCTTCCCTTCTTTTTTTCATCCATAAATGTAGCAATTAATACAAGAATAACACCCACTACTAGTGCCGAGTCAGCAATATTAAAAATTGGAAAATCATAGCTTCCAATGTAAACATCAAAAAAATCAACAACTTCTTTTCTGAAAACTCTATCAATAAAATTACCTATTGCTCCCCCTAGTAGTAACGCAAGGGACCATCCCATTAGTTTACTGTCTAAAGCAAATTTTTGAATATAATAGACGATAACAACAATCACAATTACAGTTACAATGTAAAAGAACCACATTTGTCCTTGTAAGATTCCCCAGGCTGCACCAGTATTGCGGTGTGAGGTTATGTAAAAAAGGTTATCTATGACCGGAATACTCTCTCTCAGCTCCATTGTTGTTACAATTATCCATTTTGTTAGTTGATCCAATCCTATCACCAAAGCTGCAATAACATAATAAAACACAATTCTTCCCCCGTTCTATTCTATCAACACACTATATAGCATTTTATCATAAAAGTCTTAAAAAAAGTAAATCCCATTATTAAATTCAACATAGGTTCATTAGGTTGCCATTAAGAAGTGAAAATATTCAAGTCATATCCTTATTTTTCCAATATTAATTTTTCAAAAAATTAGTGATATAGAACTAGATCTTTAGTAGTATATAAATATAAGTTATGAGGGGGCAAATGGAATTTATGAAAACTAAAATAAATTATGATGATCTTTTCGAAACTTATAAATCTCTCTTTGACTATAACCATGATGCCTGTTATGCACTTGATCTAGAGGGGAAATTTGTACTTTTTAATAAAGCTGCTGTTGACATAACAGGATTCTCTAAAGAAGAGGCTCTCCAAATGTCATTTTATTCTTTAATACAAAAGGAATCTTCAAAAAATACACTATATTACTTTAATAGTTTACTACAAGGAAACAGAGAAAAATTCGATACATCGATTTACCATAAAAGTGGAACTAGAGTAGATCTATCTATAACAGCGGTTCCAATTTATATTGATGAACAAATTTGCGGTGTTGTAGGCATGGCAAAGGATGTTACCGAAAAAAATACTTTAGAAACATTATTAAGTGGCCAAAACAATATACTCGAAATGGTTACCCAAGGATCATCTTTACAAGAAGTCTTAGACACGATTATTTATCTAGTCGAAAAGGTTTCCAATGGTGGAAGATGCTCTATTCATATAGTTAATGAAGATGGAACAAGTTTAATTCGTAATTCTTCACCAAACCTACCTTTGGGCTATAGTAATTTTATCAAACGCATACCTGTTGGACCTTCTGCTGGTAGTTGTGGTACTGCTACATATCGGAGGCGTACCATCATAGTAGAAGACATTGCCACCGATCCTCTATGGGTTGACTTTAAGGACGAAGCGTTGAACTATGGATTGAGAGCTTGCTGGTCATCGCCTGTCTATGATAATTTTCAAAAGGTCTTAGGTGTATTTGCTATGTATTATGACAAACCTAATACTCCATCAAAAGAGGATATGAACATACTAAAAAAAGCAACATACCTTGTCAGCTTGGTTATCCAACATTACCAGGCAGAAGAAAAAATCAACTTTATGGCATTCCATGATGAATTAACAGGATTACCTAATAAAAGACTATTTGATAAAAATGTACGTATAGCGATAACTAGGTCAGATACGGATCAAGATAAAAATAAAATGCTAGGTATTATGTACTTAGATTTAGATCGTTTTAAATTAATTAATGATTCACTTGGACATAACACGGGTGACAAGTTGTTAAAAGAAGTAGCAGAACGGCTACGAACCTGCATTCGAACAGAAGATACAATCTCAAGAAAGAGCGGAGATGAGTTTACGCTCTTATTAATAAATGTCTCAAAACAAGAAGTAAGCAAAACAGCTCAGAAAATCCTAAATCTTCTGGCAAAACCATTTTTAATTAATGGTCATGAAATATTCATCACTCCTAGTGTTGGAGTAAGTCTTTATCCGACAGATGATGGAAATCCGGATGAACTTCTCAGAAAAGCTGACGTTGCCATGTACCAGGCAAAGAAAGAAGGAAGAAATAACTTTCAATTTTATAATAAGTTACTAGATAAAAAAAATCATGAAAGATTAGAAATAGAAAACCAACTTAGAAAAGCACTGGATATGAATGAATTCTCACTTCAGTTTCAACCGATTATGGACCTAACTAGCAATGAGATTAAGAGTGTCGAGGCATTAATACGATGGAATAATCCTATTCTAGGAAAAGTCTCCCCAGATCGATTTATACCTATTACAGAAGAAACGGGATTAATTATTTCGATTGGTGAATGGGTCTTGCGGACTGCTTGTTTGCAATTGAAAAGTTGGGAAAACAATGGTTTTCATTCCTTGAAAATTTCCGTGAACCTATCTATCCGCCAATTTTATCAACCGAATCTCATATCAATGATTGATAATATTATCAAGGAAATCGAGATTAATCCTAGTAAACTAACTATTGAAATCACAGAAAGCATGACAATGGATGTAGAAACAGCAACATCTATTCTATACGAATTAAAAAATATTGGCGTTAATATCTCGATAGATGACTTTGGTACAGGATATAGCTCGCTAAGTTATCTTAAAACATTTCCAATTGATTCCTTAAAAATAGACCAGTCTTTTATTAGTGATATTAACAAAAGTAAGGATGATGAGAACATTGCAACTACTATTCTTGTAATTGCACACAACTTAGGATTAAGTGTTATTGCAGAAGGAGTTGAATCTAAGGATCAGTTAGAGATTCTCAAGCGCCATAAATGTGATGAAGCGCAAGGATATTTATTTAGCAAGCCACTAAATTCAGATGATATGTTGCATTTTTTAAGGCTCAATTCTTAATCTTGTTCGTTTTTTTAACTTCGAACTTGATGTAAATTGCGTCGTAACTACTGCATTTATTTGCTTTCTTTCGCTCTAGTTAAATCGGTGCTATACTACCGTTTCGGCAGAATACTTCGCTTTCCATGGGCACGACCTTAGCCTCCTCAGAATCAAAGAACGATTCTTCCGGGGTCTTCGGAACGCGCTGTTCCCATAGGACTTGAATTATCTTCCTGAATCACTACGCACGAAGAAAATTGAACTTCATTTTCGAGGAGTCTACGTATTCTGCCTCCACTAGTAATGGTGTTCTGATTAGCGATAGTAAAAACCCGTAATCATTAAGTTTCACGGACCTTTCTCCAATTGAAAGGGAGTGTTTATTAGCAGCTTAAAGTCGCTTTCTGTTTAATTGAGAAGAACTCCAAGAAATGCTTAATGTAATGAATATCACTACTTACTAATTTGAAATTTTAATTGCGTAGAAGTTTGTATTTTTTTATGAGTTTTAGTGTATTTACAACGCTAATAATACTGTTAATAACTCTGCTTATATGATGCTTGGAGCGGAGGGCAAATCAACATATTAGTTACGACAGTTTATAGATTTTGTGTCGAAAGCAACAATCTTTTAGATAGCCTTTTTAAAAGTCTTAATCTAGAGTGAATTCTATTAAGTAGGTAAAATATTAAGCTAATTAGGATGAACCACTTCAAAATCGGCAAGTGCGGTTTTTGGAGTTTTTTTCTGTCTTTTTGAGCAGTAGAATAACTAGGTCTCTAACCACAATCAGTACAACTCATTTATTCTATGGTATTATAGTTCGTATTCCGAAATTTCTCAAACAACAAATGTAATCATCTAGAAGAGGAGGGATATACTTTGACCAGATTCAGAGATTATCATAAAAATGTAAAAATTAGAATCATTCAGATCTTCTTCTCTGACATGGTCGCTGGAGCTATATTTCCATTTATCGCTATTTATTTTTCCGAATATTACGGAGCCACAATTACTGGATTACTATTATTTATAAACGTTGTTATTGGACTTATTGTTGGGTTGTATGGTGGATATTATGCTGATCTAATAGGTAGAAAAAAGTTAATGATTATAGCGGGATTTATACGAATGTTCGCTTTTATTGTTATGGCCATTGCTAATTCACCATTGTTTATTTCACCTGAATTAACATTTTTAATGGCTTTACTAGTAGGTTCTTCTTTAGGCTTAGACGGACCTGCTGCTGATGCAATGATCATTGATATAACAAAGCCAAGCGAGCGTAAGGGTGTGTACTCATTGATTTATTGGAGCTTCAATTTAGCTTTTGCGGTCGGTGGTATTCTTGGGGCTCTAACATTTAAAAATTATTTATTTGAGTTATTAGTTGTCTTATCCATTAGTAGTTTACTCTCAAATATATTAGTTATATTTTTTATTGAGGAAACATTGAGAAAAATTGAAACTGTAAGACAAAAACAGGTACTTCTAAACATGTTCAAGAGTTATAAAGAAGTAGCGGGAGATAAGTTATTTCTCTACTTTATTTTAGCTGGACTTTTGCTACAGTCAATTGAAAACCAAATGGAGAACTATATTGGGATTCGATTAAACCAGGAGATGCCTCAACAATCTTTGCTATTTATTGATGTTACAGGTATAGAGATGGTCGGATTTTTAAAAGCTGAGAATACGATAATTGTTGTTCTTTTGACAGTCTTCATCACTCGGTGGGTCTCAAAATTGAAAGAAGAACGGACTTTTTTATTATCTATTTTTATATTTACAACCGGCTATGTCGCGGTCAGCTACTTCAATAATGTCTGGGTACTGTTACTTTTTATGGCCATCGCCACAATCGGAGAGCTAATGAGGGTTCCCATTCAACAAGATTTTTTAGCAAGTATTCCAACTGATGACAAAAGAAGCTCTTACATGGCTTTGTATGGTATGGTGTTTTATGGTTCAATGATGGTAAGTTCGATTTTCGTTTCACTCGGGGCTTTGTTTAACTCTGAAACAATGTCCCTCCTCATATTACTTACTGGCTTCATAGGATTGATGATTATAAAAAGAATACTACCAGAGCTTAAAACGAGAAGAGATAACGTCTCATTAAAGAATCAAAAAGATATATTTACTGAATGATGAGCTTGACTCTATGTTAAGAACAAAAACCAACTAACTCATATGAGCTAGTTGGTTTTTGTTTTTCATTCTACATCCGAATAGTGTTCTTTGACGATGTCTGCGCAACGATTACATAATTCTGGGTACTGTTCATCTTTACCTACATTGTCAGATGCAACCCAACAACGTTCACACTTTTCACCGGAATGTTTATCAACAACAACGTTAACAAATTCATATTCTTTAGCATTAGAATCAGCTTCTACCACTTCCACACTAGAGACAATTAATAACTGATGTAGATGTTCTACATTAGCGAGTAAGTCTTTAGTTGCTTGATCTTTAGCAACTAATTTAATACTTGCTTCTAATGATTTCCCAATAATTTTCTCACTACGAGCTTCTTCCAAAGCTTTTAAAATATCGTCACGAACATCCATAAAGTGATCCCACTTAGCTTTTAGCTCTTCTTTATCTTTAACCTTTTTAGGTTCAGGCATATCTGTCAATTGGACACTTTCTTCTTCTACACCTGGAATATAACTCCACACTTCATCAGCTGTATGAGAGATAATAGGAGAAAGAAGTTTTACTAATGTCGTAATAATTTCATGATAAACCGTCTGGATGCTGCGACGTCTAATACTATCAGCACCTTCAATGTAAAGGACGTCTTTTCCAAAGTCTAAATAGAAAGAACTTAAATCAATCGCACAGAAGTTATGAATGTTGTGATAGATAGTTGAGAATTCATAGCTATCATAAGCATCTCTAACCTTCTTAATCAACTCTTGTAGTTTTGATAGCATGTAACGATCAACTTCTTGCAAGTTTTCGTCACTAATTTTGTCATTAGTTGGATCAAAATCATGTAAATTTCCAAGCATAAACCGGAATGTATTTCTTATTTTACGATATCCTTCAGATGTTTGCTTAATGATATCATCAGAGATTCGTACATCTGCTTGATAATCTACTGAAGCAACCCATAAACGTAGTATATCTGCTCCATATTGTTTCATGATTTTTGATGGTACCACAACGTTCCCTACTGATTTACTCATCTTTCTCCCCTTGCCATCTAGGGCAAAGCCATGACTAACAATGTTCTCATACGGAGATCTTCCGGTTACAGCAACAGAGGTAGAAATAGATGAATTAAACCAGCCACGATATTGGTCAGAACCTTCTAAATAAAGATCTGCAGGTCGCTGTAACTCTGGTCTTCCTTCTAACACAGCTTCATGTGAAGAACCTGAATCAAACCAAACATCCATTATATCCGTCTCTTTTGTAAAAGTTCCATTTGGACTATGTTCAGAATTAAATCCTTCAGGTAATAGATCTTTCGCTTCCCATTCAAACCAGATGTTAGAACCATGTTCTCTAAATAAGTTTGATACATGATTAACCGTTTCTTTAGTAATTATTGGTGTTCTATCTTCCCCGTAAAATACCGGGATAGGTACGCCCCAAGTACGTTGACGCGAAATACACCAATCCTCACGATCACGAACCATGTTGTGAAGTCTAGTCTCGCCCCATTTTGGATACCAGTTGATTCGTTTGATTTCTTTTAAGATATCCTCTCGGAAATCTTTTATAGAAGCAAACCACTGATTTGTAGCACGGAAGATTGTTGGCTTTTTAGTCCGCCAATCATGTGGATAAGAGTGAGTAATAAACTCTAATTTTAACAATGCGCCGACTTCTTCTAACTTCTGTGTTATTTCCTTGTTAGCTGCATCATAAAATAAACCTTCAAACCCGGGTGCCTCATCAGTAAAGACTCCTTTTTCATCAACAGGACAAAGAACATCTAAGCCATATTGCTTTCCGACGATAAAGTCTTCTTCCCCGTGTCCTGGAGCTGTATGGACAAGTCCAGTACCACTTTCTGCTGTAGCATGCTCACCAAGGATAATTAATGAATCACGATCATAGAAAGGGTGCTTAGCAACAAGATTCTCTGCCTGCTTCCCTTTAAAGGTTTTGGTAACTTCAGGGTTAGCCCATTCTAATACTTCTGAAACAGTCCCTAACAATTCTTGAGCAATAATATATTTTTTTTCATCAACTTTAACTACTGAATAATCAAGATCTGGATTCAAGCTAATTGCTAGGTTAGCTGGAATTGTCCATGGTGTTGTCGTCCAAATTACAAACTGCTCGTCACCATCTAACAAATCTTTTCCATCCTTAACTTTAAACCCAACATAAATTGATGCTGACCTTTTATCTTGATACTCAATTTCAGCTTCTGCCAAGGCAGATTCTGAAGAAGGAGACCAATAAACAGGTTTCAAACCCTTGTAAATATAACCTTTATTTGCCATATCACCAAACACTTTAATTTGAGCAGCCTCATAATCTTTTGTAAGAGTAATATATGGATTTTCCCAATCACCACGAACACCTAGTTGCTTAAATTGAGTTCGTTGATTATCTACTTGGCTTAAAGCATATTCAGCACACTTTTGTCTAAATTCAGCAACAGACATTTTCTTGCGATCTACTTTTTTCTTTGCTAGGGCTGACTCAATTGGTAATCCATGAGTGTCCCAACCTGGTACATATGGCGCCTGAAAACCGGCCATTGATTTATACCTAACAATAAAATCCTTTAAAACTTTGTTTAGTGCGTGCCCCATATGCAAATCACCATTCGCATAAGGTGGTCCATCATGTAATACAAATAAAGGTCTTCCTTCTGTACGTTTCTGTACTTGTGCATAAATGTTTACTTCGTCCCATTGTTGTTGCATTTGCGGTTCTTTGTTTGGTAGGTTTCCGCGCATAGGAAACTCCGTTTGGGGCATTAACAGGGTTTGTTTATAATCCATCTGATTTCCTCCTTGAAAAGTATTGATAACTTATTTCCTCTGAAAAACAAAATAATCGAATTCATGTAATTCCGGACAAATAAAAAAAGCCCTTCTTATCCCAAAGGGACGAGAAGAACTCGCGGTACCACCCTTATAGACTTTAATATACCCTTCTAATCTATAATAGACTAGAAGGGATTAAAACCCACTTGAAATTCGTAACGTGAATGAGGCGTCCATTTCTACTCAAAGATATTTCGAATGGATACTAAAGGGTGATTTTCTAAAAAGTCCATTGCATTAGGCTTCCACCATCCCTAACTCGCTTTAGCAAACATATACCTTTATACTTTCCCTGTCCGCGTATTTATCAATTATTTTTTTAATTAAAACTAAGGATAACCATTAACATAATTAAAATACTTATGTTAATGAATTATATGTAAAAATAGGATAAACGTCAAGGTTTAGTAATTATTTTTAACCTTGTCCTCTGTGTATTCAGATTCTTCGTCTCGATCTACATCAGTATCAAATAATCCATCCCAGTCGTCATTCTCAATTAAATCCAACTGAGCCTCAACAAGCATTTTTAGACGGGTACGGAATACTTTCGCTTGTTTTTTCAACTCTTCTACCTCAATTGAAATACGACGCGATTTATGAAGTGCTTCATTTATAATTCGATCAGCATTTTTCTCTGATTCTTTAATAATTAACTTCGATTCTTTCTTTGCATTTCCCTTAACTTCTTCAGCAGTTTCCTGAGCAATCAAGATTGATTTATTTAATGTTTCTTCGATATTTGTAAAGTGTCCTAATTTTTCATTTAACTGCTCTACTTTTTCTTTAAGTTCTTTTTTCTCACGGATAACAAGTTCATAGTCTTTTATAATCTGGTCTAAAAATTCATTTACCTCATCTTCATCATAACCTCTAAAACCACGAGTAAACTCTTTATTATGAATGTCCAATGGCGTTAATGGCACACCGGCCACCTCCTCACAGAAGTCTATTTTAAATTCGCACCTAACAATTAATCTTAACTATCCTTAACCATACTCCAAATAATTGCAGTTAAGATAAAATGTCTAATCCAATGAATTATCCACTACAGACTATCAGTAAGTTATAAATTCGACACAAAGTTTAAAAATCCTGCAAAAAAATCTAATTATTTTAATTTTTCAGTAGTGATTTTCCATTTTTCTTTTTTTGATAGACCTTGGATTTCTTTTAATTTACTTCTTCCTTTGCCTCTAAGTGAAATTAAGTCGGATTCCTCTAATTGAAATGCAGGATTTTCTACTATTTTAAAATTAACCTTCACAAGCCCTTTTTGGATATAAGTGGCCGCGCTTTGACGAGAGATATTATATATCTCCTTAATAATAACATCAAGTCGCAAAGACGTGACAGTTGTAGCCTGTGATTCCCAGGTTTCATTCTCACTCAGTAGGTTTTTTAAGGGAACATCTTCAAATGTTACTTTCGATTTCTTTATTTCTTTTAAGTTAAGTTTTACATATGTATCAATCTCAGAAGACACTATGATATGTATAATTCCATTTTGGACAACTAGGTCACCTAGCTTCTTTCTTTTAATTCCCATAGATAAAAAAGCTCCCAATACATCACGATGTTCTAATGTAATGAATTTAGTTGGGTACCTTGCCTCTAATAAGGTAATACCATAATCATCGATACTTATTTCTTCATAGAAAGGAGCAAGAACTGCACGTCGTCTTTCCGTATCTGCTCCACCACCAAAAAGCCCCCATGTATAATCTTCGTTCTTCCCAATAATTGATGTGAAAATTTTCTGTTCTCTTGGATTTAAGAAATCGCTAACTTTTACTTGGTAATTTTGTTGTACATTATCACGCCAAGAGAGGACCTGATCAATAAATGCGTGTTCTTCTTTTCTAAAATGTTGGTATATATCCATTTGCTTATCACCCTGGTTAAATGTTTCTAAAATATAATAGCATTAAAAAATTGGATTTTGTAAAGTTCTGACCTATAGTTAAAGCATGCCGTATAGGGCCCATAATCCACCAGAGGCAAACTGCAACACTAAGATAGCTACAATTGGTGAGATATCAATCATCCCTAGAGGAGGAATAATTTTTCTAAATGGTTCTAAATATGGTTCGACTATTTTACCTAAAAAATTACCGATAGATGACTCCCTAGCTCCTGGAAACCAAGACATTAAAATATAACCGATTAAAGCAAAACTATAAAGCTCCATAAGCGTACTTATTATGCTAAACAATTGGTACATTTATTTCTACCACCCTTTTTATTCTATATCATTGTCATCTATAATATCAGTTATACTTCCTGACACATCCACATTATCCGGAGTACAAAGAAATGTTTGAGCTCCTAGTTTCTGTATTTCTCCGGATACTGCATAGACAGTTCCACTTAAAAAATCTACAATTCGTTTGGCTTGTTTATGCTCAATTCGTTGCAAGTTAATAACAACAGATCGTCGATTTACAATGTGGTCAGCGATTTCTTGCGCCTCACTATAAGATCTTGGTTCACATAGAACCACTTTAGAGGACGATTGCATGGCTTTTAAACTCACTACATTCTTTGTATTGTTCTTATTTTTGTTAGCTGTTTCTGGTAATTCTAGTTCTTCTTCTACATACTCGTATTCATCATCCATAGTAAAGAAGGTTTTTATTTTATTCTTAAAGCTCATCTCATTTCACCTCAATCGCTGGACCCAACTAATCTTGATCCTACTCTTATATGTGTTGCCCCTTCTTCAATTGCAATAACATAATCGTTACTCATACCCATCGACAGATATGAACAGGGAGCATGCTTTAGCCATTTGTTCATTATTTCATCTCTTAATACTCTTAATCTTTTAAAATTATCCCGAATCATTTGTTCATCATCAACATGTGGTGCCATTGCCATTAGTCCTACAACTTTTACATTCGAATAATTTACTAATTCATCAATAAAATCGGGTACATCTTTTGGATCAAGACCATGTTTTGTCTCTTCTCCACTAATATTCACTTGAACAAAACAAGGAATTGTCCGATTTGCTCGTTTATTGATTTCTTTTGCTAGCGATTTTCGATCTAATGAATGAACAAAGTCAACCTTGTCTATTAAGTCTTTTACCTTCCTAGATTGAAGCGACCCGATGAAATGCCAATTCACTTGATTTTTAATCGTAGCGTACTTGTCTAAAAGACCTTCTAAGCGATTTTCACCTAAATGGTGTACACCCGCTTCTATCACTTCTTCTGCTCGTTTTATTGTAACATATTTTGTGACTGCTATGACTGTAATATCTTCTACATTTCTATTTACTTTTTCACATGCTTGTCTAATATTCGAATGAATTTCTTCTACATTAGCTAGTACACTCAATGGATAATCTCCTTTCTACAGTTCTTGGCTAAACCCAATAAATCCTAACATTCTACCTGTCTTTCCATGATCTCGGCGATGTGAAAAAAACATTTCTTTGTCGTTATATGTACAATAATTTGTGACACTAATGTTCTCTTCCAAAATTCCAGCTTCAACTAAATATTCCTTGTTTAACTGTTGTAAATCAAGTAGAAAACCATGTTCATTCCTTGTTACAACCTTTTCTTTCAATTGATCCGGGACATTAGATATAACTCGATCGTCTACTTCATAGTTTAATTTGCTAATACAAGGACCAATCGCAACCATCAGATCCCTAGTATTAACGCCAACTTCTATCAATTTGTTTACCATTTTCATTGCCATCTGATCAACTGTTCCACGCCAGCCCGCATGTGCAACACCAATCCATTTCGTTTTTGGGTCAAAAAAGAATAAGGGGACACAATCAGCGAAAAAGGCAGTACACAGTATATTAGTATGATTTGTTATAATACCGTCAATACCTTCAAGAGCATCTTGATCAGTTCGCGCCCCTCTTCCTGCATGATTTTGGTCAATTACTACAATATCTGTACCATGAACTTGCTCTCCCATAACCCAATTATCTAATGGTATGTTTATTATATCAGATAGCACAGTTCGATTTGTTAATACATCATCATAGTTATCAGCTACGTGGAGTCCCATGTTCATCGAATTAAAAGGTGATGAGCTAACACCTCCTGATCTTGTAGTGAATCCAACCTTTAATGTTGGTTCCATTTGGACCCACTTTTCAATCATCAAGACTGAATCTTCTGCTTTTTGAAAGTGTTCCATACTTCACATCCTCGTAGTTTCCCACTATTTTATCACATTTTATTTTTATTTTCTTGTTTAACTAAACTTGTTAGTTTCTGTGAATAGTCGTGGATGCTCATTTTTCTTTACCAGGATTACATCTGAACCAATAGTTACAATATTCTCCCATGGTATAACTATCTCTTCTTCTTTACCAAACATACCCATTATTTTTCCTTTCGTTCCTATAACTAAAAATAAGATTTTCCCTTTATCAACATCAATTTCTAAATCAGTGATATTTCCCAACTTTTTACCATCATCGACCATAATAATATCTTTAATCTGCAAATCTGTTAAAGTAACCATCCTAAACACCTACCTTTTTATTACTATATGCACGGTAAGCCGTTTATTTGTCTAGAATGAAATTTCTCTAGTACAATCATTGTAAAGCTTTTCGGTTATTTGAAAATATATCCAAACGTACCAAAAAAGCCTTTATCACATATACATGAGATAAAGGCTTATAGACTTATTCGAACATTTCTTTATTCATTTCTTGGATTGCTGCTTTTTCAAGCCGAGAAACTTGAGCTTGGGAAATTCCAATTTCCTCAGCAACTTCCATTTGTGTTTTCCCTTGAAAAAATCTCTTATTTAGAATCATTTTTTCACGATCATTTAAACGATGCATTCCTTCTTTTAAGGATAGTTTATCAAGCCAACTAGAATCTTTGTCTTTCTCATCACTAATTTGATCCATTACATAGATAGGATCACCACCATCATTATATATTGGTTCGAATAACGATACTGGATCCTGAATAGCATCCATTGCGAATACAATATCTGAATGTGGCACTCCCATCTCTTCTGCAATTTCCATTGGAGTTGGGTCCTTTGATGATTTGTTTATTAACTTTTCTCTTACTTGTAAGGCTTTGTAGGCAATATCCCTTAACGATCGTGATACACGAATAGGATTGTTATCCCGTAAGTATCTTCTAATTTCACCAATAATCATCGGCACAGCATAAGTGGAGAATTTAACATTTTGACCTAAATCAAAGTTATCGATTGATTTCATAAGGCCGATACAACCTACCTGAAATAAATCGTCCCCATATTCACCACGATTATTAAAGCGCTGAATAACACTCAGAACAAGTCGTAAATTACCATTAACCAACTGTTCTCTTGCTAATAAATCACCATCTTCTTGTACTTTTTTAAACAATTTTCTCATTTCATCATTCTTTAATACAGGTAATTTAGAGGTATCTACTCCGCAAATTTCTACTTTATGTCTTGTCATGATCTACCCTCCCGGTTGGAGATGCTATTCAAGGAACAGTATCTCCGTCCGAAAGAACTTTTATGCAGGACATTTCACGCTAGAATGACGTAAATAAGTTAAAAACATTGTGGTATAAGGGTTAAACCATTTTATTAAATTCTTTTTTTAATCGTCGTATTATTTTTTTCTCAAGACGGGAAATATATGATTGTGATATACCTAACATATCTGCAACATCTTTTTGAGTTCTTTCTTCCTCACCAATTAAACCAAATCGTAGTTCCATGATTTGCTTCTCTCTATCGTTCAACTGTGACAATGCCTTTTTAAGTAAATTCTTATCTACATTGGCTTCCAAATCTTTAATCGTAACATCGTCATCTGTTCCTAGCACATCTGACAATAACAATTCATTTCCATCCCAGTCAATATTTAATGGTTCGTCAAAGGATATCTCAGACTTTAGTTTATTGTTTTTCCTTAAATACATTAATATTTCATTTTCAATACAGCGAGATGCATAGGTTGCTAATTTTATTTTTTTCTCCGGATTAAAGGTATTAATTGCTTTAATCAGCCCAATTGTCCCTATACTAATAAGATCTTCAATATTGATACCAGTATTCTCAAATTTCCTTGCAATATAAACAACTAATCTCAAGTTTCTTTCAATGAGCATTGCCCTTGCTGCTTTGTCTCCAACTGGTAACCTTTTTAATAATTCTTGCTCTTCATCCTTGGACAATGGCGGAGGTAACGCTTCACTTCCACCTATGTAATATATTTCGTCTGATTTAAATCCCAACTTGATTAATAACTTATACCACCATAATTGGATTTTTAACTTCCATGTATTCATCTGTGAACATCTCCTTTTCTCTTTGCTATGCGGAAGTTGCTACCGAATGTTTAAATAGTTTTGGGTGTAACAAGCAATGATAACTTCCATCAGATGCTAGGTCCCCAAACTGTATCCCAATTAGTACATTTTTTGTTGAAATTTCCTTATCTTCATAGTTTACTAGAATTTTATCCGGTTTTAACACAATCATGAAGGTACGATTTCCACCTACACCTTGGTATGGGACTAAATGTATGACATCCTCCCATTCGCTAGGAATTTGTTCAAAATCTAAATTCACTTGAGCGCTTTCTAGTAACTGTAAATCATAAGCTGTAAACCAATGACTTAAAAATGACTGATCGCAGATAACAACGGGCTTTTTAGAAAAAGGATCAACTAATTGATTACCACTATCTACATATCCAATTGTAGTAAATGATTTTCCCTTTAATTGAATTGTCACATTATACAACTGATCATTGCGAAAGTTTTGTAAAGCTTGCTTGTCCATTTGCGACTTTGTGAACCACCAGATAATTGGAAATCCTATACCTACAAATAACCAACTTATCTGATCACCGTAGCCTGATTGAAATGTTAATATGCCATTATTAGAAGCTGAAATTTGTTTACCTAACATAAAATGCAATGCAATTAATCCACCTCCGAGTGCAAAAGATATAAAGTAAAATGATAATAACTTTTTAATAAATTGACGTATATTTTTAAATCCAAACGCCGTCATTATTATTAGTAAAGAATAAAGTCCCTTTCCTACTGTTGATGAAAAAAAAGAATCCGGAAAAAATAACGTGATAGGTACTAAAACTGAGGCAACGAATGCCCCAGAAATAATTCTTAGCGATTTGGTATTATCTCTTACAAGGGATTGTGTCAACAGTAGAATCATCCAATCTAGTAAAAAGTTAAGTAACCAAATCGCATCTAAATAGATAGTCACTCGATTCTTCCTTTCATTAGTCTTGCATTAAAGGATTTGTAGTTAGTATATCGAAGTTAAATTTAGAAGTCTGTCATATTTTGTGGTACATTCACAACTTATTTTCAGAAGTTATTAGTGAATTTGTCATACAGTGATACTTTATATTTTTAAAGTGAGTTTTACGGACCAATCGTGTTTTAATAATTTGTTCAAAAAAAGAGCCACCTGAAACATTAGTTTCAGGTGGCTCTTTTTAAACTTACTATTATCTTCTACGGTTTCTGTTACGTAAGAACGTAGGAATATCCAACGTATCTTCTTCTTGCTTTACTTTCTGCTGAGTAGGTGCTTCCCTACGAGCATCGTCTCTTTTTCTTTCACCTGAATGCTGATTTGCAGTAGCCACAGGCCTTTGTTTAGGCTGTGCAGGGTTCGTTGCCTGCGTTTCAACAAATCCAGTTGCAATTACAGTTACTACAATCTCATCTTTAAGTTCTTCATTTATTACTGAACCGAAAATAACATTTACTTCCTGATCAGCGGCAGAAGTAACGATATCCGCAGCCTCCTGAACTTCATAAAGACTTAAGTTTGTCCCACCAGTGATATTCATTAATACACCGTGTGCTCCATCAATAGAAGTCTCTAAAAGGGGAGATGAAATGGCTTTCTTTGCAGCTTCCGTTGCTCTATTTTCACCAGTTGCAATTCCTATCCCCATAAGTGCAGAACCTTTATCAGACATGATAGTCTTCACATCAGCAAAGTCTACGTTAATTAATCCCGGTACGGCTATTAAATCAGAAATACCCTGTACACCTTGACGAAGTACATTATCTGCCTCACGAAATGCTTCTAACATTGGCGTGTTTTTGTCAACTATTTCTAATAAACGATCATTAGGAATAACGATTAATGTATCTACACTACTTTTTAAACCATCAATTCCAGTAACAGCTTGAGCAGAACGTTTACGCCCTTCGAAAGTAAATGGACGAGTAACAACTCCCACTGTTAATGCACCTAGTTCTTTTGCAACTTGAGCTATCACAGGGGCAGCACCTGTTCCTGTTCCTCCACCCATACCAGCAGTTACAAAGACCATATCCGCACCTTTTAACACTTCTTCTAGCTGTTCTTTACTTTCTTCGGCAGCTTTGCGACCCACTTCTGGATTCGCACCAGCACCTAAACCACGAGTAAGCTTTGTTCCAATTTGCATTTTAACTTCAGCTTTAGATAGATTTAAGGCTTGAGCATCCGTATTTACTGCAATAAATTCAACACCTTGTACACCATGCTCGATCATTCGGTTTACAGCATTACTTCCACCTCCACCGACACCGATTACCTTAATCGTCGCAAGCTGATCCATATTTGTATCAAACTCTAACATTTTTCGTTCCTCCTAATTTGCAAGATTACAAGATTCACTGAAGTTCATTTAAATATGTGTTTAGGGAACGCTTGTTTAGTCAAAAAAGTACTTAAACAAATTAGCGATTCCAGATTCTTTTTTCTTACCTGGAGTTGAATCGTTTTGTTTGGCTGACCTTTTAACTTTCTGGGGTTTTGATGGTTGTTGTTCAACTATCCTAACCGACTCGGAAATCTCTTTGCCTTGTATCTTTGCATTCCGATAGGCAAATTTCAAGATGCCTACCCCTGAAGTAAATTGAGATTCTCTCACACCTATATAATCAGGAATTGCAATACGAACATTTGATTGAAATAAGTCTTGAGCGAGTTCCAAAGCTCCGGGCATACTCATACAGCCACCAGTAAGTACAAAACCACCAGGTAATTCATTATAACTCATTTTTCTTATTTCTCGTTCAGCATAAGCAAGAATTTCTTCTAATCTAGCTTCAATCATATCAGAAATCTGCAATTGATTAAATGTTTGCTTTTTATTACTACCAATTATCGAAGCTTCAAAAGTTTCTTCTTCTCTTGCATCATCATAATAAGCATGTCCATGGTTTACTTTAAGCTCTTCTGCTTCCTCTGAAGATATACGCAAACCAATTGAAAGGTCTTTTGTAATATTGTCTCCACCTAAAGGAATCACACTCGACGAAACTAAATGATCATTTTCAAAAACTGATATTGTGGTACTTCCACCTCCAATATCAATTAAGGCAACTCCAAGATTCTTTTCATCTTTCGACAAAGCAATGGATCCGGTAGCCAACGGCTGTAGACAAACGTCCAACACTTGAAGACCAGCCTTCTCAATACATTTCAATATATTATGTAGCATTGTTTTGGAACAAGTAATAATTGTCCCTTCCATTTCTAACCGAACACCAAGCATTCCTCTCGGATCATTAATTTCATCTAATCCATCGACGATGAACTGCTTTGGAATGACATCAATAATTTCCCGTTCCGGTGGAACAGAAATAACTTGTGCAGCATCAATGACCCTTTTGATATCCTCATTGCCTATTTCTCTGTTTTCACTAGATACAGCAACAACACCATGGCAAGGCTGTAATTGTATGTGGTTTCCATTAATGCCCACAATTACACGATCAATTTGCATATCAACCATTCTCTCAGCTTGTTCAACTGCTGTTTTTATTGATTGAACTGTTTGATCTATGTCGACAATAGCACCTTTTTTCATTCCATTTGATTTAGAAGTGCCAACCCCTATAATATTTAAGGAATCGTTATGGACTTCACCAATTATCACTTTAATTTTCGATGTACCTATATCAAGGCTGACTAAAATTTCATTGTTGTTCAAAGTAAGGCACCTCCTAATCTTAAGGGATCTGAATAGTACAAATAGTATCGAATATTTAATTAAATTACAATTGATTTAATTAAAATAAAAAAAAATGTATTATTTACTTTTTTTTACATCTCTACTATAAAGACCCTTTTTTCTTTATTTTTGGATTTAATTCAAGTATATACAATATTCAACATAAAACGACTATTTTCCTCTTATTTTCTTTTAAAATTTCGTATTTTCTTCAATATAATTTTTTCATCGATTATTTTACTTCTTATAATTGCTATATTCTGGAATAATCTTACACCAAACGCGAAGACCGCCGCAAGATATAAGTCTATACCCAATTGCAATCCTAAGAAGGCTAGAAGAGCTGCTAAACTAACATTGAAGAAAAAACCAGTGATAAAGACTTTGTCACTGAACTTCCCCTCTAAATGAGCTCGTATACCCCCGAATAAAGTGTCAAACGCTGCCAGAAGGGCTATAGAGAGGTAATTCGTATATTGGTCTGGGATCGTTATGTTAGTTAATAACCCTAGAGTTAAACCAACTACCAAAAATAATGCTGGTAGCCACATTAATTTTCACCTGTTTCTTCTAATTCATTTACTTCTACTTCATCCATTTGAATAGTTCCTTCATACTTAGGTAATGTTATGTTATCAACAACAACAGGGGTCAGCTCTAGATTTTCAATTGCGAAATCATCTCTTGATTGACTAACCTGTATATAGTCTAACAAACGGTTAGGATTATTAGATAATACCTTTACTTCCATAGGAACAGTTGGGAGCGCGTGATTATTCACATAGGTTTTACCATTCACAAAACGGATAGGTGTTACGTTAATAATACGTTCATTCCCAATCGATATATCGGTTGCACCATATATGTTTAATTCATTGAGAAGTCTGTTGAGTAAGTCCGGTGTTACAGTAGGATATTCTTGAATGTTTTCCATCCCTGTGTATAATGGGGTAACTGTTATTACAACTCCACTTCCAGTTACTTCAGTCAATCCAGACTCCTTCTCTAGTTCTTCAATCGTTTCTTTTAATGTATCTAATTGTTCTTGTTCAGATAATTCCATGTATTGCTCCAATACACTTTCCGATTCAGATATTTGCTGGTATAGTTGCTGTTGTTGTTTTTGTTCTAGTTGTAGTTGTGATCTAATCTCCCATAAGTCTCTAGTATCGCGTTCATTTGGTTCTTGAATTGATTGCAGTTGAATAGCAATCATAAGACCAGCAAAAGCACATACTAAAGAAATGGTTATTTTACTTCTTATCTTCAATTAAAAATCACCTTTCTTAGTTAACCCTTGCATTCATTTCGATAGTATTAAGTTTTTCAATAGCTACTTCAATATTATCCCCAACTAATATGTCAACAACACCATTCGTCAAATTTAAACTAGCATCTAGTGCATCTTGATTACCAATCGCAGACACAACAAAAGGTGCTGAATATTGGAAGCCATCTACAGATATTACGGGACCTACACAAGAAATGAAACTATCCTTAAAGAGTCTTTGTCCGTTGATAGATATAGCTTTCGCACCTGCACTAAATAATTCATTTACTATCAAATGAATATGTCGCTCATGAACAATGTACTGGTTAGCATTTTCCTCTGAAGGGATATAATTAGCGTCTCTCAAAGTAACTTGCATACCTTTTCCTTTAATTGGCAACTCGCCAGTTAGCATCTGCAGTTCCTTTTTCTGCTCGACATAATTACCTATTGCTTCTTCCTGTTGACCAAGTTGTTTCTCTATTTGTTGAATAATTTGTCGATTACCCTCTAGCTCTCCACGTAGTTCCTTATTCTTATCTTCTAAACTTATCAATTGTTGTCGATAATAGTAGTCTTTCTCCCACTCCTGATCTGACAATTGAATTACTCTAGATTCACTTTTTGTATGCTGATAACTAAACGCAATAAGAAAACCAGAAACTAAAAGGACAAGAGACAATACTAGATGTCTACCCTTCAACTTCATCTTGATTCTCCTCTTGTGTGGGTTCTACCTCTTCATTATTTCTATATGATTCAAAGTAAGCTCCTACACCGATATGTATTATACCTTCGCTGTCAGGATCTAGTTGGCCAACAATCGAAGGATAGGACTTCATTGTTTTAGAGAGGTTCCTTATCGATCCCTCTACTTCAAATCCATCATTCATATACATTAGTATTTTGTATGGATTGCCTTCCGTAGGTGCCCAACTAATTTCAGAAATTAAATCTACAATACTTTCTGGGAGATTTTGAATCTCTCCAATTAATTCTTCCAAGTATGTTTGTTTGTTAAAGTTTGTTAATAGTGGTGCATCACCTTTAATGGAATTTAAAGATTGTGATGTTAAAAGTAAGCCATCCTCTAATAACGGAAAATAAGAATTATCCTTTTTCACATAGCCAATTCGTTCAAATTCCTGTACATTAATTATTATTGTAGTAGGAAACTTTTTAGAAATACTTACTTCTTTAATCTCTGGATGTTTGCCCACTCTTTGTTCCGAGCTTTCTTTGCTAACACTCCAAAAATTATCATTGGTAGTAATTTCACTTAATGTAGTAATATCCTGATCGGCAACATAATTATTTCCATAAACTTCAACGTAATGTACCTGACTTAGGGAAGATTGAAGATAAACCACAATTGATATTAACACAAAAAATATGGAGAGATAAAATATTAATCGTCTATTTGCTTTTTTCTTTCTTTCTTGTTTTAATTTAGGAATTCGATCCTCAATGGAGACAATCTTTTTTTGACTCATTCCATAATTCTTCCCTTTTTTCCCATTTTTTTAATATTCCTTTAAATTAGTGGACATAAAATGCCATTTGATATAGTTAAAATTATATCATATTTTATAGTACACGTATTCCATTTTTACATGTATATGGATTATAATTCTTTTTTTCTATATTTTTACACATAAAAACAGTCCTTATCTACCTTTAGTGATAGTTAAGGACTGTTTTTATGTGGTTTATTCTAAAGTTTTGCATATCTACTAATATTCAATAAAATTCCAATTGAACAAAGCGTAAGTGTTAGTGAAGATCCACCGTAACTCAAAAAAGGTAACGTGATACCAGTAACGGGGATTAATCCTATTACAACACTAATATTAATCATAACTTGTAAGGATATCATACCAATAATGCCTAGGCCCAATAAACTTCCAAATGTATCTGGTGCTGCCAATGAGACTCGAATCCCTCTCCACAATAACAGAAGAAATACCAGTAGGATAAACGTTCCGCCAATAAATCCTAACTCTTCTGCCAAAATCGCAAAGATAAAATCATTGTGGGGTTCAGGCAAATAGAAAAATTTTTGTAAACTCTGACCCAATCCCATACCCATTAACCCACCTGGACCGATTGCGTAAAGAGATTGAATAATTTGAAAGCCATTTCCTAAAGGATCTTCCCAAGGATTTAGGAATGCTGTAATTCGATTAATTCGATAGGGTGCGGAAATGATTAAACCCAGAAATCCAACTAACCCAATAATACCTAAGCCGATAAAATGAGAAATTCTAGCACCTGCTACAAATATCATAACTAAACAGGTGAGAACAAGGACAACACCTGTCCCTAAGTCTGGCTGCAGCATAATTAAGCCAAACGCAACAAAAATTAATAACAAGGATGGAATAAATCCTTTTGAAAAGGAGGTAATATACTTTTGATTGTTCGCCAAATAAGTAGACAAGAAAACAATTAAGCCAAGTTTCATAAATTCAGCCGGTTGAATACTGAATGCACCTACACCTATCCAGCTTCGTGCTCCCCCTCTTTCCAATCCTATCCCTGGAATTAAGACGGCAATAAGTAAAATAAAACAAACAATTAAAATTGGATTAGCGTACTTTCTCCAAGTTAGATATGGAATGTTCATGATAAAAAACATCGCCAAAATTCCAGTTATTGCAAATAAGAGTTGCCTTTTAGCAAAATAAAAAGAATCATTAAACTTGTAATCCGCCCATATCGCTGAAGCACTATACACCATAATTACCCCAACTATTAAAAGGGTAAAAATAGAAATAGTTAAAAGTAAATCAGGTGCATTTAGCGACTTTTGCTTTGATTTAGACAAAAAAACACCCCATTTCCGAAACATTGGAACATGGGGCTCATCAGAAAAAATGATTATCACCATATAGATCTTTGAAAAAGTAAGTCATTAAATAACCTTACTTTTACATATCTTTATTGCGATTCATTTTTTCCTATACTATCGTTTAATATATTTTCCTTTGATAGTAAAAAGTAAAACAAGCCCCTACTTTAATGTATGCACAGCCTCGATAAACATGTCCCCTCTTTCTTCAAAAGTGCGGAATTGATCCCAACTCGCACACGCCGGAGATAAAAGGATAACATCGTCAATGTCAGAAAGCTGAAATGCTTTTTCAGTGGCATATTTTACATTATCGACGAATTCTATCGTCTTTATTCCTGCCTTTAAGGCAGTTGTTTTTAACTTTTCAGAAGTTTCTCCGAACACTATCATTGCCTTCACATTTTCCAAGTATGGTATTAGACCGTCAAAGTCGTTCCCACGGTCCAAACCTCCTGCCAACAATAAGGTTGGTTGGTTGAATGATGATAATGCTTTAGAAGTAGCTAGGATATTTGTTGCTTTGGAATCATTATAGAACAATCTTCCCTTAACATTTTCAACGAATTGCAACCTGTGTTTTACACCAGTAAAAGTCTTTAAAACCTGAATAATACCGTCATTTGAAGCGCCATCAAGCTTAGCAGCACATACAGCAGCTAGAATGTTTTCTAAATTGTGTTTTCCTACTAATGCAATGTCATTTAATGCTATTATTCTTTCCAGCCTGAAATACAAATAGTGCTCATCAACCCAAGCTCCACTTTCCATCTTTAGTTTAGTCGAAAAAGGTATCTTCTCTGCTTTAGCTCCCTTAACCATACTTAAGACAGTTTCATCATCGAAGTTATAAACTAAATAGTCATCTTCCGTTTGATTCAAAAATATATTTGCCTTGGCATGCTTATAATGCTCTAGTGTTTTGTGATAATCAAGATGAGCTTCAAAAAGGTTGAGCAAGACCGCTACCCTAGGCTTAAATGTTTGAATTCCAAGCAATTGAAAGGAAGAGAGTTCAATGACCATTGTTTCTTCTTCAGTCATTGTCTGCGCAACTTCAGTCGCGACTTTTCCAATATTGCCAGCAATTTTAACACCTTTATTGCTCTGCTTGATCATTTCATAAATAAGCGTCGTTGTTGTTGTTTTTCCATTCGAACCAGTTATTCCAATTAGAGAACCTTTTAATAAATGCGATGCTAATTCAATTTCAGTAATAATTGGAATATCTCTTTCTGTTGCTTCTTTAATAATGATATTGTCGTAAGGTATTCCTGGGTTTTTAACAAGTATCTCTACCCCATCCAACACACTTAAAGGGTGGCTGCCCAAGACAACATCAATCCCCATCCCTTTTAGGGTAGCAACTTCTGGTGCACCACTATTAGTTTTTAAATCATTGACAATCACTTTTTTCCCACTGGTTTTTAAGAGTTTCGCAGCGGCAGTTCCACTTTTAGCTAAACCTAATACAAGTACGTGGTTGTATGGAAAATCAGTTAAATAGTTCAAAATAACGACACCTCAATATAAATTCCGAGTGCAGCAAAAATCAATCCAATAAGCCAGAAGGTTGTAACCACTCTCCATTCTGACCAGCCTAGCAGCTCATAATGATGATGTAGTGGACTCATTTTAAACACTCGTTTTCCTGTAGTTTTAAATGATATAACTTGAATAATAACTGATAAAGTTTCTAGCACGAATACGCCACCAATAATGATTAACAAAATTTCTAATTTTGTTAAGATAGCGACAGCAGCTATCGAACCACCTAAGGCTAAGGACCCTGTATCGCCCATAAAAACTTTTGCAGGGTGAGCATTAAACACCAGAAATCCTAATAACGATCCAACAACTGCCAGAGAAAATATTGTTACCTCAAATTGAGGGTAGGCAAACCAAGCAAGGATTCCAAATGCTCCAAATGCTATTGCAGCTGTTCCGGCTAGTAGCCCATCAAGACCATCTGTTAAATTAACTGCATTCGATGCACCAACCAACATAAACACTACCAAAATAGCGTAACCCCAACCGAGCTCCCATTGGATACTTGTCCCTGGAATTTGAATATAAGTAGGAAAACCATGATAACTTAGTATGTAATAAAAAATAATTGCAATAAGAACTTGTCCGGCCATCTTTTGTTTAGATGTTAGACCTAAATTTCTTTTTAGCACAACTTTTATAAAATCATCTAGAAATCCTAATAAACCATAACCTAGCAATACCAATAACAATAATAGTAATTCAAAATTAACCGAACCAGGATTGAACTTCCCAGTCATAATAAAGGTTGTTGCAGTTACACTTAACAATATCATAAGTCCACCCATCGTAGGTGTACCCATCTTCTTCATATGGGATTTTGGCCCATCTTCGCGAATGCTCTGACCAAACTTCAACCTTCTTAAAAACGGGATAAAGACCGGTGAAATTAGGACGGTTATCAAAAAGGCAATTGCCATAGTTATTATTAATACGTAAACACTCATTGTTTTCCTCCTTTGCTACAAAAAACCGCCCATTTATTTTATTACTTATTTATGATTTTTTCTAGTATTGTTTCAAATTTCATTCCTCGTGATGCTTTGAGAAGGATAATTGTTTGTTCATTTAAATACTGTTGCAAATTTTCCACTAATTGCTGTTTGTTTTTAAAATGTTTTACCTCAATATTAAGTTTATTTCGGATAACTTGATCAGAAATTTCATTTACGTCATCCCCAACTGTAAACACAACATCTATCTCATTCGTTATAACCTCTGCAACAGTTCTGTGAAGTTCTTTTGAATGTTCCCCAAGCTCATAGATGTCTCCAAGAATAAGTAATTTTGTTTTAAAGTCTTTCATTTGTTTGATGATTTCAATTGATGCCTTCATAGAGGTTGGTGAAGCATTATATGCATCATTGATAATTGTAACCTTATTTTTACCTTTTGTTATTTCAAAACGCATCCCAGTTAGTTCTATGTTCCTTAAGGCTTGGTGAATATTGTCAGTTGGTACATTTAAACATTCAGCAATTTTAATTGCAAAAACTGAATTTTTAATATTATGCTTACCTAATAAGTTCAGTTGATACTGATGGCTATCATTTAAATGAAATGATGTGTCCTTAGAGGTCATTGAATAGTTTTCAATAACAACATCATTCTGTTTATCAAAACCGATTGCCATTACATTTTTTTGATTGCGCAAACCTTGAAGAAGGGGCTCATCCCCGTCAATTAATAGTAAACCGTTCTCTTCTAAACCCGCTAGTATCTCGGCTTTCGCTTGAGCGATTCCTTCCCTAGAACCTAGATATTCAATATGAGATTCCCCAATATTTGTAATTACAGCAAAATCCGGTTGAGAAAGGTTGGATAAAAGTTCAATCTCCCCAAAATGACTCATACCCATCTCAAGAACAAGTATTTCAGTATCTCGTTGCATCGATAAAATGGTTAGAGGCAGGCCAATGTGATTGTTAAAGTTCCCTTTTGTACGGTGGGTCTTATAATAGGATTGTAACACCGTTCCTATTAAGTCTTTGGTAGTGGTTTTCCCGTTAGAACCGGTGACACCAACAACAATAGGATCTATATCTTCACGGTAACGTCTAGAGAGTTGCTGTAAAGCTAACAAAGTATCTTCGACAAAAAACACTGGAAAGTCCGTAGGCAGAAAAGTAGGTAAATCAACACCCTTCTCCCATAACGTAGCAATTACACCATTATTAAATGCGTCTTTGATGAACTCATGTCCGTCAAAAGATTCTCCACGTAGTGGAATGAAAAGTGACTTTTTAGTCTTTTTCCTACTGTCCGTAGTTACTTCCAGAATTGGAATACCATCAGCAACAGCTCCCTTAGTATCAGGGAATAAATCAAATAAAAAACTCGTATTAAATAACATCAATTAAATCTCCTTATCAAACTTATTCCTAATCGCTTCCGATGCAACTTTCCTATCATCAAAATCAATAACTTTTTCCCCAATAATTTGATAAGTCTCATGTCCTTTTCCAGCAATTAGAACAATATCATCTTTTTGAGCCATAGAAATTGCGAGATCGATTGCGTCTTTTCGGTTTAGAGTAATTAAATAATTGTCTTTACCAATTCCCATAACCATGTCATCAACAATAGCTGCAGGATCTTCAGATCTAGGATTATCTGAGGTAAATATCGCTGTATCAGCATACTTTGTGGCCACGCCGGCCATTAGCGGACGCTTTTTACGATCCCTGTCGCCTCCACAGCCAACGACAACGTAAATGTTACCTTTAGCAAATGATCTAACAGTAGTTAAAACATTTTCAAGAGAATCTGAGGTATGTGCATAATCAACAATTACTCCGAATGATTGGCCAAGTACCACAGGTTCAAATCTTCCATTTACTCCAGTTGTCGATTCTAGAGCACTTTTAATAGTTTCTAATGGGATATCAGCACAAATAGCTGTTGCTGTTGCTGCTAGCATATTATAGATACTGAATTTACCCATGAGTTTACTACGGATTAACACATCACCATCCATCGTGTTTAATATAAATTCAGATCCACTGGCATCTAATTTTATATTAGATGCCGTCACATCCGCACTAGAGTCAATTCCATATGTGATTACTGGCTGAGGTGTGCTTTTTATCAAAAATGGGCTATGTTGATCATCAAGATTAATCACTGCAAATTTAGGGCGTTTACCATCATAACTGTTACCAAGTTGCGAGAACAATAAGGATTTAGCCCGAAGATAATCATCCATTGTATCATGATAATCTAAATGATCCTGTGTCAAGTTAGTGAATACAGCAATATCAAAATCACATCCAAATACTCGGCCTAAATCCAATGCATGTGAAGAAACCTCCATAAATACGGATTGTATATCGCGGTTTATCATCTCATCAAAACTCTTTTGTAAGAATAAAGAATCTGGGGTAGTATTTTTTACATTGAAAACCTCATTGTCCATTTCCATTTGGATTGTGCCAATTAAGCCTGTCTTTTGGTCGTGCCTACTAAAAATTTCTTTCAACAAATGTGTTACAGTAGTTTTACCATTTGTTCCGGTGACACCAATTAATTTCAACTTATTTGTTGGGTAGTCATAGTATTTATTGGAAACAAGCGCTAAAGCTCTAGATGAATCATTTACAATAATAACCGGAACAACTACATCTATCGAACGTTCACCAATTATTGCGCTTGCTCCTCTTTCTATAGCATCATTAACATAATCATGTCCGTCAACAGTAAATCCTGCAATACAAACAAAAAGATTACCTCTCTTAACTTTCCTTGAATCCATTTCTATGCCAGTAATTTCAATATCATCTAGATTAGACGTAGCCTTATAAAAATGTAAGGCTTCTGCAATATCTTTAAGTTTCATCCATACACATCCTAATTCATATAAATAACACTTTCTTATATTTCGCTAGGTGTTTATCTCTATCAATTATTGTAACCTTAAAATTATAAAAAACTAAAGAAAGTGTCATTTAATTATAACAGAACTTGCAGAATAGAACATTGCATTTTTAGTCTGGTTTTTCTTCATCGAAATAAATCCGAATTTCTTCTCCTTGCGGTATTTTCACACCCGGTTCTGGTGCCTGATCAATGATGTAATCCCCAGACCCGTTAGCCTCGATTGACAAATTAACTAAATATTCCTGTAAATCCTTTTTAGTCAGTCCCCGTAAATCTGGAACCTCTACTAAGGGTTCATCAGGCCATCTATATTCTTTTTCTAAACCATCTTCCCTGCGTTCAACTCCTAAAGCTCTTAGACTGTCCCCCATGATATTACCAACAATCGGAGCAGCTACAACTCCACCAAACTGAACGGTATTCTTGGGATTATCGATTGCTAAATAGACAACAATTTCAGGATCATCAGCAGGTGCAAAACCGATAAAGGAAACCACATGATTATTACTCATATATTTTCCATCATCGCCAACTTTTTGAGCAGTACCTGTTTTACCACCCACTCGATATCCCTCAACATAAGCCCCTCTACCGGTTCCTACAGCAACTACGCTTTCCAATGCATTTCTAATTTCCTCAGATGTTTCCTCTGATATAATCCGATCCTTTAAAGTAGGTTCTGTTTTCGAAATAGTCTGCCCTGAAACAGGATCCAGCCATTCGTCAGCTAAGTATGGCTCATACAAATACCCACCATTAACAGCAGCTGAAACAGCCATCACCTGCTGAATTGGTGTAACCGATACCCCTTGACCAAAAGCAGTAGTTGCTAATTCAACTGGGCCTACTTGTTCAGGTTTAAATAAAATTCCATTTTCTTCACCTTGTAAATCTATTCCAGTTTTTTGACCAAAGCCGAATTGATTGATATAAGAAAATAATCTTTCGGCACCTAATTTCTCCCCTAGAGTAACAAAGCCTGGATTACAAGAGTTTTGTACAACCTCTAAATAAGTTTGATGACCATGCCCCCCGCTTTTCCAACAGTGAAGTGTTGCTCCTCCCACTTTAATGGAACCATCGTCATTAAATTCATCTTCATGAAGATCAACAACCTCTTCTTCTAGGGCGGCTGCCAACGTAATAATTTTGAATGTAGAGCCTGGCTCATAGGTGCTCCATATTGGTAGATTTCTATTGTAGATATCTGGATCAACCTTTTGATAGTCCTCTGGGTTAAAGTTAGGTCGTGAAGACATGGCTAAAACACCACCAGTATTTGGATCAACAGCGATAGCTAGTGCCCCGTCCGGATTATATTTAGCCTCTGCTAAGTCCAACTCTCTTTCTATTATTGTTTGAACTCTGGAATCGATAGTTAACTGTAGATTATTACCGTCTACTGGGGCTTCATAAACATCAGCCATTTTCGGCATACGATGTCCTTTTGCATCAGAGAAAAAGGAAAGTGTCCCTCTTTCACCTTTTAACAAATCATCATAATACAACTCCAAACCCATTAAACCTTGATTATCAATACCACTGAAGCCTAAAACATGAGACAAATATTCATCATTTGGGTAGTGGCGTTTAGAATCTTCAGCTATATAAACTCCATCAAGATTTAACGTTCGAATCGCATCTGCTCTCTCTTCTGAAATCTTTCTTCCTTCTGGGTGTATCCTAACAATACTTGCTTTTTTGGTTACTTCTTGATATGCATCTTTAACTGACATATCTAAAATACTTGCTAAGTGTTCGGCAACCTTTTGTGGTTCCTTAATTTGTCGAGGAACAATCATTACAGTTGGAGCTGAGACATTCTCTGCGATAATCTCGCCATTCTTGTCCAAAATCTTTCCACGCTCAGGTTCAAAGATAATGTCCCTACTCCATGACTCTTGCGCCCGATTCATCAGCTCGTCCCCAATTACAAATTGGACATAGCCTAATCGAATGGTAATAATTGTAAATACTAAAATTCCCAAAAGAAAAACAGTGACTAATCGTTTCCTCATCGTTACATTGGATACTCGTTTCATAGAACATCTCCTTACTTACAGGTATGCTTGTATCCAATATATGAATTAATGAAACTGAATAGAACACTGCTTATGTACTGCTTAATTAACCTCGGGATTCTCGGTATTAACATCTTCCTCATTTCAACCACTATTATTACTATCGATTTCCTTATTAGGCGGGACAAACTCAACAACTAGTTGATTTTTACTACTTATACCGTTGCCCATTTCTATACTCTGTGATATGGCATAACCACTACCTTTAATTTCAACTTCCAAGTTTAATAGATGTCCAAGTCTCATCACATCTCTGATAGACCAACCCGTCAGATCAGGCATTTTAGGATCATCAGTTAATAAAATTACTTTCTCATTTGGAAGTACCTCATCATTCACTGGTGGATCAACCATTTTAACTGTATTACCAGTTCCTATTGTAACCAACTGTAAATCATAGTTTTCTAGTCGTTCTTTCGCTTCACTTAAAGAAACACCAACAATTTCAGGAATCTTTACCGTGTGTATATCTTCTTTAATCACGTTGTCTGGTTCTATTTTCAAATAGTGCAGGCTGTTTTCCATAACTGTCTTAAATATAAATGAGACTGGTTCCGACCCCAGTTCATTTCCGCTTAATTCTGGCTGTTTGACTGAAACATACATCATTAATTCAGGGTCATCCTTTGGTGCCATACCCAGAAAGGAATATATGTAATTTCCATTGCCATTCATGTATGGCGGGTCTTCTGGATCCGGAATCTGAGCAGTTCCTGTTTTTCCTGCTAGTGAATAATCATTTAACTTATACATTTGTCCCGTACCTTTTTCTGAAGTGATAACTGTTTCTAATTCATCTCTTACTTGCATGGCAGTTTCTGCAGACACAGGATTCCCAACAATAGTGGGTCCACTTTCTTGTAGGATGTCACCTGTTTCTGAATTAACAACCTTTGAAACTATATATGGTTGTACTAAATTTCCGTCATTAGCTATGGCACTGGCAGCCATCATTTGTTGGATCGGCGTTACTGTTGATCCTTGGCCATAGGAGGCTGTAATTTTATTACTTTTATAGGTATATTGTAGTTTCCCTACTAATTCACCTGGCAAGTCAATTCCTGTAGGTTGATCAAATCGAAAAGCCTGTAAGTATTCATAAAACTTTTCAGGTCCAACTTTATCATAAGCTAAAATGGCCGCTGCTACATTTGAAGAACGTTGAATTCCTTCTCGAAAAGTAATAGGACCCCACCCACCTATTTTCCAATCGTTAATAGATGAGTTTTCATCTATTCTATATTTACCAGATTGAAAGATTTCCTCAGGGTTATATAACCCCTCTTCAATAGCGGCAGCTAGGGTGAATATCTTCATCGTTGAACCTGGTTCAAAGGGGGATGATATAACATCATTGTACCAGTTTTCAACATTACCGATTTGGTTAGGATTATAACTAGGACGATTGCTCATAGCTAATATTTCACCAGTATTTGGATCCATCACTACTGCCGTCATTCTTTCAGGGTTATATTGTTCTTCAACCTGTGACATTGCATCCTCAAGTAGTGTTTGGATTTTTTGATCAATAGTAAGATAGACATCGTTTCCATCTTGCTCTTCTTTAATTACTTCTTCAGGTTTTAATAGTTTGGTATTGTATTTATCCCGCTTATAAGAGATTCTTCCGTCTTCACCTTTTAGAGCATCATCCATTTGTTGTTCAATACCAATCACACCCTTGGTGATAAACTCTTTAACTTCTGTTCCTTTTTCATCTTTAGTAACAACTTCCTTCTTCTGTGCCAATCCAATCACATGTGATGCGAACATTCCATTTGGATAGTACCTTTTTGATTCCTTTATAAATTCAACCCCGGGTAATTTTAAATTTTCAATTTCGTCTCTTTGTTCTTGAGAAAGATCTTTTCCATTCACACCGAATTCAACCTGAAATAATTCTTCATCTTTAGCTTTTTCAATTGCAGATACTATTTCAGATGTTTCCATATTTAAGAAAGGAGCCAGCATTTCCGCAGTTTCTTGCGAATTTTCAACATGCTTTGGCTCCTTAGGGTCTGAAGTATAACTTTCTCGAACTATGGCGTAAATACGATAGGTAGCTCGGTCCTGTGCAAGCTCCATCCCGTTACGATCATAAACTGTTCCTCTTTGCGCTTGTAGCTCATAGGAGCTTGTCCGTTTTTTATCTGCCCAATCATGCAAAGAAATACCAGCCACTTCAGCTGTACCTTGTATGTATAGAAATCGACCTGACAGGATTAAAAACATTACCGCAAAAACAAACATTAACAGAGATGACATGTTCTGAGTAGTTTTGTTTTTCTTCACCGATATCCCCGTCCTGTCTCTTTAATTGGAAATTTGGGTCGCTTGAATTACTTGAGTATTTTGAATTGACAAGCCATTTTCCTTTGCTATTTGTAAAATTCTGTCTGGATTGCTATATTCCTTAACTTTATATTGTAAGTTCTCATTTTGTACTTCTTGTTGTTTAACGTCAGATTCAAGCTTTTGAACGTCACGATTCAATGAATCAGTAGTCGCGCTGAATGATACAGTAAAATATAATACAATGAGAGCAACTGCACTTAAAAAAGTATAAAGAAATTTCTCACCTGTTGTAATCCAACTTTTCTTGACTTTTACCTTTACTTTTTGTTTTGTATCTGTTTGTCTAGTTGGATTAACAGGTTGTTCTTGCCATGAATTTTGCCAATTTCTAGCTTGACTTGAGCTCATTATTTACCCCGCCCTTCCTGATACATGAATTTCTGGTCCCAAGGCTTCATTTTTTCTATGATTCGTAGCTTAGCTGAACGAGACCTTCTATTTAGTTCTAACTCTTCATCATTAGCTAATATTGGTTTTCTGTTTATTAATCTAAATGGTGGGTTACTGCCCTCAGGAATTACTGGAATATTCCTTGGAATTGGGGGTAAAGTGCTCCACTTTTTAAATGCTTGTTTACACAACCTATCCTCCAAAGAATGAAAGGTTATAATAGATATTCTTCCACCAACACTTACTACTTCTGCCGCCTGATGCAATACATCATAGAAGGCATTCAACTCATCGTTTACAGCAATTCTAATTGCTTGAAACACGCGTTTTGCTGGATGTCCACCTGTTCTGCGTGCTGGAGCCGGAATTGCATCTTTTATTATCTCAACCAATTCGAACGTGGTTCGAATTTCGTTTATATTTCTCTTCGCCTCTATCTTTCGGGCAATTTGTTTAGAAAATTTTTCCTCGCCATACCTGAAAAATATCTTTACTAATTGTTCGTATGACCATTGATTAACCACTTCGTATGCGGTGATTTCCTGAGTTTGGTCCATTCGCATATCTAGTGCGGCATCATTCTGATAGCTAAACCCTCTCTCTTCCTGATCCAATTGAGGAGAAGATACTCCTAGATCAAACAATATTCCATCAACATGTTGAATGTTATGCTCTTCTAGTTTTTCTTTTAAGTATCTAAAATTTGAATGTATGTATAAAATTCGGTCACTATATTGATTAAGACGCTCTTTTGCTGCTGCTATAGCATCTAAATCCTGGTCAAATGCAACCAATAAACCATCTTTACCCAACTTTTTAGCAATCACTTCAGAGTGACCACCTGCACCCAGAGTACAATCTACATAGGTACCATCACTTTTTATATTCAAGCCTTCTACAGCTTCTTGCTTCAATACACTAAAATGCTCAAACATTTCATCACCTGCTTTTACTACAAGGTATATTTCTTCGTGTTAGGTGTTAAAAACTACCGAGAACTTTAGATATCGAAATCCAGCATGTTCTCTGCAATTTCAGCGAAAGATTCTTCAGAACCCTCCACATAAGCTTCCCATTCATTGGTAGACCAGAATTCAATACGATTTGAGACACCAATAACAACGCAGTCTTTATCAAGAGTTGCATATTTTCTAAGAGGTGCCGGAATGTTTATTCTACCCTGTTTATCTACTTCACATTCAACTGCACCAGAAAAGAAAAAACGTGTAAAAGCACGGGCGTCTTTTTTAGTAAGTGGGAGTTTTTTTAACTTGTCTTCAAGGATGCGCCATTCGTTCATGGGATAAGCAAACAAACATTGATCTAAACCTCTGGTGACCACGAACATATCTCCGAGTCCCTCACGAAATTTAGCTGGGACGATTATGCGACCTTTAGCGTCAATAGTATGTTGGAATTCTCCCATAAACATATAGTTCGCCCCACTTTCTTTTTCCATAGTACCACAATCCCCCACCTTTCACCACTCATTTTTAGAATTTACAAACAAAATTGTTTTCTTCTTTGGTTGTCTCGTAGATCCAGAGTTATTCTATAGACAAAAAAACGCTAGAATGGCAAGAGCCATCTAGCGTTAAAGGTCCATTCATATTTTATTTTTAAAATAGTGGTGGAGAGTGGGAGAATATCTTTATTTACAAATATATAAGATAATGATCTACTTTATAATCATACGACTGTTCTGATAGTTGATCAATAAAGGCATCACCATAAAGATTTAGAAACGGGATGATATTCCAACACCTCTCTTGCAAACCACCCTCTGGTCGCAGCATCGTTTGTAAAGTATCAAAATCATCTAATCCTTGGTGATACTTTTCTTCCAAAGCTCTCATCAATTTGTCTTCAAGAAATTCTATGTCCTGAAATAAATAAAATAAGTTCTTTTCTGCTACATCGCCCAAATCAGAACGTATTTCTTTCGCTAGCTCTTTCAATGGCCTATGAGCACGTTCAATCGAAAACTTAACTTGATCAGTCAACATTTCAATAGGGGATGAAGTTTGAGTCGCTAGCCAATTGCCCCGTTCTAATTCAACGCCAAAATTAACTATCTGATTTGGAGGAATAGAAAATTTCTTGAGTTTCTTGTCGGTTGATCGATCAACTAGAGACAACGACAATCTTGGTAAAATAGGCGGCATTTTTATTTCTAACGTCTGAAATGCTGGTTTTAAAATAGACCAATAACCAATTTCTCCAAGACCACCCAAAAACGCTAACGTGGGAAATAACAACTCCTGCATTAAGGGACGAGTGACAACGTTATTGCTTAACAATTCTGGGTTATTTTTTGCTATATGTAAAAGTTCATCTGTAGTAAATTCACACTCATTTTGTTTTCCAATCCAAGAACCATCTTCAGACCGAACTAATAGTATTCTTTCTCCGTCTTTATGATAGAAAAGGTGAGCCTCATTCTCTTCCACATCCATCGATATAGAATAACCCGATTGCTTAATTTCTTGATTTGCTTGATAAACACCCTCACTAACAGACTGTTGATTTTTAATCATTGTTACAAAATGTTCACTTTCTAATTGTCTGACCAACTTATTTCCTGAATCAATTAAGACTAAGCCCTCTTTATTGAATATACTAAAGATTACCTTAGCAAAAAAATCTACTGTTGTATTAGATTCATTTAAACATTTCTCAAACAATTCAAGGTAAGAATTCGTGAATTCCGTTTCTTGTAACTCCCCAAAAACTCGGTGCAACCATGCCTTAGCAATATCTTTATCAAGGTCAAGTTCTGACATTGAAGTTTTCGAACTAACCCGTTGCGGTATTTTATACTTTTTCATTCTAGAACCTTTTTCAAGCATAATATGGTTGATTTCGGCAAAGTCGTGGTCTTCACCAGCGATCCAAAAAACAGGAACTACCGGTACCTTTAGTTGTCGTTCCTGTTGCTTAGCAAGATTAATAATCGAAATAATCTTATTGATCGTGTAAAGTGGACCTGTTAGTAGTCCAGATTGTTGACCTCCAATAACGACAACACTATCTTTGTCCTTTAGTCTTTCTATATTTTCTAAAGTAGCAGCAGGTGCTCCCCAATTATCATTTAATTTCTGCAATACAGTTGCAAGTCCTTCTCTGTCGAACTCCCTCTCTTGTAAATCAGTAAAACGTTGTTGAAAGGTTGACGCTTCAAAAGGCAGGTAATCAAACTTATTCATAATTTCACCGTTATTACGGTATTCATCTATTAATTTGTTTTTTGTTTCTAACTTGATCGGGTCGATCCGCATAGAATACTTGCTCCTTCTATTATAATTTCCCTTACTATGAAGTATTTTACATAAAAGCACTTACAAATTCACATATTCTGTTTACAAGTTTAAAATTTTCATTGTGATTCCTATTAAAATGAGTCCAATATAACTACACCCAAACAGAAGGAAGGAAAATCGCCAGAATCCCCTCCACGCATAACGAAACACTATTTCTTCTTTTACTTTCCACTGTATAACTACTGAAATAGCTAGACTAGTTATTAAAACAATAAGAATTAGACCAATAAAATTAATATTAAAAATTACATGAATTAACGTTGCAACTGAAAATATGTAAAACATCGTTGTATAATTTACCGATATATGAATGGCTTTCCATTTATTTTTATATAGATTTCTAGCAATTATATAAGTAATCATTGTTAGTAAGATCGGAACTGTTATGACTAATCCAATCAAGTAAGATATCTCATTCACTTTAAATTCACTTCCTGTTTATAATTCCATTCGAGAGCCTTAATACTATTATATGCAAATGAAGTATATGGAAAATTAACCTCACCTTGCTTAAGGATGTAACCTAATATGCCATCTATTTCTGTTCTTCTGCGTTTAAAAACATCCACCTTCATAGAAGAATGATTATTTTGGGTATTTGAAGCAACTGATACTACTCTGTTCCAATGTTCTAATGAATCGACCTGAAGCACACTACAGACTTCCTTACACAACTGCTCGCTAAGTTTTTTAAGGTATGGATTCTTTATGATCTCCCCGTTCTCAACTTGAAATATGGCGGTTATAGGATTAATTACTGCATTAATCACTAATTTTCTAGCAAGCATTGTAAACCAATCTCCCTCGATTTTAATAGGAAAATCTTCATTAACTAATAAGCTATGTATTTCGTCTAAAATAGAAGATATTCCAGATAGACTAGCAATGCTTATATGCCCCTTACCAGTATGCCTTACAATAGAATCACTTTCGCGAATTGCACCATGCTCGGAGGTAGCCAACAATACGTCATTGGTAAAGTTAAAATCTTGGATATCTTCAATATGTCCCATACCATTTTGTAAAAAGATTAATGGACAGGTGCTATTAAGTAGGAAAGGATAAATATCTGTTAATTGATATTGTTTCACACAAACTAGTAACATTTCATCACTTAAATCAATATCGTCTAATAACAACGACCTTACTTTATATGTTTCTTTGTTAGGAAATATGGTTATACCATTCTTATTTATGGTTTCCATTTGTTCCACTCTTCTAACGTAGAGTGTAATTTCGTTATTATGTCCTGCTAAAATAGAAGCCATCAGAAGACCAATTGATCCCCCACCAATAATTCCAATTTTCATTTAATATACAACTCCACACAAAATATGATTTCTCCTATTATATAATTGTACAAACAATATAAAATTTAAACAAATATAAAACACAGAAAAAACAAAACAATATGTTTCATCTTGTTCAAATGGTAGAGTAACTATCTCGTAGTAATTTATAACATTTTAAAAATTGTACAGAAAAGGGGAATGGAATCTGTTGAAATTGAAAGACTGTTAGTGAGTTATCAACATTAGAAAAATTTAAAAACTTCAGAAAATATGGGCAGAAGCTTACGATGATAGAGGATTTACAAGACAATATAATTGAAAATAGTGAATTCCCATTTTACGTCATTAGAAACGCTTTAGTGGCATAAATGAGTCTTTATAAGGTTAGCGCTAAATACGATAAGCATTTCTATCCTCCACAAGACAATCTTCAATTATGGAAACTAGAGGGTTTGCCAAATTGTGGTGTAAAGGATGCGGTCAGGCAATAAGTGGATTTTCGCTAAAAGTTACATGTTACCTTTAAAAACAAACCCAAGAGTTAATTCTGATGGATTCTAGGATAAAACGGTCTTTAAGAAGGCTAAATATCAAACGGAGAGTGATTTAGGTGAGAACCCTTTAATTTGGAAACCAGAGGGGATTTCTTCTCAACGAAACTGTTTTTGATACATATAGTTATTTAAAACTAACTTTAAAAACCCTTGCCGTCATTCGTAATGATGATCAGCGAGGGTTTGATTTTATATAATAAGACATTAATTAGAGATAATCACTCGGTATAGCTCTTCCCTTTCTCGTTAGGTTCGATCCAACGCCACAATTGGCCCATTTCTTGCCAAGCTTGCTCATATCTTTTCAATTGTTGCTTCAACTCATTAATCTCTTCAGTAAGTAATTGTACGTTGTTTTCTAAGGAACTACTTTTTTGTTCATTTGGATAATAATTTACTTTCATTTTTTCTAACAAGGAAATAGCAGCATCAAGTGTTCCTTCTTCATTCTGTTCAGTATTAGAATATAACGTTTGGTAGGTTTCAGCTTGTTGCTTTCTATCCTTTTTGGCAATATTAATAGCTTTTTGATATTGTTTTCTGATGGATGCATTCCAACGAAAACCACATGCAGCAGGTGTTCTGGACAGACGCTTACCTACCTCTTTGAAAGCTTCTAGTTGAGTCTTTCCTTCTCTTATATATCGCAACACAGTCTCAGCAAGAAGTAGGTCTTCATCCTGGCTCCATGCATCTTGTCTCGTATTATTCATCTCATCCCTCCTCTATTTAGACGTTTGCTATCAATGTATGCAAACGATAGGAGTGATAGAATAATTTCTTTTCTATTTTATTAAGTTATTGATATTTGTAATAACATTTATAATTTTATTTTTATTCTATAGTTGTGTGTAGAATTCTCCAAAAAAAAGATGACTGCATGCTACAGTCATCTTTTTAATATCGATATTATTGTTCAACCACTTGTTTACCATCATAATGTCCACATGATTTGCAAACATGGTGTGATTTCGTAAGCTCACCACAATTAGAACACTCAATCATGCCAGGTACATGTAGCTTTTTGTGCGTACGACGTTGATTCTTTACTTTTTTAGAAGTTTTTCTTTTTGGTACTGCCATGTCTTACACCTCCTTTATACACGAAACGAAAATCATCCTTATCCGTAATCATAAATAAGGCAAAGGCAGAGTTCTTCATAACACTTTACCTCACCGATTTTCCTCTTCATTGTTATCATCTAGTAATGATTGCAATTTCTGAAGACGTGGGTCTACTTTCTGTTCAGTTGGCTTTTCAGATAGTAATTCCCAGCCTTCCCCCTCTGTTAATGCATTTTCCTGAACTTCCTTATCATCTGAAAACACACGAAAAGGAACTTCCAATAAAACATTTTCCTTGATATACGGAGTTAAGTCAAGCATTTCTCCACTTACAGGATGAATTTCTGATTCATCTTCTTCTTTGTAATAAGGAGAAGTAGAGAAAACCTCTATTACATCCACTTGAAAAGGATATTTTACATCAACTAGGGTTCTTGCACATGGTAAAATCATTGTACCATCAATTGAAAAATGAAAAGTAATTTCATTTCCCTGCATGGTTGCATTTCCTTTAACCTGAACAGGGTCGATTTGTCGAATATCATTATTCATTTCTACAATGTCAGAAACATCTACATCTTCTTCAAAGTGTAATGGTTCTGCCCCATTAAACTTCAATTTTTGAACAGGAATTTTCATCACTATCACCTCTAGGCAACAAAGGTTATTTTATTAGGAATAACGCTTTTTGTCAATATTTTTTCTTTACAGATGTTTATTTGACCATAACAGTGTACACATTTTTTTTGCAAGGATCATGTTTACATAGCCTAACATATCCTAATTCCATTTTACAACTGGCCTCACAGCTTGGTCATAACCTAAAAAAAAGGTATAATAAGTTTAACACATATAGGGGTTGTTAACTATGAATGCATGCGGATTGATCGTCGAATACAATCCATTTCACAATGGTCATTATTATCACCTAGAACAGTCCAAACAGGCTACTAATTCTGATTGTATGATAGCAGTCATGAGCGGTAATTTTTTACAACGAGGGGAACCGGCCATTACAGACAAATTCCACCGTGCACGTGTCGCCGTTCAACAGGGAGTTGATATCGTCGTAGAGTTACCTTTTATTTATGCCGTCCAAAACAGTGATTTATTTGCAAGAGGTGCAGTCTCGATTTTGGCAGCACTTGGTGTTAAATCTCTTTGTTTTGGAAGTGAAAGCGGACAGATAAACGATTTCATTAACGCTTATAAACTATTCCAAAATAAACAAGAACGCTATAAGCTTGAATTAAAAAAGCAATTGTCCTACGGAATATCTTTTCCAGAAGCTAGTAGACAAGCATACCAAGCAATCGGTTTAACACAAGGTAGTATTGATTTATCTCAGCCGAACAATATTCTAGGGTTTAGTTACCTTAAAAGTATTTACCAAAACAATTTTTCTATTAGACCTATGACAATAAAACGAACAAAAAATAACTACCATGATAAAGAAATCAAAAACGAAATAGCTAGTGCTACAAGTATACGTAAAGAATTAGTGGCTTATAATAAAGTTACAACACTTGCAAAAGAAGCACTTCCATCTAAAATGATAGAAGGATTAGATGAGTATAAGCAATATTCGGGTTTGTGGCACCACTGGGAGCATTACTTTAACATATTACAATATCGTGTACTCACAATGACTGAGGCGGAACTCCGTCAAGTTCATGGTGTAGACGAGGGTTTAGAATACAGACTAAAACGAACAGCATCTAAAGCTACTAGCTTTGATTCTTGGATGAATGACGTCAAAACAAAACGATATACATGGACAAGGTTACAGCGGATGTTTGCGCATATCCTAGTAAATACAAAAAAAGAATCAATAGTATCTCTAACTGAAGAAAAATTGCCATACATTCGTTTACTTGCCATGACAGACAAGGGTCAAGCATATCTGAATCAAATAAAAAAAAGTATGGAAATTCCAATTATAACTGGATTAAAAAACGGGCGTCATCAAATTTCAGCTATTGAATCGCAGGCTAGTTATGCTTATTACAGTGTTGTTAGTCCAATTCAACGGAGAAAGTTATATAAACAAGAACTTAACCCGCCTTATATATTAAACAAAAGAAGTTAGGTTTGATTAGAACCAATCAAACCTAACTTCTTTATTTCGCTTCCAAGCCTTGTAAATAACTCAATGCATCTTGAAATGTGTCAACAGGTACCACCTTCATATCAGTGCCTATATCTTCCGCTGTTTGTAATGCTAATTGATAATTAGAATTTTCCAAACCGCCCTCGTTCGGCGCAAAAAATACATCACATCCTTCTTTATCAGCCGCTATAACTTTTTTATCAATTCCGCCTATACTACCTACTTCACCTTCATAACTAATTTCTCCCGTACCTGCTATTTGATATCCCTTAGTGATATCTTCTTCAGTTAATTGATCATATATCTCTAAAGAAAACATTAAACCAGCACTAGGTCCACCAATATTACCACTCGCAAAAGTTAATTCTGGATCAACTTTGACATTTCGATTTGTCACCAACTGAATACCAATCCCGACCTTATCATCCATTCCAGGAAAGGACTCTAACTTTATTTCTTCTGTTAATTCTTCTCCATCTCTTTCAATGGTTACAGTTATAACAGTATCAACTTCTTTTGCTGATACATAATCAATCAACTCGTCTGTTTGCTCTATTAAAAGTTCATCAACTCCAAGAATTTTATCTCCTGATTGTAATATTCCATCAGCCGGCATATCCTGAATAACTGCTACAACATAAACGCCCTCATATTCTATTTCAATCTGTTTTTCAGCAGCCTGATAAGCAACTACAGTTGAAGCTTCTTGAGAACTTTCCATCATCTGCAACTGGACTTGAAAGTAATCATCTTGTGAAATTCCCTCTGGAAACACTTCACTTATGGGTTGTATGTCTTGATATGGTCTAATTGATGCCAATAAATACTGAATCGGGGTTGCGATACCACCTCTTACTGTTACCAGATGCATGTCACCCTCACTTGTAAATCCTTCACTAACCTCAACTATTGGATTAAGAGCGTCTGCTCCACCAGGTTTATATATATAGTACGGAAGGCGATACCCTACTAAAAAAGCCATTACTATAATGACTATGATGCTAAGTATAAAACTTCGACGGCTAAACCTCATTACTTTTCCCCTTCCATATATCCATGGAGTATAAAATTATCTATATGTTGATCATCAGTACAAAATCACCCCGGACCCTTATGTTTAATTAGGGACAGTTCCAACACAATCCCAGGGTTGTTTACAGGATTCTAACACGGAGTTACATGAATTCGCACTTAAATAAAAACAGTTTTTATATAATATGGCATAAAAAAACTAACTATGAGCGTATATTGTAAAGAAATGCTTGTACCTTTTAGGAAGCTATTCATATTCTACTATTATCAAAATAATAAGTACAGAAATGTGTGAAATTCATAGCTAGGAGGCACTAATCTTGAAATCAAAAGTAAAGTCAATAAGTTTAGCAGGAGTGGCACTATTTATTGCTATTGCGCTAATAAAATTTCCAAGAGAAACGTTAGAAGCAAGTACCCGTGGAATAGATATGTGGTGGGGAACTGTATTCCCTTCTCTTCTACCCTTCTTTATCACTGCTGAATTACTTATTGGTTTTGGTGTAGTTCGATTTATAGGAGTACTATTTGAACCGATTATGCGACCATTATTTAATGTACCAGGTGTTGGGAGTTTTGTTTGGGCAATGGGAATGGCGAGTGGATACCCCTCCGGTGCAAAATTGACAGCAAGACTGCGTCAAGAAAAACAATTGACAAAAATTGAGGCAGAACGACTTGTTTCGTTTACAAATGCTTCAAACCCATTGTTCATTATTGCAGCAGTCTCCGTAGGCTTTTTTCATGACGCTCAACTTGGAATCCTACTAGCTGTTTGTCATTATACCGGTAATGCTTTAGTGGGAGTTTGCATGAGGTTTTACGGTAAAGATACTGTTGAAATGTCCAGGAGAAAGGACCGAAAAGTATCAATTTACAAAGCACTCCAAGAGCTTCATCGCACACGGTTAAAAGATACTCGGCCCTTCGGAAAAATATTAGGAGATGCTGTCACTAATTCCGTACAAACGTTGTTAATGATTGGCGGTTTTATCATCTTATTTTCAGTGTTTACAAAACTACTTTTCCTTGTTGGGATTTCTAATATTTTGGCTGGTGGATTAGCCGTAATTTTAAAAGGGCTAGGTTTGCCACCTGAACTTGCCTTACCAATGTTTTCTGGTCTATTCGAGATTACACTTGGATCACAATTAATATCACAATCAGATACAACTAGCCTCTATACACAAGCAATTGTTATTAGTTTTATACTTGCATTTAATGGTTTTTCCGTTCAAGCACAAGTTGCAAGCATTCTAGCTGAAACAGACATACGTTTTGGTCCTTATTTTTTCGCTCGAATACTCCATGGAATTTTTGCAAGTTTGTTGGCAGCCATCTTGTTTAAACCCTTGTATTTAAATAAAAAGGTCCTTGGTTATCAAGATATACCTGTGCTTCTCCCAAAAGAGAATCCAGATCCTTGGTTAGATGCATTACACACTTTACAATCCCTTGGACCAGCGGTAACCTTATTTTCATTATCATTAGCTGCTTTGATTATCACTCTAAGGTTAACTGTTAAGCAAAAGTACTTATGAGTCTTGCTAAACATATCAGTAGTATATAACCTTTTTTATAAATAAAACTGGTAGATTAAAATCTACCAGTTTTATCATTTATTTTGAGCAAATTTATGTTTTAAGGCTTGTTCTACTACTTCAGGAACAAGATCTGACACATTTGCATGATATTTTGCTACTTCTTTCACCATGCTAGAACTTAAGAAGGAATATTGATTATTTGTCATCATGAAAAAGGTTTCAATATTCTCGTTCAACTTTCTATTCATTGATGTTATTTGCATTTCATATTCAAAATCACTTACTGCCCGTAGACCTCTTAATATGACTTGTGCGTTTTGCTCCCTTGCATAATCCATTAACAGACCACTACTAGTATCAACCCTTACATTTTCAAGATCTTTTGTAACAGCTTTCAAAAGTTCCATTCTTTCCTCAACAGAAAACAAAGGCTGTTTTGATTGGTTATTAAATACTGTTACGATGACTTGATCAAAAACCTTTGCTCCTCGTTGAATGATATCTAGATGACCATAGGTAATAGGATCAAAACTTCCTGGACAAATAGCTAACCTACTCATGTGTATTATCCCCTTTTTCGAATAAGGTAATTGCAGTTGCACTACCATAGAGCTCTGATTTTAATTTAACAAAACCACTATAATTTTCTGGTAATGTTTTCCTTTTATCATGCTCACAAATAATTAAACCTTCTGAAGCTAAAAGGTTAAACTTACTAATTTCATCCAAAAGATCCTCATAGGAAATTTTTGCATATGGTGGATCTAAAAAGATAAGATCAAAGACTAACTCTCTTTTTGCCGCAGCTTTTATCGCACGAAAAGCATCATTGCGAAAAACCTCTGCATGTTCTTCTAATTTTAATGTTTTAAGATTATCATGAATAGTATGTATAGCTTTGGGATGTTTATCAACAAAAATAGCATGATCCATACCACGACTCAAAGCCTCAATACCTAATGAACCACTACCAGCAAATAAGTCCAAACATTGACCACCCTCAAAAAATGGGCCAATTATCTGAAACAACGCTTCTTTTGCTTTGTCAGTGGTAGGTCTAGTTAATTGGTTTGGTACCGCCTTAATTTGACGCCCTTTGTGTATACCTGAAATAACTCTCATATAGGACAACCCTTCTATCATATTTCGACATTAATGCTACCACAAAAGTCTTTAATCAGGAAATATATTTTATTTTAAGGCTCTTTATTCTTGTTTGTTACTATTGATGAAAAATGCGACTGTATGTTGAATTCCACTTAAGGCAGTCGCTTTACGCGGGCAACGCTTCACCTTCCTCGGAAGAATCGCTCTTTGGCCTGCAGTTACTCTGCCATCGAGAGCTGAGATCGTACCCACGGAAAGCGTAGGATTCTGCCGAAGCGGTTATATAGCAGTCGATTAAAAAGTAGTAAAAAAAATTAATAAAAGGTTACGTCGCATCTATGGTTTTTTTGTAAAAACACCAATCTTTTAAAAACACCCTCTTTTAAAATTTTTTAAGCATGTATATATTTTTAGACGAAGTCCATAATATTATTGAGGCAGCTAACAATCCTATTAGTTGCTTCTGAACACGGAGAAGACTTACGTTTCCCCATAAGTTCTTCCTCCGGTTTCTCCTCTCCCTTTGCCTTTTTGTTTTTCTTAATTGAAAGCAAAAAGGGCCTGCAGATTATTTCTGCAGGCTTTTTTTTATAACTTTAATACTTTCACTTTTTTTATTCACCATGATAAGATTAATTAAAAAGAGGTGTACATACGAATGATACAGCGTTTTATCGAACTAGGAGACGGATATTCTGACGTCTACGAGTTAGTAGACTTGGCTAACTATATGAAAACAAGAATTGAAAAAATTATTGCCATTCATACTAATAAGAACGGACAGGAATTAACATCATTAGCAATTATTATGAAGCCAGGTGCTGAAGGAGACTTCCAGCCTATCTATATATGTTTTGAAGGCGTACCAAATCCAGCAAATAAAGTGACGAAAAGATATCAGCTATTTGAGCAAATAGCGAATCAAACCAATCAGCAAATAAGAGAAATAACTGTGAAACCGTCCACTTTTTTCCATGATAAGTCTTTATATTATCAATATTTATTAGGTATTTTTAGAATGAACCGATTTTTAAAGCCATACCAATAATTTTTTAAAATCTAGGTTAGTTAACATGAAACTCCCCCTAACAAATTGTTAAGGGGAGTTTCATTATCGTTATATTCCCATTTTATAATCGTACTCTTTTGCTTTATCCATTTTAGCATTTTCAAAGTTTGTCCTAATAAATGGTTTATAAGACAAATCTACCTTTGAAACAAAAGGAAGTAGATTTAGTTTATCCTGTTTGTCCTCTACCTCTTCCTGATCAACATAGATAACAGCATATCTTAACTCTCTTGAAACATAAATTAAATGTCCAAATCGTTTAATTTGCTTTACATTTTTCATATGCTGAAACCAAACAATAATTCCTTGGCGTTTTGTTCTCATAATAAGTCCTCACTTATAACTACTTTACATTAGTTTATCAAAATAATTGAAGTTCATCAACGTTGATTATTAGAATCGCTAGAATTTTAAGAGAATTAACAGTTGACAACAAGAAAATAGCTTCCCGAAAATAACTAAAAAAGTCTATCTTTTTCAAGATAGACTTTTTTAGTTCGATTAAAACATCTATGATGCACAACCGCAGCCGCTACTTCCTGATCCACAACCACAGCCACCTTCTTTAAGCAATGCTCCATCCCTAGGAACCTTCACTTGGTGACTAACACTATGGGCAACTACTTCACTTACTTCATCTAACAGATTTTGTAGATTTCTTTCTGCAATCTTATATAAGGCAACGAGCTCGTTCATATCCATTTCTCGTTTCGTTGCCCGAATCTCTTTCATAATAAAACTGTAGTCTGGATGGTATCTACCAAAACGTTGAACTTCCTCATATTGATCTTTTGTTTTGGAAAAGTTAGAAATGAGGCTTTGAGCCTCTTTATCATTAGATAAAGCGTCTTTTGCTTTATTGTATTCTTGCATAACGTCAGATTTAAGAATCCACTGACCAAGTTGTTCTGATTGATCTAAAATATCAACAATTTCTATTGTGGCTAACATTCTCCCACCTCCACTGACACTATCATACCAATTATTATCAATAAATAAAAGAGGCAAGTGAAATCTAATCTTTCATTGCACCTGCCATTTGTATTAACATGGAAACCATTTGCACTTGATTCGATATCTTTTCTATTCTTTGTGGTACAGTCCTCCCATAAAATACATTCGCTTCTTTCTCTAAATCCTGTATGCGAGAAGGATTTCTCGTTAACTCTCTATACCACTGTGGATTAAGACGGATAAATTTTAGTAATTCTGGTCGCGAACGCAGAAATTGATAAAGATTGGGTTCCACTTAGGACACCTCCTAATCTCTATTTATGTTAAATGGTGATGGTGATCTTTCATTATTCTTCTTGGATGGGAATTGTTTTTTCGCTTCTTTAAACTGTCCAATTAATGATTGAATATTAGTAATTGCCCCATTTAATTGAGTTATATGACCTTCAACCTTATTTAAATCAACATTTTCAACCATTTTCATCATCTGATTCATAATCTCTTGTTTATCTTTCTTTGATTCAGTATTAGTTGAATCTGATGTCTTTGAAGTAGAAGTACCTGTTTTTTTATACTTTTCCCATGAGGGGTCATCCTCCCCTAAAAGGACCCATTTTTCATAATAATCTTGCCACTTATCCCCATTATTCCTAACTTCTTTTATAATGCCAGGATGTTCTCTTACAAACTCTTTAAACTCTTTTATTGATGGATGTAAGTTTTTTTGAGTCAACCTATTCACCTCGAATCTTTGTAAAACCTTTTCTATTGTATTTTATGAAATACCATAGGCAATGTGACAATTTAAAATAAATGTAGGTAATTATAAACGAAGAAAATTTGTGTGGGAATTCTTTTATAAAAAAACTTAATTATTTCCTGGGAAAGCGCAAAGTTCTTTAAAAATTGACAATAATTGAGTGTTTTCAACTTTTCAGTGACAAATCGTATTTTTGTCCACTTTTAACTAAAAATTTTCTGATTTAATAATTTCTTGTTTACAAATCTATTTGACGGGTAATTTATAACAAGAGATTTTTAAAGGAGGATTTCAATGATTACCTTAACTACTAACAACCTAGAATCTGTAGTTGAAGTCAACGTAGATGGCAAAATTACTGAAACTGACATGGAGGAATTCAAAGAATATTTTAAATTAAAAAAAGCTGCCGATGGTAAAATAAATCTTTTACTAGTTATAAAAGAGATAGAAGGTTACTCGATGCAGGGTTTAATTGAAGATCTGAAATTTGAGGCAAATCATTGGAAAGATGTAAATAAAATTGCAGTAACAAGTGATAAAAAATGGTTAGAAATAGCAACAAAAATAGGTAGTTATTTACCTAAAATTGAAACTAAACATTTTGATCGAGGTCAAAGGGATCAAGCGTTAGATTGGCTAAATTCCTAAATTAACTAGTTAAAACCCAATTCCTTTGTAGGAGGATTGGGTTTTATTTTTTATAATCATCCAGAAAATCCTTTTGGAAACTAGTTCGAGGTTGATTATCCTCCTGATTAGAATTTAATTTTATGAAAGTACTTTTTCCATATTTTTCATTCAACTTATCAATTGCTTTATAAAGACCTTCTTTGCTAGCTTCCTGCTCATAAGTAAATAAATCTAACTGATGTGCGATTTCTTTCTTTTCTGCAACATCTTGGATTGTGATACCGAGCAATCTGATTGGATCACCGTTCCAATTCTGCTCAAATAAATCATTGCTGACAGCAAATATTTCATCTTCATCCTCAAGGTAATTGGGGAGTTTTACACTTCTAGTAATGGTTCTTCGGTCATGAAACCTAATCATAATTTGAACACTTCGACCAACTGCTTGCTTTCGCTTTAATCTCCTAGCCACATTCCTTGCTAAATTTCGAAACAACCTTTTTATTTCAGTTTCTTCAACAGTATCATTAGGTAATGTCTCCGAACTTCCAATACTTTTAAAATCATAAACAGCATCAGGATCTACTGGACTAGGGTCAATTCCTATCGCTCTATTTTTTAGTCGTTCACCATTAATTCCTAGCAAACGCTTAAGCTGGTAAACGTCGGTAGAGACCAAGTCCTCAATTGTATGAACATTTATCCCATTTAGTTTTTCAGCTGTTTTGGATCCAACACCATACATTTCCTCGACTTTTAGCGGCCACAATTTCTTGGGTAGGTCTCTTTTTCTTAACACAGTAATCCCCATTGGCTTTTTCATATCTGATGCCATTTTAGCTAAAAATTTATTTGGTGCTATTCCAATTGAACAAGGTAAATCTAGCTCATTTGCAATTCTGTTTTGTATATTTGCAGCAATCTCTAATGGACTACCTAAATCTTGGCATTCAGTAATGTCCATATATCCTTCATCTATTGATACAGGTTGTACATTTGGAGTTATTTCTGACAGTATTTTAAACATCTCTTTAGAAGCAGCTCTATACCTTTCAAAATTAGGGCGCATGACAATTAACTCTGGGCATAACCGTCTAGCCTCCCAGAGTGGCATGGTGGTCTTAACACCCTTAGCTCTTGCTTCATAGCTACTTGTAACAATAATCCCTCTTCTTTCTTCAGGATTTCCAGCAACAGCTATAGGTTTGCCTTTAAGTTTAGGATCATAAGCCGCTTCTACTGAAGCATAGAAACTATTCATATCAACGTGAAAAATGACGCGTCCTTTTTTTGGATACCATTTTGACATAACTATCTCCTTTTAAGAACGGTTGTTCTATCTATTATACCATATAGTCGGAAGCGGTAATCAATATAGATTCACAACTGCTTTGCTTAAATGTAAAACAATAAAAAAAGCCGGGATAAGGTGTTCTATCCCAGCGGTTAACATTCTTTTTACTTAGCAGCTTCTTGAGTGATCGAAGTAATAAATTCAGCTATTTTAACTAGCTCTTTAATCGCTATGCGCTCATTAGTAGTATGAATCTCCTCATATCCTACAGAGAGGTTTACAGTAGGAATACCGTGTCCAGCAATAACGTTCGCATCACTTCCTCCTCCACTCTTTCTCAATTCACTGTCTCTTCCTATTGCTTTTGCGGCTTTCCTAGCGATTTCAACAACATGGTCTCCAGCTTCTTGTTTATACCCTGGATACATTACATATGTATCTAACTCAACGCTACCACCCATTTGTTCAGCAGCTTCTTCAAACGCCTTTTTCATCTTGTTAACTTGAGCTTCCATTTTCTCAGGAACTAGGGATCTTGCTTCTGCAAGAATTTCCACATGATCACAAACAATATTAGTTTGCGATCCACCCTGAAAGCGACCAATATTTGCGGTTGTTTCTGAATCAATTCTACCTAATGGCATCTTAGCTATTGCTTTGGAGGCAATCGTAATTGCCGATACGCCCTTTTCAGGGGCTACACCTGCATGTGCAGTTTTCCCTTTAACTATCGCATGTACCTTTGCTTGTGTAGGCGCTGCAATAATGATATTCCCGACCTTACCATCACTATCAACCGCATAGCCGTATTTTGCTTTTAGATAAGAAGTATCTAATGCTTTTGCACCAACAAGCCCTGATTCTTCACCAGCAGTGATTACAAATTGAACATCTCCGTGCTCTATATCGTTTTCTTGTAGCACTCGAATCGCTTCAAGCATTGCCGCCAAACCGGCTTTATCATCCGCACCAAGTATCGTTGTACCATCAGTGACGATATAGCCGTCTTTTATTGATGGTTTTATGTTTTTACCTGGAACAACTGTATCCATATGAGATGTGAAATAAATTGTATCCGCGTCATTCTTTTTTCCCTTTAAATTACAAATCAGGTTACCAGCACCATGACCAGTTTGGGCCTTGCTATTATCTTCATGAACCTCTAGGCCTAGAGACTCAAACTTTTTCTTTAAAACTTCCGCAATCATTCCTTCATTTTTCGTTTCAGAATCTATCTTAACTAATTCAATAAATTCATTAACTAACCTATCTTGATTAATTGCTATCATGAAATATCCTCCTAGTAGTATCAATTAATTAGTACGTTAGCGAAACGACTGCTAATTGTCAATTAGAAACAGGTATCTTAATAACACGTTAGCGATTAAATTGTTTCTTCCCTATATCCGTTATAAACCTAATTATCTCTGACACGGATTCACTTCCGTTGAACACTCTCTTTACACCTAAATCAATAAGAAATCCTCTGTCCTTCTCAGGGATAATTCCACCAATGATAACTGGAATCTCGCTGCCTCCACCATTACACAATTCCTCTATCAACCTGGGAATCAAGTGATTATGTCCTCCTGATAAAATCGATATAGCAATTACATCGATTTTATTTTCTACCGCTATTTCTGCAATCTGAACTGGTGTTTTCCTGATGCCCGTATAATAAACAAACATCCCACTAGCACTTAGTATGTTTGTTAGAATTCTAGCACCTCGATCATGTCCGTCCAAACCAACTTTGGCTACTAGCACACGAACGGAATCACCCATTGGGATTACCCTCTTTAAATTCACCAAATACGGTTCTAAATACGTTTGATATTTCTTCAACAGTACAATAAGCTTTTACAGCCTCCATAATGAACGGAATTAGATTAGCCTGTTCATCGTAGCTGGCTTTTCTAAGGTTATCTAAGCATAGAGAGACAAGTAGATTATCTCTATTTAGTTTTATCTCGTTAAGGGAGTGTATTTGGGTTTTTTCTAATAAAGGATTATTCTCGTGTAATGTCATTTGATTATCCAGAGAAAAACCTTCTGATGCAACTGCCTTTTGTTTTTTTTCTTCTGTTTGCCTAAATGACTGATAAGAAGCTACATTTATTTCCCGCTGGATAAAACCCGTTTCAATAGCCTTTATCATACCTCCAGTTTGTTCTATTTCATCAAGAAGCTTGACTACACCTGCTTCAATTTCATCTGTCAGGTATTCAACAAAATACGAACCACCTAGAGGATCGACAGTTTTAATTACTCCACTTTCTTCAGCTATTATTTGTTGAGTTCTGAGTGCGATACGAACAGAATCTTCAGTTGGTAAAGCTAATGCTTCATCTTTTGAATTAGTATGTAGGCTTTGAGTACCGCCTAAAACTGCTGCGAGAGCTTGGATGGTTACTCGAACAATATTGTTATCCGGTTCATGTGAAGTTAGTCTTGATCCTGCTGTCTGCGTATGAAATCGGAGTTGCCAGCTTTTAGGCATTTTCGCATGATAATGTTCTTTCATAATTTTCGCCCAAATTCTACGAGCAGCTCTAAATTTTGCCACTTCTTCAAAAAAATCATTATCTGCACTAAAGAAAAAAGATAGCCTTTGTGCAAAGTGATCGACTATTTCACCTTGTTTTAAAGCTTCATCTAAGTAAACCTTCGCATTTGCAAAAGCAAAAGCTACCTCCTGGATAGCAGTGGAACCTGCTTCTCTTATATGATAACCAGAAATACTAATTGGATGGAATTTAGGGAAATGTATATTAATGTAGGTAATAAGGTTAGTAGCTAACCTGATAGAAGCCTTTGGGGGATAGATATATGTTCCACGAGCAACGTATTCTTTTAAAATGTCATTTTGAATTGTTCCTGAAAGTTGTGTAGGTGAAATTCCTCTTTTTTCGGCTGTTGCAACGTACATGCAAAATAAAATAGCTGCGGGCGCATTTATAGTCATAGATGTACTAACTTTTTCCAAAGGTATGTTATTAAATAACATTTCCATATCTTGTAATGTGTCAATAGCCACTCCAACGTTACCGACTTCACCTTCTGCAAATGGATGATCAGAATCATAGCCTATTTGGGTTGGTAAATCAAATGCGACTGATAAAGCGTTTTGCCTTTGATTTAATAAATAACGTAAGCGAGCATTCGAATCACTCGCAGAACCAAAACCCGAATATTGTCTAACTGACCAAAGTTTACTACGATACATATATGGGTGAATTCCTCTTGTATATGGATAAACTCCTGATAAAGTATTTGGAATATGACTTTTTTTATTGTATATAAACTCTATAGGAATTCCTGAATTCGTATATAAGATATCTATTTCCTTTGGGTGATTTTTAATGCCGTTGTGTTTATTATCGCTTATATTCCCCTCGCTCTTACCACCATTGTGAGGACCACTCATGTTTAGTCACTCCTTGATGTTATAAAATTAGCCATATTTTATATATATTCTGAACAATCAAAGTTAGTATTAAAAAAATTATGGACTTGTCCAATTAGACAATTCAAGTTAAAATACTAGTAGCACAGGGCATGAAGGAGGAGTAAACAATGGCAACAAGAAAGTTATCCAAACGTCAAAAACGCATTAAAATAGTTGTTTATATCATGGTAATTGCTATGGTTTTATCGACTCTAACAGCAGGTTTAGCGATGTTTCTTTAATATAGAACCATTCAATCACACAAAAAAACAGACTGAATTATGGAGTTCTCTCCCTATTCAGTCTGTTTTTATTCCGTTCAGTTGTTTTGCAATCGATTCAAAGTCCTGATCAGACCTTGTAATAAATATTTTGGTTCCAACTGGCACTTGTGAGAACAGCTTCTCAACATCTTCATTTTTCATTCTAATGCATCCCGCAGAAACATTTTCTCCAATAGAGTTTGGTTGGTTCGTCCCATGTACACCATAAATCCTTCCATCGGTATCCTTAGCATCAAATCCAATCCAACGACTTCCTAAAGGGTTTTCTGGAGATCCCCCTATAATATTCTTTTTACGATAGTATGGGTCAACAGCTTTTATAAGAATAGTGTGCAACCCGTTTGGTGTTAGTTCATTAGTAGCACCAGTGGCGACACGGTAGATTTCCTGTATTTGATTTTTATATATATATGCAAGTTCGTTTGTTTGTTTATTAACAATTACAAGAGGGGCATATGGTGTCGGATTCTCTCCTAAGGGCCATAACGGAGATAAGAATAACATCAATAATACTAAACTTTTCGTGAAATCCACCTCATTTCTTGATGTTCTATGAATAGTTTAACCGTTTAAAGAAATTTAATGAGTTAGGTAGTTTTCACATTTTGCCTTGGTGTACGATTCTTCTTTAAAACTAAGTATTGCTCTATTTCATAAAGTAACCTAAACAAATTTGCCCTGGTTTCAAATTCCTTTCTTGTTTTGGGCAATTCATCTCCTTCAAATTGTTGTTTTAATTCTCGAATTGTTTGTAAATGAATACTAGCCGTGTTACCTGGATGTATTGAGTCAGCTAAATCGTCAAATAAATCAGCCATTCGGTAGGATTGCTCATATAAGACTGTCATTTGACTAATTAATGGTAACATTCTCCTTAAAAGTTCGAATTGCTTTTTCCGCATTATAAAATAATCGTAATAGGGATGATTACCTCTGAGTAAATGGTTTTCTAAATCTCGTAATACCATTCTCTCTGCTTCATTCAATAGATCTTCTGTTTCAGTAATTTCTTTTCCGGTCCATGTTTGTCTTCCTTCTCTTAAATAAATAGCAATTTCTTGTAAAATAATTTTAAAATTATCTTCCAGCTTTTTCTGCATTTCTATTAGGTTCGTATCTAGACTTGGCATATACAGGTTTAATAACAGGGCTGTCCCAATACCAATGACAATTAAGCCCAATTCATTCCAGATTAAATTCCAAGTAATAAACTGTGAACTATAGAGATGTAATAAGATAACAGAGCTTGTTACAATACCTGGTGTTAATTTTAATTTTACAGTTGCCGGGATAAATAAAATTAATAATATACCAATAGACGCTGGATGGTAACCTACTAATTCGAATACAACAAATGCAAATACCATAGCTAAAAGACATGCACCTAATCGGTGCCAAGAGCTCAAAAACGATCGTTTCCTCGTTGGTTGAATACATAAAAGAGTTAAGATTCCAGCAGAAACATAGTTTTCAAGTGATAACAGCTCTGCTATCCAAATGGCGAAGGGTGTACCAATGGCTGTCTTTATTGTTCGGTAACCAATTCTCAACTTAATAACTCCCTAATTATTATTTTAATGTTCAATAGTTTAAATTAAGCTCTTATCATTCAAGTCTTATAAAGGATAAGAAAAAAAGTTCCTTTGCCAGATTGTGACGACAAAGGAACTTATTGTTTAATAAACATTCAATTATAGTTCTTCACAATGCTCATCAAATATTTTTTGAAGGCGACCAACTACATCTACTGGACCAAACCCTTCAATATCATGTCGCTCGACCATTGTGACAATTTTACCATCTTTTAAAAGAGCAAATGATGGAGACGACGGTGGATATCCTTCGAAGAATTCTCTTGCTCGTTCTGTGGCTTCTCGATCTTGTCCAGCAAAAACTGTAACCAGGTGCTCAGGACGTTTATCGTAATGGATTGCATTAGCAGCAGCTGGCCTCGCTACCCCTCCAGCACATCCACAAGTCGAATTGATCATAACTAATGTTGTACCTTTACGATTTAGAGCTTCATCTACCTCTTCAGGTGTAGATAATTCAGCATATCCTGCTTCAGTAATATCTTTTCGCGCAGAATTCACTGCGTCATTCATAAATAAATTAAAATCCATTTTATATCCAACTCCTTAGAGATAACTATTGCTATTTGCAATATTAACTTTATAGTAACAAGTTTACCCATTAGTTGCAATTATTGGGGCCATAAATGGTTATATTATTAACGAAGAAAATTTTTCATTTATTATATACATTTTCCAAAACGTTAGAGCCAATACTAAATTTGACATGTGATTATATTAACTAAAAAAAGTAACGGATGTGTAAGGATGTTGTCATTTGGTTTAGAAAAAAGTAGAAAAGAGAGAGTTTATTTATCAATAGCTTTTTTAATATTACTATTATTCCTATCACCTCTTTATTTACTTGGGGAAGATGCTCACATTCGAGTTCATGATAATCTGGATTCTAATTTGGCATGGTACAAAGTACTAACTGAAAGTGGAGAAATTTTCGGGGAAGTTGGTTCGACAATTCCACAGGTGACTAATGGCTTACCAAGAAATGCATTTGGCTCTGAATTTAGTGGAATTGTATGGCTACACGCTTTATTTCCAACGATGACAGCTTATGCCATAAGTCAGACGATAACTAGAGTGGTTGCTTTTATCGGTATGTACTTACTCTTAATGAGACATTTTGTTCGTGATGAAGATGCCACAATGATAAGAGTAGGGGTTGCATTAGCATTTGCTTTAACACCTTTTTGGCCGTCAGGAATGCTCAGTACCTTAGGCCATCCACTTGCACTATGGGCATTTTTAAACATTAGAAATGGTAACTACAGGTGGGTTAATTGGCTAACACTCATTCTATTACCGCTATACTCTAGTCTTGTCCTTGGCTTTATGTTTTTTCTAGTATTAGTTGCTACCATATGGGTATTTGACCTTGTTTTTAAGCGGAATTGGAATGTACCATTTCTAGCAAGTATCGGACTGATGTCTGGAATGTTTCTATTTATTGAGTACCGACTTGTTTTATCACTACTGTCAGCTCTAGAACCAATGCATCGAATTGAATTTATATCCTCGAGGCATGATTTTTGGCACTCAATACGGCTTTCTTTTAAAAATTTCTTTTTAGGTCACACCCATGTAATGACCGTACACACATTAGTTATTATTCCTTTACTATTTTTAACGCTAGGTATTATTTTTTTTCACAAAAAGAAGAAAACAGAGAAGTTGTTTATACTCCTGTTCGTCACCAACTACGCTCTCTCTCTATGGTATGCGATGTGGTTTAACAACATTTGGATTCCCTTAAAAAGAACAATAGATATACTCGTTACATTTAATTTTGCTCGCTTTCACTTCTTAAGACCTTTAATCATTTACCTTAGTTTTGCCCTTGCATGTGTGATTTTATGGAGGCTTGGTGAAAGGTGGCGAAAAGTTGTTGTTATCGCTATTATTGCTCAGTTAGTTGTACTCCTTCCATTTAACGAGGAAATACATTATGGCTTCTATCATAAGTCGCCTTCTTTTCGGGAATTTTATGCGGAGGAGCAGTTCAAGGATATTAAAGAACATATTGGTCAGCCTCAGGAATCCTATCGGGTCGCAAGTATTGGGATTCATCCTGCCATTTCACAATATAATGGGTTTTACACATTAGATACTTACAATAACCTTTACCCTATCTCTTATAAACATCAATTTAGAAGAATAATTTCTGAGGAATTAGATAAGAACAAAACATTAAAAAGGTATTACGATGAATGGGGCAGCCGGTGTTACATTTTTGTAGATGAATTAGGGAAGAATTATGATTTCAGAAAAAACTCAAATAAACAAATCGAAAATCTTAATTTAAATACTGAAGTCTTTAAAGAGATGGGTGGACGTTACTTTATCTCCGCTGTACCAATTAACAACGCCAACGAAAATAATATTAGATTGGTAAAAGAGTTTACACATCCCGAATCAGTTTGGAAAATTTACTTATATCAAACATCTTAGTTAAACATCCTAATAGGAGGAAAAAGATTGAAGATATCACATACTTTATTGACTATAGTCGTACCCTGTTATGAAGAACAAGAAGTCATAAATAAAACCATTGAACAACTAACGATACAATTAAATAAACTTGTAGAAGAAAATTTAATTTCGGATAAAAGCAAGCTATTGTTCGTAGATGATGGAAGTAAGGATGGTACATGGACATTAATAGCTAAAGCATGTGCAACAAATAGGTATGTTACAGGCTTAAAGCTTTCCCGTAACGTAGGACATCAGACGGCTCTTATTGCTGGATTAAAACGAGCCCAAGAAAAATCTAGCTGTGCTATTTCTATCGATGCAGATTTACAGGATGACATTAATGTTATTCGTGATTTTGTCTTGAAGTATCATGAGGGGTATGATGTTGTCTATGGTGTGCGTCGTAGTAGAAAAACCGACACACATTTTAAACGGATAACTGCTCAAGGTTTTTATCGGGTTATGAATAAACTTGGGATTAATCTAGTTTATAATCATGCAGATTATCGTTTAATGAGTAAACGAGTGCTTGAGGAGCTTAATCAATACCAGGAGGAAAAATTGTTCTTAAGAGGAATTCTTCCGATGATTGGTTTTAAAACTACTAAAGTAATGTACGATCGAAAAGAAAGATATGCAGGCGATACCAAATATCCTATAAAAAGAATGTTATCGTTTGCATTTGATGGAATTACATCATTTAGCATTGCTCCGATTCGTTTCATTACTTATTTAGGTTTCTTTTTATTTTTTTTAGGCGGGATTGCCGGTATGTATGCTATTATACAAAAAATAATTGGAAATACTGATGCAGGCTGGACCTCATTAATGATTTCCATCTGGCTTTTAGGTGGACTACAATTAATGGGTACAGGAATTATTGGTGAATATATCGGCAGAATCTTTATGGAGGTAAAAAAAAGACCAAAATATGCAATAGATATAGATTTGTACACGGATAAGGACCCGTTCCAGTATTTAAGAACCACAACTAGTACAATAATCCCTGGAAAAAAACTGCAAATGAAGAAATAATATGAAGAATATTTCTCCCTTTTCTCGGTTTGTTTTAGTGGGTCTGGTCAACACAGCAGTCAGTTTAACACTTATGTACTTCCTATTCTTTAGTGGGTTGTCATATTGGATTTCAACATTTATCGGAAATCTAGTAGGTGCCTGTGTTAGTTACCTATTAAACAAAACTTTTACTTTTCGCAGCGAGAAATCCGTTTTACAAACCATTTTTCGTTTTTTCCTTGTGGTAATCCTGTGCTATTTATTTGCTTATTATATTGGAAAACAATCTTCTATCTGGTTGCTTCAAAATTTATTATTGCTTCCATCATTTTACAGTGGATATCTAGCCATATTTTTTGGAACTACAATCTATACTATTCTTAATTACTTTGGCCAGAAAAATTTTGTATTCAATAAATAATTCTGACTTCATATTATAAAATAGTAGTATTCGGACGGATAAGTTGCATACCAGATTTTAAATCCTAGAGGCAAATAATGTTAGGGTTGTTTGTCTCTACCTGTTTCAAGCTCTTACAAACTGGGAAGGTTATATAAAACAAACTTATTAGGAGGGATAGTATCAAGGGGAAACCAATTATTATCCATTTAATAAATATAGTAATCGGAATTGCTCAGTTGATTTTGGGGCTAAGGATTGTTTTAAGATTATTTGGAGCCAATGAAACTGCACCGTTTGTTCGATGGATCTATGAAACAAGTGCGCCATTACTTTATCCATTCGAAGGAATATTCCCAACCGCCAATCTTGATGGTACATTTGTAATTGAATTTTCCGCATTATTCGCTACTATTATTTATACTATCGTCGGTTATGCTTTAACTAGATTAGTTATGATGTTTGATGGTATGGCAAAAAAATGAATGATGGTTATACGAAGGGATAGTATCAATTTTTGATACTATCCCTTACTCTCTTGACTAATTGGGAAAAGGGTAGCATCATTGCAATCCGTTCTTCCTTCATTCTTAATTCTTTGCCCTGGATGTTAAATGCATAATAACAAAAGTTAACCAGCCGACAACGAGTAACATAATAGCAGCTAGTATTAGTATTAAAATCATCCATCCACTCATTAGCATTGCGAGATAATAAAGGACAATTCCTGTATTAGCTGTAATCAAAGGATAAATTAGTTTTCTTCTTTTAGAATAAAAACGAGCAATTAAAAAAAGACCCAAACCAAACAACAATGAAGGAAAAACATAGATCAAAAAGATAGCAACACCCGAATCCAAATTCATTATTATCCTCCTTTTTGACATGTCAATAAAAGTATATAATAGTTATTATAATCTCAATTTTTACTAGGTTCCAGTGACAAGCTTATTTGGAGTAATTAGAATTGGGCTTTAACCTACAAAAACCAACTCCAGATCTAAGAGTTGGTTTTTGTAGGTTCATTGATTCGGATAGCCGGGTGGATAGTAATACGGAGGTACTTTAATCCAACCTCTTTTTCGCATCAGCGTTTTTAAAGTTGATCTAAACGTAACCCACTCTGAATAAAAGTTAAGCCACATCATACCCATATCATTACGAAGCGAGTCAGCTTGTCCTTTAGCACAATGCTGCATGCATATTACTAATTTAAAAGCAATTCCATTGGAAATCTCACTATCTGTCAACTTTACCCCTAAAGGTACTTCCTTTGAATCTGAGTTAGGTTTTGATGATGTGACATCTGGCAAGGAAATTCCCTCCTGCCTCATAAATTGACTCATCTTTTTCACATGGGATTCACACAATTGTACTGCATCTGTCAACATTTCTATTATTTCATCATCTGAAGAGGTATTTAATCCAATTTCCTCATACCGAATAAATTCCTCCACCATCGTAACATATTTCCAACAATCACCTACTTCGATTACATGTAATGGCGATTTAGGCTCATCTGTATTATCAATAGCTAACTTTAATGAGTTCCAAACTGCTTCAAATGGGTTAGGCATTTCTTCTCACCTCCTCAACCATATCATTCCTGATATACCTGAAATAATGTAAAGAATCTCCAAACTCATCATTCTACAACGTTAACTTATAGATTCTCCTAAAATCATTGTAATAAACAAAGGAAAATATCTTAGTTGGTCTTATTTAGAACTATCAAAAAAAGACTTAGGGGTATTTGACTCGAACCTCATTATTTCATCTGTTGTTGGATGTTTAAAGGCTAAAGTCTTCGCATGTAAACCAAGTCTACTTATTGGATTGACCTTTGAACCATATTTTTTGTCTCCTACGATTGGATGACCAATATCCTCCATGTGAACACGAATTTGATTCTTCCTTCCAGTTTCAAGATGAACGTTCAATAATGTAAAGTTAGTGTTTGATTGGATTTTTTGGTAATGTGTGACCGCATGTTGTCCATCGTTTGGATTGGAACTGGAATACATTTTTAATGTCTTGCTTTCCTTCAACCAGGAAGTTATTGTTCCCTCTTGTTTTTTAATTACGCCTTCAACAAGAGCTATGTAAGCACGTTCCTCAACTATATCTTTCCATGAATTTTGCAACTTTAATTTTACCTTCTCGCTCTTAGCAAACATCATTACTCCTGAAGTATCTCTGTCTAATCGGTGAACGACAAAAACTCTGTTTTTCGGATTTATTTTCTGTACATATGTCATTAGTTGCTTATAGGCTGTCAGTGACTTTTCTTTTGGTGAGGAGATCGACAATAACCCAGATTCTTTTTCAATGACAATGATGTCATCATCCTCATGGACAATTTTCAATCCAGTAAAAGAAGCTGCTTTTGCTACTATATTTTTTTCAATCGAAATTTTGTAACCGGGTTCCAGTTGAAAGTTATGTTTGGTTATAACCTCACCATTCACGTACACTTGGCCACGAGTAAGAATAGACTTCACCGAGTTACGACTTCGATTTGATAAAGTATCTAATAGGAAAGGTAACAATTCAGCTTCCTCTTCAACAATATACAATTCAGGTTTAGCCACATTTTTTGTTGATTTGTTCTGTCTGTTTTTCACGATCAATAATTTCCTCCTAGTTGGCCCCACTTTTAAAATAATTAATCTTCATCCTTGATATCGATATCTTCTGGAATTGGCTCATTCCAAAATTCATCCACTAGTTTTTTATAATTTTCCAATTGTTCCATATGTGTAGTAAATTGCTCTTTGTTAATTACATATTGTTCCCCGTCATGAATTGCACGAATTCGCCCTTGGTCAATAAACTTCTTAATTTGACTCTCAGGTATTTCAATGAACTCTGCAGCCTCTTTAATTGTTAAGTACATGGATTCACCCTCACTAATTTATGTGACAATTCCACCCATAATTGTAGCACTAAGCACCTCAATCTCATAACTTTTGTGTTTGCCCATCCTTCACCAAGAAAGAAAGAGGAAATCGAATTATAATGAGCATTAATCAAACCAAAGATATTTTGTAATTGAAGCTGCAAAGTACGTTGGATGAATTGACCTAAAAAAATTGTATGTTGATTTATGGAATAGCTAAAGGGTATGGTTCAGCTACCTATGAGACAAATTGATTTTTCAAGACTAATCAATTGACCGACTATAACTAAGGTTACAAAGACTGAATGTTGAAAGGCGTCAGAGTAACTCCTTGTTTCCATTACTAGAAACCATTCAAATAAAACCCTAATTACGCATGATAATAAATATCATATAAGCTATATAAGCAACAGTTAGAATAATTCCCTCTTGTTTTCCAATCCTGAAAGATGTTCGAGAAAAAACTAATAAAGTTACAGTTAGCAGTATCATTAATAGAACATCAACAAATATTTTTCCCTCTACTGCAAGTGGAGCAATAACCGAGGCTGAACCGAGTACAAATAATATGTTAAAAATGTTACTCCCTACAATATTTCCTAATGCAATTTCACTTTCCTTCTTAAGGGCTGCTGTTATTGAAGTAATTAATTCTGGTAATGATGTCCCCACTGCTACAATTGTTAAACCAACTAAAGTTTCACTCATTCCAAACGACACTGCAATTGTAGTTGCATTATTAACTACTACATCCCCACCTATTATAATTCCAGCGAGACCAATTAGTGTAATAACTATATTCTTCCCCCATGGGGAACTCTCCTGATTTGCGCCGCTATCTTCTTTTATTTTTTCTCGATTATTTCTTGCTACCTCAAATATGTAATATAAGAAAATAGTAAAAAACAATAAAAGAATAAAGCCATCGCCTCTGGTAATAAAGTTCTCACTCAATAACTGGAAGCTTATATCACTAATTAGGATCAATAATGCTATGCTAGCAAGTAAAGTAAATGGAATTTCCTTTCTAATTGTTACACTGTCAACTTTTAATGGATTAATCATCGCAGTCAATCCAACTACTAAAGTAATGTTAAAAATATTGCTTCCAACAACATTTCCAATAGCTACACCAGCATTGCCTTCTAGTGCGGCAACTATACTCACGGTTGCCTCCGGTGAACTAGTACCAAATGCTACGATGGTTAGTCCTATCAATAGTGGTGAGATATGGAAAGCTCTAGCCATTTTTGATGCTCCGTCAACAAAAAAATCTGCACCTTTAATTAACAAAGCAAAACCTATAATTAAAAATAAATAAGTCACTTATTATCAATCCCCTTCTATATACTTCCTGCAAAGTAACATTGGATGGACTTTCGTATAACATGAACAGAATTCCTTATCGTCTTTGTTTCTATGAATGCCACGGGAGTTAAGCAATCTTCCCCAAAAACTTAAGGCCCTCCACCACTTTACTTCAATGCTAGTCACACTAATTTATTTTCTAGTTTATCTGTTACTTGGCTAAATTTCCAATTTAAGATTGTAGTTGAATTTTTGACGAATAATTGGAATTGTTTATTCAAGTCCTGTTTAAGTAACATTTTTGTATGCGACTAGAGTGTCACCACTTACTAATCTTCCACCATCTTAGTAATGCCATACATGAGGATAAAATTCTATTTTTTCTGTCATTTAACATGAATTAGGGTAAAAACCAAACAGGTTAGTAACAACTAATAAAATTCAGGTTTCTTAATAGGTTACTAGTTTATAATTTAATAATCCACTATAATGAAATCAGTTAATCTAGAACGGGGGATTCAAATGAAAAGGATCATCATTTTTCTCATTTCACTTTCTGTGATTGTTACCATTGCTTATCCAAATAATAATCGAACACTTTCGGCAAAATCACTTTCTGAATCCGACAGATTTCCCCATCAAAAAGACTTCTCAGATGATCATCCTCTCATTCAAGCTGTTATTTTTCATGAATTACAAAGAACAATAAAATATCTATCACTGCAAGTCTATCCTTCACCAAAAGAATGGGGGCTACATGTCTCCGGTGTGAAAAATCGAATAAATACAGAAGAGCCTATTATTGCATTAACATTAGATGCTTGTGGCTCTTCCACCGGAAATGGCTTTGATGGACAATTGATTAATTTTTTAATAGATAATGAAATTCCAGCTACTCTATTCATTAATGAACGCTGGATTACAGCAAATGAGGAAACATTTTTATTTTTGGCAGGAATAGATCTCTTCCAAATTGAAAATCATGGTACCCACCATAAACCTCTGAGTATAGATGGTCAGAAAGCATATGGGATAAATGGCACAAATTCTCCGTCTGAGGTTTTGGAAGAAGTAATGACAAACTACCAAAAAATATACCAGATTACCGGCAAGAAACCTAGGTATTTCCGTTCAGGGACGGCACACTATGATGAAGTATCTGTCTCATTACTAGACAATTTAGGAGTTGAAGTAGTCAACTTTGATATTAACGGTGACGCAGGTGCTACCTATACAGCCAATCAAGTTAAAAATTCTCTCCTCCAAGCACAGCCAGGCTCCATCGTTATTCTTCATATGAACCAACCTAACTCTGGTACCGCAGAAGGAGTTGCTATTGCAGTTCCTCAATTAAAGGACCTGGGGTTTGAATTTGTTAAATTAGAAGATTACGAGCTTTATTAATAGTTATTGAACAACTTTTTGTTATAAAGGCGAGAATAAATAAAGCTGTGTAAATAGATTTGCTTACAGTTGGAGGAATATCAGTGGGAAATGAGGAATTACTGAATAAAATACAACTCACTGAAGGAGAAACTATAATGGAAGAAATATATAACACCGTAGTGAACGCTATTATTATTGATCTAGAGGAGGAATACGAAGGAAATAAATTTGAACTACTTGAGGAGTTAGAGTGTGGATTAAAACAGTATAATGATTTTCTTGATGCATGCAGGGATCATAAGCTAAACTTTTATCTCAGTCAGATTATTGAAGACTGTCCAGAGCTGTATGCTTACCACTGGGAATCCCTAAAAGCCACATTGGAATATTACCGGTTTGCCATTCAATCTTACTAGAAAAATTTAATCGCTTCTTCTAGTGTACATAAAAATTTGAATTGGTTTTGGAAGTGGTTCCAATTGGTTTCTCGTTATATAAGCGTTGCAGCTTGCATCTAACATGTTGTATAGATAATTAAACTCTAGACTATTCGCTAAAATTTGATCTAATTTACTATTAAATAAACGTTTATTACTTGCCCCTTTCAACTTTAATAAAGATTCAGTAGCCTTATACTTAGACCTGTATAATAGCTGATTAAATGATTTTGTGTGTCTTCTAGCAACCAGCTTTTGCAATGGAGTAACCTTAAAATTTATTTCAATTCTATCAACTTTCGATATGAGTAATTGTAGTTTTAAATCAAGTTCAATTTTATCAATAAACTCATTGTTATAGTTGCTAGCTACCTCTATTAAATCATCTAACAGTTCATCGATCAGTTGCACTTTAATCACCTTCTCCCATTTAAATTAACTAGGAATTTAGATTTACCTTATATAATTGCTCGTCCTACTATTAGTTATTATCCAAAAGGTTTACTGCTCATCCACTGAAAAAAACAAGCATTAATGGGAAATCGTTCACTTCTCAAAATGATCAATCTTTTTTTTCATAGCAGAAATAACTGTTCGCTTATATCGTATCCCGATAAAAAGCACCTTCATTTTTTGTACCATGGACAATTGATCGAACCGCCGATCGGTCTTTTGAAAAGATTTAATTATTGACCAACTATGGAGGATTGAATTTTCGTTTGAATAAAACTTATTGTTTAAATGAATAACTAAAGACTTTAAATTTAAATCCCTTTGTTCGTCAACAATACAGGGTACATACTTTTTGCCATCATTTTTCCGGAGATATTCGAATCGACTGAGACCACTTAAGATAGTATAGTTATTGTCTTGTTTATTTTTTCTCACAACTAGAAGATGCATACAATCTAACATTAAGATATGGAGCTTTTTTATTTCCTCTGTCATTCTAATAGATGTACCAGGTCTAATCTTGCTTAGTGGAAGATATTGAATTCTAAACTTCACACAATCCTCTCCTTTTTTCTTATGGAGTATAAATCTTACAAAAAAGATCAATTGAAGGAGGTTAAGTATAGATATCACCAATTACCTTTTATTAGTATATGTATAAATTAGGCTTATGCACCCATTAACATTACATATTTAAAAAATATTAAAAAAAAATTAAAACCTTTCCACATTACTAGCAGAAAGGTTTAATTCATTAAAAATATTTTATCTATAATTTATAAACTGTACATCAATCGTCAGTTTGGCTTCTCTAATCGCTGCCATGATAGCTTGTAAATCATCACGATTCTTTCCAGTCACACGAATTTGGTCATCTTGAATTTGACTCTTTACTTTAAGTCCACTATCTTTAATAATTTTATTTATTTTTTTTGCTTGTTCTTTATCAATACCTTGAATTAGCTTTGCTCGTTGGCGTACAGTTCCCCCAAAAGCATTTTCGATTTTGCCATAATCAATGTTTTTTGTGGAAACATTACGTTTAATCAATTTACTAATTAATACATCTTTAAGCTGCTCCAATTTGTATTCATCATCGGAAACTAACACAAGCTCTTCATCTTCTACATTTATAGTACTTTTACTTCCCTTAAAGTCGTAGCGAGTCTTTATTTCTTTAGTTGCCATTGTGACTGCATTTATAACTTCGGGTAAGTCAATTTCTGATACAACATCAAATGAACTATCTTTTGCCATGATATACCTCCACTTTTTACTCTACTATAACAAAATATTACTTTAATTTCCTCAGTTTACTATATATTTAGTTAGCTAAGTGGGATTAGTTAAAAAGTATTGTGTTTCACTTCTATTATTTACTAATACATAAGCAATAGCCTACATCCACTCCTAATCCATTCAACTACCTTTTATATGTGCTTTGTTCCTTTTACCAAGATAGCCATAAATGGAAACTAATATAATAACCATAATTCCAGTTGAGTACCAAGGTAGCTCAGTAATAGCCTCACCAAAAGCTGTATAAAGAACAGCTGGCATAATTTGACCTAAAACTGAAAAGTACATATACTCCTTGAATGATTTTGACATTTCCATTAGATAAAGAGAAAGTAAATGGAAGTGGACGAACGGCATAATACGTAAAATCATCACCTGGCTAACCGAAACAGTTCGATCTTGAAATACTTTTTTCTTTAAATGGGTGACGCCTTTACGAAATCTTGGAAATTTAATAACCAACTGATAGGAAACTAAACTCATGAGAGAAAGGCCAATAAAAGATAATAATGCACCCTTAATAAAACCGAATAATACCCCACCTCCAATACAAACGACAATAACCGGAAGGAAGAAAAACGGCCGAAATAAATGCAATAGGATAAAAAGAACTGGAGCTAACCATCCAGTACCTTCTATTAGAAATTCAAGGGACTGATTAAATTGATCCATAGGATTCCCCCTGTTAAAAATTCCTAACTCACTTTAAGACTAAACGCTTATAGGGGTAAAACAGAACAAAATAAAAGGTAAATAGACCGCCAATAATAAGTGTATTAGAATAGTTTCACTAGAATATAAAAAACCGCCTATTATCAAAGCGGTTTTTTTATATTCAAATATTACTGTTATTTTACTTTAACAATTCCATAACCTTATCTAATACTTTCTTATCCTTCGTCGTAACTGTTTTTGGTTTCTTAGGAGTTACAGCGCTACTCTTCTCTTTTTTGACAGTTAAAATTTGTAAATAAAATGGTTCCGACTCTCTGTCACCATTTAAAAATCCTCGCAATATTTTAACCTTCTTTACCGAACCTGTCATTTTACCGTTATAGTCCCATTCTATTCCATTCTTATACGTTTGATCAATACTTTCCTTTAAAGCCAAAGCTTCTGATACAGCTTCTTTTGGTGTTTTAAAAAAAGTACCTCTTCTATTCAATCCCTTTTTCTTAAATCCATCACCAATTTTTGCCTGATATAACATACCTGTCATTTTGGTCATCCTTTCGTATTGGTCTCAAACCCTCTGCCGATGAGTTGAACCACCAGAAGACCAAAGGGCTTACCCTTTTTTAATCAGTATACACTTTATTACCAGTTAATACCACTATACTGTCTTTTCTTGGTGGAATTCAGTCCAGAAGTAAGGTATAATAACTAATTAAATAAAAGGAATTTTTGGGGCATACTCTTATACTTGCATATTTAATTATTTTAGAAATAAAAACACTGGTCATAATAAAAACAAGGAAATCCCTTGAAAAACACAACTTTATTTTTTATAATCTATAAAGAATAGTGATACAACTTTATTTTTAATACTTATAACCATTTGATTAAATTGCTATAATTTGTTATAATGAATTGGTTTTAAAATTATTGAGGGGGAACTTTTTTTGTCAATCGAAGTAGGCAGCAAGGTACAAGGTAAGGTAACAGGCATCACCAATTTTGGAGCATTCGTAGAATTACCTGGAGGCTCGACAGGTCTTGTTCACATCAGTGAGGTAGCAGATAGCTATGTAAAAGATGTTAATGATCATCTTAAAGTTGGCGACCAAATTGAAGTTAAAGTAATCAGTGAGAAGGACGGAAAAACTGCCTTGTCCATCAAAAAAGCGATAGATCGACCTGAAGGACAAACCTCTTCTTATTCCCAACGCCCAGCGCGCCAAGGAAGAGACGATAGGAATTCCAAAAACTTCCGTTCAAAAAGCAACTTTAAACCAAAGGAAAGTTTTGAAGATAAAATGTCAAAATTCCTAAAGACTAGTGAAGAAAATTTATATAATCTTAAACGTAGCACCGAAACAAAACGGGGCGGTAGAGGCGGAAGACGCGGATAACCTGCTACATTTTATAAATATAGTTGAAGGCAAGCCCAAAAATCGGTTTGCCTTTTTTGTTTTTCTATAAAAGATGAATCTTTTTCTATCTCACGAATCTAACCTTGATTTAAAAGGATACTTTTGCTTAGTTGGAATTAGTTTAAAGAGCACTCACTGAAACAGGCTGATAAAAATCGGATTAAGAAAATAGTATTTTTAAAAATTTGAGTGTTATAATACGATTTAAATACAGGAAACTACACTAATTGGAGGCTAACATGCTTACATATAATGAAAAAATAGCAATTATAGAATCTTTCACTGAATTACAACGGAAAGATGTATCTTTGGGTCGTCACAATTACCATTTTGAAGAAAGTGTAATTGATAAAAAGCTTGTAGTCTATCATCTACACCCAAATGGGAATGGATTTGTCTATGCTGAATTAATAAATGACGATTATGTTATTGACAATAAAGGAATGGTAAATATTCGTGACTTTTCTGAGCAGGAAATTCGAAAAGTAATAAAGCAGTCAATTGAATCCCTCTCTGAACAAGAACCTTTTGAGGAAACATGGGTAAATTCTGAAAATCAGACCCTAAAGGTAATTAACGATTTTGATTCGTGGAATGTTTATGCTGGGGAAATGTTAGACGGAAGCTATGCAACCTATAATGGTGCTGCTGATTATCTTCAACAAGAGGGTTTTAGACGAATATAAGCTAAGAGGAAACCTAGGTAGAATTGACTTAGAAAAAAGATTGTTTATGACAGAATACCTATAAACTCCGACGTAACTATCTGACTTCCTTACGGTCTTTATTGGGAATAGTGCTATTTCGCCGCTGCGGAAAAACACTCCCTTTCCATGGGGAACGCCTCAGCCTCCTCGCTCGTAAAGAACACTCACTGCGGGGTCTTCAGACTGTTCCTTTCCCATAGGAGTGTCGTATTTTTCCTCCGCTTTGAGTAGCTCACTGTTCAAGGGTGGATCCTTGAGACAATAAATTCATGGGTTTTTCTTTAATAAAAAAACACTACTACTAGCGTAGACGGAATCCATAGACATTTCGAAAATACCTGCGCTTACTCGTCGCATGAGACCTTTGTTACTTTTCACTCTAGAGTCGATTGTCTACACCACAATCAACCATTATAAGTATTTAACTCTGGTTGGTTTAATGTAGTAGTTA
>NZ_WJNG01000049.1 GCF_009649745.1 Aquibacillus halophilus | reverse complement strand
AGTGACAGACAGAATGATTACTCTGCAGCTGATTTCAATTTCACAGACATAGGATTAGAAAACGGAAAGACCTACACAGTAACTGTTACGGGTTATGTAGACAGTGATGTAACTGTGCCAACTGATGCACAAGTAGTTCTCTCAACCGTAGACAGTTATACATGGTTATCCAATGTGAATTTTGTAGCCGGAGAAGCGTTTACGTTGACAAAGGAATTTACCGTAGATACTAGCGCAGATTCCAAGCTTCGAGTCCAATCAAATGGAGAAGGAGCAACAGT
>NZ_WJNG01000048.1 GCF_009649745.1 Aquibacillus halophilus | reverse complement strand
TAAATAGTCCTGCATTTGGAAGTGCTACTGTTTCTAAGAATGCTGCCCACCAGCCTTGAACGGCAGGATGCTCACCAGTTGCTTTTCCAATTGCGCCGTGTAAGAATCCTGTTGCATCAAATTCTCCACCAGTAATTTTCACCCAACCACCTGTGATCCAAGCATAGCCAAGATAGATACGAATAATTGCTAACACTCCAGCTACAATAGTATTTCTTCTTAATAATTCAAACATGTTGATCCACTCCCATTTTTTAATTTTATTTGTTCAACAATTCACA
>NZ_WJNG01000047.1 GCF_009649745.1 Aquibacillus halophilus | reverse complement strand
CCCTTTCGACTATGAACCTTATCACCCATAGTCTGACTCCCAAGATGGAGTGGCTGGCATTCGGAGTTTGACTGAATTCGGTAACCCGGTAAGGGCCCCTAGTCCAATCAGTGCTCTACCTCCAGTACTCAACTCTTGAGACTAGCCCTAAAGCTATTTCGGAGAGAACCAGCTATCTCCGTGTTCGATTGGCATTTCACCCCTACCCACACCTCATCCCCGCACTTTTCAACGTGCGTGGGTTCGGGCCTCCAGTCAGTGTTACCTGACCTTCACCCTGG
>NZ_WJNG01000046.1 GCF_009649745.1 Aquibacillus halophilus | reverse complement strand
CAGGGCTCTTACCTTCTTTGGCTGACCGTTCCAGGTCGATTCATTTAAAGCGTTTCTTTGTAACTCCGTATAGAGTGTCCTACAACCCCAGAAAGCAAGCTTTCTGGTTTGGGCTGATTCCGTTTCGCTCGCCGCTACTTGGGAAATCGCATTTGCTTTCTCTTCCTCCGGGTACTAAGATGTTTCAGTTCCCCGGGTCTGCCTCACGTATCCTATGAATTCAGATACGTGTACTACTCCATTACGAGCAGTGGGTTTCCCCATTCGGAAATTCCTGGATC
>NZ_WJNG01000045.1 GCF_009649745.1 Aquibacillus halophilus | reverse complement strand
GGTAACCATAACGAATGGTTAACCGGAAGTGGGGAAGCAGATGGTAATTATGTCATCTGTAATATCTTAGACAATTTGATTGCTAATGGTGATATTAACCCAGTAATTGTGGTATTTCCTAACGGGAGAAGTTCACATGATTGGACTGACCAATCATTCAATTCTGAGGGAACGAACATGCTTGGTTTCTATTATTTTGACTACGAGCTAAGATATGATCTGGTTCCTTTCATTGAATCTACCTATAATACCTATGCAAATATAGAGGATACATCTGCTAA
>NZ_WJNG01000044.1 GCF_009649745.1 Aquibacillus halophilus | reverse complement strand
TGTGAATTGTTGAACAAATAAAATTAAAAAATGGGAGTGGATCAACATGTTTGAATTATTAAGAAGAAATACTATTGTAGCTGGAGTGTTAGCAATTATTCGTATCTATCTTGGCTATGCTTGGATCACAGGTGGTTGGGGGAAAATTACTGGTGGAGAATTTGATGCAACAGGATTCTTACACGGCGCAATTGGAAAAGCAACTGGTGAGCATCCTGCCGTTCAAGGCTGGTGGGCAGCATTCTTAGAAACAGTAGCACTTCCAAATGCAGGACTATTTA
>NZ_WJNG01000043.1 GCF_009649745.1 Aquibacillus halophilus | reverse complement strand
TGTCTCAACGAGAGACCCGGTGAAATTATACTATGCGTGAAGATGCGCATTACCCGCGACAGGACGGAAAGACCCCGTGGAGCTTTACTGTAGCCTGATATTGAATGTTGGTACAACTTGTACAGGATAGGTGGGAGCCTAAGAAGCCGGAGCACTAGCTTCGGTGGAGGCGTCGGTGGGATACCACCCTGGCTGTACGGACCTTCTAACCCAGAACCGTGATCCGGTTCGGAGACAGTGTCAGGTGGGCAGTTTGACTGGGGCGGTCGCCTCCCAAAGAGTAACGGAGGCGCC
>NZ_WJNG01000042.1 GCF_009649745.1 Aquibacillus halophilus | reverse complement strand
ACTGTTGCTCCTTCTCCATTTGATTGGACTCGAAGCTTGGAATCTGCGCTAGTATCTACGGTAAATTCCTTTGTCAACGTAAACGCTTCTCCGGCTACAAAATTCACATTGGATAACCATGTATAACTGTCTACGGTTGAAAGAACTACTTGTGCATCAGTTGGCACAGTTACATCACTGTCTACATAACCCGTAACAGTTACTGTGTAGGTCTTTCCGTTTTCTAATCCTATGTCTGTGAAATTGAAATCAGCTGCAGAGTAATCATTCTGTCTGTCACTCACATATAAAGCTGTT
>NZ_WJNG01000041.1 GCF_009649745.1 Aquibacillus halophilus | reverse complement strand
AAAAAATATAATGTTTTGTATTTGCTTCACGGAGTAGGCGGTAACCATAACGAATGGTTAACCGGAAGTGGGGAAGCAGATGGTAATTATGTCATCTGTAATATCTTAGACAATTTGATTGCTAATGGTGATATTAACCCAGTAATTGTGGTATTTCCTAACGGGAGAAGTTCACATGACTGGACTGACCAATCATTCAATTCTGAGGGAACGAACATGCTTGGTTTCTATTATTTTGACTACGAGCTAAGATATGATCTGGTTCCTTTCATTGAATCTACCTATAATACCTATGCAAATATAGAGGATACATCTGCTAA
>NZ_WJNG01000040.1 GCF_009649745.1 Aquibacillus halophilus | reverse complement strand
CTAGCCCTAAAGCTATTTCGGAGAGAACCAGCTATCTCCGTGTTCGATTGGCATTTCACCCCTACCCACACCTCATCCCCGCACTTTTCAACGTGCGTGGGTTCGGGCCTCCAGTCAGTGTTACCTGACCTTCACCCTGGACATGGGTAGATCACACGGTTTCGGGTCTACGACCCCCTACTATATTCGCCCTATTCAGACTCGCTTTCGCTGCGGCTCCGCATATGCTGCTTAACCTTGCAGGAGATCGTAACTCGCCGGTCCATTCTACAAAAGGTACGCCGTCATCCGTTATTTTTCCGAAGAAAAATCATAGGACTCCGACTACTTGTAG
>NZ_WJNG01000003.1 GCF_009649745.1 Aquibacillus halophilus | reverse complement strand
TCCTTGCAGGCAAAAGTCCCTGTATTGGCAAAAAGAACATCTCAAACCTTGTCTTCATTCATTAGTCTTATTCAGGCTCTTGAGGCACCGAAGGTGGCTTAATCGCTTAGTTTGTACTGTATTTAAGACAAGGGATGCTCTATCAAAATCTATGATTTAGGTGGAGAGGTTCACTTGTGCTAATTCTCTAAATACTTGTAAAATAATTACAAAAATGGTAGTTCATAAAACTAAAATTAATCTACAACAATCCTATCAATGTTCCCAAAAAAGGTAGTCTCGTAAATTAAAAATCTAGTTTATTTTTCGAAATTACCCTTCATTAAACCATTGACCGATGATGGACCTTAGTAATAAAAAAATCCTCGTTAATATGTACGGTAATTTTGAGAGGAGTTAATCCTTCAGGAACGAATAAGTAAACTAAGCAAAAAAACTCGTCATTGAATTTGACGAGTTTTTAAGATATTTTCATTCAAAGCACCTTGATCATCAAGTTGCCACTTTCTATCATCCTTTTGCAATATACATTCCAAAACTGAATCCTTTATAAGTTTACTGACTGCTTTTTTCTTTTAAAGTTTAAATCTTGCAATTAACGTGTTTAAATTTTCTGACAGCCTTGACAGTTCATCCGAGCTATTTGCAACTTCTTCCATTGAGCTACTCGTTTGTTGTACAGATGCTGATGTTTGTTCAATTCCCGCCGCTGACTCCTCAGATACAGCTGCTATTTCTTCAATTGACGTATTAATAGATTCGTTGTTATTCGCGATATTACCAAGATTTTCAGATATTAATTTAATACCATCTGCCATTTCAGATAAGTTAGTATAAATTTCATCAAATGTATCACCTGTTTTTACAATCTGATTTGTTCCGTTTTGAACCTCTTTGTATCCATCCTGTAAAGAATCAGTGACTACGTTTGTCTCCTTTTGAATACTAGTTACAATTTGGGTAATATCTGTAACAGACAAAGATACTTGTTCAGCAAGTTTTCTAACTTCATCCGCAACTACTGCAAACCCTTTTCCATGCTCCCCAGCACGTGCAGCTTCAATAGCAGCATTAAGAGCAAGTAAGTTTGTTTGACCTGCTATATCTTTAATGACGCCAACAAGTTTAGATATCTCTTGTGACTGCTGATCTAATCCTCTTACTTTTCCAACTGCTTCTTGAACAATGTGATCAATCGTAGCCATTTGCTGAATCGATGTATTCATTAATCGGCTACCCTCTTTTGTTAAATCAAGTACCTGTTGAGAAGATTGATAGACTAGTTCCCCACTATTGTTCGCCTCATTTATTTTTTCACTAAAGCTTATCATTGACGTTGCTAAATCACTCGTCGTATGTGCTTGTGTTTCCGCTCCGGACGACAGTTCTTGCATCGTTGAAGCAATTTGATTACTACCTTCTTTTACTTCGTTTGCGGCTTGTGTTAATTCTTCACTTTGGTTAGAGACAGATACTGAAACGTTACTAATCTCTCCTACTAAAGTCTTCATGTTTTCATTCATTTGATTTGTAGCATCGACCAATTGACCAACTTCGTCTTTTGAGTGATTGACCAACGGTTCATGTTTAAGATCACCATTGGCAATTAGATTCATTCTTTTACTAACATTAATAATCGGCTTAGAAATAATAGATGATACAAAAAGTGCAATAAGAAAACTTAACACCGCTACTATTAATGATACTACTACTCCAACAATAATTGAAGATCGACTATGATTTAACAACTTATTTCCTGATTCAACTATTAGTTCTTCCCTATTATCAATTAAGTCTTGGTAACCCGAGGTCAATTTGGCTGTTAGGGGACCAACTGTAAGCGACAAACTTAACTTAGCTACATTTTCATTTTCATCACCACTATCAAAAATTCTAAAAACCTTATCCTCCATAGCTATTATCCACTTTTCTCTCAGAACAGCTAATTCTTTCTGTTTTGGAGAATCATTCAGTGTTAACGCTTGTTTTTCTACTCTATCACTTTCTTCTTGATACTCAAAAAATTTCTCTTTATAGTAGCTGTCACCGTATAAGATATATGCCCTCGCTAAGCTAACTTGATCTACAATGTTAATTGCTAGAGTTTGATTAGCTAGTAATACGGCTAGCTGCTCATCAACAATGTCTTCAGTTTCTTTATTAATATTAGATGATGTTATGTAATTGAATACTCCGAATGCTACCGTTAATGCAACTATAATTGAAAAGCCGAAAAGAACTTTTGTCCGAATAGTTTTAAATTTTATTTTCCAATTTGGATTAAAGTGTTTATTACTTAAATTAATTTTAGCTTTTTTCTTGAAATAAATTGGTGATTTTTTCTTGAATTTCTTCATCTGTAGCTCCCTCTTATTCTTTTGTAGGTGTAGTTTAAGTTTTTATAATCAACCCTCCTTATGCATTGATTAAGCAGTAGAGCAGTAGAGCCAGTAGTTCAAAGGTCATAAGTTATTTTTAAAAAATGAAATCGTTATCAATACTTATAACGCTAATCAAAAATCTAATAGTGTTGGACCATACTCCTACGGTTACGTCATGATGAGTTTAAATATAACTTCAGAATACCTTTTTATTTGACACAAATCAATTTAATCCCACAAAATTCCACACGGATAATTAGAGAAATCCCAGAATTGGATTTGAGAAATAACTTTCTTGATATAAGCCGAATGAAAATAACATTCTTTTATGTTCTTTATCCCTTTTTTCAAAGAACTTTGCTAGACTAAAAAATGGTTAGTATTACTTCAAAATTACTTCTTTTACTTCATTGAGTCCCTGGTTATCTAATACGTGCTCTAGGTCTAACAAAAGTAACAATCGATCGCTTAGCTTTGCCACACCTTTGATGAAATTAGAATTATCACCCCTGGTAATTTTCGGTGTGGATTCTATTTTGCTAGATTCTATATCAATAACATCTGTAGCGACATCAACAATAAAACCTATCTGAATCTCATTAATGTTTGCAATTAATACCCTTGTTTGTTCTGTAACCTCTGTTGATTTCATATTTAATCTTGATTTTAAATCAATAACCGGAGTAACATTTCCACGTAAATTCATTACACCTTGGATGAAATTAGGCGATTGCGGTAACTCTATGATGTCTTGTAAACGTTCTATAGATAGAACTTGTTGAATTTCTGCACCATATTCCTGATGATCCAATTTAAAAACTATAATTTTTATCTTTTCATCCATTTCTTTTTTCCCCCATTTATAGAAGATATAGTAATCCTGTTGTATTATTATTGGATTCAACGATTAAGAATTAAATAAAAAATAGACTTCCATGTCCCCTATATCTGCATAAGTAACTGTAACCAAAAGCGCTTTCTTAAAACCGCTTAATTTTGTATTCCCACTAAGCACAGTGGGATAAGTTATATCCGTTTCTATCCCTTTTTCCGCTATATTAGTAGCTATGCTCCCAGCAATCATATTACCTAATTCACCGGAGAAGGAAGATAACATTTCTCCCTCTAGTGGCATTCCGTACATTTCTTTGCCCACTGAGCTAAATAAAGTAGTGTCTCCCTTGATAATTAATTCACCTTTCAAATTACCTGTAAAGCCAATGAGAACACCAAATTCAATAGACACTGAATTATTTATTACCGACGGTTTTCCAATTACATGTTGTATAGGTATAATCGTTTTTAAAGATTGAATTGTTCCATTGTATAATTCTTTCACCACATGGTTTTTATTTTCAAGTTGTGCTGACAATTTCAAACCCCTTTCTAAAAAGAAGTAAACACTAAGTTAGTTCTTTAGTTGGATAACCAATTTTGAGTCTAATACTGATGCAGTAAATTATTATATAAAACAAAAAAACTACTCTAATTAATAGAATAGCCAAAATAGGTCGGTACAATATTTTGGTAGCCAGGCGATCATAGTTAGTTTAACCTTAGACCCTATGCTTTGCGTCCTCCCCTTTAGAAGAGTTTGCCTTTTCACATTAGTACTTTAATACTATACTTTTGTATTTTCATCATAAGGTATCATTCGACATAAATCAACAGAATTTTCCTGAATTAGTATCTTACTCCAACAATTAATTGCAAACAACTCTAGGCTGTTTTGTTAATGATTGTTGTTGTACGACACAAAAACTATAAACTACGAAGTAGTATCTTTTATCTCTGATAGTAATTAAAGTTGAATGCTTACATGTCGTTCCGGCAGAATACTTCGCTTTCCATGGGCACGGCCTCAGCCTCCTCAGAATCAAAAAGCTATTCTTCCGGGGTCTTCGGACACGCGCTGTTCCCATAGGAGTCTACGTATTCTGCCTGCACTTGTAGGGGCGTTCTGATTATCATGGTAAAGTCCGCGATTGTATGTTGAAAGAATTTTCCACTCTTGAAATCACAGCTATTTAAAATTTGTTGAACTAAACTACACTAGATTTTGGTTTTTATCCATCTTCCTTTCATTACTGTTACATATAAGATGGTGATTGGAGCGGAGGGCAGTCGACTCCAGCGGGAAAAGCGACGGCTGAAAATCCCGCAGGAAGCGGTTTTCTTCCGAGGAAGTTGAAGCGTTGCCCGCGGAAAGCGACTGCCCGGAGCGCAAATCAACTAATAGCTACGTTACGACGCTTTTTATATCAACTGCGAAATTAAATAGTAATAAAACTTACGAAAAGAGCCTTAATAAAAAAGTTACCTACTCATTTTAAATGGATAGGTAACTTTTTTATTACAAATTAATTAATATTTTCACTAATTTCGTTTATCATTCCAGCAACAGATATTAATCCACCACCAGAAAGGTACCAATAATCAGGGCTAAGATAAATAATATTTTCATTTTGGTATGCCTGAGTTTTCTGAACTAATTCATTCTCAAGTGTCTTTTCAGCGGAATTTTCTCCACCAACAACTTTGTTTCTATCAACTACAAATAAATTTTGAGGATCTTTTTCAGCAATGTACTCAAAACTGACATTTTGACCGTGTGTGGAAACTTCAAGTGTGTCGTCAACTGGAGCAAAACCAAACACGTCATGAATAAGTCCGAATCTTGACCCAGGTCCATAGGCACTAACGCTTCCATCATTAGTTAAAATAATTAAACCATTTTCACTCTTTGCTATAGCTTTTTCATTTAATGCTGTTATCTCATCATTGATTGCTGTAAGTTCCGCTTCTACCTCTGCTTCTTTCCCAAAGATCTGTCCAAGAAGTTCAACATTCTCAGTGAATGAATCCATATATCTAGAAGTATCCACACCCATGTAAATAGTTGGAGCTAATTCGTTTAAATCTTCATAAACTTCTGATTGTCTTCCAGAAATAATAATTAGGTCGGGATCAATTCCAGCTAATTTTTCAAAATCAGGTTCTTTTATCCCACCTGCATTTTCATATTTTGCATCTTCATACTTTTCTAAATAAGAAGGAAGACTATCTTGTGGTATTGCTGTTATCTCAACGCCTAATTTATCTAATGAATCCAGAGTACCATAATCGAACACTACTACCTTTTCTGGATTAACAGGTACTGTAGTCGTACCTAATTGATGTTCAACTTCAATTTCTGCTACCTCTTCATCCGTTGTTGTTTCATTTGTAGTGTCCCCTTCAGATGCAACTGCTGTTTGCTCTGAATCACTTCCACAAGCTGCTGCAAAAACGACTAGAAATATTAATGACATTAGCAAAGCTAATTTTTTCATAGTAATTCACTCCTATATCTAATTTTTTTATATTTAAACTGATGACAATAATGATAACAATTCTCAATGCTCTTCAAAAAGTAAGCACTGCTTAAGATAGCCTATTTCTTGGGCCTAACTACCTTACTGCACAGTGCTAATATTAATTAGAACATCTATATCACTTTCATTTTATCATCAATATTTAAATCAATTTCAAGAAAAATACAAACAAATTCTACATTGATCGATATCCTGTATTTGGATATCCATATCATATACTTCTTTTAAAACCTGTTTATTAATAATGTCATAAGTAGGACCTTTTTTAACAATCTTTCCTTCTTTCAAAGCAACGATATAATCGGAATAAACGGAAGCAAAATTTACATCGTGTATAACAATTACCACTGTTTTTCCTAATTCATCAACAAGCCTCCGCAAGACCTTCATTATTTGCACAGAATGTTTCATGTCTAAGTTGTTCAGCGGTTCATCTAACAAAATATAATCAGTATCTTGAGCGATAACCATAGCAATGTGAGCTCGTTGCTGTTGCCCCCCACTTAACTGGTCTATAAATTTATCCTGTATTTCTCCAAGCTCCATATATGCAATAGCTTCATCCACAAATTTCTTATCTTCTTTTGTCAATCTACCCTGTGAATAAGGAAAGCGGCCGAAACTCACTAATTCCTTCACAGTCAAACGAACATTAATATGATTCGCTTGTTTTAGAATAGAGATTTTTTTGGCAAGCTCACTGCTTTTCGTTTTGGTTATTTCTTGATCATCGATGATAACCTCACCGTAATCTTTAGCTATTAAGCGGCTAACAATTGATAACAAAGTACTCTTACCTGCACCGTTTGGTCCGATAAAAGACGTGATTTTTCCCTTAGGTATTGTTAAAGAAACATTATCAACTACTACCTGGTTACCGTAATTTTTGGTTATTTCTTTTACTTCTACCATGATTTATTCTCCTTTAAAATGAGATATAGGAAGTAAGATCCACCGACAAAGTTAATAATTACACTTAATGTAGTGGAAAAAGTAAATACTCGATCCACAATTAGCTGACCACCTACTAAAGCAATGATACTAATAAATATCGAACCTATTATCAACTGGCTATGTTTATATGTTCTTAGAAATTCATGGGCAACATTGGCTACTAATAATCCAAGGAACAAAATTGGCCCCACCAAAGCAGTTGCTACTGAAACTAGAATGGCGATAATAATTAATAGTCTTTTCACCACAAAGTCATAATCGATGCCTAAGTTTATCGCTTGTTCCTTCCCTAGCGAAAGTACATCTAAATACTTATAAAATCGCATGAAATAAACTAATACAACGACAATAATCGCTATCGAAAGATATAATATATCTGTATTTACATTGTTAAAGCTTGCAAACATCCTGTTCTGTACTATAAAAAATTCATTTGGATCAATTAATACCTGCATAAAGGATGAAAGGCTACCAAAGAAAGTACCAAATATTAATCCTATTAATAACAGTATGTATATATTTTGATTCTTTCGAAATAAAACCTTAAATAACAATAGTGCGAAAATAACCATTAAACCTACGCAGATTAAGAAATTAAAGTTCTTATTCAGTGCGATAGCACTTGTAGAACCAAATACAAAAATAATAAATGTTTGGATGAGTAAGTAAAGCGAATCTAATCCAATAACACTTGGCGTAAGTATCCTATTATTTGTAATTGTTTGAAATATCATAGTTGAAAGAGCGATGACAGCACCCGTAATGACAATTGCTAGTAATCTACTTGCTCTCCTAGGGAGAATATAGTCCCAGTTCCCAGTTATGCCTGAAAATAAAAACACACTAACCAAAATGACAGCTATTATGGCGAGAAGGAATATTTTGGTTTTACTACTCATATGACTTTCTCCTCATAATTAGGTAAAGGAAAATACCACTACCTATAACTCCAACAGTAACACCAATCGCAATCTCATATGGATAGATAATAATTCGCCCTATAATGTCACATGCTAGCACAAATACTGCGCCTAACAATGCTGTATGTGGAAGGCTATTTTTCAAGTTATCTCCCTTATAAATAGTAACAATGTTTGGAATGATCAATCCTAAAAATGGTATCATTCCGACAGTAAGGATTACTACTGTGGTCATGAGTGCAACAATTACTAATCCGATATTTACGACACCCTTATGATTCATACCTAAGTTAGTTGAGAAATCTTCTCCCATTCCAGCAATCGTAAACCTGTTGGCGTATAAATAAGCGACAATAACTAAAGGAAGGCTTATATATAACATTTCATATCTACCTTGAAGAATTAGCGCGAAGTTCCCCTGCAGCCAGGATGACATGTTTTGGATGAGATCATTTTTGTAAGCAAAAAAAGTCGTGACAGAGCTAATAATACTTCCAAACATTAATCCAACAAGTGGTATAAATATTGGATCTTTAAATTTAACCTTTTCCAAGATTTTCATAAAAATAAATGTTCCAATTAATGCAAAAAGGAATGCTACAAGCATTTTCTGCATCGGACTAGCTGTTCCAAAAAGCATTAACGACACAAGAATTCCAAATCTCGCAGAGTCCATTGTTCCTGCTGTAGTTGGTGAGACAAATTTATTTCTACTTAGTTGTTGCATAATCAAACCACAAATTGCCATACTCATACCAGCAATTACAATACTGATGAGTCGTGGGAATCTACTTATCCATAAAATTTGCAACTGATCTTCCGTTAGTTTAAAAAGATCCTTTGGATTTAAATCAATAACACCAATGAAAACAGAAATAAATGATAATACAAATAGAATAATAATTAAGGTACGTAGTTTCATAGAATTAAATCCTTTGCCTTCCTAACTACATGAAACAGAAAACTATGTAGATTTATTTAACATTTAATCAATAATGAGACTCATTATCATTTAGACTATTTCCATACTACCACGATTTGAACTTCTGTCAATAAGAATTCTGAAAAAAGGAAATTTTAGTTCACTAACCTAGTTAAACCTTTTTGGTTGAGCCTGAATTCCTGTTCAAAAAATGGCTGTTACCTGTTATGATAAAACAAAGTAGCATTACTTAGGGGGATTCTGATGAACTGGAGGATATTTTTTAAGCGTAATCTGAAATTTGCCAAAAGACTTGCCAGACTACATCATACGAATGCCTTATTATTTTACATATTAAGTATTACTGGATTAGTTTTGATTTCCACTGTTTTTCGATCTTCATTTCCTAGCACACGGGTTTTAATTAAAGATATCCATATTTGGATTGGTTTTTTGAGTATTTTGCCTATTTTTTTCTATCTGCCTAAAATGAAAAAACACCTCCTAACACTTAAAAAAAGAAAAAAACACCGTATTAACCTCTACGGTATTTTAGCTATAATTTCCATATTAATTATTTCTGGCATTATTCTTACCTTTCAGCGACAATTTCCTCCACAAATAAATTCCTATGCCCTACTCATACACGACTTAGCTACATGGATTGGATTGCCCTATGTTATTTATCACAGTATAACTAGAAGTCAATGGTTTAAGCAGTTGACCAGTCCTAAGAGTCAGGTACCTGATAAATTAGAGCCTACTATGATAGATAGTAAAAACCCTCTCTTACGACGCCGTTCATTTTTAAAATTAGTAGCTGGTGCTTTCATTGCAGTTGTGACGATTCCTATTTTTGGGAACTGGATTAAAAAATACTTTTTCGGTAGTGACCAGTCCAAACTAGTTAATGGGAATGATATGGTTCCTATTCCAACCCCACAAACAACCCTAACTTCTTCTGGAAGAGAAGGAGAATTTCGTTATTACACAGTTACCGAAATGCCTTCATTTTCCAATGAAAACTGGTCATTTAAAGTGGATGGTTTGGTCAGTCAGGAACTACAGTTCACATGGACAGAATTTATTAACCTCAAACGAACAGCACAAGAAAGCAATTTCCATTGTGTTACTGGATGGAGTGTCTATAATATCATTTGGGAAGGTATTCCATTAAAAGATTTATTAGAGAAATCGGATGTTAATGAAAAAGCCAATTATGTGAAATTGTATTCTGGGGACGGAGTGTACACCGACACACTCACTCTTTCCGAGGCAATGATGGATGATATTATGGTTGCTGTTTTAATTGATGGAGAGTTGATTACACAACAAAATGGTGGACCAGTTAGACTAATTACTCCTAGGCTATATGCTTATAAATCAGTAAAATGGTTAACACGAGTGGAGTTAATTGAAGAGGAACACTTTGGCTACTGGGAACAAAGAGGCTACCCGCAAAATGCATGGGTGCAGGGACCGGGGGTCTTTAAATAAAATATAATTAGGGATTCTATTAAAAATTTACCTTAGAATCCCTAGTTCATTTAACCTTCAACTAGTTTATCACCTTTTTTAAATCCTCTAGCTCACCTAAAATGTAATCTGCCTGACTAGAATTTGCTGCATCCCCTATCGCTGCGACCTTCATCCTCCCCCGATGTGCAGCTTCTACGCCAGCCATAGCATCCTCAATCACTAAACATTTTTCCGGCTCGATTCCTAGTTTTTTAGCTGCTAGTAGAAAAACTTCTGGATCTGGTTTACTGTTCACTATATCGTTGCCATCTGAAACTGCATCAAAATAATTATTCAATTTAACTTGTTTTAAAATCATTGGTGTATTCTTACTCGAAGATCCAATTGCTACCCGAACACCTTTATTTTTCAAATAATCCAATACTGATCGTACACCTGGTAATAAATCGTCATCAGATAATGAAGAAAGTGAATTACGATAATAGTCATTTTTTCTCTTTGCTAACTGTTCTTTTTCTAGATTAGAATATTGTTTTTCTGTATTTTCTAATATGATATTTAAACTCTCCATTCGACTTACACCTCTAAGACGATGGTTGATTTCACTGTTAAACTTAATTCCCTCCTCTTCACACATTCTTCCCCAAGCAAGAAAATGGTAGTTATCTGTTGATACTATCACACCGTCCAAATCAAAAATTACCGCTTCAAATAAGCTCATGTAAACGACTCCTAGATAACAATTTTGATGACTGTTTATTAGGAATATCTAATTACATTTTACCATCGATTATTGTAATTAATGAATCTATAAGCTACTTTCTCTACTTTATTATCTAAATCTGAATGAGTATTGCAAAAATTTAAATAATTATCTAACATCATATGTTATAATCATGTTAACAAATATAACATGAAGAGGGATATCTATGTTTTTAATTAGTCAAAAAGTGAAAAAAAACAAGACAAGTGTTGATAAGCTAAAAGAAGACGCCAATATTAATGGACAAGTACAGGTCGCCGCAGATCAACTGAAAGGAATCGTAGAACAGGCTAAATTAGCCGCCCTTTCTTTAAATGAAACCTCTACTTCTAGCATTGAGCGAGTGAACAACTTGATGCAGCATAGTGAAAAAACAACTGACTACACAATTCAGGTTACCGAAAAAATGAAACTTATTGATGCATCAGCTACAAAAATTGCTGATGTATCAGAAGAAATACACGAAAGTAGTCAAAATTCCTACCAAGAACTTATCCGCTCCTGGGATAACTTAGAAAAACTTCAAGAAAAAATGGACCAATTGCTAAAAAGTCACTACGTTTTAATTAATCAAATGAATAGCCTAGTAAACCATTCACAACAGATAAATAAAATAGTTGATACCATTGGTTCCATTTCTAAAAGGACAAGCATTTTAGCTCTAAATGCGACAATTGAAGCTGCGAGGTCTGGTGAACACGGAAAAGGATTTGCTGTAGTCGCCAATGAAGTTGGAAACCTTGCAAATCAAACATCCGAGGCCGTTAAACAAACTAGAAATAACATTCACCTTATTCAAGAAGATATTAATGCTACAACTAACATGGTAAACCAAGAAACTAACCAAGTGGAAGATGGTTCTAATGAGCTGAAGAATGTTATGGAGGTACTTGAATCCTTTAAGTCCAAAATAAGTCTAATAACATCTATGGCATCGGACTCCGCCCAAGCTGTTGGAGAACAAACAGGTGGTGTTCAAGAAATTTCAGCACTCTTAGAACAAATTTCTGATATGTCAATTAAAAATAAGGAACTCGTTTACAATGTAACATTAGACATGGACGAGCAATTTCAGAGTAGTGAACAAATATTATCAATAAGTCATACTTTAACATCCACTTCTAATGAATTGCAGAGTATTATTCAGAGTGATGAATCCAACTCTCTAGTTAAAATTGATACGGCGGTAACAGAACGTGTTAAAAAGGACATTTACCATATTACGAAAACTTATTCATTGGCTCAATTAATGCCCGACGAACATGAACAAATATTAACTGACTTCTACAAATCGCATCCTGATATTGAAGCGATATGGTCAAACCGTCAGGATGGCACATTTATATATTCTAATCCCCCAGCCGGACTAGTAAATGCTAAAGCTAGACCATGGTTTGTTAAAGCGATCAATGGTGAAACGTATATATCAGAAGTATATACATCAGCTTTAACAAAAAGCGCGTGTATTACTATTTCATTCCCATTGTTAGACCATAACAAAGTTGTTGGGTTAATAGGAGTCGACTTATCCCTTCCAAAGCAACCTCCTCTATAAAAATTTTAGACAATCTTTCACAAAAAAAGAATCAAATTAAATACGCTAAAAAGGCCTAATTTGTATGAATTTAGGCCTTTTTCAGCTTAAATAACTATTAGGTAATAGGTAGGAACTCGACTATTTGTATATCACTACAGACAGGTTATAATAGAAAAAGTAAAATAGCATAAAAAGAGGTGTAATTCATGATTATCATTATCGATAACTATGATTCATTCACATATAATCTCGTCCAGTATTATAAAAAGTTAGATTCTAGTGTTCTAGTGTATAAAAACGATCAAATAACAATAGATCAAGTCGACCAATTAGACCCTGATTTAATAGTTTTTTCACCTGGACCGGGTACCCCTAATAATACAGGTAATTGTAGAGAAATATTGAAAGAATTTTATAATAGAATACCCATTATCGGTGTATGTCTAGGTTTTCAGCTTATAGTTGATTTCTTTGGTGGTAAGATCATAAAAGGAACTAAGCCAATGCATGGCAAAGTCTCTTTCATACATCATACAAGTCGTGGTGTTTTTGATAAGATTGCTTCACCAACAAAAGTAACACGCTACCATTCGTTAGTCGCTGAGCCTAAAAATTTACCGATAGACTTAGAGGTCACTTCTTATGCAGAGGATGGAGTAATTATGGGGGTTCGCCATCTTCACTTCCCTGTTGAAGGAATTCAATTCCACCCAGAGTCTGTGCTGACTGAATCTGGATTTGCAATGATTGAAAACAGTTATGCGCAAGCACTTTTATGGAGGAAAAGAATAAAAGGGGGAATGAAGAATGAATCCTTATCTTCTGTTTGAATTTGCGAATGAAGCTGGTATTACTAGTCCTAAATTATTTACCCGTCCTATTGAAATACTGGAAACAAATAAACACGAAGAAGTAGCGACTATCTTTGAAAAAGTTGAACATGCCCTAGACTCCGGATATTACGTCGCAGGCTACCTATCCTATGAAGCGGCACCTGCATTTGATCCCAACTATAAAATCCATAACAATTCAACGCTTCCTCTTGTATGGTTCGCTACTTTCGAGAATTTTATCGATGAAACTGTGTTTCCAGCTAATCAAGATTATTCAGTATCTAACTGGCATTTGGCATCTACTTATAGGGATTATCAAACAGGAATAAAAAATATTAAACAAGCTATTGAGGATGGAAACACCTACCAAGTAAACTACACCGCCAGATTACATGCTAAGTTTTTCGGAAGTGATCAGAGCTTTTATCATCAATTGGCGAGAAATCAGCGAGCTTCCTATAGTGCCTATCTAAACACCGGAAGATATAGCATTCTATCCGCTTCTCCTGAACTGTTTTTTCGAGTTAGCGGTAATAAGATAACTACCAAGCCAATGAAGGGAACTGCTAAACGTGGCCGTACAACAAAAGAAGATCAACAGCTTATTTATCATTTAAAAAACTCTGAAAAAGAGCAAGCGGAAAACCTAATGATTGTCGATTTACTCAGAAACGATATCGGAAGAATCTCAAAAACAGGCTCCGTTCAAGTTCCAAAATTATTCGATATTGAAACCTATCCTACTGTACATCAAATGACTACAACAATTGAGGCTGAACTAGAGGAAAATACTACTGTTTTTGATTGGTTTAGCGCATTATTTCCTTGCGGATCGATTACTGGGGCACCCAAAATCAGCACTATGTCATACATTGCTAGTTTGGAGCAATCGCCTAGGGAAGTTTATTGCGGTGCGGTTGGCTACATTACCCCTAAACGTGAGGCAATCTTCAACGTACCGATTCGTACAGTTGTTATTGACTCGGATATGGGGACAGCCACGTATGGTGTCGGTGGAGGCATCACTTGGGATTCTACTGTTGAAGGAGAATACGACGAGTTACTAACAAAAGCAAAGCTATTAACAGAGCAAAGGCAAGATTTTAAGTTGCTTGAATCCTTACGATTAGAAAATGGAGAATTCCCCCTTCTTTCCTATCATTTAAATCGACTAGAAGATTCCGCCGAGTACTTTCAATTCAAAATAGACCGTGTTAACGTCATTGAAAAATTACAAGCATACGCGCGGGACCATACCAAAGAAAATTACAAATTACGGCTTTTAGTTGATGAGTTAGGTGAAATAAAATTAGACGGACGAATTATTTATCCTATAAAGGAACCAATTAATTGTAAACTGGCGCCATTTGCTATTGATGTTCAAAATCCTTATGTGTTTCATAAAACAACACGTCGTGATCACTATACCATTCTAGAAAATGACAACTCGAATATATTTACCACCTTACTATGGAATAAAGATGAAGAGTTAACTGAATTCACAATCGGTAACCTTGTTCTTAAAATCGATGATGAATACTACACACCACCAATTAACTCTGGACTTCTTGCGGGCACCTTTCGTCAACATTTGTTAGATAAGGCTATTATCGAAGAAAAGGTATTGAAAAAGACCGACTTACAAAGAGCCGATGAAATATGGTTTATTAACAGTGTTAGAGGTTGGTTAAAAGTTAATTTGATTACTAATGAAGAGGAGTTATAGATGATTCAGTCTATAACTCCTCCTTTTAATCTGTAAAACATACGAAAAATGAGTATATGTAGAACTCTTACTTCTTTATAGTGCATAATAAGCGACATATGCAAAACTCGCTATAGTTAAGTACGAAATATATTAGTTGATAAAGATCATCCAATGTCGATTAGAATGTTCTTCTAAATGGATAATCAGAACAAACTCTGATAAAATCACTGTTAAGATTGAGTAAATGGGGTGATAACGTGAAAATCGTATCAATAGAACCAACACCAAGTCCACATTCGATGAAAATAAACTTAGATATAACATTAGCGGATGGGAAAACGCTAAACTATAAATTAGATGACGACCTTAACGATGCTCCAGATTATGTCAGGCAACTTTTCTCCATTGATGGGGTTAAGGGTATTTACCACGTAGTTGATTTTATCGCTTTAGAACGAAATCCCAGACATTCATGGGAATCTATTCTTCCACAAGTGCGAGAAAAACTAGGTACTGTGGGACCAGACGATTCTGGAGAAGAAAAGCTGCAAAGCTCCGTCAACACTGACAATTCATTCGGCGAGATCAAAGTACTCATTCAACAATTTAAAGAAATACCGATGCAAATAAAGTTAGACGATGGGTCAGAAGAAAAAAGATATGGTCTTCCAGTTATTTTTACAGAGGCAGCAATGAAAGCAGCAGAAGCATCTACTAATTTCGTTATGGAACGAAAATGGGTGGAGCAAAACGCAAGATATGGAACAATGGATCAAGTTGGAGGAGAGATAATAGAAGAACTATCTGCAAGCTATGATCCCGAACGTCTTGATACCTTAATAGAACTAGCGCTTAACAATCTAGGTAAAGAAAAAACAGTTCAAAATGAATTAAATAAGAAAGATACGGCTGAGAGGTTTGATAATCCTGATTGGAAAATTAGATATGCTTCGCTTGATCGAATGGATCCAACATTTGAGGATTTACCTTTACTTGACAAAGCACTTAATGATGAAAAAGCATCAATCAGACGTCTGGCAACTGCATATCTAGGTATGATTGAAGAACCAGAGGTGTTACCTTATCTTTATAAAGCATTAAAAGATAAAGTGGTAACTGTAAGGAGAACTGCTGGTGATTGCCTCTCTGATTTAGGATTTAAAGAAGCGATGCCCGAAATGATTGCTTCACTAGCTGATCCCAATCGATTAGTACGATGGAGAGCAGCAATGTTTTTATATGAGATCGGAGATGAGTCAGCTATTCCAGCTTTACAAGTTGCTAAAAACGATCCTGAATTTGAAGTTCGCATGCAGATACAAATGGCACTTGAACGCATTGAAGGTGGAGAAAAAGCCAAGGGTTCTGTCTGGCATCAAATGACACAAGCTACAACAAATAAGAAGTAAGTTAAACTTTAGGAGGATTTTTATGAATTCATATGAACAATACATGAAAGAAGTTTCACAACCAATGAGGGATGAATTAACCGAAGCTGGTTTCTCTGAGTTAACCACACCAGAAGATGTTGAGCAATTTGTTACATCGATGAAAGAAAAAACGTTAGTGGTCGTGAACTCTGTCTGCGGATGTGCAGCAGGGCTTGCTAGACCAGCTGCAAAAGCTTCATTAAACAATGCAAAAAAACCCGAAAAGTTGGTTACTGTATTTGCGGGTCAAGACCGTGAAGCAACGCTAAAGATGAGAGAATACTTTAAAGGTATCGAACCTTCTTCGCCTTCAATGGCTCTAATGGAAGATGGAAAGGTTCTCCACTTTATTCCACGCGAGGAAATTGAGGATCACGACGTAGAAGAAATAGTTACTAATTTAACTGATGCGTACAATAAGTATTTATAATTAACGAGAAGGGATATTGCTACGACAGCAATATCCCTCTCCTTTGTCAAAAGTTAATTATCTTTCATTTGTTGTTGAGCCATTCTGACCATTTCCTTAACCATGTTTCCACCGATATTACCGCCGATTTTCCCAGCATCTTTTGCTCTGATGTTACCATTATAACCTTTATTTAATTGAACTCCTTGTTCTTTAGCAATTTCGTATTTTGCATTTTGCGGATCATTTGTGTGCGCTATCCTAGCTTTTAATTGGTCTAATCCTTCACGTGCTTCAGGAACAAGAATTTTATTTCTCCGAGCCATAAAAAAGACCTCTTTTCTTATTAACCTTAAAAACCTTTTCGGGGAATATCTTCACCTTTTTTACTAGTTAACTGCCCATTGTCATCGACTGAATCAATCTTCCCATCAATTGATCCTTCTGTGTAAGCATCAGAGGATTGTTCATGAGTAATTGCTGTACCTTGAGATAACTGGTCTGACTTTTTATAATCAGTCGGATCATACATTTTTTCAGCTACCTTATTTGCATCCTCTTGGCTTACTTTTTTATTGTTCTTTTCCATCATATTCAGCCTCCTTTGTTACAAACTTAGTTTTTGTCGAACAGTCAAAAAATATTAGATACTTTCTGAAATAGTCTCAAGCTCTTGCAATAACTCATGGACCTCTTCCTTGTTGAGTAGTAAAGGAATTTGATCATTAACAGTTATTGTACAAGATTCATTTAATTCATCTTTCTGCGTCAAATAGACACGTAATTGCGCTATTTGTTTGGTTGAAAGGGTGGATTGAGTATCTAGATGTTTTACTCTTTTTAAATAAAATGAATGATCATCTTTTGAAAAATTCCCACTAAAAATGTGCCCTGTGTATTCAAGCAATTGAACACCACTCTCTACTGTTAGTGATCTTAGTGTTTTCACAAATAGCTTTTTTAAGTCAAAAAAATGTAGAACTTTTTTTAAAAAGTTCTACATTTTTACTTTAATTATCGATGGACTTATTAATGAATTTTTTCAATCGTTCTTGAAATTCTACAGTGGCAACCTCATAAGCCATGGTATGACCGGCATCTGGTACAATCCAGAATTCTTTTTCACTTATCGCGGCATCATAAAGCTTGTATGCCATTTGTGTTGGAACAAGTTCATCTTTATCACCATGAATAATGAATAATGGCAGTGTGTTCTTTTTTACTTGTTCAATCGCGGAAGCTTCCTCGAATGTATAGCCTGCCCTAATATTAGTTAAAAAACTAGTGATTTGCATAAGTGGAAAAGGTGGTAAATTATATAAATGCTTTAGTTGATATACTAATTCTTCTTTGACGGAGGTGTAACCACTATCCGCAATGATACCTTTAACTTCGACTGGTAAATCTTCACCACTTGTCATTAACACTAAAGATGCTCCCATTGAATTACCATGCAAAAATACATTTTCTGCCTGCCTGTTAATAATTAATTGATCAATCCATAATAGATAATCCAAGCGGTCATGCCAGCCATAACCAATATAATTACCCTCACTTGCCCCATGTCCTCGAGCATCTGGCATTAATATATCAAATCCTTGATCGTAATAAAATTTAACTAAATCACCCATTTGATCACCGTGACCTCGGTAACCATGTGCTAGGATAACCGCTTTTCCAGTTGATTGTGTATTCTTTAAGAATTTCCCCTTCAAAGTTAATCCGTCATGAGAAATTTGCTCGATCACTTCAAACTCCTGCTTATCAAACCATTTAATAGCAGTTTTAATTATTCTTTGGCTTTCTTGATTTCCAAAAACCTCAATAGCTTCTGTTCCGCTATACAATGCCACTTCTTTCCCGCGCTTAAAACTCTGACTATAAAAATAGTTTGCTGCTATTACTAACGTAATTACTACTAATAAAAATACTAAACTAATTATCAAATAAATTCGCCTCTTCATTATATTCTCCAGTTCCACTTGTCCATTAGTCCATTACACTTAGAGCTAATCTAAAACCATTATAGACCAAATAAATATTTTTTGGAGGAGAATAGAATACTTTTACACCTACCAACATCCATTTTGATACATACTTTTTTCGAATAAACCAAAGACTACACTGTAGCCAAAAACGAAGTAGGTGTAGACATGGAACATAGCTGGATTTCAATTATTCCTTTTTTAATTGTAATACCAATTGCAATGATAACAAAACAAGTGCTGCCTGGGCTAATATTAGGATTGCTAGTCGGTTCATATCTTGTTAACCCTTCAATTATCGGCGGAATGGAGACAATGCTCACCTATGTTGTACAAGCATTGATTGATGAAAATAATATTAAAGTAATTGTTTTTCTTTATATATTCTCTGGTCTCATCGGGATGATAAAGATGACCGGTGGGATTAAAGGATTCGTAGAGAAAGCATCAGAACGAATAACCACAAAAAAACAAGCACTGTTATTAACATACGCATCGACAATTGGTACTTTCAGTGCTCCTACTTTCCGGTTTGTAACCATTGCTCCGATTATGAAGGCACTATTAAAAAAAGTAAGCATGTCAACGAAAGAATTAGGATTTGTCATTGAAACAACTGCAACACCTATTATCGTTCTAATACCTGTTGCAACAGCGTTTGTTGGGTACATGGTATCCGTAATCCAAGTATCAACCGAAACGGTAGGAGTTACAATTGACCCTTATTCTTTATTTATACAGAGCATCCCATTTAACTTTTTTGCATTTGTAATTATTTTGCTTGGTATATACTTAAGCTTTTTTCACCCTTCCCATACAGACGCACCAACACAAATGGATGATGAAAAGGATGATGATTGGCATGACTGTCATCCTGCTGTAGCGAAGGATTTACCATCAAAGCCGTGGAACCTACTAGTTCCAATTAGTCTAGTTATCTTTCTCACCTTATTCTTAACCTGGTGGGATGGACATACTGAGGGATATTCGTTTTTCCAAGCCTTTATCAAGGCTGATGTATTAGAAGCAATGGTTGTAGCCTTATTATTTACGCTATTCATCTCGATCGTTTTTTTCTTTGTGCAACGATTTGAGCTCAGTAAATTAATTTCCATTTTTATAACAGGTGGGAACGAATTAATGTCAGTAATTGTTTTATTATCTGTTGTATGGGGATTATCATCTGTTACTGATGACTTAGGTTTCTCAGGTTTTGTGACAGCACATACAGAATGGATTCCAATAATGTTTATTACTCCACTGTTATTCGTCTTTGGTGCCGTTGTCTCCTACTTCATTGGTTCTGCTTGGGGAACTTGGGGGATTTTAATGCCACTTGGCATCTCTCTTGCAAGCGCTTCTGGTATTTCCTTACCACTTATTATCGGTGCAGTCTTTGCGAGTGGGTCCTTTGGTGCCTTCGCCTCACCATTAAGCGATGATACGAACACATTAGCTAAAATATTGGATTTAAGAGTAATGGACTACGCACGATTTAAATTAAAACCAGCTCTGATCGCAGCAGCTATCACAACTTTACTGTATACAGGGGTCACCTTTATTTTCTAACAAAAAAATCATGCACCCAATAAGTGCATGATTTTATATTAATTTAACTTAATTTATTACGCGTCGAACGTGTCCGGAAAATTTTGAACTCCAATAACTACTGTTCATGCTTGCATAAGCTACACCAGTGGAACTTTGTGAACCAATGAACTGGTTTCCTCCAACATAAATACCTACATGCCCATTAGTCTTATAGGTATTAAAGAAAACTAAGTCACCTGGTCGCATGTCACTAGCTGAAACTTTTGTTCCTGTCACACTTAACGCACTTGTACTTGCTCCAACATTCACACCGATTTGGGAGAATGCCCAGCTTACAAATCCAGAACAGTCAAACCTACCATTTGCAATATCATAAGCAGATCTGCCTCCCCCAAATACGTACACGGAGTTACCTAAATATCTGTTGCCCGCGGAAATTAGAGCATTTACATCTCCACTAGCTGAGACTGGACTAATTGAGTTAGATGATGGTTGACTGCTTTTCGATGATTCTTTGCTTAAAGTATTTATTTCCGGTTGACCACTCGCTAAACTACTCTCAATAGATGCCTCACGGGAGGATAGACTTCTCTCTTCCATTTGCAAATCGGACTTTGCCGCGATAGCGTCCTTCATTTCCTGTGTAAGGCCTTCTTTTAAGGCTTCATTTTGTTCTTTTTGTTCTACTAGCTGCGCTTGCATTCCTTCTAACTCTAATTTCAGTTCATTAAGCTCATCTAGTTTTTCTTGTACAGACTCCTGCTTCTCTTCTAAAATCTGCTTACCTTCATCAATCTGCGCGTGTAGATCGGAGTCTGCCTCCATAATTTTCGACACTAGCGCTACGCGATCAATAAACTCACCAAAGCTTGAAGATCCTAGGATTACTTCTAAATAACTTAGATTCCCACCACTTTTTTGGTATGCTGATGCACGCTCTTTTAAAACTTCAAATCTTTTTTGCATTTTCTCTTCTTCAATAGCAATTTCTTCTTTTAGAGCATCTATTTCTACATGAGTATTTTCTATATTGTTTTGTGTTTCTACAATCATATTTTCATTGTCATTTATCGCTTCATTTGCACGTGCAATTTGTTCACTTAATTCAGTAAGTTCTGCATCTGCATTTTCAATATCTTTTTCAGCCTGCTCAATTTTTTCCTGAACTTCCGCTCTTTCTTGTTGAACTTCTTGTAAATCTTTATCAGTCTCAGCCTGAACATTTGATGCTGCAAAAGAACTTCCTACAACAAATAATAGTATGGTGTTGAGAGCAATTAGCTTTTTGTTTAGCGATCCCATCTCATCTCCGCCTTCCATCATACATTTATGTAAATTTATAATTCTTTAATAATATTAAACTACTAAAAATTAAAATAGTTTAAGACCCATCTAGAATAGTAACATAAAGAAATGACAACCATGTAATAGAGATATTACAATTACATTTCAATGTTAATAAGGAGTTGATTTCTAGTTAAACTACCTTGCTGTGCTCAAAAAAATAGATTGCCATATTGGCAATCCATTAGTTTGTTCTGTGATTATTGTTTTTGTTACGTTTTCTCCAAGAAAAAAGTAGTAAAGGTAGTGTAAAGCAAATCACTATTAACTTGAAATCGAAGATTGGCTTATAAGTGGTCTTTTTTGCTGATATATCATAAACACCAACCGGCTTAATCGAAACAAAACCTCCTCCGCCTTCGCCTTGACCTGAAGGAAGTTTGTCTATAATCTCTGAAAAGCCACCTCCACCACCAAACATATAGCTTACTTTTGCTACAGGTAATACCTTCCTATTTTCGACCTCAATTGGCTCTCCGTAAACAAGCGTAATGTCCTTATGAGCACCAAATTTTTCAAATAGGTAACTAGGAGAAATTCTAAAACCTTCATTATTACTACTTTGCTGATTGTTAAAGCTTTCATTTCCCATTCCTTCTCACCTCATGAGTACTTAAGAATTCAATAATTACAGCAAACCATGTTACTAATAATTATACATGAAGTTACACTATTGGGCTTGTTTGTATAAAATTTATTCTGAAATTATAGATTAGACTTTTAATTTGAACTTAGAGATTAAACCATTAAGTGATTCAGTTAATGACTGCAACTGATTTGCACTTGATGCAACTTCCTCCATTGAGCTTCCAGTTTGTTGAACGGAGGCAGATGTTTGTTCTATTCCTGCTGCGGACTCTTCTGATACCGAAGCTATTTGTTCGACAGCTTTATTCATTAAGTCACTGTTTGAAGCAATACCTGATAAGTTAGTTGATATCAACTTTATTTCATCAACCATTTCTTTTAATGAATTATTTATTTGTTCAAAGGTTTTACCAGTAGAGACTATTTGGTTTTTACCATTCTCCACCTCTTTGTATCCACCTGTTAATGACTCTGTTACGTTATTCGATTCGCGTTGAATACTACCCACAATTTCAGTAATATCGGTTACTGATAAGGACACTTGTTCAGCTAGTTTTCTAACTTCATCAGCCACAACTGCAAAACCTTTCCCATGTTCACCAGCTCGAGCAGCTTCAATGGCTGCGTTAAGCGCTAGTAAATTCGTTTGGTCGGCTATATCTTTAATAACACCAATTAATTTTGTGATTTCTTGCGATTGTTTATCAAGACCACTAACCTTTTCTACTGCGTTTTTCACAATACCATCTATAATCCCCATCTGTTTTATTGACAGATTCATAGCATTGCTACCTTCATCAGTAAGAACCAAAATTTCTTGCGAAGATCCATAGACACTTTCTCCACTTTCGTTAGCTTGGTATACCTTTTCTGAAAAATCCGACATAGAAGATGCTAGCTCACTTGCATGATTAGCCTGTGCTTCTGCACCTGAAGATAATTCCTGCATAGTAGAAGCAATTTGATTACTACCTTCTTCCACTTCATTTGTTGCCTTTGTCAATGTTTCACTTTGACTGGAAACTGAACCAGAAACGTTAGTTATCTCACCCAAGAGGTCTTTTAGATTTTCACTCATCTTATTAGTTGAATCTATTAATTGACCCACTTCATCTTGGTCTCTATTAACCATAGGATCATTAGTGAGATCTCCATTTGCAATAGCATTCATTCGATTACTAACTTTTCTTATTGGTTTTGATATTCGATTCGAAACAATGTAAGCAATTATAATGCTAAAAATGATTACCACTAATGAGATTACTATCCCTACAATAATTGAAGAATTAGCTGATGATAATAAATCTTCTCCCTGATCAACTATAGATGTTTCCCGATTCACTCCCAGTTCCGAGTAACCACTAATTAGTTCATCAGTCATTCTGTTAACTGTACTCAAATTTATTCGTGCCGAGTCTTCACGTCCTTGATTATATGCTTCAAAAACATTAGATTGGATATAGTTTTCTAACAATTTACTTTTATTCGCTAGGATTTCAAATTCATCAGCAACATTTGATTGCAACATTACATCCTCTAACTTACGGCTTTCTTCAGTTAATTCATTAAAACGCTCTAAATCTTTTGATTCTCCAAATAAAACATAAGAACGGACTAAACTTACTCGCTCGTTCGTATTAATTTGAAGTTTCTCATTCGTTATCAGCAATGGTAGTTCTTCTTCTATTATGTTTCTTGTATCCTCTCCGATTGAGTTTAATGATAAAGAGTTGGATATACTTAAATAGACAACAAGCGCTATTACGATATAAAATCCAAACATAATCCGAGCTCTTATACTTTTAAATGAAAAAATGTTTCTTCTACTTTTAAATTTTCTTTGATCATTCTTTTTTAAGTTAGAGAATAGTTTCATTATGATCCCTCAATTTTTCATTAATTTCACTTTAAGTAAGAAAAAATAAGCTTCTTTGCTAACGCTATCATTTGCAATAAGATCTAACTATTTTTATCCTTCATGGGGTTTGACAGATATGCCATTTATCCTATGTATTCTGTAAGTGTAAGTGTAAAGTCGACAAAAATCAACAGAATTTTTAGATAACTATAATTCTAAAATTAAATGGAAATTACTTGGAATTTGCGTTGTTATTCCGGGAAATAACTATCAAGCAAACCAAGAATAGCCGAGTAGATCACTGAAATCCCATACATCCGCATGATTGTCATTAATCTCTTACAATTCTATGATGATAAGATTTCGCATTTTACAATCTTTCAATCTCCTCCTTTTGTGTAGGCAGTTTTAGGCTCACAAAGAGAGGAGGTGGAGAGTATACTTTTCAACATCCTTTGATAGGACTGAGGACACCACATTTGGCCTACAATTTCCACGCAAAAAAAGTCTGCAAACATAAGTGTTTACAGACTTAGACGGTTTAAATTTAATTTTGCTTTAATCGTTCCATTGCACAATATTATGTTTCGAATCACATTAAAATGTGACTTAAATCATATAATTTCCAAACAATAAAGCATAAGCTTTCCAAGCCATGAGCCACTTAGGCTTACAAGATTACAAAGTTGTTTTTAAATCTACTTTCAAAACCTTTAATCTAAATATCATACTAGAAATTGATGTTTTAGGAAGCTTTATGCTTTATATTATTATTTTAGGAAAACTTATGTTTTATTTAAATGTTATATTTACTATTTAAATCACTTTCTTGGCTACGTCTTCTGAATCCCAATTGAGCTGAAACTGGCTACCGCGGGAGGACAATAATAATTTTACTTAATTTACTTAGATAGAAATAAAAGAATAATTCTAAACACTAAAAAATTGATATCACACTAGCGGGATCATCTTCGTATCATCAAAAACAAAAATCTGCTGAAATTGAAAATTCCAAGCAGATTCAATCAAGCTATGCTCATCAATAAATTAGCGGCTTAATTAAAACGATTTTTTTCCTTTTGGTATTTATACTTACCAGATTCACAGATTGTATCCCAAGGACAAAACAATTCCCCTCCAGTAATCACGATAAATTGGGTTTCTGAATATTGCAGGTTGTTTCAAGTTCTTTTGGACTAATTTCCTATTCGGATACACCCCACGGTCGTGAATTTCTAAGGTTATATTTTTGATCTCCTTTTTTACGTTCTCTATTCTTTCCAACTTCAATTTTTGTTTGTATTCTTTATACCTAAGTACAATTTCTCCACAAAGTTCTGGGAAGTATCTTCTGACTGTACTTGGTGTATAACCATATTTTTCATGGAATTCAGCTAAACTCAGTGGAATTTCTCTTGTTAATTCGAATTTTAAATTACCCTCTATTTCTCTTATTTTTTCATGCCAGATACCTCTTTGATAATGAGCATATCTTGCACTTAATTGTTTGCATAGACTTGGAAACTGATCTCTTGCAGACTGTGGACTAAACCCTTTTTTAGAAGCTAATTGAGCTATGCTCCTTGGTGTATCTGAAGTTAATTCGTTTTTTATATAAAATTTTGTCTCAGACTTTGAGACATAGTCACCCCTTTTATAACTCTTATGCAGATCCGATAATATTTGTTTATCTACACTTATTTTTTCAATCATATTCTCACTCATGATAAGATCAAAAATATTACAATTTAATGTCCGAGCAACTCTGATTAAATTATCTTTAGAAGGAATACTTCTATTGTGAAGCCAACTTGAAAGGGTTGAATCCCCTACCCCTATTAACTTAGCAAAATTAGTATTACTAATCTTTAAAGAATTCATTACCTTACTTAATGCAAGACTAATAGATTTTTTTGTAGGTAAACTAGTTGCAGAAAATGATTTTTCAATTAATAGTTTATAGTTCTCCATAATAAATGATTCTAATTCAGGTAGGGGCTTAGTTATCTTTCTAGGTAAATCATCACCTAACCAAGTAAAACAATACTGGCAATAACCTACTACAAAGTGACTATGGATAAAAGGCAATTTCTTATTGCAACTTGGACATGCTTTTTTTAACATGTTTTCATGTTTTTCACATTTATCAATACCTGATATATACCATATAAGAGGCTCATGTATATCTTTTGAATTGGATTTGCATTCGTTCAAACAACTAGGACACCATTTTCTATAATCTCCAACTACGTTACCTGAAAATATACCCGTCCAACTATTCATCGTCAATTGATTAAGGTCATTCCGAGACGTTAACAATTCTAGTACATCCACATATTCTATACTTAAACGGCTGTTGCCATTTATATACTTAGCTGTGTCCCCAAAAATACCCTCAGATAAACTATTTTTCAAGTATACTTTATCTGTCGTTTTAGCAATTAGCCCTTTGATAAGTGAACTAACACTTACATTATGTGCATTCGCTAACCTAGAAATGTAGCTTGTCAAACTTTCTACATAAGGCGTTCCAGAACCAATAGGTTCTAAATTATATAAAACACTTCTCGAAGACAAGATATGATCTAGTTGGCTCTCTTTTTCTATTACTCTATGTAAAACAATATTCACTATTTCTCCCCCACTTAGTTTTTCTCTCAATATCATGGATTAGGTTGTTCAATTTCACACTTAACTATTCTTAATTTAGCATTTTTATTAAATAAGAATCTTCATCATAGGCTTTTTTAACTATTAATGTAACTGGTATTTAATAATCAAGCTGACAGGCGTGTACTAAACGCCAATCAGCTTGCACCAACTTTATCTCTACCTGGATCTCTTTTCCCAGGAGTTTTATTAACTGAAGCCTTCGAGGGTTTTTCTTGCCTTTTGTTTGTTTTCAACAACCTTTTTAACTCATCAATATCATTATCGTTATCTAGAAATTCCCCTTCACCATTTATCGCTTCATGAGCTAATGTGAGTAACTTCTTATTTTGTAATGCATTCCTTTTTAAATTTTCAAAAGTTATAGTCTTGTGACCTGATTCAAGAGCATCAGATAAACACCTTTGTAACCACCTTTTTAATATTCCTGTGCACCCTACGCAATGTTCATATATATATTCATGGTACTGAATTAGATCAGGCTGTTCCTCAACTGGTAAATTTCTTTGAAATGAAAATAAAATACTTTTGAACATCTTAACTTCATCAGGGTTAGAATAATCATATTTAGGAAAGTGCAACTCTTTTACCCTTCTGGAGAGTTGTCCATCTAAATTAATAACTTCGTTTAGTTGATATGTACCAAAAAGTACTATCTTTGTATTTGCCATATTAGCTAAGGACTTTATCGAGTTAAATTGTTTAGTTGAAATTGAACGACTACCTATATTAAAGAAGTGTTGTGCTTCATCAATTAAAAAAGCTTTAGTTTTCCTGTTATCAAAAGCTTTTTCCACAGATCTTCTTAACTCTGGTGCAGTTCCTGCTTTCTTACCATCAAGACTACCTTGTTTATTTCTCAACATTGCTTCTATATCTATTTTATCATCGATAAGAGGTTCAGTTAGTTGTAATAGTACCCTGTAATAAAAATCTTTCCAGCTGAATTTTCCTAAATCAGGATTTGGAAGCTCCATTCCTGCAATCGGAATCATACCCTTATCAACTTCCATTTCACTCGAAAAATCTTTTAAAATTGAAATTAATGTTCTTTCAAATAACTTCGATTTCCCGACACCTGAAGGACCTACTACCATTAATATATCTGAGTTACTTTGAGAATAAATTTCATTTTTTAACTTTTTCATTACTTGTATCAACTTTGGATGTGAAGCTGTAAACTTTTCAAAATAAGATATTTTTTGTTCTTTTGATTCTAATAAAATTTCTGCTTTTGAATTATTTGCCTTACTACTCATAAGCCTAGCTCCTCCATATCCTCATAGTACTCTAGCTCCTCATCCTCGATTTCATTTTCAACATACTTTTCTTCAATAGTTGTTGATTCAATATCTGGATTATTATTTACTACCTCTAAATGCTGTTTTCGAACTTCCTTTTCTTGTTCAAATTTTTCAATTTCCATATCTTTTTCTCTTATTTCCAACTCTTGTATATAATTTGCAACCATCTGCGTTGAAATTCTAATATTACGAGAGTAACTTCTTCTTTCTTCTTTCAACTGCTCCGTAATTAGTTGTAACTCTTTTTCTGTCTTACCATTAAACTGAGCAAAATATTCGGAAGTACACTTCTCCCATTTTTTGTTTATAAACACAAAAGCAATTCCTAAATTAAATGGGTCATAACGTACTTCTACAACTTTTCCTTCGGTTTTGGGATCAAGAAACTTATCAGACCAATACAACCTATTATCAACTTTGATCCCTCCAATTTGGATTTTTCTAGTCTTTCCTTTTGGAGATGGTAATGTCATAATAATAAAATTTTGGTCATATGGAATTAAAGAACTAGGACGATTACCTGTATTTAGTAGTGATTGTGCAAAAGCATCTTTAGGAGTTTTGGCTAATGATGGATTTTGCTTGTTATCGTAAATCTCATTTACCCAATGTTTCATCATTTTATAAAACTCTTCGAATTTCCATATTGCATGATTTTTAGGATTAACTGTTTTTGTGACTTGACGAGCATTCTTCATGAGCTGTGTATTACCTAGTAAAGCATGGATCAACGTTTTGTTTGCAATTCCGAATAATCGTTCCACGACATTTCCAAACCTTGCTTTAGCAGCTGGCCTCTCCTTCTTGTGAATCTCGTATCTGGCTAATAATGATTCGAAATAAATGCTATTAAATTCTTTCCCACCATCAAGTACAATACAATCTGGCAAACGACTATGATTCTTTACACACTCTCGAATTACCATCATGCAAGATCTGTACGATGGTGATTCGAATGATAAATAGAACGCAAGAATTTTCCTTGAAAAGGCATCAATCATAAAAGTACACCAGGGACGTTTTGAGTCCTTTCCATTAATATCAAGCTCTATATCAAGTTCAGTATGGTCAATGTGTACAAGTTCAAAAACTCTATCACCGTGTTTTGGTGTTGTAAATTCAAGCTCCCAATAAAAGTTTTCGTACACATATGCGGCACGGCTTCCCTGTCTTTTTTCTGTCAAAGAGTGATTACTTCTTTTTTTTATCGCTGTGCAAAAAGTCTGATATGATGGTACATGAAGCGTTTTTTCCTCACATAAATTTGACAATTCGCCATGTACAATACTTGCTGGTTTATTTTTTATGGTCTCATAGCTATTTGTAATAAATTCGTTCATTAAATCTATAGATTCCTGAGGCATCTTGTGCTTTTTGTTTCCCTTCTCTTTGTTCTTTGGTAGAAGACCTATATATCCACTCCCATATTTTAATTCCGCATCTTTGTAACTTTTAACCCAATTTCTAATAGTTCTATCAGTTACATCAATTAATTCTAGTTCTTCACCATTTAAATATTTTTTTACAACATCATACTTCTTATTAGCTATTTTTAAATCATCTTCATTTGCTTTCATAATTTTCTTAGTAACAGCAGGAACAGTTGACTTTTCCTGTCTACCTTTGATATATCCCTCTCTTACATAGTTTTCAAATATGTTTAAGGGTAGTTCAGTATAAGTTTTGTCATGGGAGGCTAAGAAAACTGTATCTCCTCCAATATTTTTAATAGTAAATATTTTCTCTCCCCATAGAATTTTGCTCCCAGCTTTCAAATCAATTTTTTTTGAAATAAAAGAATCCGACGATTTTTTATCCAACATTGACAAACTTTTACTTTGTTCTTTATTTAAAAATACTTTAACATCTTTAGGTTCACTTAACACAGAATTATACAAATCGACATATAAATCTTGTGACGCTATTAATGCATTAACATCATCAATTGTATAACTTTCTACTTCTGTACTTTCCAGCAAGTCGTGTAGAGTGATATTTGGAGAAGAAAGTATTTTTTGTTTAATGCTGATTATCACCTCTTTATCTGGTTTATTCATATCATTGAAATAATCCTTAAGAAATAGCAAATTCCTATAGAGTCTCCAATTTATTTCTTTGGAAGAAAACACTCTAGCACCTAGATTAAACTCTTCTGCATAACTTCTCAGAGGGACATATTCCCAGTTTTGATCAAAATAATACCTATTTGGATTATCTTGAGATAATTTAATTAGCTTTTCCTCTGTTTTACACTCAACCCAATAAGCTTTTTCTCTTTCTATTACAAAATAATCTGCCGTGTACATATATCCATGATTTTTTCCACTTTTAGCAGTGCTTAGTAGCTTAATCGAAGGGGGTTGATCGTAGAATTCTATTACATTTTCATCATACTCAAGCATATGTAAATATGGATATTCCACTTTATGGCTCTCAAATTGAATCGTTACTCCCATTTTTTTACTACTGAATCTTCCGCTAACGTTTTTTTTACCACCACCAACTCGCCTAGCCGGAGGAGAATTTCTTATCTTTTCTATTTCTCTTTTTGTTTCATCAGATAAAGCTAATTTTTCAGCCCATTCATTAAACTCTGTTGAGTTCATTACCATTCCCTTCACCTTCCTCTATTAGTTCACCCTCTAGTAGGTCACTTTTTATCAATAGTCCCTTCCAATGGTGTTGTAACTCCCTTTCTTTCAATACTCCTGGTTTATCCATTACATGCTCCATTTTTCTTCTGCTCGGATAAATTCTTTGCTCACATAACCCTATAAAACTATTCTCTATAAGTGCTTTTAAATCCATTATTCTCTGAAGTTTTCTTTCTCCAAGGTATTCTTTATGCTTCTGTGATATTTGAATACAAAGGTCTCGAAAGTTTCTATAAAGCGTTCGCTTATTGACTCCTATTTTTTCAGCAGCTTCTGACATGGAGATAGATTCCCTACTCTGGATTATTTTTTCTAATTGCTTTTTTACAAAATCATGATCTATCTTTCTTTTATCATTTGTTGACTTCAATACTTCTTCTTTCTTTTCTTGCACTATAACATCAATTTCGTCAGTGTTGAGGGGGTCAAATAGTAATTGTTCAATCTTTATGCTTAATCTATGGCTAATAAAAATTTGTTTTTCTAATGATGGTGTGACTTCTCCACTCAGCCACCCTCTTATAGAACTTTCCGCAAAGTTTAGTTGTTTACTAAAATTAGTTATACGCCCATCGAATACTTCTTCACAGATACGATTTAGATTGTTAACTAGAAATGAGCTCCTATCAGAAATTAATCTTCCCTCATATGATAACAAGGAACTAACATTCCTAACGACGTACTTCTGCCACTCCTTATCTCCAGAAAATTCTTCAGTAAAAGGAACCAAATCAAATCGTTGAAAACAGTGCTGACAAATCCCAATTAATGATTGCCTCCTTAGAATATCCTGTTGTTTATTGCAATGAGGACATGTATCTGTTAAATAGCAGGAATGCTTATGACATACACTGATAAGCTTTAAGTACCAAATTAGAGGATAATAAACTGTGCTTTTATCATCTCTCCACTCTTTGATGCAAACCGGGCACCATGTTAATGACTGCTTAAATAACCCCCTTAATGGAATAACACCTTTCAAATTTACTAAAGTAAGTTCTTGTAAGTCTGTTCTACTTGTTAATTTTCCCAAAGCATAAATTATATTAGAGGCATAATCCATATATCCATTTATTGTTTTTGCCCCTTCATAAAATCGGTTACCCCCAAATTCACTACTTCGAATAAGATGTACCTTACTCTTAGCTGGAATTATTAATTTGTTTACCAATTGCCCAACTGTTGTGCTATGCTCAAATGCCAATCTCGATAGGTAGCTAGTCAGGCTCTCTACCATCTCTGTCCCTATTCCAATGGGTTTTAAATTGTATAGAACACTTCTATTACTAATCAAAATATTTTCACCCAATTGAGCCACCTCGTTTTGAGGTATTGTTCCGCATGTAATGAAAAATATTCCATTTTGTTTGTCATAGAGTGCCTTTTCATTCTTCAGACGAAACCAAAAAATAGTTCTATTATTTACAAAGCAGTCTTAGCCACTCATTACCAATGTATGGATAAGCTATGCTTGTATCTTGCGGATCGTATTTAACCGGCAGCTTCTGTTCACCCAAATTAATGAGTTCTTTTGACCAGTAGTAATTACCATTGATTTTGATATCTTTATACAGAATTACTCTTCTGGTCCTTATTTTAGGTCTAACACAAGTCATTACCTTAAAGTTTTCATCATATGTTGCATTTCTCTTTCCTTCATATATATGATTGTAAAAAGCTTTTCTAGGGCTCATACCATTTAACTCTTGTTGTTTTGTTTGATCATACATTTTGAAAAATTGTTGAAGTAAATTATTTTTCAAATCTTCAAGGGGTAATGTAGTTACATTTTCCACTTCATGTCTGACAACTTTTGAAAGTGTTCTATAGACACTAGGCACTATCTTGTTCTATACTTTTAAACACTCTTTCAAATGTTGGATACAATATCTTTTCCTTTAGCGAAATATTGATTGCATTGAGTATTTCTCTGAGAGAGTCATAAAATCCCTATCTCTAAATTCTTTGCCACTATCTATTATTAGTTGTTAGGATCTGAATGGTTTTTATACGCACTCACGAATTACCTTCATATTAGATACAAATGATGGTGAATCTAAGCTCAAAGTTAATGCAAGCACGCTTCTTGATGACTCGTCTATTAAGAGAGTTAACCACGGCCGTCCAAGGACTGTTCTGTTCTTAGTATTCACTAAATCAATATCCGATTGTGTGTGGTCAATATAAGCTACCTCAAATGGGAAAGAACTTTTCATCTGACTGAGCGTGAATTTTTCAATACTTTCGATTTTAATAGATTTACTTTCTGTTTTTTGATTTTTGCTACTGTTACTCAATTAATTCATCTCCTTATTTAATTGATGTTTATCTCTAATTACTCTTTTTAATCAAATTTCCTTGCTCTTCTTTGGATACTGAAACTCGTGTTATTAGCAACACCTTTTGAATCTATAAATATTTGTATAACACCTAACTGCAAATTACACATTATGATTTTTTTAAGTTGAAAACCCGACAAACTATCTGCAATGGACTACACATATTGGTACATTAATGTCCTTTGTATGGAACTTCACTAATTGTCTTAAATTTGGAAGGGACTTTTTACCCTCTTCACTTAATTCTAATAACTTATCAAGTATCTCTAATAAATATCCTTTTACGTTAAATGGTATCGAGGTTTAAGATATAACGATTGGGTTGACAAAATCTGATATATTTTGTGATTGAATAACTTCGGATATAGCTTCCCTTTTTAAATTTTTTGTGTGAAAATGACACTATCCACTGAAACTGAATCCTCTATTATATAATTAGCTTTCCCAAATATGTTGTAGCACCATCCCTTTCTAAAAATTGCTCTTACTATTGTTATACTGACTTAAGGGGTAAAAAGGAAACCACCTACCCAAAAAAAATGTAAAATTTTTTTTTCAAAACAATTATCGATGGAAATAGATTATGTTTACAAACAAAATAATAATCATTCTCATTACCTTAAAACCAATTAGTGCTTCTCCACTACTATAAGTAAATAAAGAATTTATATTCCAGGTAATGAAAATAGAGGTACTTTTAATTTGTGAATCGAGTTATTGCACCTGACAATTGCACCTTACTCTTACCTCCACCTCCCATACTGCTCTTTTCAAGATAATACCTTGTTGCCAAAATGATGGCGAGTAAAAGCGAAAAATAATTTCTTCTATTTTTAAAAGTTGCAACACCCAGAAAGTACCAATGTAAGATCTCTGGAAACTCTTTGACTTCTGACAAGGAGCATATTGATGTACTCTTTTTCTTAATTGAGTTGTTTGTATCCGAATGAATACACCCAATGAAGTGTACCATTGTCATATTTTAATGGTTGAATCGAGTTTTACCACTCATTGTCTACACCCTTTACCAATGGATAGCGTCAGGAAAGTGTAGATTTAACACGTTAAAATATATTAAAAGATAAAAAAAGCCTAATCCTTCCTTATTTATAGCGAGGAATTGGGCTTATAATATACAACACCGGGTCGGATTGTTGAAGGGGCTAAAAAAATTGTAATAATATGCCAAATTAATTTGTGTATATTCTGGATTATTGATTATATTAATTGAATCTTATTTTATAGAAAGCAAAAGGAGTGAATGGGCGATGTACAAGGTTATTTATTTTGATGAAGGTTTCGCAACTGATTTTTAACAGATTTATTATGGAGGAAATATTGAGGTTGTCGATGAAGATAGTGGGAAATTTGCTTATAAGCTCAATAGATCTACAGAGGGAAAAGTTGTAGTGGGGAAACTTTTTGTCATTGATAAAAGCAAGTATCTCTTTAACAGGCAGTGCTGGTGTAGAAAAATCTAAGGATTCTTTGTTAAAATCTACTATCACCAATATTCTGTTATCAGATTTTGTAGATTTTGCAAATAGCGAAGAGAATAGAGCAAAATTAGTACTTTTTAAGGCTATAAAGTTGATGCAGTAAATGGCTCTTTTACCTTCATAAAAATGTATTCTCCTTATATTAAACTCTTAAAAGAGGATACCAAGTACACTCAAGAGTTAGCAGATTTTAATTTTGTAGATATTGATGAGATTCTTAAAGGGGCTATTATGATTTATTAGCCGTTAAGGGTGAAGAAAAATCTATTTTATGTTTTTAATATTAATTCTTTTAGAAATAGTTATACATTAACAGATTTAACTAAAATGGAATTTACATTTTACGGAGTTAAAGTAGGTGAATGCAAAATCGCAGATTTATTAGTTGAAAATGAATTTCCTAAAGAAACAGAAAATATAAAGTTAACTGCTGCAGAAATATTTAATGACAAAACAGTTGAAGATACTAGTGATCGAATACAAATTTATGATGTTTTGCTAGCAGGTGAATACAGTCAAGAGATTTTACCACCCTTCCCATCTTTTTTACCACTTTACGCCAAGGAATTTAGCAGGCTACGTCAACGCATTTACCAATAGAAGTATGTCAACGGTTTTGAAGTAAAAAAGCCTAATCCTCCTTATCTTTACCGAGGGAATTAGGCATAGGTTTTCTACAATCATGCTAATTATGGATTATTATTTTCTATTGAATAGTTTTCTTGTACTGCGCAACAAATGGCACTGCTGACTTTTCTTCTTTCTACTTAAACAAGACACTTTAATGGAAATAAAATAATTAATCACTTCTAATACCTTTGTTAAACTATGTTGTTTGCACCATCGTTGTCTACATGTTATTTTAGGGTAATTTTACTCTTTATTTTTCCTACTAATGTTAATATGGTTTGAGGATTCCCAATAAGTATAGGAGACAGTTTCCAAAATAGTTAACTCCCATATCTTTTTATACTAAAAGATGGTTCAAATTCTTTTGAACAAAGTATTCAGCTAAATCTTCAGGTGCCAATTCTCTTATTTCATAAACGCGATAAAATTCAGGGGCTTTTACTTCGAAATGAAGTATTTCAAACACTTCTGACTCAGAAAGTCTTCGATTACTAAGGCAAGACTCGAGTAAGATTATGTCTCTATACTTTCCAGTCATTTGCGCAAATTGGTCTATCTGCCAAACCATATAAAGAAAGTTCGAATTTATATTACTTAACTCTTCTACAACAGCATTCTTTATCTCTTCCTGATTACCCAAATAAATTTTGTGATTCATACCTGTTGTTCCTTCAAAAGCTCTAATGCTATTAACAAGTTTAAGATTACCTTGATCATGCCAGATATGATAAAGACCTTCCCCTTCCCAAATAATATCCAATAGCCTGGTGTCGTTTAAGTATTTTGATGGGTTGACAGCTTTTCGTAAAAGTTCTTCTTTACTCGTTGAATAGAACACCCCCTTTAAACAAGAGGGATCTCCTTCTTTTACGACACTATATAATCTTTTGAATTGACCTATTGTTAACTTCATCTTACTTATAAACTCCCTTTCCGCTAAAAATTAGCTCAACATATGTTACAGATTTATAATACATACCTTTTGTTAATGTGGCGAAAAGAAGCGATAATTTAGCGTCTGTTTACAGGTAAGCGTTTGAAGTGTATATTTTGTAATTTAATCCTTTTAAGAAATGGCAGTATTTTTGCTATATAAAAGGACCTTCAACATACACCAGTTTAAAAAGGTGGAATTGAAGGTCTTTGATCATTTAGCTTATTAAAGTAAAGCCCCCATTAGCTTAATAACTAATGCTATTCAATTTGATTGTCTTGTAAGAAATTTATTAATTCATTGTAATCATACGTTTTTAGCGCCAATCCATTAACATCAAATAATATAAAAGCGGGTTTTTCTTTTATATCAAGTTGTGGATATTGCTTGTTCAAAAATTCATAGGAGTCTGAATTTGTAATTGGGCTTACATTAGTTATATCCTTCTCTTGCAGTATTTCAAATGTAATTTCTTTTCCGACTGCCTCTAATGAATAATGGTCATTCTCATCAGGTAACAGTTCAGAATGAACTAAAGCGTAATTATCCTTTTCGCTCCGACTACAAGAGACTAGCAGTATAACTAGAAAACTAAAAATTATAAATTTCTTCATTTTCTTGTATTCCCCCTCAAGTCTTCTTACACTAACCTGCGTCGTTAATTTAAGTACATCTGTTCACACATTGTTTTAACATAAAATTCTAATAATTATTCAAATACAAAAATAGAATCGCTGTAATCGACAATCATTTGTTAAACTCTTATACCATTAAATTTACCGAGAACTAATCAAAGTGCTAAATTCCTCATCATTATCATACATTTTCCTTAAGGTTTTTTTTGCTCTATATAATCTGGTTTTAACGGTAGAAACATTTAATTTCAAGACACTATGGATCTCCTTTATCGAATAGTTCTTAAAATAATAAAGATTTAAAACTTCTACATAGATAGAAGGGAGTAGATCAATTTGTTTTCTAAGATTCTCATTATCAATATATATCACTACGGTGTCTTCTAAGGTTAATTGTTGATTAAGTAAAGAATCAATATTCTCAGAAGGCGTTATTTTTTTCATATGGCTACTGCGCAAATAATCAATACAATGGTTAACGGTAACTCGATTCATCCACGTATTGATGGAACAGTGACCACTAAATTTTTCGCGATTAAAATAACATTTGAGAAGAACTTCGTGAGCAATATCTTCTGATAAATAAGGATCTTTCACATAATAAAGTACGAGATTATAAACCCTCCCTTTGTGTTTTAAATATAGTTGATTAAGTTCTTCTTCTCCCATAAAGACATCAGTTCCTTCTGAAATATCAATTAATTATATTAAATAACTAGGTTAATAATTTATTTATCCTGCTCTAAATTTTCTGCATATAGTTTTGATAAGTTGTTTAACAACGAATCAAGTTCCTGACTACATCTTATTGTGTCGTCGCAGCATAAACCATTTGTTTCTGCTAGCTTTAACATTTCAGTCCTTTTATTGACAATTGATAAAATTATTGTTTCTCTATCTAATTTTGTTTGGTTCGTGAACATTCTTCTCACCATACCTACCTCAACTTATTATTGACACGTCAGAATTATCAAAATTTAAATAGTAAAGTTATTATATTTTCGCTTCTTGTGACATTTCTGTAGCGTTACTGTAAGTACAAAAGTTCAAGTACCACTAAATTAATTTTAACATAAAATTCCAATTAATTTTTTAAAAATCAAAAAAAGATCGCCGCAATTGACGATCTTCTTTGTACCAGTTAATTGAAAATTAATTTAGTTACTTTTATCATTATCTACTGAAAAAGCTGTAATGTTCGCGTCTTCTTTACCATTACCTTGTTGTTGTTTTATAAGGTAATGGATTAAAGTAATTAAATAACAAAGCAATAATATGATGACCGTTCCAATTGCTAATACGATAGGTTCTAATGGGTTTCCACCATCAACTTGAAAGAAGTTGATTAATATCGTAAAAAGAATAAAACTACCTATAAAAGTTCCTAAAAATATTCCAACAGATTTTCTCACCAAATCCCTCCATTTTATTACTTCTTATTGAACTAACCTGCTTCTTTAGTAGAACAAGAGATGTAATTACTTCTTGAAGTAACGCACCCCTTAGTTTAATAATTTCCCATCTTTATCTAAGAAATCAGGCTTACTTTTCATATCTTCCGAAGTAGGATTGAAGAATATCCAAATCTTCATATCTTTTTCATCTAATGGAATGAGTTTTGCTTCAAGATGTACAAGGTTTACAGTAGAAACGTTAGAAGTTGCTAAACCGTAATACTCGCCACTTTCAACATCACCTACGGCTAAACCACCATTCGCATTATCTTCTACAATATTCCCTCCTCCAAACATACGAACAAACTTCCAACCATATTTCCCCTTTTCAAATTCAGATACAGCATAATAATCTTTAGGTTCATCGATTTGTGAATAGAAAAATACATACGCATAGTTGGTTCCTTTAAGCACCTTTGTATCAATAATCTCTACCACTTCCAAAGAGGGGTTCTTCACACTTCCTAACGCCTCTTCAGGTGTAGCAAAAGAGGAATTTCTTTCTGTCCAGTCCCAATAAATAAATAACCCTACACCAAATATTATAATTGCAGAAAAAATATAAACTATTTTTCTCATCGTCTCCCCCCTACCTTAACTTTAAATTTGCTTCAATTCCCTGTTCAGCTAACCTGCTACAATAGTTGAACAAGAAATGCTTTTTCCTTATTGAAGTAAAACACCCGTTAGCTTAACAGCCAAAAGTAATCACTTTCTATTTTTAATACAGGAAAATACCACAAACAAAAATATTATTAAAAATACAATACCGACTCCTAAGAATAAGTTAATTATTCCTCCCATAAGGAACCTCCTAACTTGAAAACTTTATTGTTGAAAAGCACCTGTTATTTGAATAATCATTAACTGTATCCTACTCCTTCTTGGTTTTAAAGAAACAAGATAAGATTATATATCCTAAAATAGTACCTCCTAATTCAATTTCAGCTCCATCCATCCTGATCCACAAAGGAATATCAAGATTGCCCAAAGGACTATTATAGTAAAGGCTAAAGGAAAAAGTTAAATATAAAGCAGGAATACCAAAAAATATGAATTTTTTATAATCAAACTTCCATTTTCCATCTTTCTTAAAATTTTTGATTAAGTAAGGGAAAGCAAGCGCAAACCCGACTGGAATAAACAAAAACTGTTTAATCGTTATCCATTTCCACACACGATAGTCTTGTTTTGCAATTATTTTTCTAATCTGAAATCAATGTATGACACTAAAAGTAATGTCCCAAACAATAGAAGAGCATATAAAAAATAACTTATTATAGATTTCATTTTTCTCCTCCTAATTAAACTAACCTGCGTCGTTAGTGAAACAAGGTTGACTTCGCCTTATTAAAGTAAAGCACCCGTTACTTTAAGTGAAGTCTTCACAATTTCAGTGCAAACAGATGTGGTTTGAATGCGTAGTATCATCCGTTAGTTGAATAGTGAATATATTACTGTTGTTTGATGAATCATACCTATATATCAAACAACTTAGGGTGTTTATAAATGAGCACAGTACCTTTGGACTTTTATCAGTTTTTAATGTTAAATACAATTCCTATTGAGGATTTAATACAAATAGAAAAAACTTTTCAAGATTCGCTTCAAAACTTTTGGAGAGAACATAATCTTTATACATGGAAATGGTGGCTATTAGTTATTCTTAGTATTTCATCTCCCATTGTATGGTGGATGTTTACTGATAACCAGAGAATTACAGAGGTTACAGCTTATGGATTATTTTATGCAGTTTCTGCTATTACTCTTGATTCCATTGGGAGTAATGCATTGGCATGGGTATATCCTGTGCGTTTAACACCTTACCTGAACCCACAATTATACCCTTACGATGTAGGTATTGTAATTATTCCGTTTATGTTGATTTATCAACGTTGGGGGGGGGAATTTAAAGATTTTTTTCTCATCTCAGGTCTTCAATCCGCATTCCTGGCATTTTTAGCTGAACGATTTATGGAATTTTTTAATATATATCAGGAGATTACTTGGAAGAACATTTATTCATTCCCTATCTATTGGCTATTAGCAATAATTTGTTGGTTCATAATAACGAGGTTTAAGAAGATAGAGCGAAGATGATTATTATCTTTGCTCTTTTTATTACAAATGTTTCTATTTCTTGTTGCGCGATAAGAGTCTACTACGCTGTACAGAATGATGATTTTCTTATTGTACATTACTGCTTCAATAGTTGAACAAGGAGTGCAATTCCTTATTCAAGGAAAGACCCTATAGTTGAAGAAAATAAATTTCACTTATCTAGAAAGACCTCAGAAAACGTCTGAATACAATACCGAAAAAAGGATAGATGTTTTAGACTCCCCGTTTAAATTCATGGGATTCTTCTTTAAAAACATTCTTTTTTTTATACATACTATGATCAGCAATATTTAATAAACTATCTAATGTTTTCGCGTCATTAGGGTACACAGAAGTTCCAATTGAAACAGAGATATCTATATTTAACTTTTCAGATAATCCCCTTAATTCTTCATTAATTTGCTTAATAATTATATCCTTCCCCTTTTCGTCGGTAAAAGGGGAAATAATAATAAATTCATCACCTGCATAACGAGCAACAATGTCACTTTTACTTGTATTAACTAATAGTAAATTTGAAAGATGTTTAAGAACATTATCTCCCGTCTCGTGTCCATAATTATCATTTACCATTTTAAAATTGTTCACATCAATAAGAAATAATATTAATTTCTCCTTTTTTTTATCCATTAGAAGTTAAGTTTAGGAAAGGTATCGATAACGTATCTCCTATTATATAGTTTTGTTAAGGTATCATTTCCTGAAAGAAATTTTATCATGTCATATTGTTTTCCTAGCAATAAACAAACAGGTAACATGATCAAAGCAAAAAAAGGGAATTTAAAAGGAGGATAATTGTAGTAAAGAATAAAATACGCAGTATAACTAGATTAGAGAATGAATCATCTTTTGAAAGATGATAAGGATTCTTATGGTGGCAATGCCAATCATTTAGACCTAGTTCTATTCCAGAAATGGCACACTTACCATACTGAGCGATAAATTTACTTATTCGATTGTCGTTATATTCAATTGTTCGATTAGGAATAAAACTTTTCATGATGTAAGATAAGACATCTTTACTTATGGCTTTTAGCCCTTTGTGTATCTTTTCTCTACCTTCGGTCGTGTAATTGCACGTATCCTGGGAAAAGCATAAATTCGTTTTATATTTTTGGGCATGGATGGGTACAAAAACCATGTTTTGTATCTTATACAGTTTGCAATTGTATCCTTTATACCTCTTTTGTAATGTCTTAGTCATTTCATGAAATTCTGCGTCTGTTCTAAGAATCTTTAGGCGATTATACATCGTTTTTCGTAGATAAGAGTTTAACTCATTAAGATTTATCGTAATTCTAGTGGCTGCTGAATAGTAATTTTGTATCCCCATAACGATAGTATTAAAATTCCAAACGGTTTGATTACCAGGATGTTTTTGAACAGCTTTGATTGCTTCTTTTATTTTGTTGGAAGCATTTAGCTTTGCTTTCTTAGACATATTTGACTTGGCTACATAGCCAAATCTCGTTTTGCCCTTTCTAACTGCCTTAATGGAAAATCCTAAAAATTCGGAAGAATTTTTCTTTAGGTTTATTACCTTAGACTTTTCTTCACTAGTTTCGAGGTGCAGTCTAGTCATCAGAAAATCTTTAATTGCGCAGTTCATTCTGATTGCTTGTGAACGTGTGCGACAAAGCACCTTGAAGTCGTCCGCATAGCGGACAATATAACATTCTTTTAGTTCAGACTTCTTTAGTGCTTGATATTTAATCCCATTTGTTTTGTATTGGAACTCAGTTGTGAAAGTTTCCCATTGATTACTTATCCACCAATCTAGTTCATTTAAAACGATATTTGAAAGTAGTGGAGATAGAATGCCACCTTGCGGTGTTCCTTTAGTTGGTACACCTTCACCATGAATTTCAGCTTTTAATAGTTTTGAAATAATGGCGATTAATGACCTATCTCTTATACCTAAATACCAAATTTGTTTTAAGAGTTTACTATGATTAACATTATCAAAGAAACCTTTAATATCAACATCAATACAATGGTGAAGCCCAGATTGGTTGATTAAAAATTCAAATCTTGCTTTCGCATGATGGGTACTTCTATTCGGTCTGAATCCATAATTATGCTTATGAAACTTCGCTTCACAAATGGGTTCTAATACTTGCAGAATGCACTGTTGAAAAGTCCTATCCCAAATAGTTGGGATTCCTAGAGGTCGATTCTTACCATTTGCTTTTGGAATCAAAACACGTCTAACTTTTTGTGGTTCATATAATTGAAACATCTCTTGAACCTTTACTATTACATCTTCCACTGACAAGTGACTAATATCTTTAATTGTTAATTTATCTGTGCCTGCCGTTTTACTTCCAGTGTTTCTCTTTATATTTCGATAGGCAAGACGTATATTCTCATTAGAACTCATCAATTCTATTAATCCATAAAACTTTTCACCATTGGTACTACGAGCATAAAGAGTGTCGAAACACTCTTGTAGATTGTAATACTCGTTATGCCTCAGTTTCTTCCGTTTCAATAAGTTGGCTACCCCTTTCGGAGTTAAACCTCTTTTAGTCTCACGAGAACCTTATTAACCGATAAAGATCTGCCTTACATGGTTGAATGATTCTTCATTAGTCTAGTGGCTATCCCTCTGTGTTAATTAGACACTTCATTGGTACCGTGCCACCACTTTCACTGATACAAAAATAAGTTATACCATAACTATTGTCATTATGGTTTTCCTTATTGCCGTTTCATCGGAAGTAAGACCTCCACGTCATCAGCTTACAACGTTGAATTATATTTATTATAAAATGAACTTAGGTGCTTCCTGTAAGCCTGTTAACTTTCATATGCCTTTAACATATCATGGATTTTCATATTAATTAGTTTTACTCACCCACAGTTAACCTCACATTTGGTGATATACACATTTCTATGTATTGCAGTTCTAGACCCGTACATTCAGAAGTTTGTCAGCTTAACCTTTTTCTTTTAGGTTTATTCGCATACTCACCATATTCATTCAACTCAAGCATCATGATTTACACCACCATCGCGGGTAGGCTTTCGTCAGCTAAACTTCACTGGTACGGTAAATTCTTACGCCTTTTCACCGAGCTCTTAACACTATCATCCTTACTGAATTCAGTGCTAATCGACTAAGAGAGAACCCTTCCGAGCGTTACCTCTTCATTTGATTCTTCGATATAATCCTTCAATTCCACAAGGAATTGCCTAGCCTTTACCAGAGAAATGTGACCATCCTCCATTTAAGCTAGGAACATTTCGCACAACTATACTGCTGCGTTAGTGGAACAAGGGTGGCAATTCTTTATTGAAGTAAAGCACCCGTCACTTTAAGTGTAATGATTCACAAGTGATCTTTTGATTGTTTATTTTTCATAGAACCCACATGACATTCCACAGGTTAACTTCCATTAGATTTTTTTGAAATCTTTCTACGGACCGCAGCCGTCGGAGGTTCTTCTAGCCATCAATTACCAATCATAAGATTCATTCCTTCATTTGCATATTTAACTATATCTCCTGTGAGTATAGTTAATTGACCAGGTTTGAAATGCCGATAGTGTTGGCAAGAGGTGTGTGATAAAGCATTAGCTTATTAGAAAATGGTGGAGTAGGAGAATCAAAAATTTCAGCATCCATGATATTTGGAGTAGTTAGATTATCAGTTATAAGGAATTTCCTAGTTGTTTAATTGTCTATCTGATACTTTGACTCCTTCGCGAAAATACTTTCTTAATTTTTCTGATGACGCAACTTGACTAAATCCCAAAATTAGTGATTTACCTAATATATTTGTGTTTATGTTAATTTGTAATTGTATTATCTCTATCCAGTTAAAGGTCTGAACTTACCCGCTATTACTGAGATAAATGATTCCGTCACAACAAAATCAACTTTATTTGGATATGGAATGGTTGGAGAAGTGATAAATGTAGTCCTTTTTCATAGGTGATTACCGAATTATTTAAACACACATCTTAAAATAATCAACAACATCTTGTCTTGATGAGGTGGAAAGCGCGTTGGAATAGATTGTAAGAGAATCTTTAGACATTTCTGTAATATAAAACAACATAAATTTATCACTAAATAAACGTGGTGTCTCTTTCATAATGTCTTGCTCTCCAAACCCGATAGGTATTGGTATTCCTTCTTTGCTTATGTCTGGCCCTTTTTCGAAATGTAGGATTGTATCAACTATCTTTTCAATGACACCTGAAGCAAATGATTCTTAGTACTACCATTACAAATCAAGCTTTATGGTAAGGAATAATTGGTTCTTCAAAAGTTTCTATCCAACAATAGTATTTTCCCAACACTAGTTACTTATAATCAAGTTTTATTGAAACTTCCTTTTGTTACTTATCATCGATATGTTACCCTTTATTTAAACCGAACTAAATTTGAACGAGCCCTGGATCATTATGGACACTAGATTTAGCCAATGCTAATGATTATCCACAATTGTTTGTGTTATAATGGATAATCATGGAAAGAGAGGTATATCGATGAAAGAGCTTATAAAAACTGGGATAAAAGGTTTAGATATGGTTCTTAGTGGCGGTATTCCTAAGGGCAACGGTGTTGTTATAACAGGGGCACCAGGGACAGGTAAAACTACAATAGGAGTTCAATTTTTACACCAAGGCACCATGATAGGTGAGCCTGGTTTATATATAACGTTTGAGGAATTACCGGAACAAATTTATAGTGATATGCTAAATTATGGAATTGATATTGAAAAACTGGAAGGTGAAAACCTCTTAAAAGTTGTTACTCTTTCACCTGAAATTTTACTTAGAGAAATGCTACAGCCATCTGGTTTATTTGAGGAACTGGTTCAATCGATAAACTGCCAAAGGGTTGTAATAGACAGTTTAAGTTTAATTAAGTATCTTGAGCAAGGTGATCAAGAAATGAGGAAATCAATATATTCCTTAAAAAACTCACTTGTAAGAAACCGGTTGACGTCTCTTTTGATTGTAGAACAATCTACTCGTCAAAGCGAAATTCCCTTTGAAAACTTTCTTTTTGATGGTGTGATTCAATTAGATTTTGTCGAAAAATTTGATGATTATAAGGAAAGAACGTTGGAAGTTGTAAAGATGAGAGGAACTAAAGTTTTTGAGGGAACACATACCTATCGATTTATAGACGAGGGAATTTACCTTGTTCCTCCTCACATACCTGTGAATAGGGTTACTTCTTCCTATGATTCATCTGTTACCACTGGCGATAAATTGCTCGATAAATCATTAGATGGTGGAATTCAAAAAGGGCTAATTTATTTATTAGAAGTAGATAGTATTGCTGGGTATAAGCGTATTCTTATGTCCATTGTGAGCGAACTCTTAAAGAAAGATAGAAAGTTTGCCTATCTTTTATCAAATACTATAACAATAGATGAATTACTTAAGCTTTTTAAAAGCTACAATATTGATTTAGAGGAATATATTTTAAATAAAAAGGGCGTTTTTACTGAACAATATAATAGGGTGATAAATCCTAAGATTGCTTCACATGTTTATAACATAGCGAACTTAGACAACGAGAGTTTTAAGGCATTTATATTTGAAGAACTAGTCGCATTTGTAAAAAATGACCTAGATAGTAGAGATGGAGAATGGTTTTGGGTATACAATATAAATTCGATTCTGGAAAAGAGAGGCATAGATTTTGTAAAAGATATTTACGTCGAGTTAGTAGCAGCAGAAAAAGAAATTGGAATTACTTCATTTGTAATTTGTAATGCTGATAAAACAGATAAGGAAACTTTGGCATTGCTTCAACAAAAGTCGGACGTTATTATAAAGACATGGGTGTATAACAGATACCAATACCTACAGGTCACAAAGTCTCAGTCAGGTGTAGTTTCAGCTCCATATATAGTTGAAACTATAAATGAAATACCTTTTTTTCGACTACTATAACAGGAGCCAATTGAATGGACGGATATAAAATTCAACTAGTAGAAACAGAATGTGTACAGTTTTTTTCTAAAAATAAAAATAGCTTTGAAACTCAACATAGTCTTGCTACGCGTTTAGGTAGAACAGAAGAACACATAAAGGAAACTTTGGAGCATCTTGTTAACACTTCTTTCTTAGAGGTACGTATAACCGGAAAACAGAAACTTTTTTACTTAAAAAAAGATGGAGACTATGTTCCTAATAACGTAAGTAGCCGTGATGAGATGGAGTTTCAAACCATAATACATGGGTTAGACAGCCTTACAAAAAGGGAAAAAGAAATTGCCTTTAACATAATTAACGGATTGGATAACCAAACCATCGCAGAAAATTTATCCATAAGCTTTCATACGGTCAAAAACCATATTACCAATATTTATGAGAAGTTAGAAGTTAAGGATCGGATACAATTTACAAAGAAGATCTACGACAAAAGAAGATGAATTTTACTATGTCCTTTACTATATATAAAACAATAAGAAAGTGAAGTGAGGAGAATCAACATTTTCAATTCCTTTAGCATTTAGTTGTTCTTTTATTTATCAACAGCAACGTTGGTATGAGTGATTATACAAATTCCTTTCTCCGAAGCATTAACTTGGCTTTTCATCTGACTTAAAGTCAATGCAATCTTAGCTATTAGAACTGTAGTTTTCCCACTACCTGGACCTGCTACTACATTAGCGCATGCATTTGAATATATTACTTCTCTTTGCTCATCAGAAAAATTACAATCCTTGGGAAGTAATTTACTTTCTAATATTTTTAATTCGTTATGAAGCATATCATCATTCATTTGTTACTCCCCCTAAAGGTGAGCAGTCTTCTCTGATCCATTTTTTTATTCAACATGAGCACCCGCTACTTTAAGTACATTGTTTCACAAAGTTGGTCCAAATAGATGTCGTTTGAATGCACAGTAGTTTTGTACTGTGCAATAGTTATCAGTTGTTATTTTTAAACATAAATTCCCGCTAGTTGAATAAGAACCTAACGTAATTATTCCAATTAAACACTCACTCTATCTTGAGACAATAGAATTTTAAGGTTCAAGCTTAAACGTTTCAACTCTGCTTAATACTTTAAAGCCCATTCTGTGATACACTTTTAATCCTTGTTCTGAGGATTGTAACATCATGTACTTATATCCGTTTTCCTTTGCTTCCATTAAGGGAAATAACGTAATCTCCGTCCCATATCCTTTCCTATTATAGCCTTCAATTGTACCTACATTATAGATTCCAACTACACCAGAATCATAGTAAACGGAAGAAATACATACTGGCTTTTCATCTTCATAACCAATATAATTTACCAATTTCGAGTTTATATCAAAGCCCGTACTAAGCACTGTATTTAAGAAACCATCCCGTGCAGGCTCAGGTACTCCGTAAATTTCTGAAAATAAATCTGCTAATATGATAGCCTCATCTTCATTATCTACTTTTTTTATATTTAATGAAATTGATTTATTTTCTGGTATCTGAGTATGTTCTAATACCATTGCAGGAAATTCACTATCATATTTAAAGCCATATTCCTGCAATATTTCTCTAATATTACTAGGCAAACTATTTGACCAAATTTCCCAATACATTGGTATATTTTTATCATGATACATCTTTTTAATATAATCAAACTTATCTTCTAAATTTTTAGCTGTTGTATTTGTCTTTATTATCCTATTAAGAATAGAGACAGGGATGAAACTGTTTAATCCTTCTATACCATTTTGGTCAAAATAATAAATACCTTTACTACTCTTACTAGTCATAAGGAAAAAGTTTAATAAATTTCTTTGATTAGCTTCTATCATTTCACTGGGGGTTGATTCAACTAAAATATCAGTCATATAAAAGCACCTCCAAAAAAATGGTCATAGATACACACTCATTATATCTAAGTATTCAGAAAATAACAATTAAATAAACAATACTACCCCGTTTACTCTTTAAAGAGAGGCATTTTTACTCTACCAGTTAATTTAATTACATCAGTTCACACACTCACCCAAAAATTAAACTATTGCTCTGCGTTAGTATTGGTCAAATAGGGCGAAACAAGCACCCTAAAAGAGGGATCGGCTTTAACGAATATTATTTAGTTTCCAGTATCGTTGTACTGTGCAATAAACTTTTATTTGTTAATTCTCACTATGATTATATGTTGGTTATTAAAATAACTTAATAAATTAAAAAAACAAATAAATACACCTGGAATTAAAAAGACCATAGGCAAAAAAACGTGTCTAAACAACAATCCAAATATCTTTAATTTCGATGAAATAAAGAGGGGTTTTTGGTGATTTATATTGTGGTGGTATCACTTTACGCATTCATAGTTCCCCTTTTCCGAGGATATTTTGAGTGCAAGTGAATACTCGATTAAAAACAAGAAATATTTAGATTGTGTGAAAGGATTTAAAGAACCTAAAAAGCTTGTAGCATTCGTTGAGTGTCTTTGAATCTAGTAAGTTTACTGCCAACAAGAACAGTATCACTAAAGGAGGTTCTAGTAGACTTAGACACTTTTAGTATGTGCCTGTTCGGTGTGCCATTCGTGATTGTCATAAAAAGAAAACAAAAGATGAAATCAACCATCGAATACTTTTTTCCAACGGTGTAAACCTGTCGTGCACATTGAAAAGAAGAATACTAGGGAGAAATCTATCTACTCTCCCAGTTCATAAAAATAAGAGTAGCGATCTTTCCCATTATTTTTTGAATAGTACATAGCCAGGTCAGCTTCTGCTACTAACTTTTCGATATTCCTGTCTTTATTTTCTCCAATACTAATACCTATACTTACGGATAACCCTAGTTCATCACCATTTATAATAAAAGGTCTTCTAAATTGACTAATAATCAAATCTGAAAGAGTACGAGTATATGCTTCATTAACGTCTTCTTGTAACATTATTATGAATTCATCTCCTGCATAACGGCAGAGTATATCTTTTGCTCTTACACACTCTCTTATCCGTTCTGCAACCTGAAACAAAATAGCGTCCCCTTCCTTGTGTCCATAACTATCATTAACTAACTTAAAACCATCTAAATCTATAAAAATAATGGCAACTTTAGATTCCATTGGTAGAGTATCAATATAATTTTGAAGGAAATACCTATTATTTAATCCTGTTAATGAGTCTTGATGTGCCAGAATATCTAATTCAATCGAATGTGCTAAAAAGACAGCCATTGTTTTTAAGAATTTTGTTTCCTTTTCTGTAAATGTATATGGTTCGGTATCCATAGAACATAAATTTCCAAATATAGTCCCATTACTTAAAACTATCGGTACGCCTAAAAAGCTCTTAATCCCGACGCTTAGTGTTGGCATCATGTTACATGTTATTGGGTGACTACTTGTATCATTTATAATAAGTGGGTCACGCCCACTTTGAAGGATAATATTTCAATAAGCATCTTCGAGAAATAAAGTGTCTCCTGCATCAAATAAAACTGTGTTCCGATTGAATACATGCGTGAGAATAGAATGTTGTTCATCCGTTGTTTGAGTTACACAAAAGGTATTTGTGCCTATATACTCACTAACTAATTCAAGCATACTTTGAGAAGCCTCATTTAATCTTTGATAACTTTGTCCCATTGAAAATTCCATGTAATTTGACCTCCATTAAGTAAGTCTCTAACAATTGAAAGCCGCCTAAAGTGAGTGATGGAATTTACTAATCCACATTCATTTTCTGTAGTGGCTCTGATGCCATGCCATGTACCATTGACCCATAGTTCTGTGTACCTACCTCTTGATAGGCGTTTCTACCTATTCTAATATTATAGCAATATAATCATAAAGAGACAATTTATTTATCTAAAACACTATTTTATTGATCCCTTAATCTCTTTTTTCCTTACCTTATACTACATTCCTTGAAATTTAGTTTTACAGTTCAACCCAATCTCCTCATTCATTTCACTTATTCCTTTTTTTCTAAATTCGAATGCGGAAAACCAATAATACCTTCTCTTTCACCTACCATAATAAAGTTACTACAAATAGATGTCGTTTGAATGCACAGTATCATGGTACTGCGCACCAAAGAACAACTTATTTAACATATCTTCTTTCACTAAAGTTACAATAAGAAAATTGGCTAAAGACTTGTTTTTAACGAATCACCCTGCGTTGCGTTCCATATTATACATAGAAATCATGAGCACGCAGGAGTATTGATGGTAATTTAAAATAAGGAGACCCCGACACTCCTATTCTTCATTGCAAAGTTAAAGTTCTCTAATAAATCTTCCTGCTTTTCTAAGCTATAAAGCACTTAAAACGCAATTCTTAGTATTTTAAGATAGTCAGTATTTAAAAAAGTTGGCTTCTTCGTAAATACATCATGTTCGTAGTGGCTCCATGTCAAATGACAATTGTTCCTAGCTCCTCACTTAATAGGCACCAACAATTTAAGTTGAGCCGGTAAACGAAACTGTTTCTGATTCAATGAGAAGACACTTTTCAACTCTATATACCTCTCTTTTTATGTTTTATCTTTCCAGCAATATAAACAATTAGAGGTAGGAAAAATCCCACAATATATGTTAAAGGAAAGAACACTTCTTTATCAAAACTAGCAACTTGCATTGTGCTCGTGAACATAATGGGTGACATTACAACTAACAACATACCTAAAGGTAATGTAATAGGTCTATAATCTTTTGCTTTTACAAAATCACTTAAGCTAGCTACTAAGACATAGAATACAATTGCTAATTTAAAGTAAATACTTAAAAACCATATGATGGCTATGATTATTTCCAGTCTTTCTAAAAATTCTCCTACACTTACCATTTTACCCAATACATATACAGGAAACGTATTTCTAGCCGTAACATCTGCACCCAATACGAGAATACAAAGAAACGTTGTGGTAATCAATAACCCCCCCGCTACAAGAGTACCTTGTAAAAATGATTTCTGTACTTTCGTTTCTTTATTAACGTAGGGTGTAATCATAAGAAATATGATTAATTCCAAATATGGGAATGATAACAGATAATAACTACCATGTAACACTGGCATTACACCTTTTTCTAAATAGGGGAGCAAATTCCCTTTTTCTAATGACCATATTAAAAATACACACATAAGAAGAAATAAACCTAATACCCATGGTAAAAAGACCTCAGATGTTCGTCCAACGTTCTCTATTCCAAGCCTTACCGTATAAATAACAGTCAACATAAATAGAATGAGTATAACTTGTATTGGTGTTTGAACCAAAACCTGAGTTTTTAAAAATTCTCCTAAATCCCAAAGAATTAGTGAGCTTAGTATAAAAAAGTAGATATAAGTGATTAAAATAACAGCACCACCAATCCATTTTCCCAGAATAAAGGTAGCACATTCAAAGTAACTTTTTTTAGGATACAACTTGTAAAGCTTAGAGTAGAAAAGAACCGTAAATAAGCCTAAAACTGTTGCAACAATCGCAGAGATCCATGCATCCTGTTTAGCTACATTTGCTAAGAAAGAAGGGATAAACAAAATTGCACTGCCAATCGTAAACAAAATAATCATACTGGTAAGTTGCTTTTGGCTAATCTTTTCCTTAGATGAGCCGATCATTTTATTGCCCCTTTTCCATAAAGAAATTCTCGATACCTAAACCTATTGGTGAAAAAATAGCTCTTAATCCACTAATAGGGTTAGAGATGGTTACACCATTCACATGCAAAGTTGCTATTGTAGATGCAAGGAAAAGTACACAAGAAAAAAGAATAAAGTCTCTTTTCATATTTTGTTTTTTCATTTTTGGAATTTCATAAATTGAAATTAATGTTGCTACGAGTAAAACACCCATTGTCTTCAAAGTTAATCACCACTAGCTTTCCATTGAAATGATTCCTTAATTGTCCCTGTTCTTCGAATATTGTAATGGGATTCAATTTGCACATCTAAATGAACGAATCCTTCTTCATTCCAGTTTTCCTTAACCTTATTCCAAAGTTTAGGGTTTTGTTTGCGAATCTGTTCACCAAAACCAAAGATATCTGTTTGTAACTCTTTCGCTGTAATAAGTCCTTCATTTAATACTTCTCTTGTTTGTTTGTCCAATTTTTCTGCCAGTTCTTTGAGTTTCTCTTCACCTAGTATGTTTTCTTTACAACGCACTTCTCCGATGGATACATCGGACTCCACTTTAACGGTTATCTTAGGCAAGCCATTATCCTCTACTACCTTTACTTCCGTATTGGTTTCATAAATTTCTAGAGTGACATTCCCTCCCTCGCATTTTTCAACTCCAACCGTATTTTTTACATTGTCCATGATATAATTAAATGCTTTACTTTCATTCTTGTTTAACCAGCCCACTAGTTTATCTTCCTTAAATATCCCTAAATAATCTAAACTAATGACCGACGGAGAATTAATCCTTTCAACATTTTCTACGCTACCGCCAAAATCAATATCACCTTCTACATATACCCCTGTTAAGACAGGATTATCACTCTCTGAGGATAACTTTGCGATCAAATCATGCAAATGAACACCTTTTGTCGGAGCCCAGTTTTCCTCAGATGATTCTATTGAATCAAAAATTTTACTTGTAGGGATTTTATCAATCGGTGTTAGGATTTTCAAAATACTCGAAGCATCGTTTTCTTTAGAAATTAGAATAAAAAAATCCGTACGTAGTTCGTGATCTCTAGACAAAAAATCAAGTGATTGTCCGATCCCTTGTGTCGCTAATTCCTCTCCTAAAACAACTAACTTAAGATGGGATAAGTACAATTTCCTGGGACTTGTTATTGTGAGGGCTCGCAAGGCTTCAAACACACTTTTTCCAGTTGCTTCATATGTTGAAACGGCAACTCTTGTAGATTGAGCTTTTCCGGCAATCTCCCCTGGATTTAACACTTGTGCAGTTACTTTATATTCATCATCTTCTTTATCTATCGCAAGTCCTGTTAGGATGGCTAATTCATTTAATTCTTTTCTGTCCCAACACCCTGACATGATTAGTAATGAAAATATTATAATTATCTTTAAAATTTTTTTCATTTAGACGACTCTCCACTTGGTGACTTTTCCGGCTCCTTTGTTGAATCATTAGGTTCAGGAGCAGGTGTTTCATCACGTATCATATTCTTCTGAGAAATGAGTCTAGGTCTAGAAATTAAAGCCCATATTGGTAGTCGAATAAGTGAATCCCTCTGACCTTCTTTGTTAGAAGGAGCTATTGGTGATAAGTATGGAACTCCAAATGAGCGCAAACTCGTTAAGTGGCTAACTAAAATGATTATTCCCAAAATAATTCCATACATTCCAAATGCTGCAGCTAATAACATAAACAAAAACCTTAGTAATCTAACAGCCATTCCTAAGTTGTATGATGGTATAACAAAACTGCTTATTGCAGTCAATGCAACAACGATCACCATGACATTTGAAATAATACCAGCCTCAACTGCAGCTTGTCCTAACACAAGTGCCCCCACAATAGATATAGCAGAACCTACAGCTCTAGGCATTCTGAGTCCAGCCTCACGTAGAATCTCAAAGGTTACTTCCATAAGAATTGCTTCCACAAAAGCAGGAAAAGGAACCCCTTCTCTTTGTGATGCCAGACTAACAAGTAAAGTTGTAGGTAACATTTCTTGATGAAAAGTCGTAACAGCAATATAAGCAGAAGGGACTAGTAATGCTAGCATAAAAGCAACATAACGTAATAAACGTATAGCACTAGCTATGTCAGAACGCTGATAATAATCCTCACTCGACTGCATGAACTGTACAAACACTGCAGGGGCAAGCAAAACAAAAGGGGTTCCATCTACAATGATGACAATTCTCCCTTCTAATAGGCCCGAAGCTGCAACATCTGGTCGCTCAGTGTTATAGAGAGTAGGAAATAAAGTGAATGTTTCATCTTGAATAAGTTCTTCAATCATTGCACTTTCTAATACACCATCGATGTCAATTTTTTTGAGTCTTTTTTTTACTTCTTTGATAATTTTGTCATTTGCAATACCCTTCATATAAAGAATAGCTACATCTGTTTGGGTCTCTTTTCCGATTAGCATCTGTTCAATCCAAAGGTTATCACTTTTAATTTTCCTTCGTATAAGGGCTGTGTTTGTTCGGAGTGACTCAGTAAACCCTTCTTTTGGACCTCTAACAACTGTTTGTGATGAAGGTTCTTCGACTCCCCGTTGCTTCCAGCCTTTTGTAGCAACAGAAAGTCCTACCGTTTCTCCATCAAACAATAAAACAGTATCACCAGATAAAATGTGTTGTTTTACATTTTTTAAATTGTAAACCTTTTTCAATTGTCCACCTGAAAGTGAATGCTTCTCTAGTAATTCCAAAGTAGTTGCTTCAAAATCTATATTTTCTAAGTGAGCACTTCTTATGTCAATCATCAAGGTTTTTAATACAAATTCTTGTACAGTAGTAGAATCAGCAAGACCATCTGTGTACATAACCCCGATTTTCCGTTGATCTGTTTCACCCAGCTCAAATTCTCGAATTATTACATCAGCACTTCCACCTAAATCTTTACTGATAGTATTTAAGTTATCCGTTAATGATTGTGAAATAGAATGAGCGCTATTAAATTGTTCATTCTGTTCTTTAGGATCCTTATTCTTTTCTTTCATGTTTTCTCGTTTTTTTTTAGTCTCATTTACCCAATCCGTTAACTTTTTCATATAAGGATACTCCTAAACAAATAGTATTGATGTTGACAAAGGGGATAATAAAAAAACTAAGAAAACAAACAACTATCCTATGGTGAAAAATGATTTATAACTTCAAGTATTATTCTTCACATATTATATAAGGATAAATAGTATGCTGAATAAATTAAATTCATTTAAATCTAATTAAATCATAGTATGATACAGAAAAATAAAATTATTTGCGAACGCAAAAATTACATCAAAAAATTTGAATTAGTTTAAGAAATATGAAGCAAGACAATATTTACACCTTGTGAATTCGTTTTTTTAAAAAAATCAAAGAATTTGCAAAGTCACCTTAGGTTTTGTTTAATAGATAGAAGAATACTACATACATAAAATGGTTATTCTAGATGGTTGACTCATGAAGATGGGATTATCGATTTCACATTACAATTTTTTTCCTACGCCAACTTAATCTATTAAAAAGTCCGTCATTTAACATAAGTTGTATAAAACCCTTTGGTTAAATTTCATGACATCTCTGCTACTATTTCACCTAAAACACATGTTTCCCTAATTTTGCATATTTTGACTTTAATTTCCTTAGAAAGAAAAGCTAGTCATACTTTCTTTACCTGAAGTTGGGCAAGTTGCCTATTTTTTTCAGCCAACCTAAGTTTATGTAAACCAATAAAACGTTAGAAATGGATCAGTTACGAATTGGTTCCAACACTATCTTTACTGATTAGGAAGAGTAATTAGGTTTCAATCTATTTAACTTCTGAAGTGGTTTTGGAGCTGGTCAAATAAGAAATACAACTATTAACTGGGTAGTTTGACTTGGAGAAACGAAAGGAACCTTTCTTTGAGTGGAACAAGAGGTGTAATCCTTCACATTCACTAAAAATTCGTTCTTTATTCTGTGATAACATTATTAAATCAATTTAAGTTTCTTGAAAGAATCATTTAAGAATCATTTAATGGGATATAGTTTTTTATAAGATATTATCCTACATATGACAGGTAACTATTGGACAATATAAAGAATATAATGTTTTATAGGGGGTCTAAATATATTGGAACAGGAAAAACAAATTAGGCTTACATCAACAGAAATAGCTCAACTATGGGCTCAATACATGAATGATAGTGCAAGTATTTGTATGTTAACTTACTTTTTAGAAAAGGCTGAGGATGCTGAGATTAAACCTGTAATTGCTCATGCTTTAGAGCTATCACAGGCTCACATACAAAAGTTAACCACAATATTCACTGAGGAAAAGAACAAAGTACCTCATGGATTTAAGGTAGAGGAAGATGTTGATTTAACTGCTCCTAGATTGTATTCAGATAGCTATGTATTAAATTATATTCATCAGATGGCTATGATGGGACTTACTACGTATGCCGCAAGTTTATCAGCATCTGTAAGAACAGATATAACAGACTACTACACGGAATGTCTTTCAAAGACAACGGAATTATATAAGATGTCGAAGGATTTATTATTGTCAAAAGGTCTGTACATAAGGTCTCCTTATCTACCAAACATAGAACAAGTGGACTTTGTAAAAAAGCAAGGTTTCTTATGGGATATACTTACAGACAAAAGACCCTTATTAGCAGCGGAGGTCGCTAATTTATATGCAAATCTTCAAAGGAATGCTTTAGGGTCATCTACCCTTACTGGTTTTAGTCAGGTTGCACAGGAAAAGGATGTTAAACAATTCTTTATAAGAGGTATAGAAATTGCAAAAAAGCATAGTAAATTATTTGGGACGAAATTAGAAGAAAGTAATCTCCCTATTCCTACTTCATGGGCAACAGAAATTACAAACAGCACAACTCAAACATTTTCTGATAAAATCATGATGTTTTATACTTCTGCTTTGATCTCTCTAAGTATTGGTTTTTATGGTACAAGTATTGCTCAAAGTCCCAGAGTAGATATAGGTGTAATGTATAATAGACTATCTTTAGAAATTCAGTTATATTCTGAGGATGGAGCAAATATCATGATAAAAAATAAATGGTTAGAACAACCTCCAATGGCATCAGACAGGGATGAGTTAGCTAAAAAGAATATATGAAATTAAATAGTATAGTTTCAGTTGGGGCAGGTCTTAGACCTGTTCATTTTTATATGCAATTGGTAAGCCTCCCAACTATAATAGTGCAAATTTCACTATGTCCCTTATAGCCAGTAACCTACTGCGTTAGTGGAACAAGGATGCAATTCCTTATTCAAGGAAAGCACTCGTTAGCACAACAAGAATAAAGTTTTAATCTATCCTCTTAACAAACAATACCCTATCTTGATTTGGACCATCGTAATCGAAAAAAACATACACCCCATTAACTACTTTGTCACCATTATCAATATTAAATCCCATCTTGGTATGATAAGCAATTGAGACCTTATTTACTGGTGAAGTTACAGCACGAACGACATTTCTATTATTCTTTATTACCTCATTAAAAAATTCATTATAAAGTTGCTTTCCAATTTGGTTTTTACGGTACTCAGGATTAACTCCAACAAAATGTATGTATGTATGCAACATCCGTATCAGATTGAGAGAGAAAGCCAATTAAAAAGCCAACAATTTCTCCATCTTTTTCAGCAATAAAACTTGTATTATTAAAATGAACAAAGAATAACTTAGGCAACATATCGGACATTTGCCTTCCACCCCACCATTCGTTAATTAAAGGTGAGATTACGTTACAGTCAGAACTTTTCACATTGCGTATTTCCACTTTTAAACATCCTTTCTTAATATAAATAGGACAATATTTCCTAAAAAAATCGTTCTTCTTGAACAAACCTGCTTTATAACAAAAGAAACGAGTGCTACTTGTTCAGCAATCGCACCCGTTACTTTAAGTACATTTTTTCACAAATCTGCAAAAATAGATTTCGTTTGAATGTGCAGTATCGTTGTACTGTATATCAAAAGATACTGATTGTTAGTTAGCTTATTTATAAAAAATAAAAAATGTCCCTTTACCGATGGGGATTTTCATTATTTTTAATAATGATTCAATAAGTAGATTTACTCCTGCAACAAATACTATTCACTAAAAGCATGAAAGCAATTTTCACCTTTTACTTTTGCTTGATACATTGCATTATCAGCTTTTTTTAACAGGTTTTCCAAACTAATCTCATCATAATAAGGAAATTTAATAATGCCAATAGAAGCAGATATATTTATATCAAAGTTTTTCCAGTCAGATAATACACCCAAAATGCGATTAGCTTTGTATTCTATTTCTAAATCATCTTGTAAGTTCGGAATAAGGATAACAAACTCATCTCCGCCTAACCGTACACCTAAACTATCAGCATCTAAGAATTCCTTAATACGTTTCCCCACTTCTTTTAGAACTTTATCACCTACATGATGACCATGGACATCATTTACTTCCTTAAATCCATCTAAATCAAGGAGCATTAAAGTCCCTTTATCTGATATATAATTAAAATTATCATATAAATAATTTCTACTATAAAGTTCTGTTAAAGAATCATAATGAACCTTCTTCTCTAGTTCTATTACATATGTAAATAAGTTAGAAAATTTTTGTAATATCTCTATGTCTTTCTTTGTAAAATTTGATATTTTACTGTCTATTGCACATAATGTTCCATACATATTTCCATTGTTATAAAAAATAGGAACACCCAAATATGCCCGTATATTAGCTTCGTGTGTTATAGGTAAATGTTTCGTAAATTCATGTTTATGAGTATCATTTATTAAAAGTGGTTCCCGACCACCAAAGAATATCTTCTGTCAGTATGATTCTTCTATTCCTAAAGTTTCACCTTCTTTAATGTTAACATCACTATTATTGTTCTCTAATGTTTTTATAATTGAAATATCATTCTCTGTTGTTTTAGATAAAAATAATGTTTTTCCTTGTATATATAAATTTACTAACTCTAATAAATCCTTTGCAGCTTTGTAAGTCATTAAAAAAACCTCTTTTAATAATTATTTTTAATATAAATTAATTATAACAAAAATAACTTATGATTTAAGGAAAACCCTTATTTCTTTTACTTTTTACCTTAGTAAGCTACCAATATAAAGTCATACTTTACCATAGAAAATCGGAGTAGTAAGTAAAATATTAGCTCGGATATAGAAAAGCTTATTGCGTAGTAAGAGTCTACTACGCAATACAAGAGTTAATCCACAATCTGGTCCGATAAGGAAAAGTGTGGGCTAGTCTTATTCCATAAATGCGCCCGATTGTTGAATACTAAACACAGACTTGGATTATATTGTTCTAATCCTTCACTAATCTGTACCTTTCAGCTCGATTTTCACATTATTCCAAGCAGTAGCTAGTAATTCGTTATACGGTCTAAAGCCTAATGGCTTCTGTAAAAGTTTATATAGAATTCGACTCATCATATTGTTACTCATTACTACATCTAAAAAATCCCTATATAAATGACCGTTATAGTCCCTCGACTGTTCAGAAAAAAGATTTTCAAAAATCTCGCTTACCTGTATATATAACCTGTCATAATCTGGTGTGTTATATAATTTTACTAAATGACTGTAAATATCAAATAACATATTATGATTAACACAGTTCCTATATTGCTTTTTAGTGGTTCTGATAATATTTGTTGGGGTTCAGATACAATTCTGAAAATAAAAATACACGCAACCTTTACATTCTTATATACTTGAATTGTCGAGAAACAAGTAGAATGGAGGTTGTGTGTATATGGATTTTATCATGAATATACCAGGATTAAAAGAATGCCAAGTAACAAATATTTGAAATCGTAGCTTGTATTTTTGGGATTTTTAATTTGTAATAATATTAAACAATCTCGCCTCTAAATGAAAGACTCGAGATTGAGATAATGGAGTTATGTTTTTTAGTAGTACTTTGTAAGTTCTTTAACTATGTTAATTACAATTTCTATCAATTCTGATTCAGTTTTGGTCTTATCGCCTAAGCTCTCGTACAGAGGTTTAAGTGCATCTACACCAACATAATTATTAAAGTTACTCATAACAATTTCCCATAACTCCTGAGCCGTAAAACCAGTAGCTCCTACAGGAATAGGAATAGCACCATTCCTTATTGAAATGTCAAATTCTTCCTTCATACCATTAGCACCTATTATTTCACCTGTTTTTTTGTCTTCTTTATTACCAAAGATAAAGATTGAAACACCTACACCTGAAAGCATCTCTTCACGATATTTAGTCCATAATTCTTTTAGCGGTATTCCACCAGTTGTAACTTGAGGAAAAGGTCTTGATTTTAGTCTGTTTTCTATTCTTTTTTCATTGTTTTTATAAAGCTCTTCCAAAGCTCCTGCAATTATACAACTGCCGATCCCAAGACCAAATCCTGATATAATATTATTTTTATTTGTTATAACCTCTTTACTTAAGTTGGTACTAAATTCATAAGTTTTGGTTTCTCCCCATTCACCAAAATCTGTTGCACTTCCTGATATAAATATATTCTTTCTAGTTACAATGTTGTGAATATGCTTTAGTATTTCTGTGATTTCATTATAACTGTCTACAAGAAGAACACTAATCTTATACCGTTTCAAATCTTTAATTTTTAACTCTTGCTTAATTTCAGCATAACGGAATTCATTGTCGGATCCATAATCATCTCTTCCAACTCTTTTCATAAAACAGTAATGGTTTCTAGAATTTTCACCCAACAAAATTCTAATACGACTTAATATATAAGAAAGATTTGGATCGTCAAAACTAAACCCTATAAATAGAAAGGTTTTAGATACTAGATCTCCCTGAAGTGCTGTGCTAAATAATTTGCGATTTAAATCATATCCTTCATAATCATCTTTAGTTAATACAGCTTGATGAGATAACGAACTATCCCCATGCATTTTATATAAGATAGCATCGGTATCAGGAACTGTATAACTTAAATTTTCAGGTACTATTTTAGTATCCACTTTTTTATTGTTAGCCTCTAAATTTGCTTCAATTAATTTATCATAGTTTGTTGTCCAATAAGTATTGATTGGTAAATCTGATAGTATCTTATGGTTGCCTGTAGTTTTCACATCTTTAGTAAACTCTTCCACAAGAATTTGATTAATTTTATTTCGCCCTTCATACTCATTTACATGATACTGAGCTAACCCTATTAAATCGGACTCCATATCTATATCTAGATTAAGATCTTCTGCAATCTCTCTCATTAGTTCCTTCCAATTAACGTAACCAGCAGGTTTAGATAGTCCGGCACCAGCAAAGATTGCTGCATTACCTTCATTTAATGCTTTTACATAAGTTCTAATAAATTCTTTTATCTTTGCGCTATACAATAGATCTACCTCCTTTATACTAAATCAAATTAAAGAGCGATACTTCTATAAATAGGCATCGCTCTTTAGAGTTATATAATTCAATTTGCAGCATTATAGGCATCATCAACCCACTTTGAAAATTTATCGCTATCAAATGGCCAATTGTAAACTTTATACCCACCATTAATAAGTTTTGTAGGAACTGCTCCTTTCTCGTCGGTTTCGCCATCTTTGTTTTTAATATTATGTACATGGATACCTAGTATCCCATTACCTCTTTTAATACTCTGTTCAATTTCATAATTAATGTATTTTCGACCCGCTGATTTTGCACCTATTAACACAACAGTTACTGAAGTATTCCTAAGTCCTTCATCAATCATTTTTTTAATTTCTACATCACCCTTTTTTTTAGCTTCCTCCCAAAGTGATGCATCATAAAAACCTGCTGCAGATGAACCTATTACTACTCCACTATTACGAACAACATTTGCCCTCCAAACATCCCGTTGATAATGAAAACTAAAAAAAGTTCTTCTTGCCATTACATATTCCCCCAATATAAGTTACTTAACAGTTATAATTATACCATAATTTGCCAAAATATTCTATTAAATTCAAATCTTCTGAGATAGTTTATCCCACAATCTGAACTGATTAACGAAGGTTTTAAATTTATAAGTTAGATAGCTAGAAACTTCTTTATGTGAATCTGATTCAATATGTTCGAAACTATTCCACAACTTAAGATACTGCCATTGAAAAAAGCCATCTTTGCCATTTCTTTTTAATTGCTCTCTAAAATAGACGCAATTTCTTAAGGCAAATGTGTCTTTCGCGGATAACGAAAAAATTGAATAGGTAAGAAACTATTTTCTGGTTTTCTAGTACTTCTTAGTATACTTTTTACTAATTTTTGAAGTATTTGATGTTATCTGGTGGGGAAATTTGAGGGTGAAAAATTTGGGGTGTTATCAGATCCTATAACTGAAAATGATATACTATTCTTAAACGGTATTCTTTTTAAAGATTAGACTGTGTTTATATATCTTTATCTTTAATTGAAATGACAATTTTTCATGAAATCAAGCATAAACTTTCCTAAGATAAAATAAAGCATAAGCTTTCCAAACGGAAATCTTATGCTTTACGTCACATAAAATTAAAAAACCACCAATTATGTATTGGTGGAGACGGTGGGAATCGAACCCACGTCCAGAGATATCGGCACTCAGGCATCTACGAGCGTAGTTGATATATTGGCAGTTCGCTCGCTTCTCGGCCTATCAACAGGCTTCCAAGGAGCTAGTCTGATTAATCTCTTCTATCCATCCTCAGACGGTGGACGATAGCGTATCCCGCTTCATTTGAGACCCTTCATCTACCACACGGGCGATGATAGGAAGGATCCTTTAGTGCTACTTACGCAGCTGCTAAAGAGTAATTTTGTTCTTTGCCAGTTATTATTGGCGTGTAACGTTTTACGAGACGTAACCTCGACGCGCAACCTGAGCTCAATCTACCCCTGTCGAATCCGTAACGTCCCCATATAAATAGGGTACAACGGAAAACAAGAATATTGAGCATTCTTATTTATTTAGTTGTCAATGTCTTTTACGACAATTTTAATTATAACAGATTTAATGATTTTTTCAAGCCTTCCTAACTGGTAATAACTAGTTCATATTGTCTTTAATTGCTCGGTCAATGTCACGTTTAGCTTGTTTTTGCTTCAAGTCTTCCCGTTTATCGTATTTCTTCTTCCCTTTACCCAAGCCAATTAGAATTTTTGCCACTCCATTTTTTATATACATTTTAAGTGGAACTAATGCGTAACCGGCCTGTTGTGTTTCACCGATTAACTTGTCAATTTCTTTCCGATGAAGCAATAACTTTCTTGTACGTGTTGGCTCGTGATTAAATTGATTCCCTTGTTCATAAGTAGCAATGTGCATATTGTAAATGATTGCTTCTCCCCTCTCAATCCGGGCGAAGCTATCTTTTAAATTGACTCGACCTGCACGGATGGACTTGATCTCAGTCCCTTTTAATACAAGGCCTGCTTCATATGTTTCTTCGATAAAAAATTCGTGAGTTGCTTTTTTATTTTGTGCAATGACTTTTCCTTGTCCTTTTGGCATAACAGTAACCTCCTATTGCTCCGTGAGCTTTATTTTAACAGAAACGAAGCTTGATTCCAATTTAAATATTGTCTCCAAATTTAATATTAGACAATCAAGCTTTTTTTGTGAGAATATAAGTTGAATAATCATAATAAAGGGGTATGGAAAGTGAATCAAGGACTACTACAAATGAGAAAACTTACTGAAGATGACATCACTTTGGTCCGGGAAATGCAAACAAATATAGATGACGATTACGTTATAAGAATTTTCCCTAAACTCGTACAGTCAGACTCTAATGCTGTATATGGACTATTTAGTCAAAATAACCTACTTGCTATCGGCGGGTACACTGTCTTTCCAGGTGGCTACGCAATGCTTGGCAGACTACGAAGTGACCATCGCTACCTTTCAAAAGGGCATGGAACAGAGATTTTATCCTACATAAAAAGGGAATTGGAGAAAGACCCTTCAATAAAATGGATCGGAGCAAATACCAATGTTGCGAACATTGGTGCGCGTCGAGTTATAGAGAAACTTGGCCTAATGCCAATAACTAAACTTCATTCCTTGCCTGTTATCAATAAGTGTCTAATTAGTGGAACGGAAGGTGAGGTATGGAATAGGGTAGAAGAACTTGAAAGGAAGAGAACATTAATTAATTCCATTCAAGAAAACACATTGGGCATCTATCCATATGAGTGCTACTATCCTTTCCCATTAACACCAGATTTACTAACAGACGAGCACTTAAATCAGTCTGCTTTTTTTGAAAACCATTCCAAAAATCGGTTTATGGTAATAAAAAATGACCAAAAGCATGATTGGTTTGCACAGGTCAAATACTTTTGGGACGACCACTTTGACCAACCTGGATTTTGGGAGACTATTTTTACTTATACAGAACAGCAGCCTGAGGAAATTAAAGCCTGGGTTGACTTCTCTCAGCAAGGATATGAGAAAATTCCAACAACCGAGGCTTTTGAGGTTACTGACGCTTGGATTCTTTATGGAAATTGGATAAATTAAAGTTTAAAGAAGTAGACGAGGGTTAACCTCCGTCTACTTCTTTTTTTTCTTCGGCTTGTTCTTTTTTTTCCCAGCACCTTTTGGTGGTTTTACTCGTCCACTTGATTTGGTTTTACCATTTCCGCCCTTGCGATCTTTAGATTCAGAACGATTTGCTTTTATCACTTTAGGTCGATCCGATGGACCTTTGTCTTTTCTTGGTTTCATCCCAACTACCTCAAAATCAACAGCACGTTCGTCTAAATTTACATTAGTGACCTTAATCGTAATTTCATCACCAATACGGAAAATATTACCTGTTCGCTCACCAATCATCGCATAAGAACGTTCATCAAAGTGATAGTAATCATCTGTTAAATAACTAACATGAACAAGTCCTTCTACTGTATTTGGCAGTTCCACAAATAAACCAAAGCTAGTAACTGAACTGATTACACCTTCAAATTCTTCACCGATTTTATCTTGCATGTACTCAGCTTTTTTCAAATCATCTGTTTCTCGTTCGGCATCAACTGCCCCGCGTTCTTTTTCAGATGAATGCTTTGCAATTTCTGGCATTTTATCTTTCCAGTGCCTCTGAGTTGCTTCATCTAATTGTTTATTTATTAAATACGTTCGAATTAGACGGTGAACAATTAAATCGGGATACCTTCTAATTGGTGAAGTAAAGTGTGTATAAAATTCTGTTGCTAACCCGAAGTGTCCAACACTTTGCGGATCATACTTTGCTTGTTTCATTGAACGAAGCATTAGTTTCGAAATAATCATTTCTTCTTGTGTACCTTTTACTTCATCCAATACCTTCTGTAATGCTTGTGGATGAATCTCATTAGATGTACCTTTGACCACATATCCTAATGTTGCAATAAACTCAAAGAACTTCTGTAATTTATCTTCACTTGGATCCTCATGAATACGGTGGATGAAGGGAACATCCATCCAATGGAAATGCTCTGCAACAGTTTCATTTGCCGCTAGCATAAACTCCTCAATTAATCTTTCTGCGACAGAACGCTCTCGTAAAGCAATATCGACTGCTTTCCCATCATTATCGACCAATACCTGAGCTTCTTTAAAATCAAAGTCAATTGCACCACGTCCAAAACGCTTCTTACGCAAAGCAGCAGCTAAATCTTCCATGTCTTTAAACATTGGGACTAGTTTTTTATATCGTTCGATTACACTTTCATCTTCGTCTACTAAAATTTTATTTACATCATTATAGGTCATGCGTTCTGTTGTATTGATTACACTCTGAAAGATTTCATGTCCTACAACTTCTCCATTTTGATTAATTTCCATTTCACAACCCAATGTTAAACGGTCAACCTGTGGGTTAAGTGAACAAATACCATTTGATAGACGGTGTGGAATCATTGGTATTACGCGGTCTACTAAATAAACACTAGTAGCACGGTCAGAAGCTTCATTGTCAATAGGGGAGTTCTCTTCTACATAATAAGTTACATCAGCAATATAAACTCCCAACTTATAATTTCCATTTTCCAGTTTTTTCACTGTTACCGCATCATCTAAATCTTTTGCGTCTGCGCCGTCAATTGTGACAATCATTTCGTCTCTCAAGTCACGTCTGTTTTTTATTTCCTCTTCATTAATTTTGTCTGGCGCCTCTGCTGCATGTTGTAATACCTCTTCTGGAAAGTCCACTTGAATGCCATGCTTATAGATGATTGATATAATATCCATGCCAGGATCATTTTTATGACCTAATATTTGTGTTATTTCACCTTCCGCACTCATTCTGGCTTCTGGGTACTTAGTGATTTTGACAATTACTTTATGACCATTAACAGCGCCTTTTGAGGCGTTCTTAGGTATAAAAATATCATTTGGAATCCGCTTATCATCAGCAATAACAAAGCCAAAGTTACCATTATCATCATAGGTACCAACAAGTTCCGTTGCTGCCCGTTCTAAAATTCTAATGACAACACCTTCTGGGCGTTTACCTTGCTCATCTCGCCCTTCAATTCGGGCCAACACCTTATCATTGTTCATCGCTGATTTAAGATCAGCATGATTAATATAGACATCATCTTGGGTCTCATCATCTGGGATTAAAAAGGCAAATCCTTTTGCGTGCATTTGGATTTTTCCGCGAATTAAATTCATTCTCTCTGGTGTTCCGTAACGGTTCTTTCTAGTTTGTACTAGTTCTCCTGATTCTTCTAATTCATTTAATATTTTCATCAGTATTGTGAACTGATCAGAGTCATTTAAATCTAATATTTCCTCAATCTCATTTACCGCTAACGGTTTTGAAGCATTTTCTTTGAAATATTCTAAAATTCTCTGTTTCATCTCATTGTTATTCAAACGCTCACCTTCCTTCCAATTTTCGTTTATTAAAACTATCTTAGAATAGTCACAAAATTATAAGTTTTACTATTATGATCCCCTAATTCCACTCCAATGATTCTAAAAACTGATAAATATCTTCATGTAACTGTTCTTTCTCGTCATCTAATGTAATAACGTGACCCGAATTTTCATACCATTTGATATCTTTTTTATCTGCTTCTACGTTTTCATAAATATAATCTGCGCTATCCGAATTAATCATCTGATCTTTTCTTGCTTGTACTACAAACGTCGGGGCATAAATATGATCAATATGCTCCTTTACTTCTTTAATAAGGTTACCAAGCGATTCAAACATTTCATCTGATTGATCCATCAATTTGTTTACTTCTTTTTCAATCGTTTCTTCTTCCTTCTGTTCCAATTGTTTATATTCTCTAGAAAATAGCTTAAATCCTTTAGTGAGTTGTGTTTTATTGTCGAAAAACATCGGAGCACACATTGGAATAATACCCTTTATTGGTTCCGAATAAGCTAATTTCAAACCAAGAACTCCACCTAATGACAGCCCAGCAACAGCAATCTCCTTATGCCCTAAGCTCTTCAAGTGATTTAATGCATTTTGAACATCTTCCCACCACTGCTCGGGAGTGGATTTAACTAACTCTTCAGGTGGCGCCCCATGTCCGCGATATATCGGTGCATGACAGGTGTATCCTTTTTTTTCTAAGAATCTTCCCAGCATTCTTACATCTGCAGTATGTCCAGTGAAGCCATGTAGTAGTAATACCGCACGTTCTCCTCCTTTAAACGTAAAGGCTTGAGGTTGCTTTATTTTCATGGTGATCCATTCATCCCCTTTTTTCTATGTATTAACTCTATTTTGGGTTAATAGTAACAAAGATATCCGAATGTTTCATAAACCCGGCTTATAAAAAACCTGATTTAAAATAAAGATCCCCTTACCACAACGTAGTAAAGGGATCTGTTTTTTTATTCAATTTACCTTATATGACGTAACCAACCATAAACGTAAGAATAAAAAGGAGCACTCCGGTAACTACTGTTGCACGGTGTAATACCGCGTCGATACCGCGAGCCTTTTGTTTACCAAATAATTGCTCTGCACCACCAGAAATCGCACCAGAAAGTCCAGCACTTTTTCCTGACTGTAATAATACTAAAACGATAAGAGCAATGGCATCAATTATTAATAACGTAATCGCAACTCCATACATGTTGCGTACACCTCCTAAGACACACTAATACATATTCTATAATGTAGCATAAATGATAGAGTTTTTGCAAGATAAATATCTAGTTTGAACTAACTACCGTGCGAAGTATAACGCTTCCCTAAAGAAGAATACTTTATTATAATTAATAAAGATAATTTCCTTATTCTACTACTAAAATTGGAGGCTAAATAATGGAACCTACCGTTGAATGGATAGAAACAATAGACAAAGAAAAAATTTACATGCAAAAGTGGACAAACCACTCAATATCTCCCAAGGCTATCATCCAAATTGCACATGGTATGGCAGAGCATATCAAGCGCTATCAGGAATTCTCCGACTTTCTTATAGATAATAAAATTTTTGTATATGGTAATGACCATCGAGGCCATGGTAAAACAGGTGAAAACAAGGGAATGATGGGATATTTTGCAGAGGAACAAGGCTTCGAAAAAGCAGTTGATGATTTATATCAAATTACAAAGCAAATAAAACAAGAGTTTCCTAATGTTCCAGTCATTTTATTTGGTCATAGTATGGGTTCTTTCCTTGCAAGAAGATATATTCAAAAATACAACGTATTGGATGGAGTAATTCTGTCTGGAACTGGTTATAATCCTTCTATTGTTACCACATTCGGTAAAAAAATTGCTAAACGAGAAGTACGTAAAAAAGGGAATTCAACTCCATCACTCTTATTAAATCGCCTTGCTTTTGGAGCCTTTAATAAAAAGTTTCCAAACACCGAAACAAAGTTTGATTGGCTTTCCAGAGACAAGGAACAGGTAAAGTTATATATCGATGATCCCCATAGTGGTTTTGTACCTTCAGCTTCCTTTTTTTATGATTTATTCGATGGGTTACAAATGATTATTGATGATCAATTAATAGAACAAATTTCCAAGGATTTACCTATCTTGTTTATTAGTGGAGACAAAGATCCAGTTGGAAACCAGACAACCGGAGTCAAAAAAGTTATTGCTCAATATAGTAAGCACGGAATCGATAATATGGAGAGTATCTTCTATAAAGATGGCAGGCACGAAATGTTAAATGAAACAAACAGAGAAGAAGTCTTTCAAGATATATTAAATTGGATTAACCAAACAATTGAAACATAAGGCAGTTTTTTAAAGGGTTATTGTTAATGGAGCAAAAACTATAGAATGCGACGTAGCTTTTTATTTATATTATTTCTCCACTTTTTCCATAATCGACTGCTATGTTGATTTCCGCTCCGGGCAGTCGCTTTCCGCCGGCACGGCATCAGCCTCCTCGTGGAAAACCACCATTGCGGGCTCTTCAGACGCGTGGGACTGCGATTACTCGCCCCATCCAAAACCTTTTGCTTTTCCTGCAGGACAAGGAAGGCTCTCCGGCAGCATTGCATCACACGAAGAAAATTGGTTTGTATTTTCGAGGAGTCGACTTCCCTCCGCTCCAATTATCCAACAGAAAAGATTAAATAGCTGTTGATTTATTGAAGCTATCAAATACAACATTATACTACGTAAGAGATACACAAAGACTTCTTAAAAATACAATCACTTTCTTCGTGAGAGTAGTGATATTTAGTGATATAAACATTCATGGAGGAAGTTCATCTCACTTGAACAGAAAGCTATTCTAAGCTGCGGATGAATACTCTTTTTCAATTTGAGTAATGTCCATGAAACATAGATTCACGGGTTTTATTCTCCGATAATCAGAACACTACCAGCGTAGTCAGAATGCGTAGACTCCTGTGGGAACAGCGCGTTCCGAAGACCCCGGAAGAAGTGCTCTTCTGCTTCTGAGGAGGCTGAGGTCGTGCCCACGGAAAGCGAAGCATTCTGACGAAGCGTTAGCATGGCATTGATTCAAAAAATGTGCAAACGGAGTAAATCCAAACAGAAGTTACGTCGCATTTTAGATCAACAGCAACAAGCTATGCGAAAGTGCAAATCTGTTTTTCTAGAATCATTCAGCCACAAATATTAGATAATATATCATACGGTGCAAAGCCTTAGAGTTATACTCTAAGGCTTTTGACTATTTTATGAACTAAATTGAATGATTTTGGTTGTTTATGATGTTTTATGATTGAAACGTGATGACTAATGCTTTATACTTCAATAATGTAATTATATGCACTCGACTATTCTAGTTATTGATGATGTTCATGTTTCATGTACTTAATTCACATGGGAGGGTTGGACCTTGCTTACAACTGAACGGTATCAAATCATATTACAGCAGCTTGATAGGAATAATACATTAAAAATACAAGAGCTTGTAGACTTAACTGCTTCGTCTGAATCAACAATTAGAAGAGATTTAAGTGAATTAGAAATACAAGGAAAACTAATACGTATTCATGGTGGCGCTACAAAAAAACAACCGATTAGCCAAGAACTTAGTTATCCAGAAAAAACAAATCAAAACATAGTAGAAAAAAAAGCAGTGGCATCTTATGCTGCTTCCCTTGTTAATAATGGTGATTGTATTTATCTAGATGCAGGAACAAGTACCTTTGAAATGATTCCTTTCTTAGCTGAAAAACAAGTGACAGTAGTGACCAATGGTCTCACACACTTAGACGCTTTATGTGATTATAAAATTAGTACGTATCTACTAGGTGGATTTGTAAAACATACAACAAGGGCCCTAGTTGGATACGGTGCCCAAACAAGCCTAAATAACTATCGATTCGATAAGTGTTTTCTTGGTGTGAACGGTATTCATCCTGTTTATGGTTTCACAACTCCAGATCCAGAAGAAGTAATGATAAAGAAAGCAGCATTACTGTTATCACAACAAGCATTTGTGCTGGCTGATTCCTCAAAGCTTAACCAGGTTTCCTTTGCTAAAATTGCTGAATTGGATGATGCCACAATTATTATTAATAAAATCGATCAGGCTTTTTTGAATTTGATTGAAAACAAAACAAGTATAAAGGTTGTGTCGTCTTGATTTATACATGTACATTAAACCCGTCAGTTGATTACATTATCCACGTCGCTCAGTTTAAGTCGGGTGGATTGAACCGTGGAGAAAAGTCATTTTATTATCCAGGCGGAAAGGGGATCAATGTATCCCGTGTGTTAACACGTCTAGATGTTAAAAATACGGCATTAGGATTTGTTGGTGGATTCACCGGTGAATTCATAAAGAGTGAGTTGATAAACGAGGGTATTCATACCGACTTTATCGAACTAACAGGAAAGACTAGGATTAATATGAAGCTTAAGTCTGATTCAGAAACTGAAATCAACGGGTCAGGTCCGGACATATCTGAAATTCAACTTCAGCAATTATTTAATAGAGTAAAAGGTCTTAGCAACGGAGATATTTTAGTAGCATCCGGTAGTATTCCTAATTCTGTCCCAGATGATATTTATTCCCAATTAGCAACGATATGCAATGAAAAAGGTATCAAAATGATAGCAGACACTTCTAGTAAAGCCTTAAAAGAAATTGTTGGTCACGACCTATTTTTAATTAAACCAAATCAACACGAACTTGAAGAGTTATTTAATACAACGATAACATCCCTTACGGATGCCTTAGATTATGGATTAAAACTAAATCAAAAAGGTGCGACTCATGTGATTGTTTCAATGGGTGGTCAAGGTGCAGTTTACACAAGCGAGGATAATCAGTTCATCGCTTCAGTTCCCACCGGTACCGTTCAGAATACTGTTGGCGCTGGTGACTCCATGGTAGCAGGGTTTTTGGCGGCATATTCAAAAAACAACGAGCCACTTGAGGCCTTCAAATACGCTGTAGCAGCTGGAAGCTCCACTGCATTTAGTGAAGACCTTTGTAAGAAGGAAGATGTAGAGGAACTGGTAAAAAAGATTGTTGTAAAAACAATGTAACTAACAATACACGTTAGAATTCATAGGAGGTTCTAGTATGAACATCACTGATTTATTAAAAAAAGATACAATCATCATCGAATTAGAATCAAAAACTAAGTCCTCTGTTATTGATGAGTTAATCAATAAACTAAATGAGGCTGGACGTCTCAATGATAAAGAAGTATTTAAAGAAGCTATCTTGGAACGTGAATCGCAAAGCACTACAGGAATTGGTGAAGGTATTGCAATCCCACATGCTAAAACAGCTGCCGTTAAAACACCGGCGATCGTATTTGGACGATCAACAAAGGGCATTGATTATGAATCTTTAGATGGTCAACCCTCACATTTATTTTTTATGATTGCCGCTTCAGAAGGAGCAAACCAAACACACCTTGAAACATTATCACGTTTGTCTTCTTTTTTAATGGATGATAAATTCCGTCAAAAACTTGAAGGAGCAACTAGTGATGATGAGATATTTAAAATAATTAATGATAAAGAGCAAGAAGATAGTGAAGAACAGCCAGAGCAAGAAGAAAAGGGTACTCAAACAATTCTCGCTGTTACTGGTTGTCCAACTGGAATTGCACATACCTATATGGCAGCAGACAAACTAAAGAATACTGCTCGCGACATGGGCATAAATATGAAAGTAGAAACTAATGGTTCAGGAGGTGTTAAAAACCGATTAACTGCAGAAGAAATTGAGAGCGCTGATGCAATTATTATTGCTGCAGACACAAAAATTGAAACAAATCGATTTAAAGGTAAACACGTTATTCAAGTACCTGTCGCAAAAGGAATTCATGAACCAAAGCAATTGATTGAAAGAGCTATGAAAAAAGATGCTCCCATATACCAAGGCGATGACTCTTCAAACAATGATTCAGCCGATCATAAAGGCAGAACTGGTTTTTACAAGCATTTAATGAATGGCGTATCCAATATGCTTCCATTCGTTGTCGGTGGTGGTATTTTAATTGCACTTTCCTTTTTATTTGGTGGAATTAATCCGACAGACCCAACAAGTGAAAACTATAATCTTTTCTCGGATATGCTTAACACTATTGGTGGAGCAAATGCATTCTATTTAATGGTTCCAGTACTTGCAGGTTTTATTGCGTCAAGTATTGCCGATCGACCTGGATTCGCACCTGGTATGGTAGCTGGTTTAATTGCAATTACTTCTGGTGTTGAAGGTGCTTCTGGAGGCTCAGGATTTTTAGGTGGGTTAATTGCTGGTTTCTTGGCGGGTTATCTTACAATTCTAGTTAAAAAAGCACTTGAAGTACTTCCAGCTGCATTTGACGGAATTAAAACAGTTTTACTCTATCCGGTATTCAGTATAGGTCTTACCGGTGTCATCATGCTTCTCATAAACCCACCTTTAACAACCATCTATACAGGACTTTCAAGCTGGTTACAGGGAATGGGAGATACAAATCTTCTTCTATTAGGGTTAATACTTGGTGGTATGATGGCTATTGATATGGGTGGTCCGATTAATAAAGCAGCCTATACATTTGGTATCGCCATGTTAGATGCAGGTAACCTGAACTTTATTGCTGCCATTATGGCGGGAGGAATGGTCCCACCACTAGCAGTTGCTTTATCTACAACAATCTTTAAAAATAAATTTACTAAAGAAGAAAAGGAAGCTGGTAAGTCAGCCTACGCCTTAGGTGCATTTTTCATAACAGAAGGAGCTATTCCGTTTGCAGCAGCAGACCCTGGACGAGTAATTCCTTCCTTAGTCATAGGTTCAGCAGTTGCTGGTACCTTAACGATGTTGTTTGATATTGGACTTAGAGCACCTCATGGTGGTATCGTAGTAGCTGGATTAGTAGAAGGAAATCCGTTACTATATTTGCTCGCAATAGTAACTGGTACCTTAGTTAGTGCATTTATATTAGGATTCTTGAAAAAGGACCTAGAAAAAGGGTAAAATTGATTTAAGAGTTATCCCAAAATTATAATTTTATATGGAGGTTTTTGATATGGCAGTAGAACAAACAGTTACAATTACTGATGCAACAGGAGTACACGCAAGACCAGCGACGGTATTAGTAAATAAGGCAGGTCAATTCTCATCAGAAATCAAGATGGAATATAACGGAAAATCTGTAAACTTGAAATCAATCATGGGCGTTATGTCACTTGGAATACCAAAAGATTCTGAAATAAAGATCGTTGCAGAAGGTGCAGATGAAGAAGAAGCTTTGCAAGCTATTATTGATGCGGTCAAACAAGAAGGATTAGGAGAATAATTAATGAGTAACATTTCCGGAATTGCAGCATCTAGTGGAATTGCCATTGCTAAGGTTTACAAATTGGCAGTTCCTGATTTATCTTTTGAAAAAAAGAAAGTTGATAGTCCAGAAGCAGAAGTTAAACGGTTGAAAGAAGCGTTAGAAGTTTCAAAACAAGAATTAGAAATAATTAAAGAAAATGCAAGAAAAAATCTTGGGGACGAGCATGCAGAGATCTTTTCTGCCCACTTATTAGTACTTAGTGATCCAGAATTGATTAAACCTATTGAAGACAAGATAAAATCTGACAATGCCAATGCTGAAGCGGCTCTTAAAGAAACAGCAGATATGTTCATCGACATGTTCAAAGCTATGGACAATGAATACATGAGAGAACGTGCTGCAGACATTCAGGACGTAACACAGCGAGTAATGGCACATTTATTAAATGTGACGTTCCCTGATCCTGCTTTAATTGATGAGGAAGTTGTTATAGTTGCAGAAGATTTAACCCCTTCTGACACAGCACAGTTAAACAAACAGTTTGTAAAAGGCTTTACTACAAACATTGGTGGACGCACATCCCACTCGGCTATTATGGCTAGGTCATTGGAAATTCCTGCTGTTGTTGGTACCAAAACGATCACAACAAGCGTAAATAAAGATGATTTGATTATAGTCGATGGAATTGATGGGGAAGTAATAATTAATCCAACTGAAGAAGAATTGAGCACTTATAAGAAAAAACAAGATGATTTTGAGAAGCAAAAGCAAGTGTGGGCCAAGCTCAAAGATGAACCCACAGTTACCGCCGATAACGAACACGTTGAACTAGTGGCTAACATTGGAACACCTGAAGATGTTGTTGGTGTGAAAAATAATGGTGGCGAAGGTGTTGGTCTATATCGAACTGAGTTCTTATATATGGGTAAAACTGAACTTCCTACAGAGGAAGAACAATTTGAAGCATATAAATCAGTTTTAGATCAAATGGGTAAAGATCAACCGGTTGTTGTTCGTACATTGGATATTGGCGGGGATAAAGAGCTAAGTTATTTGAAATTACCAGAAGAAATGAATCCTTTTCTAGGATTCCGTGCGATTCGATTATGCTTAGAACGCGATGACATTTTCCGTGTGCAATTACGTGCATTGCTTCGTGCAAGTGTCTACGGGAACTTAAAAATAATGTTTCCAATGATTGCAACCTTAGATGAGTTTCGTCAAGCTAAAGCACTACTATTAGAGGAAAAAGAGAATCTAAAGAGTGAAGGCAAAGACGTGTCAGAAACTATCGAAGTTGGAATTATGGTAGAAATACCTTCTACTGCAGTAATTGCTCGACAATTTGCTAAAGAAGTTGATTTCTTCAGCATAGGTACTAACGACTTAATCCAATACACAATGGCAGCAGATAGGATGAATGAGCGCGTTTCATATCTATACCAACCATATCATCCAGCAATATTAAACCTTGTTAGTAATGTTATAGACGCAGCTCATGCAGAAGGAAAATGGGCCGGCATGTGTGGAGAAATGGCAGGAGATTCAATTGCTATCCCAATTCTCCTTGGTTTAGGTTTAGATGAATTCAGTATGAGTGCCACATCAATTTTACCTGCACGTACTCAATTAAGAGATCTTTCAAAGAAAGAATTGTCTTCCTATAAGGAGCAGCTACTAGCAATGAGTACTGCCGAAGAAGTAGAAGCATTTATTAAAGAAAAAACAAATCAATAACATCAAGGGCTTGAGGGATTATATCCTTCAAGCCTTTTTTATGACTAATCAATTTCCATGTTTCTGTTCTCTACAAATGTATATTTAAGCGTTTTTAAAGCAAATTACTAACATGAATTCATTACTTAGGAGGACTAACAATTGAAACATAATAACATCTCAAGCTTTAAAGAGCAAAGTCAACTAGCACAAGCTCAACAGTCGATAATGCACTTGCAAAACACAATTACTCAGGCAAAAAGCCACCCAAATAAACAAGTTTTGGAACAGATAAAAAATTCATTAGAAACTGCCGAGCGGTCTCTTTCTCAGGCTGCTGTAGTGACTGACAATCAAGAAGCATTAGCTTTAGCACGTCGAAACTTAGACCAACAAAAACAAGCAATTCAAGAAGTGACCTCAGGTCAACTTGATTAGATACTACTTTTAAAAAGAATGTGATTTTGACACAAGATGTATAAACTACGATGTTACTGCTATGTTGATATCCGCTTCGGTCAGTCGCTTTCCGCGGGCAACGCTTCAACTTCCTCGGAAGAAAACCGCTTCCTGCGGGATTTTCAGCTGTTGCTTTTCCCGCAGGAGTCGACTGCCCTCCGCTCCAATCAACCAACTTATAAGTGTAGGTACAAGTACACCAAAATTTCATTGGAAGTAGACTCATGGAGATAATTCAAGTCCTGAGTATTATTAAACATCATTGGTATTTTCGCACTTGAATAGAAAGCTTTTCTAAGCTGCAGAAAACACTCCCTTTCAATTGGAGAAATGTACGTGAAACTTAGTGTTTATGGGTTTTACTATCGATAATCAGACTCTATTACTAGTGAAGGCAGAATACGTAGACTCCTGTGGGAACAGCGCGTTCCGAAGACCCCGCAAGAAGCGTACTTTGCTTCTGAGGAGGCTGAGGTCGTGCCCACGGAAAGCGAAGTATTCTGCCGAAACGGTTGTATAGCAGCTGATATAAAAAGAAGATAGAAAGCAAATTGCAAGCAAAAGTTACGTCGTAATTTTCATCAACTGTGAAGATTAAAAATTAATATAACAAAAAAAGCTGCTATTTAAGAGGTTATTCCTCTCAAATAGCAGCTTTGTTATTATAACTAATTACTTATTCAAATTGTAAAAAGCAGAAGCTCCAGCATATACGCCTGTTCCAACTAGCTCATCTTCAATACGAAGAAGCTGGTTGTATTTAGCAACACGGTCTGTACGAGATGGTGCACCTGTTTTAATTTGACCTGCGTTTGTAGCAACAGCAATATCAGCAATAGTTGCATCTTCAGTTTCACCTGAACGGTGAGAAATAACTGCAGTATAACCTGCACGCTTAGCCATTTCGATAGCTTCAAAAGTTTCAGTTAGTGTACCAATTTGGTTCACTTTTACAAGGATAGAATTACCGACGCCTTGCTCAATACCTTGTTTTAATTTCTTAGTGTTAGTAACGAATAAATCATCACCTACAAGTTGAACACGATCACCAAGTCGGTCTGTTAGAAGCTTGTGACCTTCCCAGTCATTCTCGTCTAGGCCATCTTCAATTGAAATGATTGGGTACTTGTTAACCATTTCTTCGTACCATGAAACCATTTCCTCAGAAGTGCGGACTACACCTTCACCTTTAAGGTTGTACTTACCATCTTCATAGAATTCAGAAGATGCTACATCCATTGCAAGCATAACTTCTTCTCCTGGCTTGTAACCAGCAGCTTCAATTGCTTCAATGATAGTTGATAATGCTTCCTCGTTTGATCCTAAGTTTGGAGCAAAACCACCTTCATCACCTACTGCAGTATTTAAACCTTTCGCACTTAATACTTTCTTAAGTGAGTGGAAAATTTCCGCTCCCATACGTAATGCTTCACGGAAAGATGGAGCACCAATTGGCATGATCATAAATTCTTGAATGTCTACGTTGTTATCAGCATGCTCTCCACCGTTAACAATGTTCATCATTGGTGTAGGTAAAGTTTTTGCGTTGAATCCACCAAGGTAAGTATATAGTGGTACTCCTAAATAATCTGCGGCAGCATGTGCTACAGCCATAGATACACCAAGAATTGCATTAGCACCTAGTTTGCTTTTGTTTTCTGTTCCATCAAGGTCGATTAGTAATTCATCGATGACTACCTGACGAGTAACATCTAGTCCTAATAATTCAGGCGCAATAATTTCATTCACGTTTTCAACTGCTTTAAGGACACCTTTGCCAAGATAGCGATTTTTGTCACCATCACGTAATTCAACTGCTTCGTGTTCACCAGTTGACGCACCACTTGGTACTAAAGCTGAACCGAATGCACCTGTTTCTGTAAATACTTCAACCTCTACTGTCGGATTACCACGTGAATCTAGTACTTCGCGAGCATAAACATCTGTAATATAAGGCATTTTAATATCTCTCCTTCACCATTTTACTTATTTTTTAATTAGTGTTTTTCCTGTCATTTCTTTAGGCTGCTCAACTTCCAACAAATCTAATAGTGTTGGTGACAAGTCTCCTAAAATCCCACCATCTCTTAACTCAATACCTTCTTTAGTAACAATAACTGGTACTGGGTTTGTTGTATGGGCGGTCATTGGATCACCATCTAACGAAACTACTTCATCAGAATTACCATGGTCTGCTGTTATTATAGCATGCCCACCTTTTTCAATAATCTTATCTACAATTCTCCCTAGACACTCATCAACAACCTCAATTGCTTTAATTGTTGGCTCTAGCATTCCAGAGTGACCAACCATGTCAGGGTTTGCGAAGTTTAATAAAATCGCATTTTGATTACCTTCATCTAACTCTTTTAATAGAGCGTCAGTGACTTCATATGCACTCATTTCAGGCTGTAAATCATAGGTTGCAACTTTTGGTGAGTCAATCAAAATTCTCTTTTCACCTGGAAATGCTTTTTCTCGACCACCACTCATGAAAAAGGTAACGTGTGGATACTTTTCGGTTTCAGCAATACGTAATTGATTTAAGTTATTTTGAGCTAGAACTTCACCAACAGTATTATCTAAATTAACCGGTTCATATGCAACAAATCCATCAACTGTTTCACTAAAGTTTGTTAATCCAACAAAGTGAAGATTTTTTGGGGCTTTATCGCCACGATCAAAATCGCGGAAATCTTCATTGGCAAATGTACGAGAAATTTGAATCGCACGATCTGGACGGAAGTTATAGAAAATAAGTGAATCATCATCCTCTATCGTTGCTTTAGGTTTTCCGTCTTCATCGGTAATTACTGATGGAATGACGAATTCATCAAAAATGCCATTCTCGTAAGAGTCTTCAACTATTTGAAGAGGATCCGTGTACTTAGGTCCTTCTCCATAAACCATTGCATCATATGCTTTTTTAACCCGATCCCAGCGTTTGTCTCTATCCATTGAATAGTAACGGCCTGAAATTGTTGCAAATTCACCTACACCATACTCTTTCATCGTATCAAGCCCAGCTTGAATATACTTCTTAGCTGATTTTTGTCCAACGTCTCTACCATCTAGAAATGCATGAACATAAACCTTTTCAAGATTGTATGCTGAAGCTAACTTAAGTAGTGCATAGAGATGTTCAATGTGACTATGAACTCCACCATCACTTAGTAAACCGAAAATGTGCAACGCTTTATCGTGTTCTTTAGCGTATTTCACGGCCTTTACAAGGGCTTTATTTTCATAAAAGTCCCCTTCACGAATAGATAAATTAACTCTTGTTAAACTCTGATAAACAATTCTACCAGCGCCAATGTTCAAATGTCCGACTTCAGAGTTCCCCATCTGTCCTTCAGGTAAGCCAACCGCTTCCCCACTAGCTTCTAGTTGATTATGTGGAAATTGGTTCCAGTAACGGTCAAAATTAGGAGTATTTGCTTGCTTAACTGCATTTCCAATTACCTCATCACGGATAGCATAGCCATCCAAGATGATAAGTGCAGCTAGTTTATCCTGACTCATTTTGCACCAGCCTCCACCAATTTTAAGAAAGAATCAGCTTCAAGACTAGCACCACCAACTAATGCACCATCAATATCAGATTGAGAAAGTAACTCATCAATATTTGCAGGTTTTACACTTCCGCCATATTGAATGCGTACAGCTTCAGCTGCATCAGGTGAGACAAATCCGTTCACAACACCACGAATATGTGTACAAACTTCATTTGCTTGTTCAGATGAAGCAGTTTTTCCAGTTCCAATAGCCCAGATAGGCTCATAAGCAATAATTGTATCATGTACTTGCTGTTCGCTTAAACCTTCTAGCGCTTTCTTTACTTGGTATTCTACGATAGACATTGTTTCATTACTTTCGCGCTGTTCCAATGTCTCACCAACACAAATGATCGGTGTTAAGGCATGATTGAAAGCTGCGTGAACTTTTTTATTAACTGTTTCATCTGTTTCATTAAAGTATTCTCGACGCTCAGAATGACCGATAACAACATAAGTAACACCAATATCTTTTAGCATTACTGGACTTACTTCACCAGTAAAAGCACCATTATCCTCAAAATGCATATTTTGAGCGGCAATTTGAACATCTGTTCCTTTTGCTTTTTCAACTAGTGCAGATAGATACGGGAACGGAGCACAAACAACAGATTCAACCTTGTCACCACTAGGAACGCTGTTTTTTGTTTCAACAATAAATCGTTCTGCCTCTGCAAGGTCCTTATTCATTTTCCAATTACCTGCTATTACTTTTTTACGCATGTAAACACCTCTCCTTTTTTACTTTATTTATCACTAAGCACATTAACACCAGGGAGAATCTTACCTTCCATAAACTCTAAAGAAGCTCCACCACCAGTAGAAATGTGATCCATTTTATCCGCATAATTGAACTTTTCAACAGCAGCTGCAGAATCTCCACCGCCAATTACAGTGTACCCCTCTGTTTCAGCAAGTGCGGCTGCAACAGCTTTTGTCCCATTTGAAAAAGCCTCTATTTCAAAAACTCCCATTGGTCCATTCCAAATCACAAGTTTAGAATCTTTTACAATCCCCTTAAATTTTTCACGGGTTTTTGGTCCAATATCTAGTGCTTCCCAATCCGCAGGGATACTATCAATCGCTACTTCTTTGATGTTAGCATCATTTGAAAAGTCATCTGCAACAACAGCGTCAACTGGTAAAACCAGATTCACGCCTTTATCTTTAGCTTTTTGCATAAATTCTTTTGCTAGCTCAATTTTATCCTCTTCAAGTAGGGATTTACCTATTTCATGACCTTGTGCTTTGATAAAAGTATAGGCAAGTCCACCACCAATTATTAGATTGTCTACTTTATCTAATAGGTGATCGATTACTCCAATTTTGTCTTTTACCTTCGCACCACCGATAATTGCAGTAAATGGACGATCTGGATTGGATAAAGCTTTACCTAAAACACTTAGTTCTTTCTCTAACAATAAGCCCGCAGCAGATGGTAAATGTTCTGCTATACCAGCTGTTGAAGCGTGAGCTCTATGAGCTGCACCAAACGCATCATTTACATAGAAATCAGCCATTTTTGCAAATTCTTTTGCTAATTCCGGATCATTTTTTGTTTCACCTGGATGGAAACGAACGTTTTCTATTAGCAAAACATCCCCGTCGGCCAATCCAGCTAGTGCTTGATTAACTTCATCTCCATAAACCTCATCGGTTTTCGTAACTGTTTTCCCTAATAAATCACTAAGACGTTTAGCTACAGCGTCTAATCGTAATTCTTCAACTACCTGACCATCAGGACGACCTAAGTGACTAGACAAAATAATCCGAGCACCTTGCTCAACTAAATACTGGATGGTTGGTAATGCTGCACGAATTCTTGTCTCATCCGTCACCTCACCATTTTTCATTGGAACGTTAAAATCGACTCTACAAAAAACTTTTTTACCGGCTACATCTATATCACGTAATGTTTTTTTGTTCATAATCGAAACCCTCCTGTCTATTATCTCTTATCTGTTTATTTCACCTATGTACTTCCTTTTAAACAGAAAATTACACATTTAATCAATTAATAATTATAAAAATGGAAGGAGGAATGATCCCCCTCCCATTTTAAGTTTCCTTAATTTACTATTTTTTATTCAAACTTTAAATTAAAGGCCTTTTTCTTTAAGAAATACAGCTAAATCTACACAACGTGCAGAATAACCCATTTCGTTATCATACCAAGATACTACTTTAACCATATTTCCTTCCATAACCATTGTGGAAAGGGCATCAATAGTAGAAGAATTTGGGTTACCAACATAGTCAGCAGATACTAATGGCTCTTCACTATATCCAAGAATACCTTTCAATTTACCTTCAGATGCTTCTTTAAATGCAGCATTGACCTCTTCTGCTGTTACATCTTTATCAAGCTCAGCAACTAAGTCAACTAATGAGCCGTCTGGAGTAGGTACACGCATTGCCATACCATTCAATTTACCGTCAAGTTCAGGTAAAACTAATGATACTGCTTTTGCAGCTCCAGTAGATGTTGGAATAATATTCTCAGCTGCCGCACGTGCACGACGGTAGTCCTTGTGCGGTAGATCAAGAATTGATTGGTCGTTTGTATAAGAGTGAATGGTTGTCATCATACCACGCTTAAGACCAAACGTATCGTTAAGTACTTTAGCAAACGGTGCAAGACAGTTTGTAGTACAAGATGCATTCGAAATTACGTGGTGGCTTCCAGCGTCATACTTATCTTCATTAACACCCATAACAATTGTAAGATCTTCATCATTTGCAGGAGCAGAAATAACTACTTTTTTCGCACCAGCATCTAAGTGTTTCTTCGCATCTGCACGGTTTGTAAAGCGACCAGTAGATTCAATAACAACTTCTACACCAAGATCACCCCAACCAAGATTTGCAGGATCACGCTCAGATAAAACTTTAATTTCTTTACCAGCTACAACAATATTTGAACCATTTACAGTAACTTCTGCATCAAGTTTTCCGTGTACAGAATCATATTTTAGTAAATGAGCAAGCATGTTAGCATCAGTTAAATCATTAACCGCTACCACTTCTACCTCATTATTATTTAAAGCTTGACGAAATACGTTACGACCAATACGGCCAAATCCATTAATACCTACTTTTACAGTCATTATTATTTCCTCCTTGGTTTTTAAAAATATATATTTAAAGGGATAATTCCCTTAAAAACTCTTTCGCAGCACCTTCATCAGTTATTAATACATTGCTTTTTCCTTGCTTAAAGTAAGATGAGATTGCTTTAGCTTTCGACTTACCGCCCGCAATAGCGATGACACAATTAGATTGAAATAAATCCTCTAATTGAATTCCTACTGTACGAACTTTATGAACCACTTCACCTGCATTGTTAAAGTAATATCCAAATGCTTCGCTTACTGCATTACCAGTTCGCAATTTATTTAATACTAAATCAGATGCTTTTCTTCGTTCAGCCATTGCAAGTGCATCACCAATTCCGTGAATAACAACCTCTGCATCTCGAATTAATTCAAGAATTTCTTTTACAGATGGTTCACCAATAATGGATTGGTATGATTCTTCACTCAATGGGTCAGGGACATATAGCAATCGATATTCTCCGTGAGCTTTTTTAGCCATTTCTGCACAGATGGTATTTGCTTGATTTTCTACCCTTTCACCAAGACCACCTCTAGCAGGAACAAACATACAATTTTTTGCACCAATGGAAGGTGTCATCATTTCAGCAACTGAAGCCATGGATGTTCCACCGGTTACCGCAATAGTTTGATTGGATTTTAAGATTGATTGAAGGAATTGAACACAGGCCTTACCCATCTCTTGTTTTACCCAATCTTGTTCATCACTATTGCCTGGAATAACGATTACATGGTCCAATAGTAATTTATCCTTTATATGCTGTTCTAAAACACTAAATCCAGAAACTTCATTGATAAATTCACTTAATTGCTCTAACACAGTTTTTCCTGACTTAGTTAAATGCATTCCTTTAGCAGTAATATCTATAAAGGAATACTTGTTTAAAAAGTCTATTTCACTTCTAACTAATCTTTCCGGCATTTCGATGTTATCGGCTAGGCCTCTTCGACCAATAGGACCCATCAATTGTATGTAGTGCATAATTTTGTACCTGCGTTGCATGACTTCGAGCAAATCAGGGAATAACTTCTTTTGTAAGTCTATAAGTGCCTTCATAATTTACTCCTTTTATTTCTCTGTGGTGGGTAGTATGCGTCCCAAGTAGTCAAATTATGTCCCACTGTTGGTAAAAAAAATCCACTTGCACTTTCAATTGTAACAGATGGCTGTTTTTACCACAACTATTTTTTTTGATATCTATTGACGAAATCTTGTCGAAGGAAGTCATAATTTATTTGACCATAATCAACATCTTGTCCATCAATAGACACGACAGGAATCATTAACTGGTATTGTTCTAATAATTGATCATTAGTATAAATATCTATTTCATCAAATTCGAAGTTAAACTCATCCTTTAATAAATAAAGCAATTGTTTCGCTTCATCACATAGTGGACAATTTTGTTTCGTATAAAAAGTCACAGTTTTCACGAAAGCACCTCCCCTGAGTCTTTGAATTCATACTACTAAAAAACTTCTCTAATATAATAGCATTGAGAAGTTTAAAAGTAATATTTTTAGCTTAATGCTTTTTCTGTCATTTCTTTTAGAATAGAGGCTGATTTTTCCAATTTTTGTTGTTCGGATTCATTAAGTTGTAATTCTAAAATTTGACGAACTCCATTCTCATTTACTACTGCAGGCACACCCAAAAATACATCATTAATACCATATTCACCTTCAAGGAGTGTCGAGATAGTAACAATCGAATTTTCGTTGTGTAATATTGCCTTCGTCAAGCGTACCAATCCCATACCAATCCCATAATAGGTGGCACCCTTACGTTCAATAATATGGTAAGCTGCATCACGAACATTTATAAAAATATCTTGCATTTCTTTGTCATTTTCAACATCATCAATCTTAGCGTAACGACTTAATGGTACTCCACCAATTTGAACGTGACTCCAGATTGGTAACTCTGAGTCACCGTGTTCACCCATAATATAGGCGTGAACGTTTCGGGAATCAACTTGAAAATGTTCACTTAATAAATAACGAAATCTTGCAGTATCCAAAATCGTACCTGATCCAATTACACGTTCTTTAGGTAATCCCGATACTTGCAATGTAACGTGACTCAACACGTCAACAGGATTAGTAGCCACTAAAAATAACCCATTAAATCCAGTATTCATAATACTAGTAACAATCGATTTAAATATTTTTGCATTTTTACTAACCAAGTCTAAGCGTGTTTCTCCTGGAGCTTGATTAGCCCCTGCAGTAATAACAACTAAGTCTGCATCACTGCATTCATCATATCCACCGGCTCTAATTTTCATCGGTGACCCAAAAGGCATCCCATGATTTAAGTCTCTCGCCTCACCTTCAGCCTTGTCACGATTTAAATCTACCAGTACTAACTCATTGACTACCCCTTGATTCAATAGAGAATACGCATAACTTGACCCAACAAAACCAGTGCCGATTATTACTACCTTTCGCGATTTAGACAAACTAAGTGTCATCCACATCACCCTCCTAAGACTTCATACTTTACAGAATAAAATATAAATAATGTTACTTACTACTATATCCTATTAAGGCATCAACAAACAAAGGGAATTTTCAGAAAACATAAATGAAATAAAAAAACTCCTAGGAGAAATTTTATTTATCTCCAGAGAGCTCTTTCACTACACTATATAACTCCTTTTGTTAATAATCTACTGTAGTCTAAGTTTAAACCTAATTCTTTCAACACTTCTTCTGTGTGTTCACCAAGCGTTGGTGCTGGTCGACTAATCTCTCCTGGAGTCTTGGAATACTTAGCAGGAAACCCTAGTGTCTTTACTTTTCCAGCTTTCGGGTGATCATATTCTATAATCATATCCCTCTCGTTTATATGAGGATCATTTAAAGTCTGATCGTAGCTATATATTGGTCCAGATGGAATATTAGCTTTTTCGAGTAGGTCTAACCAGTAAGTTGAAGACTGGTTCACAAGTATCTTTTCAATTTCCTCTTCTAGTATGCTTATATTAGCAATTCTATCATCGTTCGTACAAAACCTTGAGTCAGTAATCCATTCTTCTTTCTCTACTACTTCTGAACAAAATTTCATCCATAGTTTTTGATTTGCAGCTCCAACCAATATGTAACCATCTTTCGTTTTAAAACCTTGGTAAGGTGTTGCTAATCGATGAGCAGTACCATTTGGAGTTGGAACTTCTCCTTTACCAAAATAAGATGCTGCTTCCCACACTGTCCAAGCTAATCCTGAATCAACTAGGGAGAGATCAATGTATTGGCCAGATCCACCAGTTAACCGATGAATATATGCAGTTAAAATCGACTGCACGGCTGTATTACCAGCAGCGATGTCATGTAAAGCAATTCCAGTTTTTACTGGCCTACCACCTTTGTCACCTGTAAAGCTCATTATTCCTGATAACCCTTGGGCCATGATATCGTAACCACCCTTATCTTTATAGGGGCCTGTTTGACCATAACCGGAAATTGAACAATAGATTAATTCCTTATTTAACTTTGCTAAAGTGTCATAATCAATACCTAATTTAGCTGCAACTCCTGGACGGAAGTTTTCTATAAATACATCAGCATGCCGGACTAAATTATATAAGATTTCTTTACCCTCTTCTTCTTTTAAATTCAGACGAATACTGCGTTTATTACGATTCACCATCATGTACACGTAACTTTCCTCATTAATAAAAGGCCCTAGGGCTCTAGTGTCATCACCATTTGGGTATTTTTCTATTTTAATTACATCTGCACCCATATCGGCTAAACACATAGTACAATAGGGTCCAGCGAGCACCTGAGTCAAATCTAATACTCTCATTCCAGCCAGTGCTTTTTTCATTAGCTATTCCCCTTTTTTGGTTAGGATATTAATTATCATTTAAAGTTAGGTGCCCTTTTACTTAAAAATGCTTGAATTCCTTCTTTATAGTCATCTGACTCAAATGAATCAAGTATTAATTGTTCAAGCTCCTCTGTCTCCTCATTTTCCCCATCTAGTACAGCTTGAATTACTGTTTTAGTTCCACTAATTGCAACTGTGGAAGAGGTTACTAATCTTCTAGCCAAATTATAGGTGTTTTCCTCTAATTCCCTTTTAAGATAAACTTCATGAACTAATCCCATCGTTAATGCTTGTTCAGAGTTGATAAATTTTCCCGTATAAAGTAAATCCTTTGTTTTAGGAGCTCCGATTGTATCTATTAATCTTTTAGTGCTCGCTAGATTGTATACAATTCCAAGCTTTGATGGGGTAATACCGAAAATTCCATCATCTGCTGATAGTCGATAATCACAGGCCAATGCCAATTCAACGCCACCCCCGATTGCGTGGCCCTGTATCATTGCAATCGTAGGCTTGTTTAACCGGTATAGTTTATCAATTGCTCCCAGTGCTGAATCATTATATTTTTTTGCCTTTTCTTTTGTAGACCTAGATTCAATAAACTCAGATATGTCTGCTCCAGCAGCAAAAACAGAATCATTTACACTACGAATAACCACAGCTTTTATTGATTCATCTCTTTCGATAGTAGATAACAAATCTAACAAAAGTTGGTACATTGATAATGACATTGCATTTTTCTTTTCAGGTTTATTTAGAAACAATGTAGCTATTTTATTATCTATCTTTAAAATTATATCTTCTTTACTCAATAGTCTCTGACCTCCTACCAGGTTGGAATGATCGAACCCTTAAATTCGGTTTCAATAAATTCCTTCACTTCATCTGATTGATAGGCATTAACAAATTTAGCTACAACTTCTTCATCTTTATTCTCTGGTCTTGCTGCAATCAAGTTGGCATATGGAGAATCAGATGATTCCATGAATATAGCGTCTTCGGATGGCACAAAACCATGTGATATAGCGTAACTAGTATTAATTGCAGCGGCAGTTAGTTCACTTAATTGTTTTGGTAGCTGAGCTGCATCTAATTCGATAAATTCTAAATTTAACTTATTTTCAGCAATATCTCGTACCGTAGGTTCCTCATCTAAGTCTTCTTTTAATGTAATTAGACCAGCATCTTCGAAGATGAGCATTGCTCTTGAACCATTTGTTGGATCATTAGGCAATCCAATCTTTGCCCCTTCTTCTATTTCATCGATATTTGTTATTTTATCTGAATAGATACTCATCGGATTGATGATGGTTTTCCCAACAGAAACTAAATCTAAGCCTCTGTCTTCCTTAAACTCTTCAAAAAAAGGTGTGTGCTGAAAACTATTTAAATCTAATTCTCCTTCTGCTAACGCCACATTAGGCATTGCAAAATCCGAAAATACCTTTATTTCGATTTCTAGACCATCCTTCAAAGCAACTTCAGCTACTTTTTCAATGATTTGCTCGTGAGGGCCTCCAGTAACACCTACAATTAATTTGTCTTTATTAAGAGCTCCCGCTTCCTCTGAACCACAACCGCTAACAATTAACGTAACCACCAGGACACATATAACTAGTAAAAGTTTTTTCATAATTTTCTCCTTTTTTTATTTTTTAAAATTTCAGTTATTTTCCCATAATAGATCCTGATTGAGTTCAGATATAGCTGAAGCACCTGACAGTGCCATTGTAATCTCAAGATCCTGCATTAAATTATCGATGTTTTGCTCGACACCTTCTTTACCACCTAAAGCAAGACTATATAAATAGGGTCGACCGTAAAGTACAGCATCAGCACCCAAGGCTAATGCTTTAACAATGTCGGATCCTCTTCTAATCCCGCCATCCAGTAAAATAGTTAACTCATCTCCAACAACCTCTTTAATGGAAGGCAGAATGTCCAAAGACGCAACAGCCCCATCAAGCTGCCTGCCTCCATGGTTAGAGACAATAATTCCATTAATTCCGTTTTCTTTTGCCAATAAGGCATCTTTCGGGTGTAAAATCCCCTTCAGGTAAATAGGTAAGTCTGCACATTGTCTTATGTAGGCTATATCTTCCCAACTGATGTTTTGTCGGTAGAAAACCTTAATCATTTCTTCCATAAAATCATCGGGATTTTTTCCTTGAATCTTGCGAATAAATACCGGATCCACTGCATAATTTCCAATACCTTTTCCTAGCTTAAAGGGGGAATAACGATTGTCTCGGTCCCTTTCCCGGTATCCTAACATGTTCGTATCGACCGTTATGACAATTGCTTTATACCCTGCTGAGTGTGCTCGTTGAACTAAACTCTTAGCTAGTTCTAAATCATTTGGAAAATATAACTGGAACCAGTTAATTCCATTCTCATTTGCCTCAGCAATCTCTTCCAAACTATAAGAAGAAACCGTACTTGCGATATAAGGTAGTCCTTTATTACCTGCAGCTTTTGCTACTGCTAATTCTCCATCAGGGTGGGATATACCTTGCATGCCTATCGGTGCAAATAAGACTGGAGCAGCTATTTTTTCTCCTTCAATGATTGTCTCAATATTACGTTTGGACACATCTGTTAAATAACGAGGGATTATTTTCCACTTCTTAAAAGCATGATCATTTGCCTGAAGTGTTTCTTCTTTTCCAGAACCACTTTGAATATAATCAAATACCTTTTTATCTAACTTTTGTTTTGCTTGCTGCTGTAATTCTTCAAAAGATATCGGTAGACTTAACTCCTGCAAAACCTGAACCATTTGAATATCCCTCCTGTTGTTAATCTTTTTTTAGTCTCGCTGCAAGTGCATTACCTAATGATTGAAGTCCTTGAACCAGTACGATTAAAATAAATACAGTTACATACATGACATCAACCTCATATCGTAAGTGCCCATATCTATACGCTAAATCCCCTAAACCACCTGCACCAACTAAACCTGCCATCGCAGTTGCACCAATTAGGCCAATTGTTGCTATTGTTAAACCAAGAACGATAGAGGGTCTTGCTTCCCTTACAAGGACACTCCAGACAATGTGTCTAGTTTTAATCCCCATCGCTTCATAAGCTTCAATAACACCCTTATTAACTTCTAATAAAGCGGACTCCATTAACCTTGCTATATAGGGTGCCGTGTAAACGACTAATGGTACAATTACTCCTTGAACTCCAATGGAGGTGCCTACAATCAATTTAGTAAAAGGTAAGATGAAAAATAGTAAAATGATGAACGGGACCGATCGGATGATATTTATAATGGTGTTCAAAATCTGATAGATATACTTATTTTCTAATGCTTTGGTTGGCCTAGTTAGTACTAGTAAAACCCCTAGTGGGAGTCCAATTGAAATAGAGATGGTAAGTGAGATTCCAACCATTTGAAAGGTTTCTATTACCGATTGCCAAACATCAATTCCCCATTCATCGATAAATTCTTTTATGTTAGCTAGCATTTATATCCACCTCGTTATTGTAACCTTTGACAAGAATTCCCTTCTCCTTCAAATAATTAATGGATAACTCGACTTCTTCATCACTACCTTTTAGATGAACAACTAGACGACCATAAGGTTCACCTTTTAGTTGAGTAATTCTTCCACTTAAAATAGAAGGATACACATCAAACTTCTTACTCACTAGTGCAAGAGCAGGATCACCAGATGCGTCCCCTACGTAGGACATTGTGATGACTTTACCATCCAGCTTTAAGTCCTTAAGAATTGACTCCGGTACTTGTTCATTGAAAAGAGAATGAACAAATCGCTTTGTTGTTTCTGTTTTAGGCTCTGTAAAGATATTGAGAATTGAACCCTGTTCAATTACTTTTCCTTGTTCCATTACGGCAACTTCATGGCAAATTTTTTGTACAACATGCATCTCATGGGTTATTAGTAGGATAGTAATTCCAAAATCATTATTAATTTGCTCCAATAAATTCAAAATTGAATCCGTTGTGTCTGGATCTAATGCACTTGTAGCCTCATCACAAAGCAAAACAGAAGGTTCATGAGCAAGAGCACGCGCAATGGCAACTCGTTGTTTTTGTCCACCCGAGAGTTGGCTGGGATAAGCATGAAGCTTATCCTCAAGTCCAACGACATTGATGTATTTTTTTACTCTTTCTTTAATTTCTTTTTTTGGTATTCCAGTAAGTTTTAAAGGCAAAGCAATATTTTCATAGACGGTTCCAGTCTGAAGCAGATTAAATGATTGAAAAATCATACCAATATTGTTTCGTTTCTGACGTAGTTTCGTTTTAGATAGTGTAGTGAGGTCAACATCATCAATAAAGACCTTACCATCACTTGGTCGTTCTAACAGATTCGCTATCCGAACCAGAGTACTTTTTCCAGCTCCACTGTACCCAATAACCCCAAAAATTGTTCCCTTTTTAACTGTTAAAGACACATCATCGAGAGCTGTAATCGGTTGTTTTTTTGTTCCATACACCTTTGAGATATTTTCAAATGTAATCATATATCCTCCTATAAAGTGAAACCTTCTTCAGCGGAGATTTCCCCGACTGAAGATTAGTTGAGGTGTGGTAATCGGACAAACTCCAACTTACCAACCAGGTATTACTGACCCTTCAAATTCTGTTTCGATAAATTGTTTCACTTCATCTGTTTGATAGTATTCAACTAGCTTTTGAACATCGGCACTATCCTTATTTTCAGTCCTTGAGGCAATTACGTTTACCCAAGGTGAGTCTTTTGGTTCCATGTAAAGGGAATCTTCAGTTGGTACACGGCCACTTTCCATTGCATAATTCGTATTAATTGCTGCGATTGTTACTTCATCTAGTAATCTAGGTATTTGTGAAGCTTCTAATGGCACAAATTCTAAATTCAGAGGATTTTCGTCTATATCTTTTATTGTCGCTTCCACTCCGACACCCTCTTTTAGTGTGATCAGACCCGCTGCTTCGAACAGTACTAATGCTCGAGGCTCTCCAGTAGAGTGATTTGGCAATCCAACCTTACTTCCTTCTTCTAGCTCTGACAAATCTTCTAATTCATTTGAATAGATGCCCATTGGAAAATTAACGGCAGGAGCGATGTTGGCAAGATCAACACCCTTTTCATCGATAAAATTATCTAGAAACGGCTCGTGTTGGTAGATGTTTGCATCCAAATCACCCTCATCTAACGATTGGTTAGGAATAACATAATCTGTAAAAGAAACGACTTCAATTTCAAATCCATCCTCAGCAGCTATTTCCTTTACTTTGTTTAGGATATCTTCGTGCGGACCTGCTGTTACACCCACTTTAATTTGGTTATCAGCTGTCTGACCCGAAGCTTCTTCACTTCCACCACATCCTGCTAAGACAAAAATAATACTAGCAATTAAAAATAATACTTTTTTCATTTTCCATTTCCCCTTTTTAATATAATTAATTATCTATTGAAACCTAGGTAGTTCACTAGGGATCAGTCAATTTAATAATTCATAATACCTGAAAATTTCCCTTCATCTAAATGCTTCAATTCTTATTGATAAAATTAAAAACTCTCCCTGGATAGATACAGAGAGAGTTAATCTTTTGTCCTCTCTCTTATCTTTCAAACCTTTTACAGTTTGCTGGAATTAGCACCTGGCAGTTTTACCTGCTGGTTGCTGGGCATCATCGGGCCAGTCCCTCCACCTCTCTTGATAAGAGTCATTATTCAATTTTTGATTAGACAACCAAGGCCTCTTTACTTTTTGGTTCTACCCCTTCTATCCGATAGCCGGATAGATTCGATGAAGTTTCAATCAATTTTCTGATTTCATGCTCTTCACCTGAAACACGCGAGCTACATATACCATCGATTTCTTTTTGTTGATGGATAATAATTGAATCTGAGTCTAATAGATTTCCAATTAACAGCCATTCCTGAACTTCTTTACCAGTAGTAGTTTCAAATGTCACGTCTGGATGAAGTGTTTTTCTATCACTAACCTGAAATACATTTACTAAATCTTCAATAATAGCACTAGCGGTTGGTAATGCACCTGCACCAGGTCCTTGCAAGCTCAACTTACCTATTAAGTCACCCGTAATGATGACGGCATTATCAACACCTTCTACAGAGTATAACGGATGAGAACTAGGTACAAATTTCGGTTCAATAGCCGCTTTCACAACACCATCTTGATACTCTATTGAAGCCACATGCTTCAATCGATAACCAAAAGAGTCAGCTGCAACGATATGTGTTAGATCAACATCTCTAATACCTCGATGTGCTACTTGATTCCAAGCAGGTTGCGCACCATAGACAAACTCACTTAGTACCATTAACTTATAAAAAGCATCCCATCCATCAATATCGTTACTAGGATTTGCTTCTGCGTACCCTTTTTCCTGTGCTTGTATGAGTGCATCACGGAACAGAGATTTATTTTCTCTAATATCCGATAAAATGTAATTTGACGTGCCATTTAAAATCGCTTCAATCCTAACAATCGAATTGACTTTTAACAAATGTTTTAATGTGCTGATAATTGGGATTCCACCAGCAACCGCAGCTTCATACTCTAATCGAACACCTTGCTCTTCTGCCTTTTGTCTTAATTCACGACCTTTATGGGCAAGAAGCTCTTTATTAGCAGTAATTACGTGGATGCCTTTATCCATTGCCCTAGATAAGTAGTCATACCCTGTATCAACACCAACAATCGCTTCGAGCACCACATCAAGATTTGGTATTTGCAGGATTTGTTCAATGTCAGAGCATACTAGTATGTTTGAATCAATATCCCGTTGTTTCATAACATCCTTAACCAATATACCGACGATTTCCACTCTTTTTCCGAGTATCGATTGAAGGCGACCTTGATGAGTTTCAACTGAATCATATACTCCTTTACCAACAGTACCAAAGCCTAATAATGCTACTTTAATGGTACTACTCATGGCTGCCCCTCCTACTCACACGTGAAGCTTTTCGCTTTTTTCAATTTCCGCTTGTTTTAATTTTCTACGAAGAATTTTTCCACTGATTTTTGTTTTTGGTAGTTCTTTCACTACTTCAATTTCTCTAGGAGCTGCATGAGCTGATAAGTTCTTTCTGACGAAAATTCTTATCTCCTCTAATAATTCTTTTGTTTCAGGGTAATTATTGCCTAGTGTAATAAATGCTTTTACTAATTCGCCTCGAATAGGATCAGGCTTCCCAACCACAGCTGCTTCAACAACAGCAGGGTGCTCAATCAGCTTGCTTTCCACCTCAAAAGGTCCAATTCTTTCTCCAGCCGAATTGATCATATCGTCATCTCGTCCCTGGAAAAACACATATCCCTCTTGGTCCTGCACTGCCAAATCTCCAGATATATACCAACCCTCATATTGGAAATACGAATCGAATTTATCTTTATTACCCCAGATTTCTTTCATTAGTCCTGGCCATGGTGCACGAATCGCCAGTTGGCCAACAGAGCCATGTGGAAGTTCATTTCCTTCTGCGTCCAATATTCCAACTTCAATTCCTGGAAATGGTCTTCCCATTGATCCCGGTTTAATTGGTTCCGTTGGGAGGTTTACAATTAAATGACCACCAGTTTCTGTCATCCACCATGTATCGTGAATTCGGAAACCAAGTTTGTTCCAAGCCCAGTTAATTACTTCAGGATTTAACGGCTCCCCAACACTTAACACATGGCGTATTGAAGAAAGATCATAGGACTTATATAAATCACCTTGAGACATTAACATCCGAAACGCAGTAGGTGCACTGTACCAAGTAGTTACCTTCAAATCCTCAATCAATTGGTACCATTTTTCAGCACTAAAGCGTCCACCTTGAATAACAATGGTAGCCCTGTTTAGCCACGGAGCAAATAAACCATAAACACTGCCCGTTACCCAACCTGGATGCGAGGTACACCAATAAACATCCTCTTCTTTTATATCTAGCACCCATTTACCAGACTGATAATGGTGTGTAACTGCACGATGAGCATGGAGGACACCTTTTGGTTTTCCAGTCGATCCACTTGTGTAATGGATAATTAATCCATCATCTTCGTCTACCCACTCAACCAAATCCTCTTGCCTAGAGCTATCATATGGAGTAGCTTCGATTTCTTCAGTGAACAAAATTGTCTCAAGTGACGGAATATCCTTTTTCGGGACACGCTTAACGAGTTCATTGTCCGTTATTAGGACTGTCCCCTGACAATCATTAATTCGATCCTTGACAGCATCTTCCATGAAAGCTTCAAATAACGGTCCTGCAATTGCTCCAATTTTGATTACAGCCAAGATAGAAATATAGCATTCTGGTGTTTTTGGAAGAAAAATAAAAACGCGATCACCTTTAGTTACACCGTTGTTTAGCAATATTCTGGCATAGTGGTCTGTTTTATCCTTTACTTCTTTAAAAGTTAGTGTACGATGTTCATCATCATTAACGTAATGAAGTGCAATTTTATCACCGTATCCTTCATCCACATGCCGGTCTACTGTTTCATATGCAGCATTTAATTTTCCAGTCTTGTGGAAGCTTAGTTCTTGCGCTGTATCTTCCCAAGTAAACGATGCTTTAGTCTCTTGATAGTTTGCCAGGTTGTATGATCCTGGTACAGGTGAAATAATTTTCGTTTCTAAGTCGGACACGGTAAAGCTCCCCCTTTATAGATGTGATAAACGACTATGATGTATAAGAATGTGCATTGTTCAAATCGAGTCGATCAAGAATTTTTCTTTTATATTCAGCCATTTCCTGGCTTCCTCTTGCACGTGGTCGTTCTTCTTTAATAACAAGTTCCGTGTCAATCACTCCTGGTTGACCACGAAGGACGATTATTCGATCACACAAATATAATGCCTCATCAATATCATGGGTGACCAACACAACAGTAGATTGATAGGTGTTCCAAACATCTAACAGTAAATCTTGTAATTGCATTTTAGTGAATGCATCAAGTGCACTAAATGGTTCGTCTAACAGTAGTATTTCCGGCGACGTTACTAACGCTCTAGCAATTGCTACTCGTTGTGCCATTCCACCAGATAATTGTCTTGGATACAATTGTTCTTTTCCGCTAAGACCAACACTTTCGAGGTATTCCTTAGCACGTTGAACCTTCTCTGCTCTACTTCCTTTTAAGCCGAACGTCACATTATCTAGCACAGGAAGCCAAGGTAGGAGCCTTGGTTCTTGAAAAATAAAACCTGTGGTATCATGTACTTCTTTTTTCGTATTGCCGTTAATAGATATTTCTCCATCGTAGTCATTATCTAAACCTGAGATTGCACGTAGTACTGTACTTTTACCACAACCACTTGTACCCAGTAGTCCAATAATTTCTCCCGGTTCCGCAGTAATTGAAATATTTTTGACAGCCGTTATACCGTTGAAGGTGCGGCTTACATTTTTTAATTCCAAGCTCATTTTTCAAACCTCCATTCTATTTAACTAGTCGATCCTGCCAATGTAAGGAACGAGTTTCAACCTTCTTCAATACCCAATCGGAAAGCTTACCGATGATTGCAAATAGAATAATACTCGCAATGATTGTTTCAGGTTGAGACATATTTTGACCAACTACTAATAGAAATCCTAATCCTTGACTTGCACCCATTAACTCAGCAGCTACAACGAACATCCACCCAAGACCTAAGCCACTTCTCAATCCTACTAAGAACGAAGGCAACGATGCTGGTAAAATAATTCTTCTAACTAATTGAAAAGTACTCAATCCATACATTTTTCCAACTTCAATTAATTTACGATCCACACCTAAAATTCCACTAACAATATTTAAATAGATAGGGAAAAACACCCCTACTGCAATCATAGTAACCTTGGATGGTTCACCAATACCCATCCATAGGATGAATAATGGTACCCAAGCAAGAGATGGTATCGAACGAAATGCTTGAATCATTGGATCAAATAATTGTTCGGCTTTTTTATAAAAACCTACTAGAGAACCAAGGATTACTGCTGCAATCGTACCCAGTACGAAACCAGCAAAGACTCGGTAGGTTGTAATCCCGATATGTCCCCATAAAGTACCATCTTGAGCCATTCCGACAATCGTTTGAAAGATTACTGTTGGTGCGGGAAGTTGATAGGAAGGAAAGAATCCGATTCTACTAAGCAACTCCCACACTGTAATTAAAACAATAGGTAGAATACTGCCCAACATGATTGATTGCAGTCCCTTATATTGCTTTTTCACACGTACTGATTTTTGTTTTACACCTCTTGATGTTACTAGTACTGATGCGAGTTCGCTTTGATTTTTCGCCATCGTTAATTCCCTCCTATCAAAAAATTACTCTCCGATTACTTCTTCTGCAAAGGAAGGATCAATTAAGGCATTTGTAGTTTCTTCAATATCTACATCTGCTTTGATCACTTCTCCTGCTTGTAATACCTTGCCAGCTTCTACGATTGCATTGATGTGTGTCTCACCTGGAACGGGATTTGAAAAATCATTCCGTTCTAATTGTTTCTTAGCTACTTCTACATCAATACCAGCTTCTTCCGCTAGAAGTGCTGCAGCTTCTTCAGGATTCTCAAGGATCCATGTTCTAGCTTTTTCATATAATTCAATTACTTTATTTACATATTCAGGATTATTTTCAGCAAATTCTTCTCTTACGTTAAGAAAGCCATACGTGTTAAAATCTGCGTTACGATAAAATAGTTCGGCTCCAGACTCAAGCTCTAATCGAGCCATATGAGGATCGAGTCCTGCCCACGCATCTACATCACCAGAAACTAGTGCAGAGCCTCCATCAGCATGTTGTAGGTTTATGATTTCTACTTCGTCAGCAGCCACACCTTCAGCAGCTAAAGAACGAAGTAAAAAGATATATGGATCTGTTCCTAATGTTGCAGCAACTTTTTTGCCCTTAAGATCTTCTAACGATGAAATTCCTGAATCAGGGTTAGTCACCATTGCCGTCCATTCCGGCTTAGAGTAAATATAAACGTTTTTAATCGGTGCGCCTGTTGCCTTTGACATTAAAGCAGCAGCACCGGCTGTTGATCCAAAATCAACACTATCACTGTTTAGGAATTCCAAGGCTTTGTTACTACCTTGACTTAATGTCCAAGTAACCTCGATATCCTCTTCAGCAAATAATTCCTCAGCCCAACCAAAGTTCTTCAATACTAAACTGGTTGGTGAATAATAAGCATAGTCTAATCTAATTTCTTCCGGTTTTTCTTCTGAGCTTGCACTTGAAGAACATCCTGTCGCTAACAAAATTACTAAACCTAAAGTTACTAAAACAAATAAACTTCTAATATCAATTAATGGAACACGTTTCATTTTTTCATCCCCCTGGATTTTTCAATTATTTTTTATTTAAATTTCACAAGCATATGTTGAGATGGTGCCCCGAAGTCTCTGAGCTTCCTTATATGTGCAACGGTTGTGAACAACCTGCAGACCAGCTTCTCTAGCAATCTCTGCTGCTTCTGGTGAAACAACACCCTCTTGTAACCAGAAAACTTTTGGTTTTACTTCAACTGCCTCTCGAGCAATTCCGATGGCTGCTTCTGGACTTCTAAAGACTTGAACAACGTCAATCGGGAACGGAATGCTCTTAAGATCCGGATAAGCCTTTTCGCCAAGTATTTCTGTTTCGCGAGGATTCACCGGTATAATCTTGTAACCAAGACGTTGCATTTTTCTTGCTAAACGATAACTTGGTCTGCCTTCTTTACCACTAAGACCTACAACTGCAAGTGTTTTCTGGTGGCTGACTTCCTTACCATCCTCTTCTACTCGTTCAGTTGAAGAGCTTAGCGCCCATTTAATAACACCTTCATCATTAATAACAATTTCATTTCCTTCTTCCGTACCAATCCCTGTTGCTTTTCCTAACGCCTGGTTAAGGTCATTTATGATATCTCGAACCGATTCAATTCCGACAGATAGGCGAACAAGTTCTTCTTTTACTCCAGTTTCTTCTAGCTTTTCTTTGGACAATTGCTGATGTGTTGTAGAAGCTGGATGAATGATTAATGATTTGGCATCTCCAACGTTCGCAACATGTGACCAAAGTGACACATTGTTAATTAGTGCTTTCCCAGCTTCTTTTCCACCCTTAATACCGAAAACAATCATCGAGCCAAAGCCGTTATTTAAGATTTTTTTTGCTAACTCATGTGATGGGTGACTTTCAAGACCAGGATATGTTACCCAATCAACAGCCGGATGATTTTCTAAGTATTCAGCAAGCTCTGCAGCATTCCGGTTATGGCGTTCAACTCTTAGGTGTAGGGTTTCAAGTCCTTGTATTAATTGAAATGCATTGTAAGGACTTAATGCAGCTCCGAAATCTCTAAGTAGTTGAACACGTACTTTAGTAATAAATGCTAATGTTCCAAAATCATTTGCATATCTGATTCCGTTATAGCTAGGATCAGGTTCAGAAAACGTTGGGAATTTTTCTGAATTCCAGTTGAAACGGCCACCATCGATGATTATTCCGCCAATCGATGTACCATGACCTCCGATCCATTTCGTTGCAGAATGAACGACGATATCTGCACCTAGTTGAATTGGCTTACAAACATAAGGAGTTGCAAATGTATTATCGATAATTAAAGGAATTCCTGCTTCGTGCGCAATGTTAGCAACTGCCTCAACGTCTAGTACCTGTAGTCCAGGATTACCAATTATTTCACCGAAGACTGCCTTTGTTTTATCGTTTATGGCTTCTTTAAAATTATCTGGGTTTGTCGGATCGACAAATTTTACATTAATTCCGTATCTTGGCAGTGTCACTGCGAAAAGATTGTACGTACCACCGTAAAGGTTTGTGCCAGCTACGATTTCGTCACCCGCACTAGCAACGTTTAATATTGATAGGGTGATAGCTGACATCCCTGAAGATGTTGCAACTGATGCTACTCCGTCCTCAAGCAGTGCCATTCTCTTTTCGAATACATCGACGGTTGGATTACCTATTCGCGAATATATATTACCCGGTTCATCTAAAGAGAAAAGACGCTCTGCATGCTCTGTATCATGAAAAACATAAGAAGTAGTTTGATAGATTGGCACCGCTCTTGAACCTGTTGTTGGATCTGGCGCTTGCCCTCCGTGTAAAGATAGTGTTTCAAGATCGTAAGTCGTATTTTTTGATGCTGCCATGTTAATTTCCCCCTAATTAGAATTCATTTTATATTTTTGAAAATTTTTGATGGTACAAAAAAACCCACTTCATAAGAAGAGGGTTTTGTTAATAATCCTCCTCTTATCTGACAGGAAGAAATACTTCCTGCAGGAATTAGCACCTTTTTAAGTTATAAAAACTTAAAGGTTGCCGGGCGTCATCGGGCCAGTCCCTACGCCTCTCTGGATAAGAGATCCAAATATATTTAATTTATTTTAAATTCACAAGTTTCAGAATACTATGTTCATTATGATTTGTCAAAACTTATTTTAGTATTGATAGCTTTTTATTTTTCTAAGATTTTCTTGGAGGATGTTTCCCCATTTTTCAAATTCAACTAAGAACCCATCATGCCCAAATCTAGTTTCAACTTGTTCGAAGCTAGCTGTCTTTCCAATCTTTTGAGCGTGATTAACAAATTTGTTTAGCTCGTTAGGTGGAAATAGTAAGTCTCCACTATATGATATTGCATGTAGAGGAGCCTGAATTAACTCGGCAGCTTTTTCCCAACCTCCACGTTCTCTACCAATGTCGTGTGTATCCATCGCTTTAAGTAAATATAAATAGCTATTAGCATCAAAACGCTTTGTTAACTTTTTACCTTGGTAATCAAGATAAGATTCAACCTCATAGGCAATTTCTTCATGGGCTACGCCAGCTGGAGCTTTTTGTTCCCTACCAAATCGGTCGTTAAACAAATCACCTGAACGATAAGTAATCATTCCAACCATCCTAGCTAAGCTTAATCCATGTTCAGGTATCGCATCCTGCGAATAGTTGCCATTGTTCCATTTAGGATCTTGAAGGATAGCAAGTCGTGCAATATTGTTAAATGCTATTGCATAATCGATAAGGTATGGTGTTACTGCAATTGGGAATAACATATCCATCATTTTGGGATATAGAATCCCCCATTCTAATACTTGCATTCCACCAAGTGACCCACCTGCGACAGCGTGTAAATGATCGATGTTAAATTTTTGTAATCCTTGATATTGAGCTTTCACCATGTCACGTACTGTTATGAATGGGAAATCGGTTTGATACGTGGTCCCTGTATTAGGATTGATGCTCAATGGGCCTGTTGACCCATTACACCCGCCTATTACATTAAAAGAAATTATTTGATAGTTATCTGTGTTAATGTAACCATCCGATTTAATTAAGTTTGACCAGTATCCAGGATTATCATCATCACCAACTGCATATTGACTTCCAGTTAATGCATGACAGATAAGAATAGCAGGATCATCGATTGAACCTATTCGTTCATATGCTAATTCGGTATCATAAAGGATCTTTCCTGATTCTAATTGAAGATCACCTATGTTAATTGTTCCAGTTTCTCGTAATGAGGCAACTTGCACCTTCATAGGAAGCACTACCACCTTTCAAAAGAGGACACTCGCAAGCGAGAAGTTTATTAATGAAATTAAAAAGCCTCTCTAAAAGAAGAGAGGCTCATATCAGCTATGTTCTCTTCTTATCTTGCGAGCATTACGCTCAGCAGGAATTGGCACCTTTTTAAGTACGAATACTTAATGGTTGCCGGGTTTCATCGGGCCAGTCCCTCCACCTCTCTGGATAAGAAATATTTAATTGAAATTCATCGTTTTTGGTCGTTTATTAATAATAAGAATTCTAGCATGGTAAAATTACACTGTCAATACAATTTATTATAAAAAGTTTAAAATATGTATCTAACTAGTTTTCATTCATAACTGTCCGTAACCTTTAAATGTAAAAAAGACAAGGGTGCTATAATAGCTGAAATCGATGTCTTTTCTGCGTTTATATAAGCGCGCCCGGAGGGATTTGAACCCCCGACCCTTGGTACCGGAAACCAATGCTCTATCCCCTGAGCTACGAGCGCATAAGATAAATAAATTTTGCGATCCCTTGACCAAGTCAAAATAGGGACAAGGATTATTATAACCCATCAACAGAACAAATTCAATTGTTATCTGAACCTGATAGAACATTGTATGAAACAATTAATTCAATTAATGGTCTGTTGTTGTTTTGTTATTCTTAATCTTAAGTTGATATATTTCATGAGATAAACATTTCTTGGAGTTTTCCTCACTTGAACAGAAAGCTATTCTAAGCAGCGGAAAAATGCGACACTCCTATGGGAAAGGAACAGTCTGAAGACCCCACAGTGAGCGCTTTTTGCTCACGAGGAGGCTGAGGCGTTCCCCATGGAAAGGGAGTGTTTTTCCGCAGCGATGAATGATCACTCATCCCGGAAAGGATGGTAAGAATCAACGATAGTTACATCGCAATTTACAGATTTTATGAATAAAATAATTCGACTGTCCAAGAAGGGTTTATTTAAATCAAAATAGGGAAGGATGAAGTTAGCGCTAAAACGTCAAGTGAATGCTTGGTAGAAACCCAGAAATGACTCCCGAATAATTGATTGATTACATACAAATTTCAAGGGTAATTCTACATCATTTTAATTTATTTAAAATTAAAATGTCTTTCGTTTGACCTTTATTGACCATTTAGTTAAGATTAACATAGTTAGTCATCAGAAAAACGATGAAATAACTAAGATATAAAGGAGGAAAATATCCAATGAACTTAATACCTACAGTTATTGAACAAACAAACCGCGGAGAACGTGCATATGATATTTATTCAAGACTTTTAAAAGACCGTATAATTATGTTAGGTAGTGGAATTGACGATAACGTTTCGAACACAATCGTTGCTCAATTACTATTTCTAGCAGCAGAAGATCCAGATAAAGATATCTCTTTATACATTAACTCACCAGGTGGTTCTATCACAGCTGGTATGGCTATTTATGATACGATGCAATTCATTAAGCCGAATGTTTCTACTATTTGTATCGGGATGGCTGCATCAATGGGTGCATTCCTTCTTGCTGCAGGTGAGCCTGGTAAACGTTATGCTCTACCAAACAGTGAAGTAATGATTCACCAACCACTTGGCGGAACACAAGGTCAAGCAACAGATATTCAAATTCATGCAAAACGTATTATCGAGATGCGTAGCAAGTTAAATAAAATTCTTTCTGAGCGCACTGGTCAGCCAATTGAAGTTATTGAACGCGATACAGAGCGTGACAACTTTATGGAAGCTTACAAAGCGAAGGAATATGGTTTAATTGACAAAGTTATGGAGAAAAAGGCAGCAGAATAAAGTTAAAAAAAGTGGTCATTCCTTATCTGGAATGGTCACTTTTTTTACTAACTAAATTTAAAGTTAATTGGTATGATATATAGGGCAATTATTATCTATTTTGAGACGAACGCTACAAGTTCATCAACTGCAAGTTGGTCATCTGATCCATCAGCTATTAATTTTATCTGGTCTCCAGTAGTAATAGCTAAACTCATCAATCCCATAATGCTTTTTGCGTTTACACGTTTATCCCCTTTTTCGATAAACAAGTCCGACGAGTAACGATTAGCTTTCTGCACAAACTCAGCAGCTGGTCTTGCTTGTAGGCCAGTAATTAATTCAACAACAAAAGATTTCTCAACCAATGGACAATTCTCCTCTCAATCACTCATGAAGAAAGCGCTATCATTTTGTACAGAAAAAATGACCCTCTTCCAGAGAGTTTTATTAATTATAACATGGTGGGAAGAAAAAGGGAAAAACTAATTCCCTCTTCTTAATTTTTCTGCAAAATCATCAATTTTATGAAGTCTATGGTTAATACCTGATTTGCTAATCTTACCATTAGAAACTAGTTCACCTAATTCCTTTAATGAGACATCTTGGTGCTCAACACGTAAAACTGCTATCTCTCTTAGTTTATCAGGTAGAGAGTCCAGCCCCACGGTTCTATCAATAAAACGAATATTTTCAACCTGTCTAAATGCAGCACCAATTGTTTTATTTAAATTAGCTGTTTCACAATTGACTAGACGATTAACTGAATTTCTCATATCCCTAACGATTCGAACATCCTCAAATTTAAATAGTGCTTGGTGTGCACCAATATTGCTTAAGAACTCAGTAATCTTCTCCGCTTCCTTAATGTATGAAATAAACCCTTTTTTCCTTTCTAAAATTCTTGCATGTAAGTTAAAAGAATTCATTAATTTACAAAGAGAATCATTATGCTCCTGGTAGGAGTTAAATATTTCTAGATGATAGGAGGATGTTTCAGGGTTATTCACTGAGCCCCCAGCTAAAAACGCACCCCTTAAATAAGCTCTTTTACAGCATTTCTTTTTTGTATATTTTTCTGAGATTGTTCGTATAAAATTGAATGGTTCCTGTAATATTTGTAAGTCAGAGAGAAATTTCCGCACGTTTGCCGTTAACCTGACAATATAGACATTATTCTTTTTTAATTTCATTTTCTTCCGAACAAGTAATTCCACAGGATAATTATAAAGGGATTTTATCAGCGTATATATTCGTCGTGCTATCGCAGCATTTTCCGTCTGTACATCAAGCACATAATCCTGTCTAGCCAAAGAAAGAGCACCGTTCATTCGAATTAACGCAGCCAATTCCGCTTGTGCACAGCATGTATTATTTTCTACTTTAGTTAATTCTTTTTTTATTTCAGAAGCAAAAGACAACTTTCCCACCTCCCTGTGAAAACATAGTTGTTATAATAATGAGTATAATAGTCTAGCTACTTTAGATGTATCGTGACGCAGCATCTGTCTATCATGGTCAATAATATCAGCTTCAATGATCTCCAAGTCCATATTTATAAGGCGATCCGTATCGTATATAACTGGCTCAGCATTCTCTTCTGCATAGACAGCTCTAACATCACCCAAGATGGGCTTATTGTGCACGATGATTGAATGGATACATCCTTTTCCTATATGATCAGTAATTGCTTGTACATGGTCAGCTGCAGAGTATCCATTTGTTTCCCCACCCTGAGTCATCACATTACAAACATAGACAACTTTACCTTTTGTATGCTGGAGCGCATCCCCAATTTGAGGAACAATTAAATTTGGCAATGTACTAGTATAGAGGCTTCCAGGAGCAATAACAACGAGATCTGCTTGTTCAATAGCCTGGACTGCTTCTGGTAAAGGGAGTACTGGCTCTGGTTTTAGAAATACCCGTTTAATTTTCTTATTTGCTAATGGTATATTCGATTCACCGGTAATAATCTCCCCATCCGTCATTTCGGCATGGAGAAACATGTTCTCGTTGGCTATCGGATATATTTTTCCTTTAACATTTAATACACGAGATATTTCTTTTATACCGTTGTAAAAATCACCAGTAACGGAAGTCATTGCTGCTAACAATAAATTCCCCATTGAATGTCCAGATAATCCATTACCATTCTTGAATCGATGCTGAAAAAGATCCATTAGCATCGGCTCTACATCTGATAATGCTACAATAACGTTTCTAATATCTCCTGGAGCTGGCATAGACATTTCTGTGCGCAGCCTGCCTGAGCTTCCACCATCGTCTGCAACCGTTACAATAGCTGACAAATCGATTGGATAGTTTTTTAGTCCTCTTAGTAGAACGGGCATTCCAGTTCCTCCACCTAATACAACGACATGAGGATTCTTTTCACCAATCATGGTTAATGTCCTTTTCTTTTCTCTATGTCACGATGGCTTACATGTGTAACATAGTCTTTAGAGAACTGCTTTGCCAAATGCTCTGCAATCGCAACAGACCGATGCTGTCCACCAGTACAACCAATAGCAATTACTAATTGACTTTTGCCTTCCTTTTTATACTGAGGCAGCATAAACCTTAACAAGTCGGTGACCTTTTCTAGGAAGGTTTGTGTATCCGACCATTTAAAAACATAAGAAGAGACTTCAGAACTAAGACCAGTCAATGGTTGCATGTGCTCAACATAATGAGGATTCGGTAGGAAACGGACGTCAAAAACTAAATCTGCATCAATTGGTAATCCATATTTAAATCCAAACGATAATGTGTGAACGGAAAAGATTTCTTGATCCTGTTCTCCATACTTACTAACAATTTTTTCACGTAAATCTTTTGGCTTTAAATCAGTCGTGTCAATAATATATTGCGCTCGTCCTCGGAGCTCGTCTAAAATTCTTCGTTCTTGTTTTATCCCATCTAAAGGTAGACCATCAGACGCAAGGGGGTGAGATCTCCTAGTTTCTTTATAACGCGAAACAAGTGATTGATCCTTTGCATCAAGAAACAATATGTGCTCTTCTATCCAATCTTGTTTACCCAATTTGTCTAATGAATCGAATAATGAATCGAAAAATTCTCTACCACGCAAATCCATCACAAGTGCGACTTTTTGAATGTTATTTGTTGCGTCCTTCATCAAGTCTAGAAACTTAGGTAATAGAGTTGGCGGCAGGTTATCAACACAGTAATATCCTAAATCCTCAAAGCTTTGAACTGCTACTGTCTTCCCAGCACCAGACATACCTGTTATGATTACTAGTTTTGTTTCCTGTTCTTTAATACTCAATTACTTTCTCCCCTTTTTATGGACTTGATGGATCGAAATTAAAATTGATTAACTGATAATCTGGTGTATAGGAGAAAGTCCCATAAACCATTTCATTGCTTGTAAGTATATGATTATAAATATAGCGGTCACCAGCAGCCATCGGCTTATTCAAAACTTCTTCAACAGGCACCCATTCTAAAGATCCTTCATCACTTTTTTCTAACATCTCGCCTTCAAATGATTCACACCAGAAAGTAAACATCATCCATTCATCAACTGTTTCCTTATTCTCTCTCACGAGAAAGGTAAATGCCCCCTTTAGTTCAGGGTCAGTGAGATAAAGGCCTGTTTCCTCTCTATATTCACGAACAACAGAATCCTTAATAGACTCACCGTGTTCCATCTTCCCACCAGGCATAGCATACCAGCCGCGCCTTGGCTTTTGTAACATAAGTATATGATTGTTTTTTTTAACTATACAATTTGTAACAGGGCGCATCTAAATCAACTCTTTCTATATAAGCGCTATAAAATATTAGGATTGATACTAATGCATATAACCTTTTATGAAGAACAGTCTCTCCACTCCCCTTATTATACAATGAATATTTACCATCCTACAATATTATGAACTAATTCCCGCTTTTGAAAAGTTTCTGATTATTTTTTTTTATTAGAAATGATTTAATGTACAATCCCCATTAAAGGGATATCCTAATAAGCTGGACTTAGGAACAATCAGCAAACACAAAAAAAATAACACAGGCGGTAAAACACCTGTGTCGTAAAATATATCTATTAAAAGGGGGTCAATTAGTTAATACCATTGTAACCTACAAATGTTTCGTGCGTGTTACAACAGCGTTAAATTGAATTTACGTTCAAGTTTCTTTTTATTACATTGTTCTATTTAACGGCATTCAATTCATCCACTAAATGCTCTACATACGCTTGAGCAGATTGCGCTGCAATACTACCATCCCCTGTTGCAGTAACAATCTGACGAAGTTCTTTATCACGAATGTCACCTGCAGCAAATACACCTGGTACATTTGTTTGCATTTTTTCATTTGTTGGAATATATCCTTCTTCATTTGTAACCCCTAAAGATTTAAATGGTTCGCTTAACGGGATCATACCAACATAGACGAATACACCGTCAGTATCACGATTATATTCTTCACCATTTTTATTATTAACTAATGTTACACTACCAACTTTTCCATCTTTGCCATTAATTGATTTTATTTGAGTATCCCAAATGAAATCAACCTTTTCATGATCAAAGGCACGTTGTTGTAAAATCTTCTGTGCTCTCAGTTCATCACGACGGTGGACAATGGTTACTTTTTTGGCGAAGCGAGTTAAATAAACACCCTCTTCAACCGCAGAATCACCACCACCGATAACAATTAGATCTTTTTCTTTAAAAAAGGCACCATCACAGACAGCACAGTAAGAAACACCGCGGCCGCTCAATTCCTGCTCACCAGGAACTCCAACTTTTCTATATTGTGCACCTGTAGTAATAATAATTGAACGAGTTTTGTACTCTTTTTTACCGGCGATAACTGTTTTATATTCTTTTCCATCTATAATTTCTTTAATATCGCCATAAGCATATTCCGCACCAAACTTCTTTGAATGGTCAAACATTTTATTAGAAAGATCCGGTCCAAGAATATGATCGTATCCAGGATAATTCTCTACATCCTCAGTGTTTGCCATTTGTCCACCTGGAATTCCACGTTCAAGCATTAGCGTATCTAAAGCTGCACGAGACGTATAAACAGCAGCAGTCATTCCTGCCGGTCCTGCACCTGCAATTATAACATCATAAATTCGTTCTTCGGACATAACATTCAGCCCCTCCACTAGTACAAATATTTATTTTCTTCAACATTATCATATGAAACAGGCTTTAGGTCTAATATTCTGCTCATTGATTTACTATTATTAGCATATTATGTTGAAAAAGATAATGTTACCAAGGACTCGCTTCTTTAGTTAAGAAAGGGTATTTTTTGCATCCTTCCTCCCAAAGGGATAACGCTTTAGTTGAAGCGCCAACCTGATACAAACAAGCACTATACCATTTAAAATAGGACGCATGACCTTTTAAGTGACCTTTAGATAAAAGCTTGAAACGATCATACGCACATTTATAGTGACCAGTACGCGCTAATGTATTGGCTATTCTTAATTTTTGTTGTTCATGGATAGGATAAACATTTTTGATAGAGACTATGTGTTGATTACTTTTATTTAAATCATTACGCTCATAATAAAACACAGCTAAATTTGTATGGCAGAATAAAGATTGTGGGTTATCTTCTAGCCACTGTGTTTCTAAACGGATTGCTTCATCTTGATTTCCACTAAAGAATAAAGCGAAGCTATATTCATGTTTTGCAGAAACATGTTCAGGAAATACAGACATCATTTCCTCTAACAATGTTAACGCTTGCTCCCATTCCTGACGTTCTAAATGATGAAAGGCAGTTTCTTGATAAATTAAAAGTTCATCTTCCTCTTCAAATGCCCATTCGTCATCATCATCGTCACCAATGTCAATAACAGATAATAAGTCTTCCGCTTCTTCTCTAAAATCACCATCTGGTGCTTTATCTAAATATGATTCAGTGTACTTTTTCGCATCCTGAAGCAACCCTAGATGTGCATAATTGTTTGCTATTAGATAATAACAATCTATATAACTATCCCCGTTAACGGATAGAACTTCGGTTAATATTTGATTAGCAGCGTGAAAAGCACCAATCTCTGTATAGATGATTGACATTTGACAATGATATAAGGCTTCCTCAGGCGTAGCTTCTACAGCTTTTTTTAACCATTTTATCGCTATATCAAACTTTCGTTTCTGAAAAGCCTCAACACCTTTAGTAAAATAAAAATCTCCTTCAGGTATGAAAGGGATGACTTTTTCTATTTTATTATCACTCTTAATATCCTCTAAAGTTTGCATTAAGTCTCCCCCTTTATGTTGAAGTTCAAAAAGGAGTAAAATGCTTTTTGAACAATAGTATAAATGCTTATATCGTTTGAAGTATATCATATTTCCTGTCAATATAATATAGCGAACCAAACACCAAAGTCGCTCATTTAGTTGCATTTAGAAGGAATATAGTTAATTTAAAGTACAAAAAAAATCTCAACCCTACTCATGGTTGAGATTTTTACTTATTCCTCTGGATAAACTGAACTATGAATTAAATAATTCAGTTCTCTAATATAGTAATGCTTTTGTTCCTTACTCCAGTGGAATATTTTTTCCATATAGTCAATCACGACATCTTTGTGTTGTTTCACCCAATCAATATCAAAATAAAGGGCTCCCGTACGTCTCACAAAAAAATCAACCGGTTTAACTATACATTCTTCGTCAATAGCGTACCTCAGTTGAGCAAAAACGATAGGATCAATAGTTGCTTCCATTGCTTCGTTTTCCATATCGTTTATAATTTCAAAGATTTTATCTACATTCGCACCATAGCGTTGAATCAACATTTCAGCATCTGCTAAATCTAGGTCAAGTTCCTCTGAAACTGCTAGTTTTTCTGCTTTGAAATCAACAAAACCAAGTGACCCACCTACTTCGCCACCAGAAATCGGAAGTGACTTTGTTTCAGAACTTGAGTACAAGATTCCTATTTCTTCCTTTAATTGATTAACTACGAGGTTGACTACTTCTTCAGCCATTTTACGGTAGCCTGTTAACTTACCTCCCGCCATTGAGATTAAACCAGAAGTCGATACAAAAATCTCGTCCTTTCGAGATATTTCACCAAGATCCTTCCCTTTTTCCTCAATTAAAGGCCTTAAACCTGCCCAACTAGATTCAACATCTGTTACCTCAATGTTAAGGGTAGGAAACATAAAATTGATGGCATCAATAATGTAATCGCGATCCGCTTTCGTCATCATTGGATCTTCGATATCACCCTGATAGCTTGTATCGGTAGTACCTACATATGTCTTTCCTGCTCGAGGTATTGCGAAAATCATCCTTCCGTCTTGATTGTCGTAATAAACAGCTTGTTGTAAAGGAAATCTTGTTCCATCAAACACTAGATGAACACCTTTAGTTAGATACAATGCCTTGCCTTCCTGAGGAGCATCTAAACCTATCAGACCATCTACCCATGGCCCGGTAGCATTGATCACTTTTTTTGCATAAACCTGCATTTCCCTGCCTGATATTTGATCCTCTACTACAGCACCGATAACCCTATTTGATTGATCATAAATAAATTCAATCACCTTTGTGTAGTTAATTGCACTGACCCCATACTGATAAGCCTTCTTGAGAACTTCTATTGTTAAACGAGCGTCGTCCGTCTTATATTCGACATAATACCCTGCACCTTTTAATTGTTCTTTCTTAAGGAGAGGTTCCATTTTTAAAACTTCGTCGGCCTTTAGCATAGTTCGTCGTTCCTTTTTCCGAACCTTTGCCAAATAATCGTATGCCCTTAATCCTACTTTTGCTGCCCATGGTCCAATGTTGCCATTTTTATAAAACGGTAACAGCATCCATTCTGGTGTGGTGACATGTGGACCATTTTCATAAACAACTGTTCGTTCCCTTCCGATTTCTGCAACCATAGCAACCTCAAATCGCTGTAAATAACGAAGTCCTCCGTGGATTAATTTAGTGGATCTACTAGAAGTTCCCGCTGCGAAATCCTGCATTTCGACAAGACCTGTTTTTAAGCCTCTAGTCGATGCATCAAGGGCTATACCTGCACCTGTAATACCACCACCAACTACTAACACATCCAAGGGCTCGTCTGTTAACGAATCATAAATATCTTCTCTATATAAATTAGAAAACTTAGCCATCTTGTTCACACTCCTATCACACTTACGTTCATTAAATATTGCATATTCTTATGGGGTTATGTTTCCTGAAACTGGCAATGCCTATACTTTCTTATTGTATAAAAACAGAAGCCTTTTATCCCATGATTTTATTTCATTTTTTTAAAAGGATCTTTTCGTAAATTTTGTTGCTTTTTATTCTTCGCACTTGATGGAAAATACGACTTTGCGCAGCTATTAGCTGATTTGCGCTCCGGGCAGTCGCTTTCCGCGGGCAACGCCTCAACTTCCTCGGAAGAATACCACTTCCTGTGGGATTTTCAGCTGTTGGGACTGCGATTACTCGTCCCATCGAAAACCTTTGCTTTTCCCGTAGGAGTCGACTGCCCTCCGCTCCAATCACAATCTAATGTGTAGTATAGTTCAAGCAGCTAAGAATAGCTTTCTGTTCTATTAAAAAATATCATAGAAAATAGATCCACGGGTTTTGTTCTTCGATAATCAGAACGCTATTACTACCAGTGTAGGCAGAATACGCAGACTCCTCGAAAATGAAGTTCAATTTTCTTCGTGCGTAGTGATTCAGGAAGATAATTCAAGTCCTATGGGAACAGCGCGTGTCGAAGACCCCGGAAGAATCGCTCTTTGATTCTGAGGAGGCTGAGACCGTGCCCATGGAAAGCGAAGTATTCTGCCGAAATGGTTGTATTGCAGTCAATTTAACAAGAATGAAAAAAATAAGATTAGTAAGAGTTACGTCGGAGTTTATGGACTACCGTAATAACAACAATCTTTTAGAAAACAGCCTTTTAAAAACAAGTAAGCGACTCTTCTTCTAAAAGATAAAGAGCCGCTACCTTGTATAAAAAAATTAATAGTCACCAAGAAAATCATCTTCTTTTTTACGTTGATCCATTTCCTGTTTTGAATATATTTCTCTCATTGGATTTCCACCAACAAAAGTACCAGCGGCGACATCTTTATGTACTAACGTTCCTGCCGAGACAATTGCTCCATCACCAATACTAATTCCAGGTAAAATTGTACTGTTTGCACCTATCATTACCTCACTACCAATAATAACATCTCCAAGGCGATATTCCTTAATTAAATACTCGTGAGCTAATATTGTTGTATTATATCCAATCACGGTATTTTTACCGACAGATATTTTTTCAGGGAACATAACATCGAGCATAACCATTAGGGCAAAAGCTGTCTCATCGCCTACCTTCATCCGAAGAAAATTTCGATATAACCAATTTTTCATCGATAAAAAAGGTGTATAACGCGCAATCTGGATAACAATAAAATTTTTAACTACTTTCCAAAAAGGAACGGTTTTGTATATATGCCATAACGAGTTTGCTTTAGTAACTCGATAACGCTCTGTCCTGCGCATAATCTCACGCTCCTAGTATCTTCAGTAGATCACTCATCTCTTCTAACATATAGTCAGGCTGATAGGCTTCCAATGTTTCTTTTCCTTTAATCGACCAGGAAACACCAGCTGTTTTTGTACCTGCATTTTTCCCAGCCTCAATATCATGATAATTATCTCCAACCATAAGTGTTGTCGATGCTTGTGCGTCTAACTCCTTTAATGCCTTAATAATAGGCTCAGGATGCGGTTTAGCATGGGTAACATCATCAAAACCAATCAATACATCGAACATGCTGTCCATTCCTGTAACCTTTAATCCCTTCCAAGCTGTGGAATTAATTTTTGTAGTGACAATACCAAGCTGGTATCCTAGTTCCTTCAACTTTGAAATCGTGTCTATTACTGTAGGATAAGCAACAACAAAACTGTCATGATGATGAAGATTATGTGTAACGTATGTTTTTTTCATTTGCTCAGCCAAAATAGGATCAATCTTCTCAAAGGTATCTACAAGTGGAGGACCAATAAAATCTAATATTTCCTCCCGCAAATATTCTTTATCGGAATATTGTTGAAGTGTATGTACAAATGAAGCAATAATAAGCTCATTTGTATCAATTAATGTGCCATCTAAGTCAAATAGTATCGTACGAATGGTCATGTAGTTGCTCCTTTCTTTGTCTCCTGATGTTTCGATTCCAAACGAAAGCAATTCCAGCTGTTAAGATAATTGCTGTAGTTACCCGGATAATCAAAAGTGGCCAAACAGGTATGCCTAATGGAATAAAAACAAGTGTATCTTCAACGACTGCATGACAGGACACCAAAAAGATGAATGCCAAATACATATCTTTTTTGGATACTCCGTCCTCTTTTACAGCTTGAATCATCAGCCCAGCGCCATAAGCAAGACCAATCGTGAGCCCAGCTACCAACGTCATCGAGGTGTTTTTATCCATTCCTAATAATTTTGTGAAAGGGGATAACCATTCGGACATTTTATTCATCCATCCCAGCTCTCGGAAAAATTGCATGAATACCATCAGTGGAATGACAATCGCCGCTAACTGTATGATTGCCATCGAAGCAGTCTGGAATCCCTGTAGAAAGATATCAAACCATCCTTCTCTAGCTTGCTCACTTTTAGAAATCATCCCATATTGAGCAAATTCACTTCCGCCTTTCCACACTAGATTGATTACAAAGGCAGAACCTATCGCTAATGCTACTCTCACTCCGACAACAATCCACCAACTAATTCCTACCCTTGTTGCCACCACTGATTCTACAAATAGATTGTGAGAGAAGGACAACATTATAGCCATCAAAAAGACCTCTTTAACAGTGAATTCAAACGAAAGAATCGCACCGATTCCGGCATATAAATTTAAGGCATTACCAATAACCAATGGGACTGCCGCTTCACCGGGAAGGCCAATCCACTTCATCATTGGTGCTAATAAATCAGCAATCCACTGAAGGAAGGGTGTATAACGAAGAATGGTGATTAATAAAGTAATCGGAAAAATTACTTTTCCCAAAGTCCACGTTAATAGTGCCCCCTGTTTTAGTCCTCGTTGTATGATGCCAGTAACCAATGTCTTATCCCCCAGTTATAATTTTTTCCCGTTGTACCTTCTATTTACCTGACCGCTTTTACGTCGGTAAATCATAATTCCAATACAAACAACAATTAATAAAATTGAAATAAACTGTGCAGTTCGTAAGTCGCCAACAATATATAAACTATCAGTACGCATACCTTCGATAAAATAACGACCAACAGAATACCATATGACGTAGCTTAAGAATAGTTCACCTCTAATAGGGTTATATTTTCTCAACATAAGTAAGAAAACCAATCCAAGAAAATTCCATACAGACTCGTATAGGAAGGTTGGATGATACATAACTCCACCAATACACATTTGATTTGTAATGAAATCTGGCATATATTGCATAAAGTTATTATAATAAGCCTCTGAGACAGCACGTCCGTGTGCTTCCTGATTCATAAAGTTTCCCCAACGACCAATTGCTTGACCCAAGATAATACTTGGAGCAGCAATATCTGCAATTTGCCAAAAAGAAAGCTTTTTTATTCGCGTGAATATGATGGCAGTTATGACAGAGCCAATTAGTGCCCCGTGAATCGCAATTCCGCCTTCCCAAATAGCAAAAACAGACCACCAAGGTCCACCTATGTAATTTTCCCACTCAAAGATAACATAATATATTCGTGCTGAAATAATCGCGGCAGGAATAGCAAATACGACCAAATCAATAAATACATCTTTATTTAATCCTAGACGATTTGATTCTCTAGTAGCTAGCCACAAAGCCAAAAAGACTCCTGTTGCAATGATTACTCCATACCAATAAATAGAAAGTGGACCTAATTCGAAAAATACCCTGTCTAAAGCCGGTGCACTACAACTCAATTTTCATTCCCCCTTAATCGAACTCTGAATCTAAACTACTTTTTTCTTTTTCAATCATCGTTGTTAAGCGCTCGGAAAACTCTTCTGCTGCATTTACACCCATTCTCTTTAAACGGAAGTTCATAGCGGCTACCTCAATGATTACAGCTAGGTTTCTACCAGGTCTCACTGGCACAATAACTTTAGGGATATCAACATCAATGATCTTCATCGTTTCTTCTTCTAAACCAAGACGATCATATTGTTTTTTTTGATCCCATGCTTCTAAATTTATTATTAGGGTAATTCTTTTAAATGATCGTACAGAACCTGCACCAAATAAAGTCATTACATTAATAATTCCAAGTCCTCTTATCTCTAGCAGGTGTTCGATTAAAGGTGGAGCATTACCTATTAGACGATCATAGTCCTCTTGACGGATTTCTACGCTATCATCAGCAACAAGGCGGTGCCCACGCTTAACTAACTCTAGTGCAGTTTCACTTTTACCTACGCCACTTTGACCTGTAATAAGCACACCAACACCATAAATATCTACTAATACGCCATGCATAGCAGTAAACGGTGCAAATTTGGCCTCTAAGTAATTGGTCAGTCTACTTACGACTCTAGTTGTTTTATATGGAGAGCGCATAAGCGGTACACCAGATTGATTACACGCTTCAATTAGTTCTTCCGGAATATCCATTCCCCTAGTTATTACAATGCCTGGGGTAATATCGGTGCACAAATTAACGGCACGATCTTTTCTTTCAGTAGTTGTCAAATCATGATAATAAGAAAGCTCTGTTTTACCTAGTAATTGTAATCTATCTTTTGGATAATATTTAAAATAACCCGTCATTTCAATCCCAGGTCGAGATATGTCACTCGTAAATATCTCCCTGTGAACACCGTCTTTTCCTGCGACAAGTTCTAATTTAAATTGGTCTAGTAAGTCCTGCGTACGTACCTTTACCATTTCTATCCCTCCACCAATATCTATCTGAGTTCATTGTAACTTATTGTAGCATTTTTTCTAGTGACAAGCACCACAATCCTATTTGATATGAAAAAAGCATAGGGTTAAATCCCCTATGCTTTGATTACTTACTTGTTTTAATCGTATCCTTCACTAGCTGATTTAGTATCAAATTCAAAACGGATAAAATGACAGCTGCAATAATTGCAATGCCAAACCCATCAATTACAAATGAATTACCAATCACAGCTTGGGTAATCATTAAGGTGATCGCATTAATAACGAATAGAAATAATCCTAATGATAGAAACGTTATCGGTAATGTTAGTATGACTAATATTGGCTTGACGATAACATTAAGAATTGACAGAATAAAACTTGCTAGAATAGCAGTACCAAAATTGTCTAAATGAAAATTATCAAATAACTGAGCGACAACGACAAGTGCAACAGAGTTAAGTAAAATAGAAATTAACCAATGTTTCATTGATAACTATCCCTTTCATTTGGAATGATAAAAATAGCAATAATATAAATTAAAGCTAATGGAATACCTCCGGAAAATATAAATGCAATTGCAAAAACAAGACGTAGAATAGTTGCATCAATATTGAAGTATTCGGCTATACCACCTAATACACCAAATGCCATTTGTTGGCTATTAGATCGAACTAACTTTTTCATTAGTATTCCTCCTATTCTGACGGAATTATCCAGACTGAGCCTGTCTTTGTCTCAGCTTCTAAATGAAACAACTTCTCATGATGGGAGTATGCATCAAAATGTAGTGAACGCTTCATCATTTCTTTCTTCTGTTCCACTATCTTATAATTATCAATATCACAATGAATGTTTCCGATATTTGTCTCCAATTGTCCATCAATTCGAACGCTGTTCGGTAACCTAAGCCTAACACTTCCTGTCGTTGTCTTAAAAAATCCAGTATGAGCGCGTTCTCCGTGCCAATCGCAGTGAATACTTCCGCTCACAGCCTGAGAATCTACTTTTCCGTATTGTCCATCGATTCGGGTCGATCCGTTTATTGTCTCTGTCTCAAGCGTTTCAAAAGATGATTGCTCCACTTTAATTGAACCATTTGCCGTTTCTAAATCTGCCTCATTGCCGTCAATATGGTCAATCGTTACAGTGCCATTTGTACTTTTTGCTTTAAACTGTCCTACAGATAGGTTTTCCGCATTTATTGAACCATTAAACAATTTAATTGCAATTTTATTATAGATTCGATTAGGAATTTTAATTGTCACATCTGCCTTTATATTTTTAGAGGGTATTAAAAAACGCAAATGATCATCAACAATCAAAAACTCAGCTTCTTCGATGAACTTTTTCCGGGCCTTATCTTGGTCATCTGATTGATAAACCCTTGCTTCACATTCAATCCTTACATCTGATTCATTCCATGGAAAAATAGTTAAAGTCCCATTAGAAATATCAATGTCCATATCAGAAAATGATGCAGATTGATTATGGAAAATATGGGAGACAGTATAATGCGGTCCAAAATTAAAATCTAAATCAACATTTTTAATCTTTGTAAAGGCTTCCTCCATAAAATGAACGAACTTTGATTTTTTAGATGTATGCTGCTTATCGTTAGTTTGTTCTTCTCTTTTTTCCCAATCAACATTTTTAGAAACGAATTGTGTTTGGTTTTTTGCCTGTTCAGCCTTTTCTAATGACTCTATTAATTCAACTGCCTCTTCCGCACTAACGATACCGTCCTCAACCATCTTTAAAATTTTCACCTGTTCTTCTTTCATCTGGAAACACCTCCATTATAATTAACCATATTCAGGTATCAGAATTTCCATGTGTAGAAAAATTCAGTACCTAATCGCTCCTTAGCAATCGCCTCTAGGTCATCAGTGGTTTGACTCATACTTCCTAACACACCCTGAGCTTGTGTTTGGTGCGCTAAAATCGTTGCCATTTTTTTCTTGAAGAACGGCAGGATGTTCATCTCGACATCTGGCTTTCCTAGCTCTTCCTCATACGTTCTGCTAATTGCTTGAGCCCAAACTGTGGGTCTAGTTTTTTCGTCCATTCGACTAACAGCCTCGATAACTGCAGCCCCTAAAGCGTTGTGATCGGGATGAACTGCATGATCAGGATAATGTGTAATAACCAAGCTCGGCTCGATTTCTAATAAAATACTTTTCAAATGCTCGGCAACCTCGTCTCTGGACTCAAACTCTAGCGTCTTATCCCTATATCCGAGCATTCTTAAGTCAACATCCAACACCTTACAGGCTGCTATCAATTCCTTCTTTCGAATTTCCGGTAATGTTTCACGGTTTGCAAAAGTGGGATTTCCCATATTTCTACCCATTTCACCAAGTGTTCCACATAAATAAGTAACCGGAACACCCTCTTCTCTGAATTTTGTAATCGTGCCTGATGCTCCAAAAGCTTCATCGTCCGGATGAGGATATATAACTACAACGTGTTTTTCCACTTCAATCACTTCTCCCAACTTTAATATTTGAAGGGTGTTTCACTAATTTGTAATGCCACCATCAATCTACCTTCACGATCATGTCCTGCCATTAACAATTGACCTTTTTCATCTAATTCCCATTTGCTTAGGCCCTCTGCATAAACCCAACCAATTTCGAGCTTTAGCCCTACACGATAAGCATTCCCGATACCTACTATTTTGGCATGGGTGTACGTCACCTTTGCATTCCGTATAAATGCGCCAACATTGTATGCTTTATCATCAAAATGACTAGCATATGCTCCATTAGTAGTCTCTAAATGAACATAAACTTCTTTATTCACAAAACGAGTTAGTTGTTCTTGTACCTTACCAATCTCGATATCTTCCATAGAACTCACCCCTCTATATGACTTAATCTAAATTTACCTTACTCAAAAATTACCTAGGCGTCAAAGTGTACACTATCTATGTAGTAAGTAGAGACTGTCTCATACAAGATTCTATACCCGTAATTCGACAGTCCCTATCTAACCCTATTATTTTGCTATAACCTTTTCTCTCTTTTCCATTCTTTCATCCATACGTTTACGATCTCGTTCAAGAATAGGTTTCAAATAACTACCTGTATAGGAGTCAGGCTCCTGTGCAATTTGTTCTGGTGTACCAGTAGCAATAATTTGTCCACCACGATCGCCACCTTCTGGTCCTAAATCAATAATATGATCGGCTGCTTTAATAACATCTAAATTATGCTCAATGATAAGAACCGTATCACCATTTTCTACTAGACGCTGGATAACCACTAGCAACCGAGAAATATCATCAACATGTAAACCTGTTGTTGGTTCATCTAATATATATAATGATTTCCCGTTAGATCTTCGGTGAAGTTCACTCGCTAACTTAACCCGCTGCGCTTCTCCTCCAGATAAAGTAGTTGCTGGTTGTCCTAGTCGAATATATCCAAGTCCTACATCAAAAATGGTTTGCAGCTTGCGTTTAATCTTAGGTATATTCGCAAAAAAATCAAGTGATTCTTCAATCGTCATATTTAAGACATCAGCAATATTTTTGCCTTTATACCTAATTTCCAATGTCTCTCTGTTGTACCGTTTACCATGACATACTTCACAAGGTACATACACATCTGGTAAAAAGTGCATTTCTATCTTGATGATTCCATCCCCACGACAGGCTTCGCAGCGTCCACCTTTTACATTAAAGCTAAAGCGACCTTTTTTATAGCCTCGTACCTTCGCCTCATTCGTTTGTGCATATACATCTCGAATATCATCAAACGCACCAGTGTACGTAGCAGGATTGGATCTTGGAGTTCTACCAATAGGTGATTGATCAATATCAATTACTTTCTCCAGATGCTCCATCCCTTTAATTTTCTTATGCTTACCTGGCTTTTGCTTACTACGTTGGAGTTTCATTGCTAATCCTTTATGGAGTATTTCATTAATCAACGTACTTTTCCCAGAACCAGAAACCCCTGTAACCGCATTGAACACACCAATTGGGATCTTTGCATCAATTTTTTTCAAGTTGTTTTCTTCGGCACCAATCACTTCAATAAAACGTTTATCGGGTTTACGGCGTTCTAATGGAACAGATATAAATTTTTCACCAGATAAATATTGTCCTGTTAAGGATTTAACATTCTTCATCACTTTATCAGGTGTTCCACTCGCAACAATTTCTCCCCCATGTTCACCGGCACCTGGACCAATATCAATTAGCCAATCGGCAGCTAGCATAGTATCTTCATCATGCTCGACGACAATTAATGTATTGCCTAAATCTCGCATCCGCTTTAAGGTAGCAATTAATCGATCATTATCACGTTGATGAAGCCCAATCGATGGTTCATCAAGAACATACAATACACCTGTAAGCGCTGAACCGATTTGAGTTGCCAAGCGAATTCGCTGTGCCTCTCCACCAGATAACGTTCCAGCTGCACGAGATAGCGTTAGATAGTCTAATCCGACATTATTTAAAAACATTAACCGATTATTTATTTCCTTTAAAATCATGTTAGCGATCGTAGCTTCTTTTTTAGTCAATTGTAAGGAATTAAAAAATGAGTCAGCCTCTTTCACTGCCATCTCGGTAACTTTACCGACATGGAGACCATTGATTAATACTGATGTTGCTTCTTCCTTTAATCGATATCCCTTACACTTTGGACAAGGTTTTTGTCTCATATATTTTTCCATTTGCTCACGGATAAAATCTGAGCTTGTCTCCTTATACCTGCGAGCAATGTTAGCAAGTACCCCTTCAAAAAGAATATCGTTCTCTCGTAAAATACCAAAGTCATTTTCATAACGGAAAAATATTTTTTCCTTGCCACTACCCAGTAAAATTTTATCTAACTGATCCTTAGGTAAATTTTTAATTGGGACTTCCATATCAATCCCGTAGTGCGTGCAAACACTTTCTAGTAATTTGGGATAATATTGAGAGCTAGTAGGCTCCCAGGCGACAATGGCTCCATCTTTAATTGATAAATCCCAATCGGGAATCACTAAATCTAAATCTACTTCCAGTTTTGTGCCTAGCCCATCGCAACGGCCACAGGCACCATAAGGACTTTTAAAAGAAAACATTCTAGGCTCTAACTCACCAATAGAGAAACCACAAATTGGGCAAGCGTGATGTTCATTGAAAAGAAGCTCTTCCTCTCCAATCACATCAACGATTACCTTACCATCCCCTAGTCGAAGAGCAGTCTCAAGTGAATCAGTTAATCGTGTCGAAACCCCTTCCTTAACAACGATACGATCAATCACTACCTCGATGGAATGTTTCTTATTTTTTTCTAAAAGAATTTCCTCGGTAACCTCACGCATTTCGCCATTTACACGAATGCGGACATACCCTTCTCGTTTCAAGTCTTCCAATACCTTTACATGCTCCCCTTTTCGTCCGGAAACGACAGGAGATAGAATTTGTAGTTTTGTCCGTTCAGGGTAGTTGAAAATACGATCTACCATTTGTTGAACGGTTTGCGAAGTAATTTCTATACCGTGCTTCGGGCAGGTTGGGCGTCCCACTCGTGCATATAATAGTCGTAAATAATCATAAATTTCGGTAACTGTACCAACAGTTGACCTTGGATTTTTACTTGTTGTTTTCTGATCGATTGATATTGCAGGTGAAAGCCCTTCAATCGAATCAACATCAGGTTTATCCATTTGCCCTAAGAATTGCCTAGCATAAGCAGATAAGGACTCAACATATCGACGTTGACCCTCGGCATAAATTGTGTCGAATGCTAACGAAGACTTACCTGATCCTGATAAACCAGTTAACACAACTAACTTATCCTTTGGTATCTCTACATCAATATTTTTTAAATTATGGGCTCTTGCCCCTTTAACCGTAATCGCCTTTGTTACCATTTAAGCTCATCCTTCCGCTTTAAGTTCCAGTACTAAATCACGAAGTTCAGCAGCTTTTTCAAAGTTTAACTCACGTGCTGCTTTTTTCATTTCTTTTTCCATGTTTTCTATCATCTTATCTTTTTCCTTCTTAGTAAGGTTTGAAACCTTAGGTGTATCTGACTTATATTCCTCTGCGTCTTCAGCAGCCATCGTAGCACGAATGACATCACGTACCTCTTTCTTAATCGTAGTAGGAGTTACGCCATGCTCTTCGTTATACTTCTGTTGCTTTTCTCGACGTCTAGTAGTTTCGTCAATTGCTTTTTGCATCGAATCAGTAATCTTATTCGCATACATTATAACGCGGCCATTTTGATTCCGAGCTGCACGACCCATTGTCTGAATTAAAGAGCGCTCGGAACGGAGAAATCCTTCTTTATCTGCATCCAAAATCGCCACAAGTGACACTTCTGGTATATCTAAACCTTCTCTTAGCAAGTTAATTCCTACGATTACATCATATTTACCAACTCGCAGGTCACGGATAACTTCAATCCGTTCTAACGTCTTAATTTCTGAGTGCAAGTAAGCAACCTTTATCCCGATTTCTTTTAAGTAATCAGTTAAATCCTCGGACATTCTTTTTGTTAAGGTTGTAACCAGTACCCGTTCATTTTTTTCTGAGCGCTTATGAATTTCCGATATTAAATCATCTATTTGACCCTCAATTGGGCGAATATCAATCTCTGGATCTAATAAGCCAGTTGGACGAATGATTTGCTCCGTCATTTTCGGTGTGTGTTCTAACTCGTAAGGACCTGGTGTCGCTGAAACAAACACCATCTGGTTTGCCTTTTTCTCAAATTCCGGAAAAGTTAATGGCCGATTATCCATTGCTGATGGTAATCGAAAACCATGTTCAACTAGTACTTTCTTTCTTGCTTGGTCACCATTATACATACCTCGCACTTGTGGTAGTGTTGCATGGGATTCATCGACAACTAGTAAGAAATCTTCGGGGAAATAATCGATTAAAGTGTAAGGTGTCGATCCCGGTTCTCGAAGAGTTAAATGCCTAGAATAGTTCTCGATTCCAGAGCAAAATCCCATTTCTTCCATCATTTCCAGGTCATAATTTGTCCGTTGCTCTATTCGTTGTGCTTCCAATAATTTGTTTTGTTCATTAAAATTTTTCAATTGCTCCTGTAACTCTTGTTGGATATTTTTAATCGCAACCTTTAATTTTTCTTCTCTGGTTACGAAGTGGGAGGCTGGGAAAATCGCAATATGTTCCCGGTCACCAATGATTTCCCCTGTAAGGGCATCTACTTCTCGTATCCGGTCTATTTCATCACCAAAAAATTCAACTCTCAAGCAATGCTCTTCTCTAGAGGCAGGAATAATTTCGACTGAATCCCCACGAACTCGAAATGTTCCACGTTGGAAGTCAATGTCATTTCTCGCATATTGAATATCAACTAAATTACGTAATAGCTCATCCCTGTCCTTTTCCATGCCTACTCGAATAGATAACACCATGTTTTTATATTCCTCTGGTGAACCCAAGCCATAAATACAGGATACACTTGCTACAATTAGGACATCGTTACGCTCAAACAATGCAGATGTTGCTGAGTGTCTAAGTTTATCTATTTCATCGTTGATACTGGCATCTTTTTCAATAAAAGTATCTGTTGAGGGTTTATATGCTTCTGGTTGGTAATAATCGTAGTAACTTACAAAATACTCAACAGCGTTATTCGGGAAGAATTCCTTAAACTCACTATAAAGCTGTCCAGCTAATGTTTTGTTATGGGCAATTACTAATGTAGGTTTATTTATTTCTTTGATTACATTAGACATCGTGAAGGTTTTACCTGTTCCGGTTGCACCTAGTAGTGTTTGGTGTCTTTTTCCTTGTTTTAAACCTTCCACTAACTCTGCAATTGCCTTTGGTTGGTCTCCTTCGGGTTGATATTGAGACACTAATTCAAATTGATTTTCCACAACGTTGAACCTCCGATCGGATCAAATTTAAATCGTTTTTATCATATTATACTATAACTTCAACAAAAACACGAACAAACATTCGTTTCATTGAAGTGGAATTTATATTAGATAACTATTATTATGCTCTACCTTAGCCGTGTTCACACTACAACGAAACATCAAGGTTTTCTTTATTCACCATATCATGTTATTGGTATTTATTTGTAGAGATATGATTTGACTATAATTTCTTTTAAATGAAATCATTATACATTGTGGATTAATTTGTTATTCCTTATAATCATAAAGGAAGTTTAATTTTAAAAGAAAATGAGAGTAGGGATTTTATGAAACAAGTTATATATTCGGTTGTCTTAGTGTTTATCTTAATTGGCTGCGGCCAAAACAATAACGATTCATCGGATGGTCAGAATGATATTGTTCCTGTAGCAATAAGCGTGGATTTGCAAGCACCAGAAACAGTTGAAATTCACGAAGTAGTAACAATTGAGGCTGTGGTTACTCAAGGTGAAGAGGCAGTTGATGACGCAGATGAAGTTGTTTTTGAAATATGGAAAGAGGCTGCAAAAGAGAGCAGCGAAACCCTTGAATCAAAACACGAAGGTGATGGAGTCTATTCATTAGAAAAGACCTTCGACGAAGAGGGTGTTTACTTTGTTCAATCTCATGTGACGGCTAGGGAAATGCATACCATGCCACAGGCGGAAATTGTAGTGGGCAATCCGGAAGAAACAGAAGAAGCACAAGTAGATGACGCCGACACCTCTGAAGAAGAACATCATCACCATCACGGTGGGGAAGTAACCATTGAGTTTGATCCAGCTTCATCTTCACCGTTTACAACTGGAGAAGAAGTCAAGCTAACCTTAAAAGTTTTTAATGCGGAGGAACCATTGTCCGACGCTGATGTCACACTGGAAATTAAACAGGCTGAAGAAACGGATGCTATTTGGATAGATCTCAAGGAGGAAGAGGCTGGTAACTATTCAGGTCTTACTTCATTAGAACAAGCCGGTAATTACACTGTTACTGTTCATGTCAAAAAAGGCGATATTCACGAGCACCAAGATTTTCCGATAACTGTTGAATAAAGAAAAAATCGCCTTTTCATGATGAAAAGGCGATTTTTTTATTTACTCCGCATAGCTTTGATCATATTTGTTTACTTCAAACAAGTCAGTTAGTTCAACCTTAGGATGTTTATCCTTGAACCATCTAAGGGCAAAATCATTTTTGAATAAGACGAGAAAATTACCTTCACGATCCTTTACTAATAAATTCCTCTCGTCAAATAAAGATGTGTCTACTTGTTCCGCCTTTAACCAGCGTGGTATTCTTTCACCAATTGATTCTAGCATGATTTCAACGTTGTACTCATGCTTCATTCGATATTCAAATACCTCATATTGTAGTTGACCAACAGCTCCAATAATAATTGTCTCCATTGGATGCCCTTTAAATAACTGAATAGCACCCTCTTGAACCAATTGTTCAATACCTTTTCTGTACTGTTTAGATTTCATTACATTTTTAGCTGTTACTCTCATGAACAATTCTGGTGGGAATTGTGGTAACTCATCATATTCAAAGGTATTCTTACTTTCAGTAAGTGTATCTCCAATTCGATAGGCATTCGGATCATAGATACCAATAATATCTCCAGCATAGGCTTCCTCAACCGTACCACCAGCTGATGCAACAAACTGTTGTGTTTGAGATAGCTTAATTGGTTTGTCTGTCCGAGCGAGTTTTACCGTCATACCTCTTTCAAATTTACCTGAACATACACGCAGGAAGGCAACTCGGTCCCGGTGTGCTGGGTTCATGTTTGCTTGTATTTTGAAAACAAAACCTGAAAATTCGTCACTATCAGGACTAACTAAACCATCAGTAGTTCTTCTTGCTGTTGGAGTAGGTGCCATCGAAATGAATGTATCAAAGAATGTTTGGACTCCAAATGGTGCTAGTGCACTTCCAAAAAACACTGGCGTTTGGTCTCCTTTTAGTACCTCTTCTATTGAAAAATCATCCCCGGCCTGGTCAAGTAACTCAAGTTCACCGTTTGTCTCCTGATAGGTTGCGTTATTAACAAGATCTTTGTGTTCTGGATTATCTAATTCTGTATATGGAATATATGACTCTTCTTCATTCCCGTTGTATTTAACAAATTGTTTGTTGTGGCGATCAAAGATTCCTAGGAAACGTTTTCCCATTCCCACCGGCCAATTCATTGGATATGTTTTGATGTCCAACACTTCTTCAATCTGCTCTAACAACTCAAATGGTTCTCTACCTTCACGATCTAATTTATTAATAAATGTAAAAATAGGAATACCACGCATTTTACATACCTTAAATAGCTTAATTGTTTGTGCTTCAATACCCTTGGTTGCATCTATAATCATGACAACACTATCAACTGCTGTTAAGGTACGGTACGTATCCTCACTAAAATCCTCGTGACCAGGTGTATCTAAAATATTAACCTTGTAATCCAGATATGGAAAATTCATTACACTGGAGGTTACTGAGATTCCACGTTGCTTTTCTATTTCCATCCAATCGGACGTAGCAAATTTACCTGATTTCTTTGCCTTAACGGTTCCCGCAGACCGGATTTGATTACCAAACAACAGTAGTTTTTCCGTTAATGTTGTTTTACCCGCATCTGGGTGAGATATAATTGCAAAGGTCTTTCGTTTATTTACTTCTTCACTTATTTTCATAAAAAAATCCCTTCCATTTTAAATATAAATAAAGGTCTAAATTAACATATGATGAGGAAGAACTTCTGCGTTCAACCAAGGGATTCAAAATTACATCGGATTAATTCTCCTTTAATGTATAGTTCACATCTTTAATTATATTTTAGTAACCATTATTTGAATGGTAAATTTATCGTTTACGTCATCTATAAAAAATTGCTCTGTAATAGTAAAAGATAGCATGAGAATGCCGTTAAAGTCAACTATGACAAGAAACTGGATGTAAGATTTAAAAAACATTAATTTACTATTTATATGAAAATCCTCTCACATAAGATTATAATGTCCTTTAATTTCGTAGTAGATATAAATTGCGACGTAACTAACTGCTTTGAATTTTCTATCCACCTTCTCTTTTTAATTGCTGCTAAACACCGTTTCGGCAGAATACTTCGCTTTCCGTGGGCACGACCTCAGCCTCCTCAGAATCAAAGAACGAATCTTCCGGGGTCTTCGGAACGCGCTGTTCCCACTGGAGTCTACGTATTCTGCCTTCACTAGTAGTAGTGTTCTGGTATCGAATAGAAAAATCCCAAGTTCTATGTCTCAAGGACTTTACCGCCTTTAACAGAAAGTTATTCTAAGCTGGCGGATCTTCACTACGCTACTTTTGGCTGTACTTATCCATCTTCCTTTCATTATAGTTGCAATAAGAATGGTGAATAAAGCGGCGAGTAGTCGACTCTTCGAAAATACAGATCAATTTTCATCGTGCGATGTTGATCCAGGAAGATAATTCAAGTCCTGGGCGTTGACTATCAGCTGCTCCTGCGGTAAACCTCGCATGAAGTCCGTTGTTGATTGTTTTAATGTAACGAACTATACCAACGAAGGAAATATATGGAGACTCCTGCGGGATGGGAAAGGCATAGATGAGACCCCACAGTGCGCAGCACGAGGAGGCTCAACAGCCACCCGCGGAAAGCGTAGTGTATTTCCGAAGTGGTGTAAGTTACGCCGCAACTTATAAGTCTTGTGAATCATACAGCAATCTTTTGAAAACAACCTGTAAAAAATAGAAACACAACATCTACACTTGAACGCCGCTATAAGCATTTTTTTGTTATAATGGAAAGATGTTATTTTAATCAACAGAGGATGGGATAAACGTTGAGAACCTTCTTTTTAGATAAACAGGACATCGTTCGTATAACAGGCGAACGTTTTTATAGAAGAGGATATGATTATTTTAAAAAAGGCCGGGTCCATGGCCTTACTTATAACCCATCAATTAATTCATGGCGTGGCCAAGTTCGTGGTACAGAAACCTATAGTGTTCGCGTCTTCTTTTTTGAAGGAGATGAATTAGAAGGAAGCTGCGATTGCCCAGCATATGCAACCCATTTCACCTGTAAGCATATCGCTGCTGTTCTATTAGCAATTGGGCAAGATTCTTGGAGTCAATTAGGTGAAAAGAAAAGCACTAGTGAAACAACTTATTCAACTCCGCCAACTATTCCAAATGATTCATTCTCCACACGAATCATTGATGCATTTTCAAAAGACCAACAAAGTCAATCACGTCAAAAAAGAACCTTAAATATAGAATATATAATTGGTAGCAGAATTAATCCACATAATTCTAAGTCCTTTTTGGAAATCGAACTAAAGATAGGAACGAACAAAACCTATGTAATTAAAAACATTCGCGAATTTCTAGTTCATATAAAGAAGGAGAAACCCTATAAAATTACTCAATCATTTTTGTATGAACCGGATATTCATCAGTTTGATGAAGAAGATCAAAAAATAATAACAAATTTGATATTAGCTCATGAAAATGAGTCTTTATTTGAAAACTCTTTTTCTAATCCTCTACATGATAAACGTACAATCATCATTCCCCCTGGTTTTGCTGATCGTTTGTTGGAGTCAATTAGTACTCAAAAGAATTTTTACAAGTCCTACAGCGGGGAAACAATACCCGGTATTTCTATCTCAGATAAAATAGATACCTTAACATTTGATTTGGATAAGGACAATGAGCAAACATTTAATATCGATGTTTCTGACCTTTCCAACTATGCCTATTTAGAGAGCTATGGTTACCTGTTCAGACAAGGACAATTCTTTCAACTTAGACGAGAACAACAATCAGTAATGGAACAGCTTTATGGTTTGTTACCTTATCGGACTGGCCAGGCCCATCCGATTACCAATGAAAATATCGAATCATTTATCACGAATGTTATCCCTAAGCTAGAAAAAATAGGCAAGGTAAACTATTCAAAAAGTACTCAATCAACGATAAAAGTGGATCCACTCCAAACGATAATCTATCTGGATGAAAATAAGGGAACGCTATTAGCAAAAGTGGAATTTCATTATGGTGATACGATTATTTATCCATATCTGGATGAACAGCCTACTAACGTTGTAGTTCGTCGAGAAATAGCAAAAGAAATGGAAATACTGAGGGACGTTGAGGCCTTTGGATTTGTATATATAAATAAGCAATTTCAATTATTTAAAAATGACTCCATCTATTCGTTTATTAATAAAGGGATGGCTGAGCTAAAAGAAAAATCGATTGTGTTTCTTTCCGAAACCGTCGAGTCAATGATTACACAAGAGCAACCCACGCTTACTTCCACAGTAGATTTAGATAATAAACGTGGTATGCTTGATATTCATTTTGACATTGGTGGAATCTCAAAAAAAGATGTACAGCACGTTTTGCAGGCAATGGTTGAGAAACAACAGTATTACCGGATTCCTAACGGGCCACTTCTTGCTTTAGAAGGAGAGGATTTTGAATCCTTTCGTCAGTTGTCTGATCAGCTGCAATTAAGCAAAAAGCAGTTGGAGCAAGGACAGTTACAAGTTCCAGCAGCGCGAAGCTTCCAAGTCGAAGAGGTGTTAAGTGCGACTTATTTTCAATATAGTGATGCATTTCAAAATCTACTCACTGAATTGAAAAATCCGAATAAGCTCAATTTTACGTTACCTGAATCGATTCAGGCAGAATTAAGAGATTATCAGCTTACAGGATTTCAATGGTTTAAAACGTTGTCCCATTACCATCTAGGTGGAATATTAGCTGATGATATGGGGCTTGGAAAAACAATTCAAACCATCTGTTATTTGGTGTCAGAAAAGGAGGAGAAACCAGAAACGTTTAGTAGTCTTATTGTTGTACCTGCGTCTCTTCTTTACAACTGGAAGAAGGAATTTGAAAAATTCGCCCCTAGTATCAAGATAGAAATTATTATTGGAAACAAGGAACAACGAAAGACAATTATTGCCAACAGTCAGGCGGATGTCTATATTACTTCTTATCCACTCTTAAGAAAAGATATCGAACTCTATGAGAATACACATTTTGATGTGCTCATATTAGATGAAGCACAGGCAATTAAGAATCATTTAACACTTACAGCTAAGGCTGCTCGTGCCCTAAACACAAGTAAACGGTTTGCTCTAAGTGGAACACCAATTGAAAATTCGTTGGATGAATTATGGTCTTTATTCCATACGATATCACCCGGATTATTTGGGAATAAGAAATCATTTCTCGCATTTGAGCATGAGTATATCGCTAAGATAACCCGTCCTTTTATTATGAGACGGATAAAAAAGGATGTTTTACACGAATTGCCCGATAAAATAGAGTCTGTTCAATACTCTGATCTTACGAAAGATCAGAAAGAGGTCTATCTTGCCTATATAGAAAAAATGCAGCAACAAATTACCGAAACTATTAATGAAAAAGGTTTCGAAAAAGGGAAACTCGAAATTTTAGCTGGTTTGACAAGATTACGACAAATCTGCTGCCACCCGCTGTTATTTTTAGATAACTACACAGGTAAATCAGGCAAACTGGAACAGCTTAAGGAATTAGTTCATGACTTACAAGCTAGCGGAAAGCGAGCCTTAGTCTTTTCTCAATTTTCTAGCATGCTAACAATTATTAACCAGACACTCCAAAAGGAACAGGTAGATACTTTTTATTTAGACGGTTCTACACCTTCTGAACAACGAATGGAAATGTCAGAGCGTTTTAATGAAGGTGAAAAATCAGTGTTTCTAATATCATTAAAAGCTGGAGGAACTGGGTTAAATTTAACTGGAGCAGATACGGTAATATTATATGATCTATGGTGGAATCCAGCGGTAGAAGAACAAGCGGCAGGCAGGGCACATCGAATTGGACAAAAGAAAGTCGTTCAAGTCATACGACTAATCACTGAGGGGACAATTGAAGAAAAAATATTTGAAATGCAACAAAAGAAACGAGAACTAGTTGATCAAATTATTCAACCTGGAGAGACGATGCTTTCTAAACTATCTGAAAAAGAAATACGCGAGCTACTAGAAATGAAAAACTAATATCCCTCAAATAATCAATGCCGGCCCACAATAACTAGGGCCGGCTTATTTATTTTCATTATTCATATTTCCAACAATCATTTGAATATGTTTTGGTAACACAACTATTTCAGCCGGCGTTACATCTCGGTGCTCTCCATCACAATCTACTTGTTGTTCCGGCGTGGCAGCGACATGAAGCTTGTCTGTTTGAAAAGAAATTACTCTTCCTCAATCGAAGGCTCCTGAACTAACTTAGACTGAAGCATTGACCAAAATACCTGGACAGACGTTTCCTTTATTAATATTACGTCTAACATCCCATCCTGTATGTCCGCCTTTGGGAAAAACACATTAACCCCTCCAGTAAACATACCATTTCCAACAATCATCATAACTACTTCCTCATCAATACGAACAGACCCAGCATCAAGTTGAACATGAAACGGCTTAGCCTGTCCCATCGTTTGAGCAGTTCGAATATAGTATGCGAGCTGACCAAAGTTTTCTTTGGCATCGGAATCGACGTTTTGTGCTACTTCTGTCACTAGACCAATCCCCCAAAAGTTCAAGAAATAACTATCATCTGCTTTTCCGACATCAACATCTCTAAGTTGTTTTTCAAGTAATTGATCAGTTGCTTTTAGAGGGTTCTGAGACATACCTATCGCTCTAGAAAAGTCATTACTGGTCCCACCTGGTATAATAGCTAATGTTGGCCTATGATCTAATAAACAAATGGCGTTTACAATTTCATTGACCGTCCCATCTCCACCAGCGGCGATAACATAATCCACACTGCTTCCTACTTGATTGACAATGCAAGTTGCATCGCCCTCTTTTTCCGTTTGATACAGTCTTACATCCTGAAATTGATTACGTAATGTTGATGTAATTGTATGAATAAATTTGCTTAACTTCCTTTTACCTGACGCAGGATTGTAGATGATAGCTACCCGTTCCATGGAGGAGAATCTCCTTTCACAATTTATCTAAAAAACATCGATTTTATTACATAAATTCCCGATTTTATTAATTATAAACCGTAATACTTTCGAAGGCATGCTTGAATGTTTTGTGAGTAGATGAGGATTGCTGATAGAAAGTGGAAGGAGCAGCCTGAGACCGCTCCCCATTTTGTAGGATAGCTTTTTATGCTAATCGTTCTTTTTTTCGTCTACGAAACTTATTTTTCGCAAAAACAATACCAAGTTCATAATGCTCTCCTTGATACATAGCACGTTGAACAAACCGGATTTCTCCACGATCATCACGTATATCTAATTTACAAAACGAACTACTTAGTTGTAATGCCTCGTAAAATTCCTGTTCACTAAAGACACGTTCGCCATTTACTTTTATTATTTTTTCGCCTACTAATAACCCAAGTCGCTCAGCAGGTGTTCCTGGAATAACTCCAAGTATGACTAGACCCGTCTGATCGGGTCTGAAAAAAGGACGCAACTGTTGGTCCTTATACTTAAATCGGTATGAGATAAACTCTCTTCCTATAATCGCTATTGAAACAGCCACAATCGACATAATAGCTAAGTAAAGGCCAGATATTGCAAAACCAACAGTTAATAATCCTAAAATCAAAATATACTGACCTAATTCTCTAACACCCTTAATTGGGGAAATACCTTTAACAACATGTTCAAATCCTACCATTAAAGGTAAAACAAGCAACCCGTAGCTTTTCCCACCAATAGAGAAAATAGGCCACCATTCAATAAAAGGTAAGATTAAACCACTAGGAACTAAAGTGAAAAAAGGAATAATTGCAATTTTTTTAATACGGTGTTGACCGACCCATTTTCCTCGATTACCCTTAATAAGCTCTGGAAAAGTTTCATTTCTTTTAACCCGCATCATCATTACTGCTTCAATAATAATAAAAATCCCTAATAATATAGTAAAACTTACTAAATCTACTTGTCCAAACTCTGTTACCAAGTCTGCAGGAACCACATCATTAGGTAAAACTGGAATAAGCAATAAAAGTAAAAAAGTGAAACCAAACGTGTACGCTGCAGATAGCCATGTGAACTTTGTAGCAATAGAAAATAAAAACATAATACTAATTAATAAAAGAATAACTGCATAATTAAAAACAATTCCTAAACCAATTGCAAATAATGAAAGTAAAACACCACTTACTAACGATACCGGCCATGTACGTTTATTCTCCGCAAACATATCGAATATTTTTGTACCAAAATTCTGACGCTCTTTCTTAATTCTTTTCATAGAGGCAAGTATTAATACAATAACAAACCAATATAGTAAAGGATTAAGGAACATTTTGCCTATGCCTTTTGCACTTTCTATTAACCAATCCTCCATTTTGTGAACTCCTTCCAACTACATCACAACACTTACCATATGTACAACAGATTCGATATATTAGGGGGTTTTTCCTGCTTAATCAGTTGAAATCAATCGTAGAAATTTGCACTAAAGAAAATAAATAACCCGCGAGCTTCCTCGCGGATTATTTACCTACCTATTGGAAAAGTACTTGTAACGCTTTTTCTAGTTGATTATCGTCTTCGCCACTTCTTATTTGGTCAATGATACTAGCCTGTAACCGCTCTGCTGTCTGTTCATCAATCTCACCAGTAACAGAAAGGTCATTTGCTTGTTGATAATTTTCCACTGCCTCAACGGTTTGTTGACTAAAGAATCCATCTTGTCTACCTGGATCAAAGCCGAGACCGTTCAGCATAATCTGTGCATTCTCAACCTTTTCACTGCTTTGATTATACGTTAAAGTTTCCTCTACTTGAATAGGGTTAGTATAGAAATATTCTGGTTGCTTGACCTCTATCGTTGGCTCAATCCCATCCTCGTGAATCCAGTTACCATTTGGTGATAACCATTTAAAGAGTGTAAGCTTTATCGTACTGCCATCCCCCATTGGAATAGTTTGTTGCACCGTACCTTTACCAAAACTTGTCGAACCTATAATTTCGTAATTCCCTGCTTCTTTCATTGCTACAGCCAAAATCTCAGAAGCTGAAGCACTTCCTTCATCGATCAGAACACTAATTGGATAATCCTTCATTTCTTCTAACTCAGAAAAGTAACGTGATTTCTCACCATTTCTATCCTCTATTTGAACATAGGGCTGATCCTTTGTGATGAAGTTTTTTAATATTTCTTCCACTGAAGGTAATAGTCCACCAGGGTTTCCACGGACATCAATAACTAGGCCATCAATGCCGTCATTTTCTAAGTTTGTTAATTCTTCATGGAAGCGCTCGGCTGTGTTTTCAGAGAATGAAGTAATTTCAATAACACCTACATTGTTGCCGTCAACTTGTTTAGTTTCTGAATAAACTGTCTCAAGTGGAATATCATCACGAACCAATTCCACTGTAAGTAAATCTGAAACTCCCTGACGCATTATTTCTAACGTGACAGTTGTTCCCTGCTCTCCTCGAATCTTAGAAACTGCTTCATATAAATCCAGGCCCTCTACACTCTCATCATCAACCTTAAGTATTTGATCATTTGGTTTCAATCCAGCTTCTTCTGCCGGTGAGTCTTTGATCGGTGCGATAATAGTTACTCTACCATTCACCATACTAACTTCTGCACCAATCCCCTCGAATGAGGACTCAATCTGATGATTGAATTCTTCCACAGTCTCTTTATCCATGTAAACACTGTAAGGGTCCTCTAACGTGCTCAGCATTCCCTGTACAGCACCCTCAATAAGTTTGTCTTTATCAATTTCCTCCAAGTAATTATCTTGAATGAGATTCATTGCTTTCAGAACTTTAGACATCTCATCCATGCCTTCCACACCATCGAATATTTCCTGTTGTTCATCGGGGCTTAAGTCGACGAACCTGTTTCCTTCATCTGATTCATTGTCAGCAACAGTATCAGTCGATGAGCCTCCTATTTGGGCTAGCTGAACTCCTGCATAGGACCCAACTCCACCTAATAGCAACGCTGCTATTAAGATCCCTACTATGTAACTCTTTTTTATGTTCACGACTATCACCTCTATTTTAATGAATTCTACTGTTGTCGTACTATACTAGTCCACAAAAAGGCATCACACCGAATTTGTGCGATGCCTTCTTACTATAGTTTATGCCATATTTAATCTATTCATAACTGCTTTATTATTTCAAGTATCCCATTGGGTTAAGTCCACCACGGTAGCTCCAGCCACCATTATGTACTTCAAAGTGTAAATGATTTCCAAAGGAGTGACCAGTATTACCCATTCCACCAAGTTTTTGTCCTTCGGATACTGACTGTCCTAAGGATACAGACAAGCTTATCATATGTGCGTAGACCGTAGTTTTATTATACTGCGGATGATACACATATACAACATTTCCGTAACTCGGAGATCGATCTGCTCGCGTTACATATCCAGAAGCTGCGGCAGCTATTTTTGTACCCGCGCCATTAGCGATGTCTATTCCATAGTGATAGCCTAAGCTTCTCCCACCAAAGCCTGAGCTCAATCTTCCAGAAGCTGGCCAGCTGAATATTCCACTACCACCAGCAGAAAGACCTGGTGATGGCTGAGTTGTAGATGTTTCACCAGATGGCGCATCACCGTTAGCAGCAGATGCCTTCTCTTTTTCTTTTGCTAATTGCTCTAACCTAGCTATTTCTTGCTGAGCTTCTTTCTTTGCTCTTTCTATAATAGCTGCCTGGTTACTTAATACACGCCGTTCTTCTTCTAATGACATCTTATGTTCTTCAAGTGCATGTTCCTCTTCTTCTAATTCAGCCATTAGGTTTTCTTTTTCTGTCATTTGACCATTAAGTGTTGCTTGTAATGAGTCCAATTCTTGTTTTTGGCTTACTAGTTCTGTTCTCTTTTCATCAAGTTTAACTTTCTTATCTTCAAGATTTGCTTGTTTAACCTCTAATTCTGTCTGCTTATTATCAAGATCTTCTTTTTCCGCTTTGTGAGTTTCCATGATCCCTTTATCCTGGTCCATGATTTTCGTCACTGCAGACGCTCTGTTGATGAAATCGCCAAAGTTTTGGGCTCCCATCAGAACCTCTAGGTAGCTGATATCTCCACCCTTTTGTTGTAATGCGCGTAACCGGTTTTTTAATAATTCTTCTCTTTCTGCGATACGCTCTAATAGTACAGTGATTTCTCCTTTTAATAGCTCAATCTCTGTCGTCGTCTGCTCAATTTCTAATTCAGTTAGATCAATTTCTGTATTTGTTGCTGTTATCTCATTCTCTTTTATTGTTAATTTAGATTGAGTCTCAGCTAGTTCTGCATCAATTTGAGTAATCTGAGATAACACGTTGTGTTGCTCAGATTGATTTTCCGCAAGTTTATTCTCAGCTTCCTGTGCTGCACTGCTTATATCACTCTGTTCTTCTTTTAAATTACTATTCTCTTGATTAAGTTCCTGGAGTTGTTGTTTTAGTCCTGATATACTCGCAGCACTTACCTGCTGTGAAGTTGGGATGATAGCTGTGATAGTTACTATCATGATAACAAAAAAAGATAACAACTTTTTCATCGATATTTTTCCCCTCTCTCTGTGAAATCTAGTTATCCGGTGATTTTACCTTGGTTATACCTTCAAGAATTTGCGAACACTCATCACGCTACCCCAGACACCGATTGTTGCTCCAATTGACAGGATAATCAATGATAATTGCCATGCAAATGGATTAAAAGGTAACAATTCAATAAAAGTAAATTGAGTCAAGGCACTTACATTGTTGATTAGATAGAGATAACCAGAAACTATCACAACAATTGGAATAATACTTCCTAACACCCCAAGTAATAAACCTTCAACAAAGAATGGCCAACGAATGAATCCGTTCGTTGCACCGACAAGCTTCATAATTCCAATTTCTCTTTTTCTAGCCAAGATCGTAATCTTGATCGTATTTGAAATTAGGAAGATCGCGGTAAATATCAGGCCAATAATTAGACCCAAACCTATGTTTCTAGCAAGTTCATTAAAACGAAACAGATTTTGAACAACATCTTTTCCGTAGTTAACTTCTTGAATATTAGCTATTCCTTCTAATTGTTCAGCTACAGCTAATGTATCTAGTGGATCGGTCGTTTTGATAATGTATGCATCATTTAGAGGGTTGTCCTGTTCAAATAACTCCCAAGAATTCCCTTCTTCTCCCATACTTTCTATCAAGTTAGCTAGCTCTACTTCCTTTGAAGAAAAAGTTACTGAAGAAATTTCTGAGATTTTATTAATCTCACTCTCTATTACTTCAATTTCAGCATCATCTGCAGTCAAATCTACTAATGCTTTAATCTCAACATCTTTTTCTATGTTAGTAGCTATTTGATTTAAGTTAAACATTAATGCCAGGAACGCACCCACTAATACTAGAGTCGTGGTAACTGCACCAACTGAAGCGACAGTCATCCAACCATTACGCCATATATTTTTCGCACCTTCATTAAAGTGCCTTTTTAAAGTTCTAAATTTCATAGCCGTATTCACCTCGATGTTCATCGCGAGCGATTAATCCGCCCTCGATTGCTATAACACGTTTTTTAACTGTATTTACTATCTCTTTGCTGTGTGTCGCCATGATTACGGTGGTACCACTTGCGTTAACTTCTTCTAAAATCTTCATGATTTCCCAAGATGTGTCTGGGTCAAGGTTACCAGTAGGCTCGTCCGCTATTAGTAGCTTCGGATGGTTAACAATGGCTCTAGCAATAGCTACACGTTGTTGTTCTCCACCTGATAGTTCATCGGGGATAAAGCGGGCTTTGTTTTTAAGTCCAACTAAGTCTAAGACTTCCATTACTCGTTTACGTATATTTTTAGGAGTTTCTTCGATAACTTCTAATGCAAAAGCAACATTTTCATAGATTGTCATTTTAGGTAATAGTTTGAAATCCTGATAAACTACACCAATATCTCTACGTAGGTAAGGGACATCCTTCCATTTCATTTTAGGAACGTCCTTATTATTAATGATAATGCTTCCTTTAGAAGGCTTTTCTTCTCTAAATATTAATTTTATAAAAGTAGATTTCCCTGCACCACTCGGTCCAACAACATAGACAAATTCACCTTGTTCAATGGTGACATCAATACCATTTAAAGCTGTTACACCATTTGGGTAAGTCTTATAAACGCTCTGCATTTCTATCATATATCTATCACCTTTTATCATTAGTATGTGGTTTCTCAAAGCAGTCTGAACTTTACTTAAGTAGTAACCTGCATGTTCTGTCGAAATAACAGGTCCTAATTATTATAACATCTATTTTCTATTATTTTAGACATAAAATTATTACATTTGTATTTCAATCCTTGTAATTTTTTGGATATTCGTTTAATATATTGCATTTATATTACAATTATTGGATGTATTTTATCATTTTATTAAAAATTGTAAGTTTTTAATAGATTATAGTATTCCTAAGCCACTACTGGTAACCACTTCCACGTTACTAGTTTCAAATAGCGTTGTAAACATGTTGAAGTACTTTTTAATAGATGAATTTTGAGAACATAAAAAAGCCTGGTAAATGGTAAGTCCCATTTCCAGGCACATTTCACTTTATTATTTTTTAGCAGCTAGCCAAGTCGCTATTAGCTCTGCATCTTCTCCGCGTGCCTTCCCAGCAGTCATTGCACCGATACCGTTGTGAATTATATCCAAAATCTCTTCCTTCGAATACTTTGAACCGATAGATTCTAATGAAGGACCTGCCCCACCACTAAGATCTCCGCCATGACAAGATGCGCAGTTCTGTCTGAAAGCTACCTCAGCAGGATCCTTTGATTCTTCACTAGAACTAGAACCACAACCACTAAGTGCTAATACAGCACCAAAAAATAACATAATTATACTCATCCTCATTATTGCTACCATCCCCTATCAAATAAATGCATGAACTTACTTGATTATAATTCAGAATCACCTAGAAAGGGAGGAATAAAGAGTGACCATTTCCTTCAAAGGATCCTATTCAAGTAATATTGTCTTTAAGAGGTCTTAAATCCTTCTCCTAGAACCTCGGTAGCATTCATCGCGACAACGAAAGCATGAGGATCTATCCGTCGAACTATTTGGGTGACCTTACTAAATTCGTTTTGGGCGACAACACACATTATAATGCGCCTTTCCTCGTCCGTGTATCCACCCGTGGCATTTAAAACAGTAACACCACGGTCAATATCCATTAACAATACTTGACGAACCTCATCAATTTTATCTGTAATAATCATTACATTCTTGGACGTATTCAATCCCACCTGGACAAAGTCGATTGTCCTGCTAGTAATGAACAATCCAATCAAAGCATACAATCCCTGTTCAATTGAAAAAACAAAGGTTGCTGTTAAAACAATCATTCCGTCAAACAGAGCGACACAAACACCTAATGGTAATGGAAAATACTTGTGGAATATTTGAGCAGCTAAGTCGATACCACCCGTCGATGCTCTGCCTCTAAATACAATCCCAATACCTAGACCAACACAAATCCCACCAAAAATGGCTCCTAACAAAGGGTCTGGAGTTGCAGCAGGCCAATCCCGTGTTAAATAAACGAAAAAAGGCAATACTACAGTACCTACGAGTGATTTAGCTCCGAAGTTTTTGCCAAGGAAAACTACTCCGGCTATAAACAAAGGTAAGTTTAATGCCCACTGAACGATTGAAGGCTCCCATCCAAAGACTGATTTAGTAATCGTACTAATCCCAGCCACTCCTCCAGAAGCAATTTCATGGGGAAGTAAAAATACATTAAATGCCATCGCCACGAAAAATGCACCAATCAAGACAAGTGTATATTCAATTATAGTTATAAGAGCAAAAGGCATTGGTTCCCGTCTATATTTCGCAATCATAAATCTGCACCTCATTTTCACGTGATTATCTAATAAGTTTGGATTTATTAATGGCTCTTACATCAATTTAGTTGTTGCTGTTGCTCCGGGTAGTCGCTTTCCGTGGGCAACGCTTCAACTTCCTCGGAAGAAAAACGCTTCCTTGAAAAAGAAATACACTTTTTCTGCGTGTGGTGCTAATTCAGGAAGTTAATTCAAGTCCTGTGGGATTTTCAACTGTTGGGACTGCGATTACTCGTCCCATCGAAAACATTTGCTTTTCCCGCAGGAGTCGACTACCCTACGCTCCATTCACCATCTTATAAATAATTAGCTTTTGATTGATTTATTGTAGTTATCAAACACAAAATAAAAGAAGACTCCTCGAAAATATAAACCGATTTTCTTTGTGTGGTGAAAATTCTAGATTTTTCGTGTTAAAAATAACTAGAATACAACCTTATTAATTAACGACTCTACGATCGATATCCGATAGTCAACCTTATGGAGTATAACACGTCAAAATATAGGTGTAAATATTGCCACAACAACGTTTAGCGCTTTACTGTAATGCATGGATGATGCGATAAAGACAAAGGACGCAAAAGAACCGTCCCTATGGAAAGTGGCACCCTCATAATGAGGGTGCCACTTCTTATCGTTTTAATCCATTTGTGATCTTAAGTAGGCATCGATGAATGGGTCTAAGTCACCGTCCATCACGCCTTGGGTGTTGCCAACTTCGTGGTTGGTTCGATGGTCTTTTACCATTGAATAAGGATGAAAAACATAAGAGCGAATTTGACTTCCCCAGCCAATTTCCTTTTGTTCTCCTCGTATTTCGTTTAATTCTTGTTGCTGCTTTTCTATTTCTAACTGGTATAGTTTCCCTTTTAACATTTTCATTGCACTTTCACGGTTTTTTATTTGGGAACGCTCGGACTGACAAGTAACAACAGTGTTAGTAGGAACATGTGTAATCCTGACAGCTGAATCTGTAGTGTTGACGTGCTGTCCACCAGCACCACTAGAACGATACGTATCAATCTTTAAATCCTCGGTTCTTACTTCGATATCAATATCGCCATCCATCTCCGGCATAACCTCGCAGGATACAAATGAAGTGTGTCTACGGCCAGACGAATCAAACGGAGAAATTCTTACTAACCGGTGAACACCTTTTTCTGCTTTTAAAAATCCATATGCATTGTGACCTTTAATCATTAAAGTTACACTCTTAAGCCCAGCCTCATCACCTGGCAGGTAATCCATTGTTTGAACCTTGAAATTTTTCGATTCAGCCCAACGAGTGTACATACGTAACAGCATGCTTGCCCAATCCTGTGACTCTGTACCACCAGCACCAGGATGCAACTCTAAAATTGCGTTATTTTTGTCGTATGGTTCACTTAGGAGCATAAATAATTCAAATTTATTTAATGCCTCGGTTAATTCATTTACCTCAGTTTCTAATTCTGCACGTAAATCAGGATCTTCCTCTTCTTTTACTAACTCGTGAGATACCTCAAGGTTTTCTAAGCTTTCTTGGTGCTGATCAAAGGTATTGACTAAATCCTTAAGCTCATTCACCTCATTAATAACTGTTTGAGCCGCTTGTTGGTCATTCCAAAAACTTGGGTCAGTCATTACCTCATCCAATTCAGCGATACGTGATCTCTTTTCATCTAAGTCAAAGAGACCCCCTAAAGCCAGCTAATAGTTTAGCCATTTTATCTAACTCTTGTCTTATTTCCACTAATTCCATATCATTCACCTCATAAAGTTAATAGTACCTTTTCAAATAATTCGGTAAGAAGAAAACACCTCCTACGAGTAGGAAGTGTCTCCCTATTTACAACCCTTTTTAAGCTCCGTGACAGTGCTTGTATTTCTTACCACTACCACACGGGCAAGGGTCATTTCGTCCAACATCTTCTGACTTAACAAATGGACGTTTCACCTTCTGCTTTTCTTGATTACCTGAAACGGCTTTAGCATCCTTAACAACTTCCTGGCGCTTCAAGTTTTCACGAATTTGAGCTTTCATTACATATCTGGCAACATCTTCGTTAATTGCCTCAACCATTTGTTCAAACATCGCGAAGCCTTCCATTTGGTATTCACGTAACGGATCATTTTGTCCATATGCACGTAAATGAATCCCTTGTCGTAGCTGATCCATCTGATCAATATGGTCCATCCACTTTGTATCAACTGTACGTAGTAGAATAACCTTTTCAAACTCACGCATTTGTTCTGAAGTAAGTTCTTCTTCTTTTTCATCATATTTCTTAATGACACGTTCCATAATAGTGTCAACAATTTCATCGGGTTCTTTGCCCTTTAAGTCTTCTTCTACAATATATGTTGGCTCTAATAGGTTTGCGTATAGAAACTCTATAATAGCAGGAGTGTTCCACTTTTCTTCCATTTCATCCTGCGTATGGCTTTCGACTGTTTTTTCAACAGTAGTTCGAATCATTTGTTCAATGATGTCACGAAGGTTTTCAGAGTCAATAACGTCAAACCGTTGTCGATATATGATTTCACGTTGTTCACGTAGGACATCATCATAAGAAAGAATTGTCTTACGTGCATCAAAGTTGTTACCCTCAACACGCTTTTGAGCAGATTCTACTGCACGAGAAACCATTTTACTCTCAATTGGTTGAGTATCGTCCATTCCCAGTTTTTCCATCATTGCTCGCATGTTGTCTGATCCAAAGCGGCGCATTAGTTCGTCTTCCATCGATAGGTAGAACTGAGTAATACCTGGATCACCCTGACGACCAGAACGACCCCGTAGCTGATTATCAATACGACGTGATTCGTGGCGTTCCGTACCAACTACCGATAAACCACCAAGATCAACAACACCTTCACCAAGTTTAATGTCAGTACCACGACCAGCCATGTTAGTAGCGATCGTAACCGCCCCACGCTGACCTGCATTTTCAATAATTTCTGCTTCACGGAAGTGGTTTTTGGCATTCAACACGTTATGTTTAACACCAGCTTTTTTCAACAGATTAGAAATTATTTCAGATGTTTCTACTGCTACAGTACCAACAAGTACAGGCTGTCCAGCTTTGTTTCGCTCTCTTATTTCTTCAACTACTGCTCGAAACTTACCTTCGACTGATTTATAGATCAAGTCGGCTTTATCATTACGAACGATTGGTTGGTTTGTTGGAATTGCAATAACATCCATATTATAGATGTTACGGAATTCCTCTGCCTCAGTTTTCGCGGTACCAGTCATACCAGCAAGCTTTTCATACATACGGAAAAAGTTTTGGAACGTGATTGATGCTAGTGTCATACTCTCGTTTTGGATTTGCAAGCCTTCTTTTGCTTCGATTGCTTGATGCAATCCATCACTATAACGACGCCCTTTCATCAGACGACCAGTAAATTGGTCAACAATAACAACTTCATTTTCCTCAACAACATAATCTGTATCTCTGTGCATCGAAACATGTGCTTTCAATGCTTGATTAATATGGTGAGTTAACGTAACGTTATTTAAATCAAAAAGGTTTTCGATCCCGAAGAAACGCTCTGCCTTATTAATTCCTTCTTCAGTTAATTGAACACCCTTCGTTTTTTCATCATAGGTATAGTCTTCTTCATTTTTTAACGTAAAAACAAACGAATTTGCTTGTTGATACATATTGGCCGACTTTTGTGCCGAACCAGATATAATTAAAGGTGTTCTCGCTTCATCAATAAGAATAGAGTCTACCTCATCAATAATCGCAAAATGCAATGGCCGTTGAACCATTTGTTCCTTGTATAGAACCATATTGTCACGAAGGTAATCAAAGCCAAATTCATTATTAGTACCATAAGTTATATCGGCCAAATAAGCGGCACGTTTTTCTTCCTTAGTCATTCCATTACCATTTATTCCAACGGTAAGACCAAGAAATTCAAACAACTGTCCCATATCTTTAGCATCACGGTCAGCTAAGTATTCGTTAACCGTTATGATATGAACACCCTTACCTGTGATTGCATTTAAATAGGCAGGCATGGTTGATGCAAGCGTTTTACCTTCACCAGTTTTCATCTCTGCAATGTCACCTTCATGTAAGGAGACTGCACCTTGTAACTGAACAGGAAATGGGCGCATCTTCAGTACCCTTTTTGCACCCTCGCGAACGACTGCATAGGTCTCTATCATAAGATCATCAAGCTTTTCGCCATTTTCATAACGTTTTTTAAACTCTTCTGTTTTTTGTCTTAATCCATCATCAGACAATTTCTCATATTCCGGCTCCAGCGCTTCAATTTCATCAACATAATTCTGTAGACGATTTAATTGACGTTGGTTACCATCCCCAAAAACTTTTGTTAGTAATCCACGCATGTTAAACGCTCCTCTGCATATAAAAAGTCATTAATTATTTATTTTATTTATTCATACATTTATAGTTTTATCCAAACCTAATAATAACACTAGCACATACCTATGACAAGATAGGGCCTATTATTAGCAAAACTTACATTAGTCTAGGATTACCACACTATCTTTTAATTAAAACCGATGAATGTGGAAGTGCCTTTTTACATTAATTTATACAATGACTAACTAAAGACAAAATGAGCAGCCTGGGGAGTTGCTACTCATCATGTTTGGGCGTATTCGAGGTTTGCGAGGTTACTTCTAAAGCAAAATTAGTGGAGGTTGAGCGTTGGTTGGGGAAATGCATAAGCTCATAACTATTTTGCCGGAAATTTAATTCAATTAACTTCTTATTAGTAACAGCAATAATAGCTAATAATTGTGTTATCGTTTGCTCATGTTGTTCAAGTTTTTGATAGATAGATTTACATTTACCACAGTCATTAGTCATTAGGATACGCCCCCTTTGCAGCTGTTAAATTAGTTATAGCATAAGGGCAATAATCGGTCTAACTTCCATTTTTGAAAAATGGATAGCTAATAATGTTGTTTTTCTCCATTTTTCTTCTATTTTCAATCTAAATTAACTTAATCTGTCTTTAAACTACGGTTTTCACAAGTTGATAATGCAAAAATGGCAGAAAAACAATAATGTTTCGACATTATCCGACACTTTAGGTGTCAGCATCGAAATTAGGTGATTTATTAGAAAACTAGAATGACAAATAGGGAGTATAATAAGCAAATTCTATACATGATAATATTGCCAAAATAAATAGAGATGATCCCGAATTAACGGAACCACCTCTATAACTATTTTTATTAATTAACTAGGCTCTATTAGACCATAGCGACCATCTCTACGACGATAAACAACATTTGTGTCGCCAGAAATAGCATTTGTAAAGACGTAGAATGCGTGACCTAACATATCCATTTGCAAGACTGCTTCTTCGGAATCCATAGGTTTTAAATCAAATCGCTTCGTACGTACAATCTCTAACTCTTCTTCTGCGTCCAATTCCTGTACAGCTAATTCTTCTCGTTCACGCTCTAATTCTGCAAATACATGCTTCGGAGCGCCCTTTTGACGGAACTTACGATTTACTTTAGTTTTATATTTACGAATTTGGCGTTCTAACTTATCGACCACAAGATCGATGGCAGCGTATAAATCTACATGGTTTTCCTCTGCTCTAAGTAGTAAATTAGTCATTGGAATTGTTACTTCAATTTGCTGTTCATCATTATAGACACTTATATTTACGTTTACATCTGATGTTGGGGGAGTATCAAAGTATCGTTCTAGCTTACCTATTTTCTTTTCAACGTACTCCTTGATTGACCCAGTTACCTCAACATTTTCACCACGGATGTTATATTTCATGGAAAGTGTCCTCCTTTATGTCTTTATATACTTACTATTCTAGGATACCCTGTCTAATTCCTGCTTAAACAAGATAATTTTTATAGATTGTCAGTAATTTTGACACAAACTTGTTAGAAACTTTATAGTTTAAAAACTAAACTTCCTTCATAGAGGTATTTTGGACTCCTAGTTGAATAGCGGAATCTATAAAAAACTCTACTAAAAAAAATTTAATAAATAGGAAAATTACCTATTTTGATTTTTTTAGTAGAGTATTCTTAATGGGAAATATATGGAGAAATGAATTCTTCCATTTGTATTTTCCAGCTTTCAAATGCTGGAATAACCTTCCTTGTTACAAGTTCTTTTTTTTCTTCATCTGAAGTAGCTTCAAAACATTCCGAGAAGTCCTTAATTATTTCCTTAAATTCGTCTAGCAAATCGATTAATAGTTCCTCTTCTGAAAAGATAACTAGCATTTGCTGGTGACAGTTGTTCAACTGCTCAAAAGCAGCTAACAAATCTTTAAACACTCGTACTGTATGTAAATGAGCCTCTTCATTATAGTCTGTATTTAAATAATCAAAACCTTCGCTCATTACTGATAGAAGGTCCTTATAATCTCTTAACATTTGACGTTGTGCGTCTGTTAATTCTTGCAAGCAATCACCTACTTCTTATGATCTAGAAACATCCCATCGAAGTTCGATAGATTCTGGTATGGATTGGTATATTTTGTATTAGAGCTCTTTTTCTTTTTCAAAGCTCCCATGTCATTTTTCACTTGAGTAAAAATAGATTCTAGTCTCACTTGAATTTCTTGATTTTTCGGTAGCAAACTTTGACCAACTTCTTTTTCTTTTTCCGTATAAGGTGGCTTTATTTCCTCAAGAAGTTGCTGGCGTTTTTCTAATAAGTCACTTATTTCGTCAATAGTTTCTTGTCTATTTTCACTAGTAATACTATGAGTGACTACTTGATGTAACTCATTCGTAATTTCGGATAAACGATCCATTCGATCCATTAGAAATTAGCACCTTTTCCATACTGTTGCTGACGATTCAGTTTGATAACTTCTTTCCATGTATCACGGAACTCTGTAACGAGTTCAGCTACTTCATCTAACATTGCTTGATCATTCTTGATATTGGCATCCATTAGTTGGCGGTTTATATAGTCGTATAACGGCATCATTTCTTTAGCAACAGCTGAATCCTGATCAAGTGTCACCATTAACTCTTGAATGATTCTTTGTGTCTTTTGAATGTTTGTGTTTTTTTGTTCGTAATTTTTTTCTTCCATACCGCGTTTAGCAATCTTGATAAACTTCAGACAACCGTTGTAAAGCATTAATGTTAGTTCACCAGGCGAAGCGGTTGATACTGAATTGTTTTTATATACTTGAAACTGTTGTTGTGACATAGAATTGAACACTCCCTGCATATATCATTAATAACTAAATTGTTGCATTAAATAGTTGGATTGATTATTCATTTGCTGAATTGCTTTTTCCATTTCAGTAAACTGTCTCCAGTAACGATTCTCTATCCGTACTAAACGATCTTCAAAAGCTGAAATACGATCGTCCAAATTATCTAAGTTTCTTCCTAGAGTATATTGATTCTGAACAGAACTAGTTTTTCCTGCTCGGGATTCAATATTTTTCATCGTAGATTCAATTGAATCCTCTAGACGATTGATAATCCCACGACCAGAACCCTTAACATCATTTGAAAATAGCTGATGAACGGACTGAGGGTCTTCTCTTAAAGCCTTTTTTAATTTGTCCGGATCAACTTCTAATTTTCCTCGTTCCATATAGTTTGAAGAAGTTTTTATACCAATATGAGTCAAATGAGTAAAGCTACTAGTGTTATCAACTTCCCCATACCAGTTTTGTCTCATTGAACTTAGACCGGAAGATAAAATACTTTCACCTTTTAGTGTTCCACTTTTGGCTTTTTCTTCCCATCGTTCTATTTCATCTTCAGACAATTCTTTTTTTTGCTCATCGGTCAACGGTTTGTAAGTTCGAAAACGCTCTTCGTTTAGATAACCATTTACTTTTTCGAGTGTTTCATTATATTGATCAACAAACGCCATAATTTTATCATAAGAAGCATCTATATCATTTCTGACAGTTACAGTAGAAGTACCCAATTCATTAAAGTTAAATGTTATGTCGTTTATTGTATAAGAATTAGTAGTCGGAGTAACGGTTAACTTTCCATTGTATAAAAAGTCTGCATTTTTTCCGTCTTTTTCTTCATTTTGGGTTAACTTCAAAGTATCAGTTAGAAAACCAGTTCCAAAAATAATTTCATGACCACTATCCGCAGTTGTATCCGTTGCAGCACTAGTATTAAAATTACCAGTTTTTGTTCGCTCCATAACTACTTTATTAGCAGTAGAGTCATAAAAGGCACGAACATCTGCACCACTATTTGTTATTTTTTTTAATACACTATTTAGTGTATCCCCCTGTACGATATTAATTGTAAAAGGGTCGCTCTTTCCATCCTCATTGTACACAGAGAATTCGAATGAACTCGGGACAGTAACATTGGAAAACTGACTTGATAAACTTTTTGCAGGATCAATCTTTTTACCGTCTGCAGTTAAGCCCAAGTCACTTCCTACATTAATTGCGGAAGATGCTAATTGATTGACTTGAACAGAGTAGCTTCCATTTGAAGCATTGGCTGTAGCTGTCGCGCTTACAGAGTTACTCGATGAATTTGTCGTTTTTGAGCTATACGTTCTTTGCATTTTCATATCTAATATTTTACTATCTAAATCATAAAGAAGTTTGTTGACATCGCGGAACGAATCCCTTTGCCAAGTTGTCCAAGTTTTATCTTGTTCTAATTTGTCAAGTGGCATCCGTTCTGCAGCCATCAATTGTTTAACCATAGTATCGGTATCCATACCAGAAGCCAGTCCAGATATACGATTTGAAGTATTTACACTATAAGCCATATTGATGCTCCTTTCTTCTAAACTTTTTCATCTACAATAAATCCCATTAATTCAGCCATAGAAGCATAAACATCTAGCAGCTTCTTTGGTGGAATTTCTTTAATAATTTCTTTAGTTGTCGGGTCTACTACTGTAACATAGTACTTTTCAAGCTTTTCATGAAATTCGAATTTCAGATTAGTATAGGTTGGCTCTAAAAACTTGTTCAAGCTTTCTACTAAAGTCTTTGCCTCTTTTTTATTTGGTTCATTAGCAACATCTTTCTGCTGACTATCGTTACTTTTAATACTGTGATACAACTCTAGTGGTTCGTTATTAACGGATCTTTCTCTTGCCGATGTCGGAAACTCGATGTTTTCAGCTCTTTGCAGGAGTTGGGATCCAGAAATTATTTCCCCAACGTTCATGGCTTTTGCCATCCCCTCTTTATTGTTTCTTTTTATATCGGATGATTGGGTGAATAAGTAAAGGGGATTTAAGAATTTTGATTAAACACATGATTAGAGGCTTCTTTACTAGAAGGTCTTTTTAGACAATTCCTTCCTATTTGAAGAGTATCTACTCTCTTTTTATAACAGTACCCTTTAATCGATTATCGTTTTCTTACACAATTCAAGTAAAGGGATAACAATGGAATTTCCTCGTGTTATCTCCACAATAATTATTATCACCAAAGACATGGTCAAGCTTTACTATACTACAGAAACAAGTTATAATAGGAACAAATGTTCCTGATAAGAAGGGTGATTATTATGTTATTCATAAAAAAGTTTGATCCCGTTCAAATCAATATTTTATTTGCTAGTATCTTGGGTGATGGTGAAATCACTAAGGCTTATCCTAATTCAAGGAGAAAAAATGTTAGCTACCGAGAACACTTCAGTTTAAACCAATATGAGTACCGTAAGTGGAAGTCTGATTTTTTTCCTGAATTTCTCTATTTCCGAAAACAAAAAGACACATTAGTTTCTAAGTCATCACCGATAATGACTGAATTATACGCATACTTTTATAATAGTTCCGGGAATAAACGTATCCCACCAGAGCTTTTATTGTATTGTTTATCCCCTTATTTTGTCGCTACACTATACATGGATGATGGTTCTTTACTAGTTTCCAAAAGAATCAACCACAAATCTCAAAAAATATATCTATCACCAGTCATAGCTCTTTATCTTCAAAATTATCCTTACGACGACCTAGTAATCTTATCTAGCCATTTTGATAAACACTTTAAGATAAAACTTCGTTTACAAAAAAGAAAAGATGGACATGGATTTATTTTAAGAACTAGTAAGATGAATGACACTTTACACTTCCTGAAAATCATTATGGAAGCATGTAGAAATTGCATGTCTATGTATTACAAAACTAATTGGGAATATCGATTTCAACTAGAAGCAAAAATACTAAATCAACAGCATCCTGATTATTCTGTAATAGCCTCCTCCTCTGAAAGAAATAAGAATTATACCCCTGTAGAAATAAAGAAACTAGCAGAGCTTAAAATCAACGGATATACTGACCAAAAAATTGCAGATGAACTTAACCGGTCATATTGGTCCGTTGTGTACAAAATTGCTGAATTAAAGAAAAAAGGTCACCTGGAATCCAGGTGACCTTTAAAAATTTAAATATTAAACTTATTGAAGTAACTGTAGTACTCCTTGTGGTTGTTGATTGGCTTGCTTTGCCACTATGTCTTTCGATCATAGAATAGACTATATCTTCACCCATCTAACGATGTGGGGCTGGGCACTTCGAATGATAAAAACCTATCACCCTACGAGATTCATAGTCATAGCTTTCGCCTTAGACCGTAGTTCTCTAGTCGTTGAACCTTCTCCAGAGTTTCCTCACAGGAGCTTGGCTGCTGATTGTCCATTTATCTCTTTCATTTTTGAACCGCACGCCTGCCGTTTCCAGCTACGTTGTGGTTGAAGGAGCTTTAGGAAGTTCCAGCAATTCACCCAGTTATTCTCTTATCCATTACTGGATAAGACGCCCTTGAATAGTTATTGAAGTAGTTGCAATACACCCTGAGGCGCACTATTCGCTTGAGCCAACATTGCTTGTGCTGCTTGTGCAAGAATTGAATTCTTAGTTTGGTTCATCATTTCTTTCGCCATGTCTACGTCACGGATACGAGATTCCGCTGCAGTTAGGTTTTCAGAAGATGTTCCTAGGTTGTTAATTGTGTGGTCTAAACGGTTTTGAACAGCACCAAGTTTAGAACGTTCTGATGATACTGTTTCAATTGCATCGTTGATATCCGTAATAGCAGAATTAGCTGATTTTTGAGTAGAAACATCTATACCACCAACTTTTAATTCTGTATCTGCATCAATTGCAGCACCAAATGAAAACGTTCCAGATCCATCAGAAAGTGCATAATCCGTTGCGTTTGTAGACGTTGCAATTACATTTCCTTTTTCATCTTTTAATTCAGTTGTAGTAGCTGTATATGTGCCTGATTGAAGTAATGAGTTATCTATTTGAGCATCAAACTTGTCAACATCTCCTGACGCAAGTACAACTTCTCCACCAATTTTAGCGGTATCAGTTAATGTGATTTCGTCATCACCAAATGCTGAACCATCAAGATCTGTTCCAGTACCAGTAAATGTTTTACCGTCACTTCCTTTAGCAACTACGTTTCCAGCACTATCTTTCAATTGATAATCAGTACCATCATGTCCAACTGTAAAAGTCCCACTTGTAGAAGCCAAATCATCAGTAGTACCAATTTGAGTATGTGCAATCGCTGTAGCAGGATCAATCGTTGTTGATGCACCACCAACTACACCTAAATCTAATGCTCTCATATCACTAATATCCAACGTGATGTTTTGACCTTCGTTAGCGCCGATTTGGAATGTACCTTTAAAATTACCACTTAAAAGGTTTTGTGTATTAAATTCAGTAGTGTTACCAATACGTGAAAGTTCTTGAGATAACTGATCAACTTCTTTTTGGATTTCATTACGATCGCTACCAGTATTGGTATCGTTAGCAGACTGAGTTGCAAGTTCACGCATACGTTGAAGGATACTGTGTGATTCGTTCAATGCGCCCTCAGCTGTTTGTATCAATGAATTTGCATCTTGAGCATTCGTTGAAGCCTGCTCTAACCCACGTACCTGAGCACGCATTTTTTCTGAAATAGCTAAACCGGCTGCATCGTCCTTTGCACCATTGATACGAAGACCTGAAGATAATTTCTCCATTGAATTTTGTTGAGCATTTTGCGCTTGCCCTAACTGACGATGTGTGTTAAGTGCGGCAATATTGTGATTAATTCTCATTTGTTATTTCCTCCTTGAATTTTCGTTTTCCCACATCCTTGTGGTTAACACTAGATGAACTAAAGTCGGCCGCCTTTAGTACCATTTAGCTTTACAATTATAATATCGGAGGAAATATAAGAATGTTTAATCTTTTTTTGTATTATTTTTCAATAAATGGATTAAATCTGTCGAAACGCCTGCCGCTTCACTGTTCTGCTCTTGAATATCTAAGTAAATTTCCATTCGGTGAATGTCGACATGCTTTGGTGCGGAGATGCCTAATTTAATTTGATCGCCATCTATCCCTAGCACTTTCACTTCGATTTCATCACCTATTTTAATTGCTTCGTTTATTTTCCTAGTAAGTACTAACATGTTTAGTCCTCCTTTACCTGGGAGGTTAGTTGTGGAGTGAAGATAGCTTCTTTCGTAGCGAATTTCTTAATATTCGTAATATATTGTTTCCCTATTTTTTTTACTTGATTAATTACAATAGGTGCCTGTAGATTAGCTGTACTAGTCTCAAAAGGTTCTCTGAGCGATACAATCGATAATATCTGCACATCGGTTTCAGATTGAATATCTAGCGATTCTATTGTGTTTTCATCAATATCAAATTCATAATCCTTTACAAATAGGAATGGATTAACGACGATAAAAGCGAGTTCCTGTTCATTTGTCGATTGAAGAACTTGAAAGACAGGGTTGTCCTCTAACGGTAACAATACAAATTCCTTTTCATCTTGAAAGCCTGGCACTCCCTGTGGAAACGTGATTATATCTTGTTGATTTACTTTAATCTCACCGAAATATTTAGTATGTAAGTGCAAAATGTCAACCCCTCTTATAATGTCATTTCAAAATTAATTCCATGATGTTTAAGATTTACAAAGTCTATATTTAATTGATTTCTTTGATGTAAACTAATGTCAACAGAACCGGGTTGATAGTTAGTTATCGGTTTTTGTGCTTGTGTATTGATGACTGGTTTTCTTGGTGTTATCCGTATATCTACTTGGGATGGCTGGTAGTCTATTTTCACTGAACCAGCTGATGGAATCCAGCCAATGTTAAATTGTTTAGGAGCACCCTCGCTATTCGCTTGTGCTTGTCTTGCTATAGGGTTGCCTCCATTTTCAATTTTCATAAGCTCAGTACCCTGTCTAATCCTACGAGCTGTTCCCTGGTAGACTGCTTGTTTTCCGTCTTGGGCAGCCTCGGCTATTCGTCTAAAAACAGATTTCAGATCCATGTCAGCCCACGCTTGTGTTTGATCAATCGATAATTTTGAAGGTGTGTGATTTATCGTTAGTTCCGCGTTTGGCTGTTGGATTGATTGAATTGCTTTAGGTTGTTGAATGGTTTGCTGACCAGCAGTCTGATTAATTTGGATTTGGGCATTTTGTGATTGAATTCTTATTTGCGGGAACTGCATGAAAATCCCCCTCATCATTTTCATATATAGTAAAAAGCCTTGCCACAAACTACGTGACAAGTGCTTATTAGCTACTATCTTAAGAAATCTAGCAATGTTGGCTGAATAACTCTAGAACCAGAACTTAGTGCTGCACGGTGGACACTTTCTTGTGTTGTTAACTTAATAATAACCTCTTCCATATTAGCGTCCTCATTATCCGACATCATACGAGTCGCTGTTATTTCTTGACTAGCAAGCCGATCCTCAATTAATTCTAATCGGTTCATCCTAGCTCCCAGGTCAGCACGTTCATTAACAGTGTTATCAATATGTGTATCCATGTTAGTAATAGCCGTTTGCATACCTGCATCTGGATTGTCAGATTTCAAAGCGACTGAAAGGGCTTCAATGTCCTCAAACAATTGAGTCCCAAACACATTAGCTGGATTGATATTCGTCTGAAGCTTTGTTCCATTAGTTACTTCAATATTCACAGCTTCCCCGTTTGCGGATACATTTGTAACGATGCCGTTGTTATCAACAGTAACTGGCTTTGTATAACTACCATCAGCCTGTTCAGTTCCAGTCGTGCTAGTACCATTAAAAATATACTTATTATTCACTTTTGTGTTTGCAATTTCGACCAAATGTTCTTTTAACTGATCAACTTCTTCAGCTATATTTTCACGTTGTCCTTTTTCATAAGTACCATTACTTGCTTGAACTGCCAACTCACGAAGACGTTGCAAGGTTTGTGTTGCTTCACCCAATGATGAATCCGAATTATCCATCCAGTTATGTACTTCACTGATGTTACGTTGATATTGCTCAACATTACTCACCTGCGACCGGTAGTTCATTCCCTTCATCGCCACAACCGGATCATCTGATGGTTTGTTGATCTTTTTCCCTGTTGAAAGCTGATCCATGTATTTATCGAGGTTATTGTAACTATTACTTAAATTACGCAACATATTATTTGTTAACATACTTTGTGTTACACGCATAGTCTAGTCACCTACCTTCCTACTAAGCCCATATTATTAATAATTCGATCGAGCATTTCATCTACCGTCGTCATATTTCTCGCCGCCGCATTATAGGCGTGTTGAAATTTAATCATGTTCGTCATTTCTTCATCAAGTGATACGGCACTAACCGATGATCGGTTTTCCTCTACCTGCTGACGAAGGACGCCAGAATTACTGGCCATTCGGTTTGCTTCCTGGGTAACAACACCCATTTCACCTATCATCGATTGATAGTAGCCTTTGACTGACGTTTTGTTTCCTAATCCTACATCCAAATTATTCATTACTTCTGCTAGGAGAACTGCGTTGGAACCATCTCCACTATCTCCATTAGCACTAGCAGCAATTTTATCTGTATCATTTTTTATATCATCCGTAACCTCGATGGATGCTGCCGCTCGCCCAGTTGCACCCATTTCGAAAAAGTCATAGGCTTGATCATCAACTAAGTTTGTACCCTGCCTATGAATCTCATTAAATTCATTAACAAATGCTGTCGCCATTTCATCTAGACCATCTAGCATCTGATTGTAATAGCCACCAACCTCTGGATCTGGACCTCCACTAATAACATAGCCATTCATTTCCATTAATGCTTTTAATTCTCCGTTTGAACCAAACGAATTTCCGGCCACTGTTTGGGTATCTGCTAGTGTAGTCGGATCTTGTCCTTCACTTAATTCACTAGGATTGTAAAAGGTAAAATTATCTATATTATTATCATCATCGTAACTAACATGGAGATGATTCACAGTACTTGCCACCCCATCGACTAGGGTAAGACCATTTTCAGCACCACTACCAGTTAATTTAATGGTAGCTTTACCCATTGCAATATCACTTGGTTGACCACTACTTTTTTCATAGCTAACGCTAATATTTGCAATACTTGAAAGCCTGTCCACTAAGCGATCGCGTTCATCATAAAGGTCATTGGGAACATGACCATGTGGCTCAATTTCACCGACTTGTTTGTTGATATTGTTAATCTGATCAACGATCGAATTGATTTCTTTTGCTGTAATATCTGTTTGATTTTTGAGATCACCACGTATCTGGTTAAGCGAATTGGATAAGTAATTGAAAGTCTCAGCTACTGCTATTCCCCGTTGTTTTACTACCGAACGCGCACCAGAATCCTCCGGGTTAACAGATAAGTCCTGCAACGATTGCCAGAACTGGTCCATCGTTTTGGACAAGCCTTGTTCAGATGGTTCATTCATAATACTTTCCATCTGCTTCATAGCTTCTGCCCGTGATTGGTAATAGCCCAATTTGCTATTTTCATTTCGATACTGTACATCGAGAAACTTATCTCTGATTCGTTCGATTGATCCAGCTTGAACGCCGCCACCAATTTGTGAATTAACTCTCTCTGTATTACGTGAGCCTGTTAAGGTCGAAACCTGTTCAAAATTAACCCGCTGTCTCGAGTAGCCTTCTGTATTCGCATTGGAAATATTATGCGAGGTTGTATAAAGAGCAGCTTGTTGTGTACTCAGCGCTCTTTTAGCAACCTCTAATCCATGAAATGTCGATGTCATACTGGGTGACCTCCTTTCTTAAGCCTTAGAATCGAATACAGAACGCTTAGTTATTTGATCCGCTCGGTTTTCTGTTTTATTACCGTAGTTTATATTTTTAATTGTTGGGGCAATCATGTCCATTGATAGTTGGATGAACTGAAGGGATTGTTGTGTTAATTGCTTGTTTAATTCTTCTTGTTGCTTCAATTGTAATAGTGTTTCTGCCAATACTGTTGTAACCTTTTCCAAAGATTCTTTTTCAACGCCCTGAAGGTAGTTATCCAACATGACAGAAACAGTAATGGAATCATTATCCAATCCTTGTGATTCAGACCATTTATTAATCATTTCAATTCGCTTTACTTCTAATTGATTAATGGCTTTCACATGCTTTCGTTCCTGTACTAATAAATCCTGGAGTTGCTCCATATTTCCTTGTTTCAAGGCTTCTGTTTTATTTTTTGATACCGTAAATAAGCTGTCGTGAAGTTGAGTCATAGTTGTTAATACTTCGACAATCGATTGAATGGACATATAACGTCCCCCTTATACTTGGTTGCTCCAAAACTCTAACATTTTCTGAGATGTCTTTTTCGGGTCAATGCTATAGTCACCAGATTGAACAGATTGCTTTATCTGATCGACTTGCTTTTGTCTTAGATCGCTTGGTTTATCACTGCCCTGCAGCTGTTTCGCTTGATCAGATATTTGAAGTTGATCCGCTTTAGCTGCTTGTTGTTTCATATCAGCTTGCTTCTGTAATTGTTTTTGATAGGGATTAAAATTCGAATGATTTGGACCTTGTATTTTCAAGATCTATCACCTCTTTCTAGAAAAATTCGCGTTTTACTCTACTATTTATATCGGTTAAAACCTATAAATGTTTAACTATTTATTTTTAAATTTGTTATAGGATACATATGTATGTGACTCTTTTTGTTTATTTTTCTCTGCAACCTGATCTATTTCCTCCTGTTTTTGAAGGTCGCCAACTAACTCGGAGGAACAATCCTTACACAATACCCCTTCATCAATTCCTTTTCCACACTTTTCACATGGATAGTTTAGGTTTGGAAACTGAGAAGCACGTAGACGTTTTTCTTTAACGAACTTCAAAATAAATTGTTCATCAATACCAGTCGCATCAACTATCTGAAGAACGGTAGCTTGTCTGTTTTTGCGTTGCTTGATAAAGTCATAAACAGTTTGAAATGCATGCTCCTCTTCTTTAAAACACTGCTGGCAAAAATCACGTACCCCTTTTACAAATAAATCATTACAACGTGGACAGTTTGCTAACTCACCCATCAGTAGTCCTCCTCAACCCATTTTGGTATCATTATAGCATATCGGTGTTTCGTTGGGGACAACCCTTAAAAAGACATCACCCCCTTGCCAGTGTGAAAGCAAACACCTCGGGGCAGCCTTGGTTTTTCAGTAGCTTAGCTGCATGGCGCAATGTCATTCCAGTCGTATATATATCATCGATTAAAATTACTGGATGGCTTACCTGTACCTTAATCTCAAATGGATTTTTTGAATCAATCCTCTCTTTCCTCGTCTTTTTCGATTGTTTTTCCCCATGAACCCGGCTTAATGGTTTTTGGTAAGGGAGCTTTAGTAACTGAGCTAATGACTCTGCTTGATTAAAACCTCGCTCTAGCATCCGTTCTTCGCTTAATGGGATAGGAACGATAATCGCTTCTTTTTCCCATTTTACGAATCGGTCATCAAAGACATCCTTAAACGTATATTGAAAGATATCCCGCAACAGATAATCACCACGGTACTTCCATTTGGTTACAACGTCACGCAGCATTGGATTGTAGGAGTAGACGGATTGATTAAAGGAAAGAACACCCTGCCATGTGGGATCGTTTTCCCATTTCACACAATCTGAACAAATTGTTTCATCGGATAGTCTACTGCACTTTAGACAATGTTTCCCGTTTAATAATAGAAATCCATTTTCACAGCTTTCACAAATGTTGCGAGTACGTTCCGGTAACAAAAGGTTTGTCCAACTCAATTGAGGAATTACTTCTTGATCACACCATAGGCAATACACTATAGCTTTCCCCCTCGTTTGTTCATTAGATTAATCGACTTAACAGCTTGAACAATCGCATTCGTTTTTCCTTCATGAAAAAAAATTACTTCTCCCGTTGGGTCATTGGGACTTCTTCCTGCCCGTCCAGCAATCTGCACAAGCGCCGCTTCATCAAAAACAGAATGTCCAGCATCGATAACGACAACATCGACAGACGGAAAAGTAACACCACGCTCTAAGATTGTTGTCGTAATTAAAATGGAGAACTCCTTATCACGAAACTGTTGAACTCTTTCTTCGCGATTTGAATCAGAGGCATGAACATGATATATCGGGTTATTTTCAGTTAGATTAAGTGAGAAACTGAGTGTCTCTACCATTTCCTCAGCTAATTTAATTGTTGGGACAAATATTAATAATTGCCGTTTAGGGTTGGACCGATTTTTATACCAAGTGAAAAATGTTTTGGGAGGGTTGTATTTTTTAAGTGAAGATTTTAATTGAAAATCCATTTGTAGAGTGGGGACTGGCAAGGGATGACCGTGAAATCGGACTGGAACAAAAACGGCATTAAGTTTCTTGGATTCAACTCGTTGTCGTTGCTTTTGTCTAGGGGTAGCAGTTAGGTAAATCCGTGCGGCGTCCGGTTTAGCCGCTCTGTTAGCCGCAAAGATTAATGACGGATCGGAATGGAACGGAAAAGCATCAATCTCGTCAATAATCACGATATCAAACGCATGAGCAAATCGGAATAGCTGGTGTGTTGTTGAAATAACTAACTGGCCTGTTCCGTCTTTGTCCTCACTACCACCGTACAGTCCAGAAATATCCGTATCAGGAAATGCAGAGCGAAACCGTGGTAGTATTTCTCGAACAACATCTGTTCTTGGAGTGGCTAAACAAACTCGTTTTCCTTCTTCAATCGATTTGCCAATACCGTCAAACAACATCTCCGTTTTTCCGGCTCCACACACCGCCCAAACTAATAGTTCATCATTTCCACGCTTCATTGTAGTGACTATTTGCTCGGAAGCAGTTTGTTGATAGCGAGATAGTTCTCCTTGCCATTGACAGGCTTTAACTTGCTTCGTCCAACTCGGCAAAGGTCCTGTCCAATAATACAAAGGCTCACAGCTAGTTATTCGGCCCATTTCAATACAGTTTCGGCAATACAAATGAGTTTTTCCGCACTTTGCACAAGGCATGAAAGCTAGCATTCGCTTTTTGTGGACACCACATCGCCTGCAACGATGTCCCCACGGGGTTTTTTCAATTGCAATAACTGGTGTCAGATAATTAATGGATACTAAATGAGTGAAGGTAGATGGTTCAAGAGGGATTTCAGATTGAAGTAATAGCTTACCTGAAAAACGAAGGGAGAAAGTGTCATCAGTAGTGGTATTAGTATTTTTCGAGGTTGGGATCCAGTCATAAGTGGGGGTAAATAAAGACCGAACCGAAGTAAATAAATCATTCATATTCAATTATCATCTCCTAGGGTAGCTAGGTGCCAAGCGTAAGTGGATGACACCTAATAGATAAAAAATAAAAGATAATCCGACGCTAACTAGCACCGGATTAAAGTTTTCGGAATATAGAAGGCTGCTAAAGCTTCTAACCTATAATACTTCTACCCAGCCATTACGTATTGCTGAAACGACAGCCTGTGTACGGTCATTAACACTCATTTTTTGCAGAATATTACTTACATGATTTTTTACTGTTTTTTCACTAATAAAGAGAGTTTCCGCTACGCCTCTATTACTTTTTCCATCAGCTAGTAGTTGTAACACTTCACATTCACGTCTTGTTAATAAATGAAGTGGCTTACGATAGTCGACCATTCTTTCCGATAGTTTATTAGAATTTTCCTCAGACAAGCGACGATACTCTTGCACTAGGTTATGGGTAACCTTCGGGTGCAGGTACGATCCACCGTCACTTACTACCTTAATTGCTTCAATTAAAGAATTCGAGTCCATTTCTTTAAGTAAATAGCCTTGAGCACCGGATTTTAGTGCATGAGTAACGTAATTTTCATCATCGTGGATAGATAAGATAATCACGTTCACATTTGGATGGTGTTTTATTAATTCAGCTGTTGCTTCCACACCATTAATATGAGGCATATTTATATCCATTAACACGACATCTGGGTTAAATTCTTCAACTAGACCTAATGCAGATGAACCATCATCACCTTCTGCAACAACTTCGAAGCCTTGTTCGAATTCCAGAATCCGTTTAACTCCTTCTCGAAACAACTTGTGATCATCAATTAAAACTATTTGGGTTGTCATTTTTGTTCCTCCTATACACCAATGCTTTTCTGTTTTTCGGGTCTATACTTTATGTGAATTTGTTTAGTCTCCTTAAACATGAACTGTTTTACATTATCAGACTTTGTTAATCGATTGATAGTACGACGACCTGAATGTTTTCTAATCGCCATTTTTCTTTATTATACATCATTCGCTAAAAGTTGTATTTATCCTTTAATTTTCAGTTAATGGAACTTGAATTAGAATACTCGTCCCTTTTTTTAACTCGGATTTAATCGTCAGCTTTCCATCAAGCATTTCTACTCGTTCTCTCATCCCCAATAAACCAAAGGATTTCTCCTTTTTCTGATTTATATCAAAACCTTTTCCATTATCTTTAATAATAATTAGAACAATATTATTTTTCATTTCTAGCTTTACTTCAATGTTTGTTGCTGCAGCATGTTTGACTGCATTTTGAACTGACTCTTGAACGAGACGAAACAAGGCAACTTCATATTTAGTGTTTAATCTCTTTTCCTTGCCTAAAGCATTAAAATCAATATTTATGTGATCGTATTCTTCAATATTAGCTAAATATTTTTTTATCGTTGGAATCAAACCTAAATCATCAAGTGCCATCGGACGAAGATCGTAAATTATTCGACGTACTTCATAAAGGGAAGACCTAACCATTGTTCGTACACTTTTAATCTCCTTAATAGCTTCTTCTGGACCTCGTTCTCGGAACGTACGATCAACTATCTCAGAACGGAGTAGTATATTTGCTAACATCTGAGCTGGACCATCATGCATTTCCCTTGATAGTCTCCTTCGTTCTTCCTCCTGGGCTTCAATAATTTTCAGACCAAACTCTTGCTTTTCATGGGCATCTTGAATCAATTCGCTGACCTGGCGGAAATCCTCATTTAAATAGTTTAACACAATCGATATTTTACCTGATAACCCTTCCGCGCGGGTGACTGTATGCCCTAGTGCATTAATTCTACGTTCAATTTCATCTCTTTTTTCCCGGAGATTTTTTTCTTTTTCTCGTTTCATGGTTAAATCTGTCTGCATTTTATGCGTTTGATCATAGATAGCACGAATCTGTTCCTCAGAATAATCATTAAAATGCTTACTAACTTCAGACAAGCGAATACGAGATGATTTTACCTTTTTATCTAGCTCATCACCCTCATCGATTACAACTACAACTTCATTCTTTATTTGATTTAGTTCGTTTTGTAATTTTTCATATTCTTTTCGCGACTCTTCACCTATGTAAAAGATTTCATCCTTGCTATTTTCTACTGCTTCTACCATTTCCTTAATGATTAAATCTAATGCTTTCTCATCTGTTTTTTTCACCATAATATATTCCGCCCATCTAAAAGTCATTGTGGTTATTCCCAGTTTTTAGGGGGTGATTCTGCAAGTCTATTATTTGAGTCTATTAATTAGTTATATGTAATTTAATTATACGCCATCTTAACATTTGCGGCACACCTTTTCTCTCTATATAATAATCTCCTAGGAGGTCTGCTAAAAATGTTAAGCCACTATTACACAGTCAATCTTGAAGGAACAGATGAAATCGTTATACAGAAATCGCGTTTTATCGGTCATGTGAAGCGTGTTGAGACAGAAGAAGATGCCCAGGAATTCATTAAGGAAATAAAGAAAAAACATCACGATGCTAATCATAATTGTTCTGCCTATATGATTGGAGAACATGATCTAATTCAAAAAGCCAATGATGATGGTGAGCCCACTGGTACAGCTGGAGTTCCAATCCTAGAAGTGCTAAAGAAAAAAGAATTAAAAGACACTGCCGTGGTAATCACGCGTTACTTTGGCGGGATAAAATTAGGAGCTGGTGGCTTAATTCGTGCCTATTCAAGTGCCACATCTCAAGCTATTGATACAACTGGTATCGTTATTCGCAAACAGGTGATAGAAATGATTGTCACAGCTGACTACTCTTTATTAGGAAAATTAGAAAATAACCTAAGAAACTCATCAGATTACATCCTTGAAAAGATTGATTATACTGAAAATGTTATACTGACAATTGCTGTTGGGAGCAATCAAGAAGATAACTTCCGTGAATGGATTGTCGATTTATCTAGTGATCAGGTAATGATTGAAAAAGGAAAAACTAAATACATAGAAAATGAAATATAACGTATTGCTTGGATTGTTTATTAAACATTTCAATATTCGTTTTTATTTCCCAGGAAATTTAAATTAGACATCGGAAAATTTCACGTTTAGGTTTCAGAGGCGAGGCACTCGGTATACATCAACGCTTCGCTTAAGCAATTGTTGGTAGTTACCACTACAGTTTAGGTAATTGATGATAGTTTAATTCTTTAATTAGCCGTTGAATAAGTTCTTCTGCATCATCAATTTGTAAGGATTCGGATTGATCAACCAATCTTTTCAGTACACTTTTATATATTTCCTGTTCCTTCAAAATCATCACCTCACTAACACAATTCAAACAATACGCCCAATATATAATATGATATTTTCTCAGTTAAGTTCATCAGGGTACTCCCTAGTTAGAATTCCGTTTAAATCGAATCAACAATATGATTCCTAACCCGATGATTGCTCCAAATGTATCTAACAGCACATCCCCAAAGAATGGTGTTCGATTTGGTGTAAATCCTTGATGAATTTCATCAAAAACTGCATAAGCGATAGTAATAAATAATGAAATAATTAGTAATTCATTTTTTGACATTGACACGGTTTTTATAAAAGCAAAGTAAAGGAGGATCATTAACACCAAAAACACGGTGACATGCGCACCTTTACGAATAAAAAACTCAAGCAAGCCGTTAACGCCGAGGCTTGCAACACTAACTTCTGATTGATGATATGTAAATTTAATCCAATTTAGGTACCTGTCCAAAAAGGATAAATCAATTATATTAGATAAAAAGGGTTTTATATCTTGTTCCTGATATGGTTGTGATGAAGAGTGAAAAATGACTCCCATCCAAATCAAAGGAAAAATCCAATGAATCCACTTACTCATGCTGCACCACCTTATAATCTTTTCTAATATACAACGCTTTTTAAAATGTCATTCTTTATAAGAGATTTTATAAATCATAAGATTTTCAGGATAATCTTTTACAATCACGTGAAATAGCTTGTCCCATCTTTATAAGTATATAAAAAAGCCAAAGAATCTAATTCATTAGCTTCTTTGGCTTTTTCCCGGAAATACTCTGACATATTACATGAACAATCAAATTCATTCGCCGTCTTGATTTTTTCTCCAACGATTAAACTCTAAGAATTCTTTGAATTGTTGTTTAGATACACCAGATTCCATGGCCTCCTGAGCTAGTGTTAACCAATCACCATCTAACTGTTTCTTTAACTCCTCATTACTCTCACTAATTAGAAGCTCATTAACAGTTACCCCTAATACTCTTCCTACTTTTTCTATGAATTGTATTGATGGATTTGATTGAAGATTACGCTCAATTGAACTTAAGTATGATTTGGCTACACCTGCTTTTTCTGCCAATTCTGTTAAAGACATTCTCTTTTCCTGCCGTAATTGTTTTATTTTGTCCCCGATCAAGGCCATTCACCTACTTTCCACGTTATTATATCATAAAATAGGCAAATGGTTCTATATAAAGCACAATTACGACATTTTTTTTATTTTTTGTTTTCTAGCAAAAATAATTTCACTTCTTCTATTGATAATCCCAACTGTTTTGCTTCTTCCATCATCTCAATCCAATCCCTGTCTAAAAGTCTCTTATATAGTAGTTTCATATAAGACTTCCTCCCCAATACTCCTAACGAGGTAGCACGGCTATCTTAGCATTTTACCTTAGACCCGTATCTTTGCGTCCTTATTTTTCAATAAGTTTGCCTTTTACTGAAGAAGCTAATTTCGTATACTAAATATACTATAGTTTTTCAAGCTTTTGGGCGTCTTATTTTGTCGGTTTCTAACTAGTTTTGTAATATTCAGATAAATGCATTTTTCGAAAACCTATTTCTTATTTATTATTAAAAAATCAGTAACGATACTTACAGATTATCAGACTTCTGGCAGTTGAGTTTTTGATAGTGGAATGGTAAAGTTTTATAAAGATATTGTTTTTAACAATTACATTCGAATGGGGTCAATTTAAATGAAAAAGCTTGCTTTCCTCCTTATTATTGTTGGTCTTATTTTTGTTGGATTTGGTGGTTACCAGTATGTAAAGACACAAGCTGCTGAAAAACAGAGTTTAAATCAAGCGAAAGCCATGTTAGGAAAAGATACAACTAAAAAAGATACAGCTGACTTGACTGCTAAGTCGTATGCTCCTAATCAAGGGGAAACTATTGGAATATTAACAATTCCAAGTATTAATGCTGAGTTGCCTATTGTAGAAGGAACAGATCCGGATGAATTAGAAAAAGGTGTTGGGCACTATAATGGAAGTGCATTCCCTCTCCAAAATGACCAAATTGTATTATCAGGACACCGAGATACAGTCTTTAGAGGGTTAGGAGATGTTAAAATTGGAGACAAACTAATTGTTACGCTTCCGTATGGAGAATTCACATATGAAATGGTTGATTCGCAGATTGTTGATGCTGAGGATCGAACGATTATTAAATCTACTGCCCCAAATGAAGAATTAATTCTTACAACTTGTTATCCTTTTTCGTTTATAGGTGACGCACCAGAACGATACATCATTACCGCTATACCTATTAATTAAAAGCTCAAACTCCTTTATTATTCATACTTTATATGGCCTAAACTTTTCTGTTTGTAAAAATTCCCACTACTTACTTTTCTTTGAAAATTTATATAGACTAATTAATTGTTTTTAAGCTATAATTACTTGATTGTTTAGAAATCAGGCTAATAGAAAAGGTGATAAAATGGCAAGTCGAATTGATAACAGACAAATGAAGAAAAAACGCCGCTGGCCGTATTGGGTTGGAGGAATTTTATTAGCAATTATCCTATCAGTTGTAGGTTACGGTTTATATATATTTAATCAGTTGGATAATGCAGTTGAGACAATGCATCAACCATTAGAAAGAGATACCGAACGAGAGAAAGAAATGGAAGGCATTTTCACTAACAAGGAAGCATTTAATGTCCTTCTGTTGGGTGTCGATGAACGTACTAATGATGCCGGTCGGTCTGATACCATGGTATTTTTATCACTGAATCCTAACACAGATTCAATGCTAATGATGAGTATCCCTCGTGATACTTATACAAATATTCCAGGTCGAGGCGATGATAAAATAAATCATGCTTATGCGTTTGGTGGAGCTGATTTAGCTTTAACTACAGTAGAAGAAATGTTAGATGTCCCTATCCACTATTATTCTAAAGTAAACATGGAAGGCTTTGTTCAGGGTGTAAACGCCATAGGTGGTGTGACAGTAAACAATAGCCTAGCTTTTACAGAGGGTGGAACGAATTTCCCTGAAGGTGAGATTCATTTAACAGGTGAAGAAGCCTTATCATTTACTCGAATGAGAAAGCAAGACCCTCGTGGTGATTTCGGTCGTAATGATCGTCAACGTCAAGTTATTCAAGCAGCTATCAGCGAAGCAGCCAGTTTCTCTAGTTTTACAAAAGTTGGAGATATATTTGATATCCTTGGTGAAAATGTAAGAACGAATTTAGACATGAACGATATGCAAACTGTTTTTTCTAACTATCGCAGTACACGTAACAATGTTAAAAATATCCAAGTCAACGGAAATGGTAGCACGATGGGTGGCGTTTGGTACTACGTTGTGCCAGATGAAGAAATGTCACGAATTAAGACCGAGATCAAAGACCATATGGAAGCAACTTAGTAAACTATTATAATGGAAAGAATAGCCACTCATCAATATATGATGAGTGGTTTTTCTGACATATATGGATTCTTTTTTGTATAGGATAGTATCATAGTATTTTGAATTAATAGATTCAGTTTTCTAGATAGATATTAATGGAGGTTAAATATATGCGCAAAATAAGCTTAATGATTTTTATCCTACTACTTGTTATCCTCTCCGCTTGTTCTGAAGAAGAGGTTAAACCTGAAGATAGATTGACAGAATACATACAACAATGGAATGAACTAAATTATTCTTCCATGTATGAGATGATTTTCTCATCATCAAAAGAGGAATATTCGACAGAGCAATTTGTTGACAGGTATCAAAAAATTTACAATGACCTTAATGTAACTAATTTAAACGTAACTTTTGATATCCCTGCAGAAGATGAAGAAGAAGAGAAATCAAGTGAAGAAGATTTAACCAAGACGTTTCCAATCCATGTAGAAATGGATACGTTGGCTGGACCAATTACTTTTGATTATCAGGCCACCATGGTTCAACAAGAGCTTTCAGAGGATGAAATAACCTGGTTTGTTGAATGGGACCCCGGCTTCATTTTTCCGGAACTTAAAGCTGGAGGCGATATCGAAATTATAAATGAATCACCAATAAGAGGACAAATTTTTGATCGATTTCATAATGGGCTTGCCGTTAATGAATCTGTTTTCAACTTAGGTGTGGTACCAGAAAGATTCGCAGATAATCCTGACCAGGAAAAACAGGCCATTGCAGATGCTCTAGATATAGATGTTGAGACGATAGATTCTGCTATCGGCGCTAGTTGGGTTGAACCTCAGCATTTTGTCCCATTAAAAATGATGCCGACAATAACTGAGGAACAAGCAGACCAACTTCATGCTAAAATTGAGCCACTTACTTACCAAGCAACTACTGGTCGTATTTATCCTTATGGGAAAGCAACAGCCCACCTTACCGGATATATTGGGAAAATCACAGCCGAAGAATTAGAAGAGCTTGATCCAACCATTTATTCCGCTAACGATGTAATTGGAAAATCCGGACTAGAGTCCATTTTTGAAGAAAGACTTAAAGGTGAAAAGGGTATAAAGATAGTTGTAAAACAAGAAGGTGAAGAAGACCATGTCATAGCAGAAAAACCAGTGAAAAATGGTGAAACCATCAATCTAACTATTGATGCAGAACTTCAAACAGAAATCTATACATCTTATCAAGATAACGCTGGAACAGCTGCCGCAATTCACCCCAAAACTGGTGAAACCCTAGCACTCGTTAGTAGTCCTTCCTATGACCCAAACGAATTTGCATATGGAATAAGTTCAGCTAATTGGGAAGCAATACAAAATGACCCTCAATTGCCACTGTTGAATCGTTTCAGTTCGACTTTTTCACCAGGTTCAACGATTAAACCAGTTACAGGTGCAATAGGACTTCAATCGGGGACAATCGTCCCAGGGGAAGGAATAGAGATTAATGGGTTAACATGGAGTAATGGGGATTCATGGGGTAATAATCAGGTCAGAAGAGTATCGGAATCAACTGGTCCCGTTGATTTAACCGACGCCCTAGTAAGGTCGGACAATATTTTCTTTGCCAGAAAAGCAATTGAGATGGGAAATGAAACATTTGTCTCAGGCTTAAATCATTTTGGTTTCGGAGAAGATATACAATTTCCTTATCCAATTCAGCAAAGTAAAGTATCTTCATCTGGAGAAATTGATAGAGAAATTTTACTAGCAGATACAAGTTATGGCCAAGGTGAAATGCAAATTAGTGCGCTGCATTTAGCGCTAACTTACACACCATTCCTAAACAATGGAACGATGCTAAATCCTGTTCTTGAAATGGATCAACCTACTGGTGAGGCATGGAAAACGGATCTTGTATCTGGCGAGCATGCTCTGCTGATACAGGAAGCATTGCGAATGGTTGTAACTAGTAGCAAAGGTACTGCTCAAGGTGCTAACATAGCTAATGCAAAATTATCAGGAAAAACTGGTACAGCAGAACTAAAAACATCTCTGGATGATGACAACGGTAAAGAGAATGGCTGGTTTGTTGCTTACCCTGAGGAGCATGATTTACTGATTGCTATGATGGTTGAAGAACAGAATAGCGGTTATGTTGTTAACACCTTGGCTGATATATTTAGATAAACAAGATAGTAAATAAAACAAGAAGAACCAATCCCATTTGGATTAGCTCTTCTTGTTTTATTCTTAGGTTCTTTTCGTAAGTTTTGTTGTTTTTTTATTCGTATTCGATATAAAAAGCGTCGTAACTTTGTCGTGGCTTACCCTCATCCTGTATAGGATGAAGGTTAGCCATCGCTTCGGAAAAACACTTCCTTTCCATGGGGAACGCTTTAGCCTTCTCACGAGAAAAAACGCTCGTTGCGGGGTCTTCAGACTGTTCCTTTCCCATAGGACCAGAAATGACATCCGTGAATTTGCAACACACGAAGAAAATTGCTTTATATTTTCGAGGAGTGTCGCATTTTTTCCAAAGCTTAAAGTAGCTTTCTGTTCAAATGAATTGAACTATAAGAAAACCGTTTATACCATAAAATATGACTACCCTCACGAAGGGGAATTGGTTATATTTTTGAGGATTATTCATGTATATTTTACGTAATTTATTCCTGTTTTTGATAATTACAATAACCAAACAACTAAATATTTACTCTTATATAGTGGTTGATTGAAGCGCAGGGCAGTCGACTCCAGCGGGAAAAGCGACGGCTGAAAATCCCCCAGGAAGTGGTATTCTTCCGAGGAAGTTGAAGCGTTGCCCGCGGAAAGCGACTGCCCGGAGCGCAAGTCAACATAGCAGCCGATTAAGGAAAAGTGAAAAAATCATCAAAAATTTATGTCGCAGTCTATGGATTTTGCGTCAAAACAACAATCTTTTTAAAAAATATCGTATTATTATTTTATTCGAACACTATTTCCTGTTTCAATCGCTTTAAAACAAGCATCAATAACTTTCATATTGTTAGTAATTTTTTCATTAGAATAGCTAGGTTCTTTATTTTCTAGAACGCACTCGGAAAAATGCTCCACTTGCAGCTTATACTGATCACCTGCAACACTAAATTCTTCTACCTCACCGTTATCCTTAGTTACTCGGATAACTCCTTCTCCATTTTCACTAGTATCTGGGCGATAGGCTGAATTTACTTCTATTTTACCAGTTGAACCAAGGACCTCATATAAATTTCTAAAAGTTGCCTCAAAGCTACAATCAAATAATGCTTCTACCCCATTTTCAAAGGATAAAACTCCGGCTACTGTCGTATCAACTTTATACTTTGGATCGGTTTTAGCACTTGCATAAACCTTAACAGGCTCGGCATCCATAATATAACGAATCGAATGGGTTGCATAGCTGCCAATATCATACAATGCACCTCCACCTAAATCTGAGGACATTCGGATATTTGTCTCAGGGTCACCTAAGAAATAAGAGAAAGCTCCTCGCATAGAAGCAACTTCACCAATTACTCCGGACTGAATTAATTGTTTAACCTTTTCATGCTGTGGATGGAATTGATACATGAAGGCTTCCATAAACTGCACCTGGTGATGTTCACATACGTCAATCATCTCTTTTAGTTCAGCTCCATTTAATGCTGCAGGCTTCTCACATAAAACATGTTTTCCATGCTCTGCCGCTTTAATTACCCATTCCTTATGCAAACTATTTGGAAGTGGGATATAAACCGCTTCAATTTCTGGGTCCTCCAATAACTGCTCATAACTAGTATAAGCTTTAGGAATATTTAGTTCTTTAGCAACCTCTTTTGCCTTATCTCCTCTGCTTGCAATTGCTATTACTTCACCGTTTCCTGATCGCTGAATGGCAGGAATAAGTTGTTCTTGTCCAATCCCAGCGGTACTTAAAACTCCCCATTTTACTTGTTTCATAGAATTAGCCACCTTCATTTTTTAATATAGAAAAACTACTAGCTCATCATTAAACATCCTGTTAACTTATAAAGTATATGATAAATGATAGCGTATCCATTTATTATCTTACACTAGTTGGTGATACTTTTACAGAAATTGATAATAGCCTTCACATAATCAGTCGATTGTAGTTAATCACTATAGTGCTTTGACTAGTCCACCATCGACGATAAGCGACTGACCAGTTATATATGTATTTGCTCCTGAACCAAAAAATACAATTGCTTTAGCAAATTCTTCAGGACGACCTAATCGTTTCATCGGAACTGATTGCTCCATTTGAGAATGAAGCTCTTCGAAGCTAATACCAGATTGTTTGGCACGAAGACTATTTAGTTCAACAATACGATCTGTTTCAATTGTACCTGGCCCAACTGTGTTGATTAGTATATTGTCCACAGACAACTCCTGAGATAAGCTTTTTGCTAACCCTACTATCCCTGGTCGGAACGTATTGGACAACATTAAATTATCTAATGATTGTTTAATTGAAGAAGATGCAATATTAACAATATGACCGCTATGCTGACTTTTCATATGTGGTAGCACTTCACGTATCGTTCTTATGAAACTTAGTAAATTGAGTTCAAATGCATGCTGCCAATCCTCATCACTAAATTGATCAAAAGTACCTGCAGGGGGTCCACCAGCATTATTTATTAATACATCGACCGTACCATTCCAATCGACACACTTTTGGACCATTTGTTTAATCTGTTCTGGATTAGTCACGTCACAAACAGCGAAATCTATATGACTATTTCCTGTCTCTTCTTTAATTTCTTCAACTGTCTTCATTAATTCTTTTTTATTCCGACTAGCAATAAGAACACGCGAGCCTTCTTTTGCATATTCTAGTGCAGTTGCTTTTCCGAGGCCTTTGCTTGCTGCAGTAACCAAAACTGACTTTCCAGATAAGTTTAAATCCATTCTTCTCTCCCCTTTAAAGCTAGTTTATTTATATTTTACTAACACTCTCTTTATCTAGCCACTCAAATGAACCGAAAAAATGCAAAAGGGCAGAAACCTCTGGCTTCTGCCCTTTTGCAAATCAGCTTTTTAAATCAGCAATATTGGCCATTTTAATGCTTACATTTCATTAAGCTTATCCGTATATTTTTTAAAATCTTTATAATCCTTATCCTCTAAAGCCATATCTATTAAACGCTTTAAGTTTTCTCGTTCTAACGCAATAATTACTTGATCAATTTCATCTGTCTCAATTGGAGTCGTATCACCATTCAGATAAGGTTGGAGGATCGAATTTAAATGGGTTAAAAAATCCGACAGTTTTAGTAATTCTGACAAGGCTACACGACTGTATTCTTTTCCTTTTTGAAAGACGAAAACATCTTGTTCATTTTCCACTTTTTGAGTTTCTCGATTAATACGTATTTCTCTTGATTCTAGCGGAACAAATTGATATACCTTGTCATCTAATAATAGTGAAAAGTATTGATAAGCTAAAACAACTCGAATGCAATCTGATTCTTCCTTCACATAATAAGGTTTTAACATTTTAACAGACAGCATTCCTTCACCCCCTTTTCAGAAAACGTGCAAGTCAATATTTTTCTTAACCTATCCGAACGAAAAATTAATTCAAAGCCATTAATTGATTTACTGTAGTATATGACAGTAGTTCCTTAGAGGTTAACAATTTAGTGATTTTTGTTATGTTTTTTTGTTTTTCATCTTTTCTACAACGAACAACTATTGAGGGAAAGCAGAAAAAACAACAGGTAATGTTTTTATCATACCAAACTATGATAACGTTTACATTACTAATTTTCAGACAAATTGTGGCAATATTTGCAGAAAGTTTAAAAAAATTGGTAATTAAGTGTTATAAAGCCTTATAGTTCGTTATAATTTACTTATTAGGAATCTGAAGGTGAATTCGATGAAAAAATATAAATTTATTGGTAGTAGAGTTGTTAAAACAGGAGTAGCAGTACTGGTAACGTCATTCATTTGTCAATGGATGGGGTGGCCTGCGGTTTTTGCTGTCATCACTGCAATTGTCACGATTGAACCAACTGTATCTGACTCAATAAAAAAAGGAATTATCCGACTGCCCGCCTCTGCGATAGGATCAGCGTACGCAGTTTTTTTCATTTCCGTATTTGGAAACTCGCCAATAACGTACACAGCTGCAGCAGTCTTCACAATTATTACCTGTTATAAACTGAAGCTACATTCAGGTTTACTTGTAGCGACATTGACCTCTGTTGCAATGATCGAGGTTATTCATGGGAATTTTTTAATAGCTTTCTTTATCAGACTTGGAACAACCTCAATAGGTTTATTAGTGTCTACTGCGGTCAATATGTTTATATTACCCCCTAACTATTCCAATAGCATTCTGATGAATATTCACTCCTTGTTAAAAGCAACTGGTGAAGAATTATTAGATGTTTCCACAAAAATGGTACATGAAGCTTCTACCTATACAAATGAGGCCACCTTGCAGAAATCTTTTTCCCAAGTGAAAAGAAATCTAGATAAGACGGACGTGCTCATTCAATTTCAAAATGAGGAAGGAAAATATCATCGTCTAAATGAGAAAGAAAAAAAGCTTTTTGAAGAGGAAAAAGAAAAAATATCGGCTCTGCGCTTGATTCACTATCATATTGGGAACTTGATTAATACTCCTTTGGTTGATTTATCTTGGACCAAAGAAGAAAGTGCTAATATTTTAGCTACAGTTGAAGCATTAGCTGAATCAATGATTTACCCAGATCGATACAATAAAATCAAACATCAAGAAGAAATCCATAAGTTAATGGAACACTTCTGGATTAGTAAAAGAAATGCAACTAATGAAAAAGAAAATGAGAACCCCACCTTTTTCACGGCCGAGATTATTATTTTATATGAACTTCTATCTATTTATAAATTAGTAGAGAAATTACTAGGAGAAAGTAACACCTTTAAAAAATAAACAAAAAGTAGACTCTTACAGTTTAGACAAAAACTGTAAGAGTCTACTTTTTTTAGTATTATTATTTTCTAATCGAAGACCGTTGTTGCTTGTTTTTATGTAAATAAAGAATCATACCAACGAAGGAAATACACGGAGACTCCTGCGGGATGGAAAGGCATAGATGAGACCCCACAGTGCGGGAGCACGAGGAGGCTCAACAGCCGCCCGCGGAAAGCGAAGTGTATTTCCGGAGTGGTAGTTTCGTCGCAATCATAGGTCTTATGTTTTAAAAAAGCTATTATAAAACAGCTTTAAACTAAACTATTAAGTAACAGAAGACTTTTTCACTTTACTTCTAATCACTATAACTCGTTGGAACACAATAAATAACAACAGTAAAGCACCAATCGCTATTTTAGTCCACCAGGAGCTTAGCGTACCCTCAAAAACAATAATGGTTTGGATAATCCCTAAAATTAGTACCCCAACGACACTTCCCGCGACATATCCTGCTCCACCGGTTAACAATGTTCCACCTATAACAACAGCAGCTATTGCATCTAATTCTAATCCATTAGCATGTAGCCCATACCCAGATAGCATATAAAAGGTGAATACTAAACCAGCAAGTGAAGCACAAAAACCACTTATTACATAAATCATAATTTTCGTTTTACCAACTGGCAGACCCATTAAAACGGCTGATTGCTCATTACCTCCAAGTGCATAAACATTTCGTCCAAACTTTGAGTAATGTCCCACAAAAACTGCAAGGACAACTACAACCAAAGCAATTACAACACTAATAGAAATAAAACTATCCCCTAATGGAATTCTCGAACTGGCCATAAAATCGAAAAATGGATTGTTAATTGCTATGGTTTCAACACTAATTAAATAACTAAGTCCCCTTGCAAGAAACATACCAGCTAGTGTCACTATGAACGGCTGTAAATTAAAGAAATGAATTAAACATCCTTGTCCAAGTCCTATTAGAGAGCCAACTAGTAAACAAATTGGAATTACAATCCATGGTGAAAGCTGAGCATTCATTACCAAGCTTGCTGCCACCATGCTAGTTAGGGCAATTACCGATCCAACCGAAAGATCAATTCCTCCTGATAAGATAACAAATGTCATCCCTACAGCAACAATAATTAGAAATGCATTATCTATAAATAGATTTAAAAATACTTGCGTTGACAAAAATCCAGTATATCTAGTTGATCCAAAAGCGTACATCATAATAAACAACGCAAATGTTGCAAGTAAGGGGAGCTGTCTATAATCTAGCTTTAAGCTTTTCATGATAAAGTCACTCCCTTATCCTTGGTATCCTTTATACCTTTCCTAGTAAATGCTCCAAATACTTTATTCCTGAATTCAGGTGATTGGAGTAGACATACAATCAATACAACTACTGCTTTTACCACAAGGTTTGTTTCAGCCGGTACACCAATCGAATAAATAGTAGTAGTCAAACTTTGAATAATCAATGCTCCAATAATTGTACCCGTCAAAAAAAATCTGCCGCCCATTAATGAAGTACCACCAATTACTACTGCCAAAATTGCATCTAGTTCATACCATAAACCAGCGTTATTCCCATCTGCACTCGCTACATTGGAACTCAAAATTAATCCACCGATGCCAGCACAAAGTCCAGAAAACATATAGACCATTAGAATAATGTTCTTCGAGTTAATTCCAGACAAACGACTAGCACTTGGATTCGCACCAACAGATTCTATAAACAAACCAATTGATGTTTTTCGGGTTAAGTACAAGGCAATCAGGAAAACAAATGCTACTATGAAAATAGACAGTGGAAGCATCAGCAAATATCCACCACCGATAAATTTGTACGGTTCGTAATAAACAGTAGTTATTTGTCCATTCGTTATTAACTGGGCAACACCCCTACCTGCTACCATAAGAATTAATGTAGCTACAATCGGTTGAACCCCAATCCGAGAAACAAGTACACCATTCCATACACCTGTCAAAACAGAAACTCCTAAAGCAAGTACAATGGCTAAAAATAATGGCGTAAGGCTTCCTTCTGGTGAACCTGTAACTGTCATCGCACCTACAGCACCTGACATAGCAATAACTGAACCTACCCCAAGATCAATTCCCTTAGTAGCAATGACAAGCGTCATCCCAATTGAAATCAGCATGAGTGGAGCACCACGGTTTAATATATCTATCAGACTACCAGTAAAACGACCATTTCTTATTTCAACTGTAAAAAAACTAGGGTCAAAGAATAAGTTGAATACTAAGATAAAAACCAATACCATTATTGGCCAAAAAAGTTTTGATTTAGCCATGTCATACCACTCCCCCAGCCATCTGCTTCATAATATCCTGTTGTGTGACTTGTTTACCATTGTCTATCTCGGAAACTTTTTCGCGATCTCTCATCACAACTATTTTGTTGCATGTTCGAAGTACTTCTTCTAATTCCGAGGATATGAATAAAATAGACATGCCATCTTTGCTCAACGAAATCATTAGCTTCATTATTTCTGCTTTTGCTCCAATATCAATTCCTCTTGTCGGTTCATCAAGAATTAACAATTCCGGATTAGTAATTAACCACCTTGCTAACATAACCTTTTGCTGATTTCCACCACTTAAATTTTTAATTAGTTGTTCTGGATTTCGAGGATTAATATTGAGTAACTTGATATATTCATCTGCAATTTCAATTTGTCTCTTCTTAGGAATGTAGTTAAACACTCCATTTATGCCTTGCATTGCTAAAATAATATTCTCGCGAATGGTTAAGTCTGGAATAATTCCTTCAGCTTTTCTGTCTTCAGAACAAAAAGCGATCCCCTTAGAAATTGCTTGTTTTGGTATGTTAAGTTTAGTTTTACTTCCATTTATTTTAATTTCACCTGAGTCTGCTTTATCTGCACCAAATAAAAGTCTAGCCAGTTCTGTTCTTCCTGAACCAAGTAGACCTGCTAGACCGACAATTTCTCCTTTATGTAGGTCTAAATTAAATGGTTCAACACTACCTTTTCGTGCTAATTGCTCAACCTCTAAGAGCACCTCTCCCCTTTCCTTCTTAGCTACTTCATCCCTGTTTGAACTAACAGCATCTAGTTCTTTACCAATCATTTTTGAGACTAATTCAATTCTAGGAAGGTCTTTTGTCATGTATTCGCCAACCAACTCACCATTCCTTAATACTGTAATTCTGTCGGAAATCTCATAAATCTGATCAAGAAAATGACTAATAAATACAATGGCTAATCCTTCATCTTTCAATTTTCGTATCACGCCAAACAACTGATTTACTTCATCTGTATCAAGACTAGATGTTGGTTCATCAAGAATTAGAACTCTGGCAGATACGTTTAGGGCACGACCGATTGCTACCATCTGTTGAATGGCAACTGAGTACGATGAAAGTAATTTAGTCACATCAATCGTTAGGTTTAAACGAGCCAAAACCTCTTCCGCACGTGATTTCATTTCCTTCCAATCAATCCGACCTTTTTTCATTATTTGTCTTCCGATAAAAATATTTTCAACTACTGATAAATTGCTGCATAAATTTACTTCCTGGTACACCGTACTAATTCCTAAATCCTGTGCTTCAAGTGGATTTGCTACATGGATAGGGCTACCTTCAAGTTTAACGGTGCCTTCGTCATTAGAATACACTCCAGTTAATACTTTAATAAGCGTCGATTTGCCCGCACCATTTTCACCCATCAATGAATGAACTTCTCCCGGAAATAACTGAAAGCTCACATTTGACAATGCTTTAACTCCCGGGAATTCTTTGGTAATGCCTTCCATAACGAGTCTTGGTGTTTTCTGTTCTTGCACTATGTTTACCCCCTATTGTAATAAAGCCACTCAAGCCGAAGCACATAAGTCATGTAAAACATAACTTTGCTAAAGACTTAGTGGCTTTGATTACTAGTCGTTATATTTTTTAATATTGACGAGTTGGAAGAAGTTCTTCCGCTTGGTCCATTGTGTACATGCTTTCTTCAACAGCAATACGCTTCGGTACTTCTTCCCCTGCAAGATACTGCTCAATGATTTCAACCATTTGCGGACCAAATAGTGGGTTACATTCAATTGTTACGTTCATTTTCCCAGCAGCCATTGCTTCAAAAGCACCTTTAACTGCGTCTACTCCAATAATAACTATATCTTCAGCGGGCTTTAGGCCATATTCTTCAATAGCTTGGATAGCCCCAATCGCCATATCATCGTTATGAGCATATAAAACATCAATATTGTCACCATCAGATTTTAAGAACGCTTCCATTACTTCTTTTCCTTTTGCACGAGTGAAATCACCAGTTTGAGACTTAGTAATTTCAAAGTTCGGGTATTCACTGATTATTTGTTCAAATCCTTCTTTACGGTCAATTGCCGGAGCAGAACCAACTGTACCTTGTAGTTCAACAATATTTACTTCACCTTCTCCTTCCATTTCTTCAACTAACCAGTTACCTGCTTTTTTACCTTCTTCAATGAAATCAGAACCTAAAAATGTTACCCAAAGTGAATCGTCTTCTATATCAACAGCACGGTCAGAAAGGAATACCGGAATCTTTGCGTCTTTCGCTTCCTGTAAAACCGTTTCAAATCCAGTTTCAACTACTGGAGAGAATACAATTGCATCTACTTTTTGAGCGATAAAAGAACGAATCGCTTTAATTTGATTTTCTTGTTTTTGCTGTGCGTCGGAGAACTTTAGTTCATGACCAGCGTCTGTGATTGCGTCCTGCATAGATGTAGTATTAGCAGTTCTCCACTCACTTTCAGCACCAACCTGTGAGAAGCCAATTACAAGTTTTTCACTAGCTTCTTTGCTGTCGCCTTCTTCTGTGTCTGAACCTGTATCTTCTGTCTCAGTTGCATCCGAGTCAGCACCTGTATCTCCATCTGTTCCTGCCGCTTCCTCATCTGATCCACACGCTGCCAACACAAGTACAAACATCAGCATCAATAACAATAATAGTTTTGCGCTAAGTAATTTTTTCAAACTAATTACCTCCCCTTTTTTATCACCATTCCAGTTACGATTTTCTGAATTGGCGTACCTCAATTATAAAGCGCTTTCAACACCTAAAGAATAGAATCATTTTAGAGAAAATGGGAATTAATTTTTGAATTCCAATTCATTAAATGTAAAAATTGTAATATTATTTTGAAAAATTGCAATTTTTTTTTAATTTAGATATATTCAATACAGAAACATCGATAATAGGATAAAATTATTAGAAAGTAGTAGAGAAAGATGGGAGAATGACAAAATGAATCTGTTTTCAAAGTTGTCCGATCTTTCTTTGCGGGCGAGATTAATTATTATTTTTATAACCCTTCTTCTATGGCTTGCTATTGCAAATATTGTGCAGATTTATCTATTCGTTGGTTATGTTCGTGAATATAATGAGATGATGAAAACAATTACCTTAACCAATTCAATTAATGGGGAATTAAAGGAACAGTTAGATGATGAAATACGAGAAATCGTTTATGGAAAAGTATCCTTTGAGGAAGGTTCTCAATATAACCTTTTATCAACTATGAACAGCAATTTAGATCAAATTGAAGCGGACGACACCCAAGAACGATTTACAGAAGAAATTGCGGACGTTAGACAAATATTAGCTACTAACAAAGAATATATCGATAAACTAGGCGAAGAGATAAAATTTAATCTTCCAGCAGATCAGCGAAACATAACTTATGAATATATTACCATTATTACAGATATTGTGGATGATGAAGTTCAGCAATTACTCCATGCAACACTTCAAGTTAGTGAAGAAGCTAAAACGAATATAGTTGATAATATTAAAAGAGATATTATCCTTTATGCAATTGCCTTTGCAGCAGTAATTTTACTAGCTATTATCTTTGCCTGGTATATTTCGGGTAATATTGTCAAACCTATCCACCGCCTACGGGAAAATGCAAATGAAATTGCCCAAGGTAACCTCACAGTTGATGCAGTTGTTATCCCTTCTAAAAATGAGATTGGGGACTTGTGCCGCTCGTATAACCGGATGTCTAACAATCTTAAAGATATCATTCTCAGTGTTAGAAGTACAAATGATTTGGTGATGCTATCATCCAAAGATATTCATCAGAGTATTTTAGAAAATAGGCTTGCTGGTGAAGAAGTAGCTAACGCAACCCAAACGATTTCTATGAACCTTCACGAACAAGACGAGTTGGTAAAGCAAGCGGTATCTACCTTTGATGAGCTGACCCATAAATACGAAGAGATATTAAGTAAGTCAGTCCAAATTCACCGACACTCAAACAAGTCACTTGAACTAGCAAACCAGGGAGAAATAGAAACTGAAGACTTAATAAAACAAAGGCAAAAAAACGAAATGATAGTTAAGCAAGTAAAGAACGATGCTGTAGATCTTTATGAGACAGTTAACCAGATGGATCGAAACATAAACCTCACTAATCAGATTACAAGAGAAGCAAAACTTTTGTCTACTGTGATTAACACCGGAAAAGGGGATATTGACACAATTTTGGAACGAATTGAACAACTAGCCAAAGAAGCAGAGTTAACATCTCTACAGTATGAGGAAAAGGTAACTCTTGTCCAAAATTTCGCCAAATCGATTACCGAACAAATAGACATCGTCCATAATGAATTAAGTTATAAAAACTCAACAGATAAAATTAGAAATAGTTTTTCATCTATTAATTCAGTTAATAGCAATATACAGTTAGAGATTAATAACTTCACGCGAGAAATGCAGAAGGTTTTTGATCAAATGAATGACATTAACCTTATGATAGGGGATATCGAGCAAAGTTCTAAACTTAGCAAATCCGAGGTAATTAGTATTGCTTCTATGGGTGAAGAACAATTGGCTACATTAGAAGAAGTATCTGAAGCTTCCTATAAATTGGTTGAAAAAATTCAAAAAATGAAGGATAACATTAGACAATTCAAAGTCTAATCACCCTAATGAAAGCGTGTTCAGCTGTGTTATAATAAAACCGACTGGTTGGTATTGAACTATGAATCTAAAAAAGTGGATTTTCTTCAGTTTACGTACAAAAATGCTCGTTATGTTCGTTATATTAACGGTTACCCCGCTTATTTTTGTTGGAATCGTGTCGTACGTAAAATCCTATAATATAGTCTCTGAAAAGTCACATACATTAGCACAGCTTAAAACAGATCAATTAAGCCGGGATATTGATATATTATTTCAAGACATTAAACGATTTACTGAAATTGGCGAGCAAGCTAACACGGTACAATTCTTAATCAATCAGGATGATACTGCTGATGAAGCTAATACCATCTTAAATACGTTGCAATTCTATCGTGAAAGCTATCCATCGAGTGATAGAATCTTTGACATTAGCATTAGTAATAATAATGGGAAAGTGATTAGTGAAAGCAGAGGTGTCTATCTGTTAGAAGAGCCTCCTAGTCAAAGTCCAGAAATAAGACAGCTGATGGATGACCCTACTAAAGTATTATTCGAACCTGTTGTTAGGAATGGCTTTCCAGCAATATCGATGACAACTACAATATTGGGAGATCAGACAAATAAAACAATTGGATTCATTAAAATACTCATTGATGCCTCAGCTATTAAAACCATCCTTGACCAAGGGCTGATTGGCGACTCCGGTTCTTTTCATATTGAGTCTGAAACAGGAGAGGTTTTGTTTCATTCGCCTAATATAGAAGAGGCCATACCTAAGACGGATTGGAATAAAATTGGCGAAAAAAGTAATGGGTACTATACCGATTCCACTTCCACCTTTTTTGTCTTTACTACCTCAGAAATGACAGGTTGGAAAATTATTGGTCACGCACCCGAAAATGAAATTATGCGGGATGCCAATGAAATCCGGAGTTTAATCATACTTAGTGTAACCTGTAGCATTATTTTCACGATTGGACTTTACTTTTTCATTTCTTCAAAATTAATACGTCCTATACGAACCTTGAAGGAAAAGATGAAACAAGCATCGGCAGGAGATTTTGATGTTAAGGTACTAAATAACAATGGATTAGATGAAATTTCTGAACTAGGAACTAGCTTTAACAGTATGATCATAAAAATTAAATCGTTACTTCACAAAAGCATTGACGAGCAAAAACAGTTGAAAGCTGCTGAGTTTCGAGCAATGCAAGCTCAGGTAAATCCTCATTTCCTATACAATACACTTGATACCATCATATGGATGGCAGAAGCGAAAAACACTTCGCAAGTTATCGATGTAACTAAAGCCTTATCGCAATTTTTTCGCATTTCATTAAGTAAAGGAAAAGATTGGATTACCTTAGATGAAGAACTGGAACACATTCGGAATTACCTGATTATCCAAAAAATAAGGTATGAGGATATTCTAGAGGTAACCTTCCATATAAATGAAGACATTCTCGAATACAAAATTTTGAAATTAGCACTTCAACCACTTATTGAAAATGCAATATACCACGGAATAAAAAACAAACGTGGAAAAGGATTCATCCGCATTAAAGGAGATATTAATGCTCAAGGACACATCGTCATTGACATTATTGATAATGGGATTGGAATAACAGAAAGTCGCCTTGATGAAATTCGCACGCAATTGTCTAGAGGCATCCCTTTAAGTAGCGGTAGTGGTGGATTCGGAATGGTAAATGTTCAACAAAGAATAAGGCTATATTACAATGAGCCCTTTGGCCTAACCATCAATAGCTGGTATAGATCAGGTACTCATATCTGTTTAACAATTCCAGCAGAGAGGTGATCGTTTAATGAAAAAGATATTTCTGATTGATGATGAAAAGGTAATACGTGAAGGTATAAAAAATAGTGTTGATTGGGCTAAAGAAGGATTTGAATTTTGTGGTGATGCACCAGATGGTGAAATTGCTCTACCTTTGATTGAAAAGTACAAACCTGATATTGTCATTACTGATATTAGAATGCCTTTTATGGACGGTCTGCAAGTTAGCCGTATTTTACGTGACAGGATGCCTAGAATTAAAGTAATCATCCTGAGTGGACATGATGAATTTGAATATGCTAGAGAAGCGATGCGAATTCAGGTTTCAGAGTATTGTTTAAAACCAGTTAGCGCCCAGGATCTAATCGAGGTATTGCAAAGAGTGTCTGCATCAATAGAGGAAGAAGAATCGGCTAAAAAACAAATGCTAGATTTACAATATCAGGCTAAACAAAACGTAGTTCTTTCTCGTGATAACTTTTTAATTGAGTTATGCAACGGGATCTACTCGACGGCTGAAGCAATTAAGAAGGCCTCAGAGTTAAATATTGAATTAATCTCTAGCTATTATTATGTATTGATTCTAGAGACAGATGTAAAAGAAATCCCTGCTATCGATTGGATCCTAAAAAACTACTCATCTCTCGTATTTAAACGAAGAAAAACACAAACTGTATTTCTTATGAAAAATGAATCCAAGCAACAACTTGAGTTAGAAATTGAGGCAATTAGAGAACAACTCCTTTTAGAACCTGATTCTCTAAGCTTCGGATTTGGAAAAGTAAAGAGTCGAATTCAAGGTATTGCTGAATCCTTTGAGGAAGCTGATAAGGAGAAAAGTTTTTCCGTCCATATTACAGAAAAATACAATGTGGATAATTCAGAAGTTGACACAAAATCCAACAAAGAACTACATCAATTCAATCGAAACGATTTAATCCATTTTCTCAAATTTGGTGATACTAGCAAAATTGATGAATTCTCAGAATCATATTCTTCCTACTTGAAAGCAGCTAACGTTCGTACTCCATTTTTTATTTATTATTTTTTAATGGACTTTACGACAACCATAACTCATTATATTAAAGATCAAAATAATGATACTGATGATATTTTACAACAAATAAACGGCTTAGAAGTTAAAATGAGTTGGATCAAAGAGTATTTCGAAATTGTGGACTATATGAAGGAATTACTAAATCTTGTTATAAATTTCAGGGAACAGGTTAATAGCAAATTCGGAACAATTATTCAGAAAACTAAGGATTACATTCATGATCAGTATAGTGACCCGAAATTGTCTCTCCAAACGATTGCAAAGAAGGTTAATGTGAGCGCCTCCTACTTAAGCCATATGTTTAGTCAGGAAACCGGAGAAACATTAATTGAATATTTAACAAGAATTCGAATTGATCGTGCAAAAGAGTTCCTTAAAACTACCAATGACAAAACATATGAGATTGCTTATAAGGTCGGCTATAGTGATTCACATTACTTTTGCCACTCCTTTAAAAAAATAACTGGTATGACAACAAAACAATTTAAGTCTCATGGCCAAATCATTCCTTTATAAAACCAACATAAAGGGAATTACGCAATAGCTCACTGAACCTCTTCTAAAAAACGGAGGTTCTTTATTTGCCCATTAATAATCGATGTCTACCTGATAGGTTAGCTCCACAAGCTCTGTTCCCTCTACTGTGTACCAATCTCGAGACTGGACTGCCAATAACTGTTCTGATTGAGTCATTTTAAAAATATAAACATCTTCATGGTATGCAGGCCCTTCAATTGTTTCAATTAATTCCAATTGAACTCCTTTTAAAGCATAATAGTCAACTACCTCGTCAGTCCCTATTTCAAAGGAGCTTTCATGTGAGTTAAGTATTGGCTCCCAGCCATCAATCTTCCAATCTCCCTCCTCTTCTACAACATGCACGTTAAATTTCACTCCGGTGTTTATTTCACTTGCTGGACGATAGGCATATATATTTAATCCCTGATTAGTCTGATTTATTTCTTCAGTTACATCTAGCCTCATTTCCCCCTCTAATGGACTTGGTGCATCACAATAACAAAAAAAGGATTCCATTCGTGGAATGACTACATCTCGAATAAATCTTTCCGTAAAATAAGGAGATACAATCGGGCTTACTACTGATTTAAATTCCTCCATTGTCGGTTCAATTTCATCAATCGATTGATACCATCCATTTTCATCAATCGCATCGATTACCGCGCGTTGAACAGTGCCAAGCTCCTCCAATAATAGAATAAGATTCTCTTTTCCTTTATCCAACTCTATGTTTGTTTGCTCCTCGTTATTTACCTTGGGGGCGGCTTGTTTATCAGAATCCTGTTCTTCGTCAATTAATTCGGTTGGCTCTTTAACTATAGTCTGTGATACTGTCAACGTTCGTTCTAAACTTGCGAGCAAATCTTCAACATCTTGTTTACTTACCGGGTAGAATACAACGCTTTTACCACCATTCATTCTAATTTCCAAGCTGTTTTCCATAATCATTACTGTTTCATTAAATCCATCAATCCCTTGATTCAATTCAATCGTGTTATTGTTCACTTGTCCACTCAATGGTAATTCTTCTTCTAAGAGTGTTTCCTCACCTACTCGATACGTTATATAGGAACCCTCAATAGACTTATTATCCTCTGTTATCGTAATAACCTTAATCGTGTCCATACTATTGTTCATATACCCATATTGATCCGTTAATGAGATTTCCTTACTGCATGCTACAAGAAAAAATGTTACAAATAGTAAAAAGGTAAATGTAATATGACTTCTGTTCATTGCTTACCCCCCTAGTAATGAGTTACTGATTTATCTGTATACACGTAATCTATTAATCCAACACTAGTCTATTAACTATCAACAAGATTTAGACCTAGAACTTCATGGTCACAACAAGTCAAGGATTCAACATTTCATTTACTTCTATGGTAAAATTTACAATATTATATTTCTTCCAATTGTATTTCACTTTTATCTAAGACTTCCCTTAGGTTAAAATGGAGAAAACCTACTTAAAAAAGAAGGTGATCGCATGGATGATTTTCAATATGCCGCCCTTAGTGAGACGGCTATTATTATCGATTTCGGAAAGAAAATTACAATCGAAAAAAATACGCGTATTCTTCAGCTGGCTGAACGGTTAGCTAACAATCCTTTTTTAGGTTTTATAGAATCCGTACCATCCTATACAACATTAACTATTTACTATAATCCGTTAGCCTTTAGTGAGAATCCATATAAACAAGTCTGTTTATTAATTGATGATTATTTGTCTATAACTGAACAGTTTCCTTTAGATACCAAAACAGTATCGATACCAGTATGCTATGACCTGTTATTTGGATTTGACTTACAAGAAGTGGCATCAACAAATAAACTTACAACAGATCAAGTGATAAATTACCATAAAAATAAAATCTATCACGTATTCTTTTTAGGATTTACCCCAGGCTTCCCGTTTCTTGGTGGAGTTGATTCTAAAATTGCGACACCTAGAAAAGAAACACCACGAATGAATATACCTGCAGGTTCAGTTGGAATTGCAGGGAATCAAACAGGAATTTACCCTATTGACTCGCCTGGAGGATGGCAAATCATTGGAAGAACACCAGTCTCCCTTTTGCAGATTGATCAAGAGTCACCTACATTGATCCAACCTGGTGACAAGATCAAATTTTATTCTATTACCAAAGAAGAATTTTCAAGTTATTACTAATTAGGGAGGCTAAAGGATGGGACTACGAATCATTGAAGAAGGTTTACTAACAACCATCCAGGATTTAGGAAGGTTTGGTTATCAATCATCCGGCTTCTCGGTCAGCGGACCAATGGATTCCTGGGCCATGCAACTTGCAAATATCATAGTAAACAATGATCCAAGTGAAGCTGTATTAGAGATGAGTTTTATCGGACCAAGTATTACATTTGAAGATTATTCGATTATTTCACTTACAGGAGCTGATATGTCCCCCAAAATTAATGATAAGGCAGTAGAAAATGGAAAACCATTAGCTGTTAAGGCCGGAGATACCCTCCAGCTTCGAACTGCAAAAAATGGAATTCATTCCTATTTAGCTGTTAAAGGTGGATTAGATTTACCCGAATTTCTTAATAGTAAGAGCACATCATTAAAGGTTGCAGTTGGTGGGCTACACGGTAGAAAATTGGATGTTGGTGACAGCTTAGCTATTAAATTCCCTACACACGGAAAGACTTTTAATTGGAGACTTAGTAGTAGGCTTTTTGATTATATTAAACAAGATCATTTAATTATCCGTTTTATTGAAGGCAGGCAATATGACTGGTTTACTGAACAATCCAAACAAAAATTCATGGCAGATTCTTATAGCACGACAACACAATCAGACCGGATGGGATACCGTTTAAAAGGCTCACCTCTTTATTTTAAAAATGATGGACAACTATTAACTGAAGGAACCACCTTTGGGACCGTACAAGTTCCAGCAAATGGGCAACCAATCATATTAATGGCAGATCGGCAACCGACCGGAGGCTATCCAAAAATAGGACAAATCATTCATGCCGATCTTCCAAAACTAAGTCAAACAAGACCAAGCCGAACATTAACCTTTCAAAAATGCAGTTTAAGTGAAGCCGATTTCTTAATGAGAAAAGGTCAACAACAACTTGATCAATTACAAACGTTTAGTAAGCTAAAATGGAAGGAATGGGAACCATGTACACAGTCGATATAAATTGTGATATGGGAGAAAGCTTTGGCAGATATGTGATAGGTAACGATCAGGATATCATTAAGTACATTTCCTCTGCTAACATTGCATGCGGGCTTCATGCTGGTGATCCTGCAATAATGGACGAAACGGTTAAACTAGCGATCAAGCATCATGTAAAAATTGGAGCACACCCCGGTCTTCCTGACATACATGGCTTCGGTCGAAGAGTTATGAACATCACACCTACTGAAGCATATCAGTGGATTACATATCAAATAGGAGCTTTACAAAGCTTTGTGAAAATAAATGGAGGAAAACTTCACCATGTTAAACCACATGGTGCATTATATAATATGGCAGCAAAGGACAAAGCCATAGCTGTAGCCATAGCCGAGGCTATGTTTCAAATTGATCCAACATTAACCCTTTACGGTCCTTCAAACAGTGAATTAACAAAAGCGGGGGAGAAAATCGGGTTAACAGTGAAGCATGAGGTGTTTGTTGATCGTACTTATCAGGATGATGGCACGTTAACTCCACGGACAGAGAAAAATGCATTATTAACCAATAAAGAAGAAGCAATCAATCAAGCTCTTATGATGATTAAAAAACAAAAAGTTATCTCTGTAAATGGTATTGGAATCCCAATAAAAATAGATACGTTGTGCATTCATGGTGATGGGCCTTATGCTCTTGATTTTGCTTCTACACTATACCAACATTTGAAGACCGAGGGGATTCAATTAAACAAATAAGAAGTCCAGTCTTTAGACGTTTTCATCTGGTATCCTTAAGATGATAGACTTTCTAATCATTTAACCAAAGCACGTGACAGATGACGGTTCTAAAGCACGAATTTCACATAGAATATGTACGTGCACTCCATAGGGTAAGTTGATCTCCAACTTAGATGCACGGTAGAACCATCAGTCATTGCTGGTGGTTCTTTTGAGTTTTATGGAGCTTTTCAATTCAAAAAGGAGTAGGTCTCTCACTACATGTGAGTCCTACTCCTTTTTTGTAACAATTACTTTAAATTAATGTTTCAATTTCGCTTTGTTCTTTTAAACTCTCAATTAGTGTACCAAGTTGGCTTCTTTCTTTTTGTTGTACCAATTGTTCTTTTAATTGTTGTTGTACTTCTTCAAAAGGTGGAGCTTCTCCCTCGCCCTGTTGGCTTACTAACTGATCATAATATTCTTGAACTTCTTCTTCTGTTACTTCTGTTCCTGTGATTTCTTGCTCTATATACTGATTTAGCTTAATCTCATAAGCCAATTGTTCTTTTAACGATTGTTCTGTTAATTTAAGTTGTTCAAGCTGTTGCTCAAATTCCTCATTAGTTTCAAATTGTGATTTTATTTCTTCTAAATTTTCGTTAACATCCGAACTTGATGCTTCAATTCCCTTAGATTCAGCCTCTTGCAGTAAAAGTTCTTGTTCAATAAGACTATTTATCGTTTGTTCCTTTACTTGAGCAGCATCACTTGCTTCCTGGCCATACTGCTGAAACATTAATAATGTTTGATTATACATTTGATTATATTTACTTCCATTTATTTCTTCACCATTAACAGTCGCAACAATAGTATCTTCGTCAACTGTTTCAGCTTCTGGAACGTCCGGTGTAGCTTCTTCTTCAGTATCCGGAGTGGTCTCTTCTGTATCTGAAGTAGCCTCCTCGGTATTTTCATCGGTATTTTCTTGTTCAGTTTCTTCCTGGTCACTACAAGCCACTAGAAAGATAGACAGAAACAGAACAACTATCATTAATAGAAATATTTTCTTCATTTTAAAACCTCATTTCATTTTATCATGTTCTATCATTTAAACATGTCCAGCTATTTAAATGCAACCAAAGTCCATTTGTGAAATAACCCCATCAGCTTTTGATCCCCGTTAAAATCGCTTTTTACAATTATTTCTATTATCCAATCACAGACATTTGGTTTTTCTTTTTCATTGATGGAAAAAAAGGGACTAACTACCACGGGTAGTCAATCCCTTTAATTAATAATTTACTATCCTAAAAAAAATGCTCCATATCCTAAGGCAGCTAAAATTATAAATGCAGGGTGTACTTTTAATCTTTCCATAAGTATAAAACTAATCACCGCAATCAGTAGCATTTGCCAAACACCTGAACTAAGATAAGATGTTTTAAAAAAACTAAATGCCATTACTCCTAATAATACAGCAATAGTGGGGCGTATCATCATTGTCATATTTTTGACCCTTGGTGAATCCTTGAATTTTAGTAGAATGCTCAGTAGTACAATCATTAATATAAGTGAAGGCGCCACTATGGCAAACACACCAATAAAAGATCCCAATACCCCACCTTGCTCATATCCTATATATCCGGCCATCTTTGTTGCGATAGGTCCTGGTAAAGCATTAGCCATTGCTAACATTTCACTGAAGTCCTGGACTGACATCCACTCAAAACGGTCAACGACTTCTTTTTCAACTAGCGGTATGGAAGCTGGACCCCCACCGTAGCCGACAATACCAGGTATAAAGAAAGCCAAAAATATTTCCCAATAAATCATTATGACTGTCCTTCCTTCTGGGGTACTTTTGATTTGTTACTATCTTCCTCTTTTTTCTCCGGTTTTAGTAAAGCATATAAAAGTAAAAATGCGATTAAAATTCCCGGATGTAATCCGATCCATTCAATTAACAATAACGAAACTACTGCTAAAATAATCATCAGAATCCATCCAAGCCCTCCTTGGGCATTTTTCAAGAACTGATAAGTTAATACTGCCAGCATCACACCTACAACCGGAACAACTGCTTGTGTCATACCATTTACCCATGGTTGATCACTCATCGATGATAGAAACGTTAAAAGTACTATCATGATCAAAATGGTTGGGACAATGGTTGCTAGTACGGCGTTTATCATTCCTATAATTCCTGAAACTCGATAACCAATATACCCTGCCATTTTAGTCGCGATTGGACCTGGTAATGAGTTACCTAAAGCTAAGACATTAGCAAACTCTTCATCGTTCATCCAACCGTATTTCTCTACCACTTCTTTCTGTACAAGGGGAATTGATGACGGACCACCCCCATACCCGAGCATTCCAACTCGAAAAAAAGCTATAAATAGCTGCCATTGTTTCATTTCAATCAATCCTTTTACCATATTAGTAAGAAGCAATAGTTCCATCGGTACGGGACTCTGTTCCACCATACAAAGTACCAGTATCATTGTCTTTCCAAATAATCTGACCCCTGCCAAACGTATATTTATCTAGGATAACCTCTACATTATGTCCAATTCGTTCTAATCCGCGTAGAAGGTGAACTGGAAAATGCGGTTCAACTAGTACACGTTTATCTTCTATCCATTGCCACCTTGGTGCATCAAGAGCTGTTTGTGGATTTAGTTTAAAGTCAATCATATTCATTACCACCTGCATATGCCCTTGCGGCTGCATAAAACCACCCATTACACCAAATGGTCCTATTGCTTGGTTATCCTTGGTTATAAATCCTGGTATTATTGTGTGATAGGTCCGTTTGCCACCTTTTAGTGCATTGTCGTGATTAGGATTCATGGAAAAGTTTTTACCACGATTTTGTAATGCAATACCAGTTCCTGGCACAACCAAGCCAGAGCCGAAATCGTGATAATTACTTTGAATAAAGGAAACCATATTTCCTTCTTGATCAGCTGTTGCCAAATAGACTGTCCCGCCCTGAGGTGGAGTGCCTGGTTCAGGAGTCAATGCTTCTTCACCAATAAGTGCACGGCGCTGTTTAGCATAAGACTCTGATAAAAGTCCTTCTATTCTTTCTGACATATATTTTGAATCTGTAATGTATTTCTTGCCGTCAATGAATGCTAGTTTCATAGCTTCAATTTGCTTGTGATATGTATCGACCGATTCCTTTTCAGGAAATTCAAAGCCTTTGATAGTGTTCAGAGCGAGCAATGCGATTAATCCTTGGCCATTAGGTGGTATTTCCCAGACGTCATAACCCCGGTAGTTAACAGATATAGGATCTACCCATTCAGGTTTAAAAGCAGCCAAATCTTCTTTGGTTAAAAAACCATCATATTCTTGTGAAAAGGCAGCAATTTTATCAGCAATCTCACCTTGATAAAATGACTTGGCATTTGTTTGTGCAATAGATTTTAATGTCTTTGCGTGATCTGGTGATTTCCACACTTCCCCTATTTTTGGACTTCTTCCATTTGGGGCAAATGTTTTAAACCAATTGTTAAATTCCTCTGATGTCAATTTTTCCTTATATTTGTGAAATAACTTATCCCAGTAATATCCAAGAGTTGGGGATATCGGATATCCTTGTTCTGCGTATTTAATTGCTGGTTCAAGCACCTCTTCTAAGGTTAATTTACCGAATCGTTCTGACAGTTCTGCCCATGCTGATGGAGCTCCAGGTACAGTCACAGGAATCCATCCATGCAAAGGCATCTCCTCATGTCCAAGACTCTTAACCTTGTCGATTGAAATACTTTTTGGTGCAGGACCACTAGCATTTAATCCATGTAGTTTCCCTTTGGTCCAAACAAGGGCAAACGCATCACTCCCTATTCCATTTGAGGTTGGCTCAACAACTGTTAATGTTGCAGCAGTTGCTATTGCCGCATCAATCGCATTCCCTCCCTTTTCAAAATATCTAATCCTGCTTGCGCAGCTAACGGTTGTGAAGTAGCTACCATCCCTTTATTTGCTACTGTTGTCATTCGCTGGGATGGATATGGATAATGAAGGGTATCAAATTTAAATTTAGTCATCTGCCCACTCCTCTCTAACAAAAAATATACCATTTCGTAATCTTTATATTTAAATATATTACGTTTGTTAATATATATGTTATAATTAATTAACAAATGATTAGATTAATGTTTTTAATTATATAAGAAAATTCAGAAAAAATAAAGGGTTTTTAAATTTTATATTGTTTTAAACTTAGTACACTAAAACTATAGATTCCGACGTAACTGCTATGTTGATTTTCGCTCCGGGCAGTCGCTTTCCGCGGGCAACGCTTCAACTTCCTCAAGAAACCCGCTTCCTTGAAAAAGGAAATCACTTTTTCTGCGTGCGGTGTTGATTCAAGAAGATAATTCAAGTCCTGCGGGATTTTCAGCCGTCGCTTTTCCCGCAGGAGTCGACTGCCCTCCGCTCCAATCACTATCTTATAAGCAAAATAGCAGTTGGTTGGTTTATTCTAGTCAAACACAACACTATAGCTTAAAAAACACACGTAGATTTTTAAAAATATAAGTGATTTTTTGTGCCGTAATTCTTTGTCGAAGCATTACTTGTCTTCCAGGAAGGAGAGTCCTGTTACCATAGCTACATATTCTGATTACGCTGGTTAAGACTTTCTAATTAATTGAGTAGTGATACTTTTGGAATAAACGTTGTTTGAGTTCATCTCACTTAAACAGAAAGCTATTCAAAGCTTCGGAAAAATGCGACACTCCTATGGGAAAGGAACAGTCTGAAGACCCCGCAACGAGGGTTTTTCTCGTGAGGAGGCTGAGGCGTTCCCCATGGAAAGGGAGTATTTTTCCGGAGCGATGGATGATCACCCATCTTATAAAGGTTGGGATAAAGTCACGACAGAGTTATGTCGTATTTTTCATCAAGTCCGAAATTTAAAGCGAAAATAGCAAAATAGAAAGAAGGTGAAGATTTTGAGTTTAGACAATACAGACAAGAAAATTTTAGATCTTCTTATTGAAGACGGCAGAATTTCATATACAGACATCGGTAAAGAACTAAAACTATCACGCGTTGCTGTTCGTTCTCGAGTCAATCAGCTAATAGAAGAGGGTATTATTGAAAAGTTCTCATGTATCGTTAATAGCGAAAAAATAGGCAAAACTGTTTCTGCCTTTTTTGAAGTGGATTGTGAGCCAGCACACTTAGTAGATGTTGCTGAGAATCTTGTTAATCATCAAGCTGTTGCCAGCTGCTACCAAATGACAGGGCCTAGCACACTACATATGCATGTTCTAGTCAATGATTTTAATGAACTTGAAAGTTTTATTAATAAGGAATTATATGCATTAGAAGGAATAACCCGTGTGGAAAGCCATATATTGTTGAGGCGTTTCAAAAGCCGTAGCGGACTCAAACTTTAATTCGGTATTAAAAAGCAAAAAGATCGTTGTAACACTTATCTTAAAGTGTTACAGCGATCTTTGCACGACCTACTAACAGCTAGTTAATTTGCTGCTCTTGTTTCATGTATCCTATATGATAATCTATGAAATACTTGATAGAGTATAAAAGCTAATACACTTCCAAAGATTAGCAGGAATATTGGCACAAAATAAGTTAAGATTAACACAATGCTAATTAGCAACATACAGAGAATCGTATGAAAAATGTAGCTAATTGAAATAAATAGTGCATTTTTAATCGTATGCAGGATGGTAAGTTCATAATTTACTAGAATAAAAAAGATATAAATTGTAGTAAACATGTATAGCATCGTCACGAAAATCAGGAGAGTTAGCAGAACCATTCTACCCATAAATTCAACCTGTAACATGATTGCAAAATCTAGATACAGAATGACTGCAGCAATACTCCAGATGATTCCGATTAGAAAACTTTTTTTGAAATTACCTTTAAATTCTTTCATAAACAAAGACAACATGCCCGCCTCTATGCCTTCAGATGTCCATTTTCTTACAACACCAAATAAAGCTGCTGTAGCTGGAAAGATAGTTATAATTGGAATACAGAAAATTAGCCATAGTATGTTTATCAGTAAGAAATGAGTGAAAATATCCAGTATCTTTAAAAAGATATTCTCCGACTTATCCATATGATCACCCTCTTGTTTGCATCTTCATATAACTAGTTCCAACTAAACATGATTCACGAATAACTAACTCTGGATCAACTAACACAGAACTAGGCTCTGTATTATTATTAATAAGGTCATGAAGCATATGAGCAGCTAATCTGCCCATTTTATCCTTATCCTGTTTCACAGTTGCTAATGGAGGATCGCTATAACGACAAGCCTCAATATCGTCACAACCAATTATTTTTATATCTTCCGGGACCTTTAGACCAGCTTCCTTTATTGCTCTAATTGCTCCAAGAGCCATCATATCAGAAGCAGCAAAAACAGCTTGCGGAAAAGGACGTTGTGCAAGGATTTGCTTCATCGATTTATATCCAGTATCTTCAAAATAGTCACCATACTGCATCCAATGATCACGCATTGTCATTCCAAATTGGTTCATATTATTAATGAATGCTTCTTTGCGAATGTTAGAAATAATCGAGTCCTCTGGACCACCTATAAAGGCTACCTCTTTGATTGAATTAAGGTAAAGATGTTCAACTACCTTTGCAGAAACCTTACTATTGTCTGTCGTCACAAAGCTTGAACTTGGTCCGCTTAGCTCAATGTCTACACCCACACAAGGAATATTGCTTTGGTCTAGTTCATAAACAGCTTCCTCAAGATGTTCCCCAGCAATAAGAATACACCCATCTAATTGAAAGTGTTTACAGCGTTTAAGGTAATTTTCTCTATCATTACTAAATTCGTTGTTTGAAAAGATAAGTATATCGTAACCTAATTTTCCGATTGCTGATTTAAAAGCGTTAACCACTTGGTTAAAAAACGGGTGATTAAACTCAACATTAACTTCACCAGCATAAATTAAACCAATAAGATTAGACCGCTTGGTTGCTAATGATTTAGCTGAAAAACTAGGTTTGTAGCCTGTATCTTCAATTATTTTCATTATTTTTTTAATTGTTTTTGGACTAATACTTCCGGTATTATTTATTACTTTGGATACCGTTCCTGGTGATACACCAGCCATCCTTGCAATGTCCTTTATCGTAAGCTTCATTTGAAATCCCTCTGTTTGTTAATGTTCTATTCTAGCTTTTTACCGCTCCCTCAGTCAAACTGGCAATGAATAATCGATTCAGTAAAAGGAATACGATTATCAATGGGACAGTTGCCCAAAATGTTCCGGATAAGATCATTCCATTATCCCGAACATAGTTATCAATTAATCCACGTAAAGCGACTTGAATCGTGTGAGAAGATTCCTCACGTAAAACGACTAAAGGCCACAGAAAATCGTTCCATACATACATGAATTTAATAATCGCTAGTGTTGCAAAAGCTGGAATGATAACTGGTATTGCAATGTTCCAGTACACTCTGAAGTTTGTACAACCATCAATTTTAGCTGCATCTACTAGCTCATCAGGAACGTTACTGCTAATGTATTGTCTCATCCAAAATATACCGAATGCATCAATAAATCCCGGAACAATAATTGCTTTTAAATCATTTAGCCAATCGAGTTTCGTGATGATAATATACTGCGGAATCAATCCTAATTGTGGTGGTATCATCATTGTAACCAAAATAGCTACAAATAATATATTTCTTCCTTTGAACTCAAACTTTGCAAATGCAAATCCAGCCAGTGAACATAAGAATAACACACCGATTGTTATTACGGAAGAAACAATTAGCGTATTCCAAATGGCCCCAAAGAAATCTATTGTGTTGATAACATTTGTAAAGTTTGTTACCAACTCACCACCCGGGATAAATGCTGGTGGAACTCTATTAATTGCATCATTTGCATTTGTTGCCATTACAAACATCCAGTATAATGGAAAAATCGATAGGACGGAAGCAATGGTCAGCAACGCGTACACAAATACTTTTGCAAGAGAAATTTTTTTAGGTTGTTTTTTTTCACTCATGTGCTAAGCCCTCCTTATCGCCCAATCCGATTTGCAACAAATACGTTAATTGAGGAAATGATAATGATTATAACGAACAAGATAATTGCCGCAGCTGATGCTGGGCCAAATGCTAAGTTTGTAAATGCTTCACGATACAGGTAAAGAACTACAGTTATACCTTCTTCCCTGTATGTTCTTCCAATGAAAATTAATGGTTCAGTGAATAGTTGTAAAGCACCAATTGTTGATGTAAAGACAGTTAAAATAATAATTGGTCGAAGCATTGGAATTGTAATATATTGAATCTTTTGTCTAATTGTTGCCCCATCAATCGTTGAAGCTTCATATAATTCATTTGGAATTCCTTGTAAGCCAGCAAGGTAAATAATTGTGTTATACCCTACCCAACGCCAGAATACCATGGTTGAAATTGCTACTTTAACTCCCCACTCAGTTGTTCCCCAACTAATTGGATCGATACCGAATAACCCAACAATGATGTTAAATAATCCAAAGTCTTGATTGTTAAACATAATTCCAAAAACAATTGCTACAGCTACGGTTGACGTAACATAAGGCATGAATATTGATACACGGAAAAAGCTTTTCGCTTTGATTATTGCTGAATTTAATGCATATGCCAAAATTATACCTATTAATAACTGTGGGAGTGTTCCTAAAATCCACATAAATAACGTATTAGTTAGTGATTTCCAGAAAAGAGGATCAGTTAAAATCCATTTGAAGTTTTGAAATCCAACGTATTCCATTTCTCCAAAGCCATTCCACTTTTGAAATCCGAGGTAAAAGCTAAAAAGAATTGGAAACAATCCAAAAATGGCAAACAAAATAAAGAATGGAGAAATATAGAGATATCCTGAAATTGCTTCTTTTGCTTTTTCACTTAAGGATGATCTTTTTTTTGTTGGAGGCAGTTGTTTGTGTGCTTGTGTTTCAATTTGTGCCACTTTCTTTCTCTCCTTCCATTGATTTCAAGCGGCCTATGGATAAACCACAGACCGCTTGATTATCATCCTTACTGTCTTTCTAATTGTTGTTCAATACGCTCTACAGCTGCATCCCACTCTTCTTGTGGATCCGCGCCTTCTACAGCAACGTTTGTAAGTGCTGTAGTTAGCTCAGCATTAACTGTTGCGTAGTTTACACCCATATATACAGGTACTACAGATTTAGCAGCTTCTGCTAAAATTTCTGCTGTTGGAGCTCCACTGAAGTATTCATCAGTAGTAGCTAAGAATTCTTCTGATTCATATACTTCTGGTGCTGAAGGGAATAATCCCATGTCGTTAAATGATTTTAATTGTTGTTCTGGAGCTGTTAACCAAGCAATGAAATCATAAGCAGCTTGTGGATGCTCAGATTCTGCAGGGACTGTTAGGAATGAACCACCCCAGTTACCTGCACCTTCAGGAATGTTAGTTAATGACCAGTTACCACCAGCATCTGGTGCATTACCTTTAACTACACCAAGCATCCAACCAGGAGCACCAGGCATTGTTGCATAAGTACCTTCAGCCATTGCACTACCCCACTCTGGAGTCCAAAGTGCATTTTGACCAATTAAATCTTCACCAATCATCATTGTAGTAAAGTCATATGCTTCTTTAACAGTATCTTCAATGATAAGTTCATCATCTTCGTTAAAATATTGTTGTGGCTGTTGGTCACGAATTGCGTTAAATACTAACTCAGGAGCATCAGCAATCGGCTTGCCAGTTTCAGCTTTAATTGTTTTAGCTGCTTCATAGTAGGCATCCCAAGTATCAATTTCGGCTGCAAGTTCAGCAGGATCAGTCGGTAAACCAGCTGCTTCGATTACATCTGTACGATAAAACATTGTAGTAGGACCAATGTCAGTAGGAAGACCTACTTGGAAAGAACCGTCTACACTTTGTGCTTGTTGCCATTTCCAGTCTAGGAAATTACCAGCTACATCTCCAGCACCATAATCATTTAAGTTATGAAAGCTGTCACTTGCGTTAAGGAATCTAGCTACTTCACTTACTTCAATCATCGCGATATCTGGCGCACCACTACTAGCGGATAGTGAAGTGAATAGGTTGTTGTGAATATCAGCCATTTCACCTTCATTAAGTGTAATTGTTACATGAGGATTTTCTGTTTGATATTCCTCAATTAATTTATCGTATCCTGTACTACCAAAAACCCACATATCTAATTCTACTGGTTCAGCCTCTTCAGCCTCTCCGCCATCGTCGCTACCAGCATCAGTTTCTGTTTCTGTTTCAGTTGAAGTATCATCCTCACCTGAAGCACCACTGTCATCACTACATGCAACTAAAGCAAATACTAGTACTGAAAAAACGACTAACATTAACCACTTTTTCATAATTTTCTTACCCCCGTTTTCATATTTTCATAGTAGAAACAATTACTACTACAGATTTCCTACTATCCTTTACTGCGACTAAGAATAAAGGAAATCGGTTTCCTGATGACTTAAAAAAAGATGGTTTTTTTCCGATGTAGCGTGTTGTAATCGCTTTCTAAGTTGATTATATTACTAGATTATTACAGAATCAAGGATTTTTTTGAATTCCCTATAAATAAATTATTTTTATAAAGAAAACGGTTTCTTAAATTGGTGCCTAGTTTCCTTATCGCTCTAACGTTTCCGTGTATTTGATTAAATATGCAAAGAAAAAAGAAAAAATAAAAAGAGGCCTTTTGGCCTCCCATATATTTGGCATAACAATTAATCAATTTTAGCAATAGTTCTTGTTTCTTTTACCATTTCAGATTTACATAAAGGACACTTTGGTTCTTCTTCAAAAGAAAAACTTTCTCTCATCCAACCAGCGCAAGACTCGCTAGTGCATGACCATACCACTGTTTCAACTTCTGGTACTGGTTCTCTTTTATTGTTATAGTAAGCCATACTACATCTCCCTTTCTGGGTTCTGTATTATATTATACATTATTTTCTGTTGAAAACAAAATGACGGAACGATAACTACGTAACTTTATATATGTGAAATTATATTTCGCCTCACTACGAACCAATAATAATAAAAAACTGCTCGCATATAAAGTAATTACCCTTCAAAGATCACATGATACTGACAGACAGAAGTAAGCTCTGGTTATTCTTACCCCTATCCTTATCAAGAATATTATTGATTGTAACATTTAGGATTTCAATTTGTCTTCAGCTGGTGTCAGGGGAATTAATTTGCAAAAATGTACACTGTTGAATAATTCATGATAAAATTAGATTAATACGTAACCGAACAAAAAGGAGAAAATAATGAATTTTTTAGGGTACCAAGGTGGACTATTTAAATTATTTGAATGGATTTCAAAGTTTGCTTATGTCAATGTATTATGGATGGCTTTTTCTTTTATCGGATTAATCATTTTTGGTTTTTTCCCTGCTACCATTGCTATGTTTACGATAGTAAGAAAATGGATTATGGGCGATACCGACATCTCTATTTTCAAACAGTTTTGGAGCATATATAAACAAGAGTTTATTAAGAGCAATTTATTAGGTTTACTTTTAATACTTGTTGCTGGAATTATTTATGTTAACCTAATTTATATCGAAGCAAATACAGGTAATTTATTAGTGTTAACTCACATCCCTCTATACCTTTTTATGTTTGCATTTATTTTAACGGTTATCTACCTATTTCCTGTATATGTTCACTATGATGTTAAATTTTTTCAGATGTTCAAAAATTCCTTTCTCATCATGATTATTAACCCAATTTACACCCTAATGATGATATTAGGAATTATTGGTACATATTATGGTTTATCACTTGTTCCTGGCTTGATTTTTTTCTTTGGTGGTAGTGCACTCACATATATCATAATGTGGCCCTCCTACCAAGCATTTCAAAAAGTTGAAAAGAAAAAGGAAAAAACAGTTGAAACTAATAGCTAACCTTTAACAAGAGTTTATTTAAAAGGCCAGCATTCCTAAACCATAGGAATGCCGGCCTTTATTATTTCATATAATCCTTATTTTTCGTCTAACCAAAGAATGCTAGTTACTCCACGTGGATAGTATTTACTTCCGATAATTTCACCTGATAAAATCTGGTCACTCCAGCTCCACACTGATAAAGACGGATGTGTTAACCATTCGACATGGGCCGCATCAGCCCTTGCTCCTTTTTCATCCCATTTCAAGCCAAGAATCTTACGTGCAATAAACTGAGAAAGATAAATCTTACTTAGCCAAGAATTGTTACTAGTCGAAGAAATTTTCCATCCACCGTCTTCAAATAAGCATATGCCATCCTGTAGAACTGTCTCAAAATGCTTTTTCAACGTTTTAATGTAATCCCCAAAACGTCCGTTAGGATCAAGCGCTTCTTGATTATTTGTATATAACGGGAAAATTAAACCTTCAATTGCCGGAATAATCTTTGAGTCATTTCCTTCACCAATAACTGCCGGTACGTAGCCTCCAGGCGTCACATTACTAACGATTGTCGAAGCACATCGAACTGCCTGTTCACCGGCTACATTAGCTAAATTTTCTTTGCCATGGTCACGGAACAATTTCTCAAGCGCCACATATGAAGCCCATGACTTTCCAGCTAGGTAAATATTGTTTCTTGCCTGACCCAAGGATACATCTAAGCTATCATAGGTTGTTATTTCAGCTCCACCCATAACACGAGAGGAGTCTAAACCCATAATTCCATTACGTTTATCTGGATCTGGATGATCACGGTTTAACATACTATCTAAACATTGCTCGAAGACTTTTATATTGTCACTAAACCATTCATTATCACCAGTTTGTTCTACATACACAGCTGCCGTTAAAATCCAATTAACTAATTGCTCATGTGTCATATGAGAGAAACAACCATCAATACCGTAAAGCTCATAAGAAGAATACTGTGGACGAGAAATTGTATTCGCTACCCCCATATCGTGTGTAAAGCTTATTCCACCTGGATATTCTGTATCATCGTTAGGAAAACGAACTTTATCTTCGTAGCTAAATCGGTCAATAAACATATTTAACTCATTTTTAACTGTCCATGGATTCATCTTTAATTCAAAAAAAAGTTGATCAACGGTAAGGTCAAATGTATTCATCATTCGATATTCACCTTCATTGACTATCCAAAAAGGATCACCATCTACATTTAGTAATTGGGTACAACCATAGTAGCTTCGTATTGAATGTGCCATCATGAATTTTTGATCTTCAGATAGATGTGACCCTTCTAACAATTGGTTTGCTTTTCTAGCACGAGTGGCTAATCTATTAAAGTTATTCAGTGTAAAACTAGCAACGTCTTCTATATTAGTAAAATACTTTGTGTAATAGTAGGATGCGTCAAGGCCAGCAGTAACTAATCCCCCGCGATAAAAACTAACTGCAAACTGATAGGTACGACATTCACCTGCTGGAACATCCATTACCAAAGCAGCAAATGGGCCTAGTCCAAACGTCCAGTTTTCCTGAAGATCGGTTGTCAAAATATTTTCTAATGTAAAATGCTGTGCTGACTTAACATCTGAATCTGATGAAGTAATTGCAGTTAACCTTCCTTGCCCAATTCCTGATATATTCTCAAGTGTGTCATCTAATCTTCTCATGGAACTATAAACATCACTACCTTCATAGCCAAAAAATGCTCTGCGTGGTTTATCACCTCTGGAATTATCGATAGTTAACTCCGCTAATACCGAAGGAACAAGTGCAATCTTCATTTCCTCATCGGATGCTGTTCCTGGTTCAGGTACTGACTCTACTTGAGAATATATAGTAAATTCCAAATCACCGGCCTTCCAGCTATCTGTTCCTAACTGAAAGTCGCGTTCGATTTCTTCTTTAGCAAAAGGGAAAATAATTTTAGGTTTATCTGGATCAGGATCAGGATTTTCAACATCATAGCGCTTACTTTCATCATCTTCACCATTATTAAAGAAAGGTAATGCATCATAATGTCCTTGACGATTAGACGACTCTACTCCGATATAAACATTTTTACGGGGAGATCGACCAAGTTCTAAGTCCAACCCACCTCCGGAACCTGGGAATCCAAGGGTAAAACTTGAAAATGATCCAATCGGTGAATGATGTGCATTAAAAAAATTGTTTTTCGGCATATTTTTGCATCTCCTTATGTACTCATAATCATTTATATTTTAATAAAATTCAATTTTCCAATAAATTAAGCTTTAAATTAGGCTTACTCCGGTTAATACTGGAGTAAGCCTAATTTAAATAAGTATAATTTAACCTTTCACAGAACCAGCAGCTATTCCTTCTACAATACGATTACTTAAGATAAAGAATGCAATTAAGACTGGAATGATACTGATCATTAGGGTTGCACCAATCGCTCCCCAGTCAGTTAGATATTGACCGATAAAGTTTTGAATACCAACAGTCAATGTTTTGTATTTATCAGAACTAATAAATGTGTTTACAAATACAAACTCATTCCAATTGTAAATCATATTGATAATAGCTGTTGTGGAGATAACAGGTGTTGTAATTGGCAGAGTGATTTGGAAAAAGATACGGTGAATTGAACATCCATCCATAACGGCTGCCTCTTCTACCTCACGTGGTAACGTGTAATAGAAGCCTAACATGATCATAATAGTTAAAGGTAAATTATATGCTGTGTACGTTAAAATAATTGAAAGCGGATGATCAATAAGGTTTATGTCTAGGAAAAACGAAAACAATGGAATCAAAGCGGAGTGAATTGGTACCATCAGTCCAACCATGAACAATCCTAGAGCCAATTTATTAAGTTTCCACTCCATTCTAGTAATTGCAAATGTAACAAAACTAGCGAATAGTATTGTTAAAATAACAGCTGTTACTGTTACAAAAACACTGTTGAAGAAATATGAACCTACTCCACCATCTACCCAAGCTTTCACATAATTTCCCCACTGTGGATCTGATGGTAAAGCAAATGGGGATGTACCGAACACTTCTGCATTCGTCTTCAAAGAGAAAAAGAACAACCAAATAAGTGGGTAAATTTGGAATATAGCAACTAAGACCAATACTAAATAAAGGAGGCCTAGTCCAATTCGATTACCTAAACTAAGTTTTGTTTTATCATTTGTTTCTAAAGATGCTTGTTTACTTGTCATTTTAGACCCTCCTTATTAGTATTGAATTTCTTCATCAGAAGTTGTTAATTTACGGATTAACCAGGTAAGAAGTAAACATATCACTAATAATGCAAATCCAACCGCACTACCATATCCAAAGTTGTAAGCACCGAATGCTTCTTTATACATGTAAGATGCCATTACTTCACTTGCTCCGTTTGGTCCTCCACCAGTCATTACATAAATTAAATCAAAATATTTCAATGATCCGACAATAGCAAGAACAATAGTAACTTTAATTACTCCTGCAATTAGTGGCACCTTGATCTTCCATGCGATTTGCAATGGATTAGCACCGTCGATTCGTGCTGCTTCCACTAATGATTCAGGAATACCTTTTAATGCAGCAGAATAAATAATAATGTAGAATCCAGCATATTGCCATATAATCGCAATGAAAATTGAGAATAGAACAAGATCCGGATCTGCTAACCATATTGGTGTATTTTCTACACCAAAAAATTCAAGTAAACTATTTAGCATTCCATTGTTTGGATCATAGATTTTTAACCAAAGTTGCGCAATTGCAACAGAAGACAGTAACATTGGAATTAAATAAATCTTTCTTAACAGTTCAGATCCCTTTAGTTTGTTAGCTAGTACTAGAGAAATGAGTAAGTATGCACCTAAACTTAATGTTGAGAATGCGGCTAATAAAAAGGAATGATACGCACTATCCCAGAATTTAGCATCTTGCATTAACGCGATGTAATTTTCTAATCCTATGAATGTCATCGCACCAATTCCATCCCAATCCATTAAGCCATAGTAACCAGACATCATAATTGGAACATATACGAGGGCTAAAATTAAAATTAGAGCTGGTAGTGTGTAAAGTGCAATAACTAACTTATTCGACATAACTTGCTTCATATAATAATTCCTCTCCTTTCTTATTGTAAGGCATTTATGTTTGTGAAGAGTACTAAGTGTACCTTGTGTTACCCTCTTTTAATTTTTAAAGAATACCTAGAAACTAACTCTTTTGTTGTTTTAGCTTCCATTTTTCCCACTTTACTAATCGGCAAAGTGGGAAAAATGGAAGCTTCACCTTGAAGGTGAAGCTTCAACATATTATTTTTACTCTTCAGCTGCAAGTGCTTCTTCTTGTCTAGCAGCAAACTCTTCTGGAGTTACTTCGCCACCAAACAACGCTTGAATCATATCCAAGTGTACTTGTGCTACAGCTGGGCTCATTTGAACATCAGCATAAAGTGTGATGTTTGACGCTTCGTTTAAATCATTAAGAACGTCAATGTACATTTGTGGTAATTCAATACCTTCTGTATCAACTTTTGTTGCAGGAATAACACCAGCATTAGTTACAGCTTGTTCTCCCCATTTTTCAACAAAGAATGAAACAAAGTCTTTTGCTTCTTGTTTAACTGGTGAATCTTCAGCCACAAACAATCCAACACCAGGTCCACCTACATAACTATTAACATCTCCACTTCCGTCAACAGTTGGGAATTTGAAGTATCCAACATTATCTCTAAATTCTTGAGGATTATTTTCATCAGTAGTCCACTGAGGAAGATCCCATGTTGCCATCAAATACATAGCTGCCTGTTCATTAATGAAATAACCTTTTGCTTCATCATTCGCTAAACCGTTATAACCTTTTACAAACGCACCCATATCTACTAATTCTTGTACTTTTGCCGCCGCCTCAACTAAAGCAGGATCTTCAAAGCTACCTGAACGGTTGATTGCATTTGTAAGCGTTTCTTCTCCACCAATACGGTCAGCTAAATACATATACCACATAGAACCAGTCCAGCTATCTTTGTTACCTAGAGTTATTGGAATAACGTCATTATCAACAAAAGTTTGAACTGCTGCTTTTAATTCTTCAAAAGTTTCTGGTACTTCTACACCATATTCTTCGAAAATTGCCATGTTATACATAACTGGTGTAATGTTCAACTCAAGTGGTAAACCATAGGTTGTACCATCTATTGCATAAGCTTCAGTTGTACCTGGTACAAATGAATCACTATGGTCGTTTTCAATTACATCATCTAACGATGCAAACATGTTGCCGTTTACATAAGGCTCTAAAAATCCAGCAGCCCATGTCATACCTACATCTGGTAATTCATTTGAAGAAGATAATACTTTTAATTTATCTTTATACTGTTCATTACCAAGAATTTCCGGTTCAACTGTAACACCTGGGTTTGCTTCTTCGAATTCAGCAATTATATCGTTAACAATCAAGTGATGTTGTCTAGAACTTCCTTCTGGCCATAAGTGCATGAAACTGATTGTTTTTTCTTCTACATCAGAACCACCTTCATTTCCTGATTCTGCTTCATCGGTTCCACCACCAGCACATCCTGCAAGTGTTAACATTATTAATGCTATTAATCCTAAAATATACGGAAACGCTTTCTTATTCAAAATAATTACCTCCTATTTGGTGTTTTGCTACAACTAAAGTCTATCACCATGAGAGGGCTTACGTAAGGTAACTACGATTGGGTAAAGTACTACTATCTTTAGAAATCGTTTTCATTTCCCTTACGATAAGCATTTGGTGTCATACCCTCATATTGCTTGAAAAGCTTTATAAAGTATTTAGATGTATTGTAGCCAACTTTCTCTGCAATCTCTGTCACTGGTAATGTCGATGTCATTAATAAGTTTTTGGCATGTTGTAAGCGTATCCTTGTCAAATACTCGCTAAATGTTACATTAGTCTGTTCCTTGAAAAGAGCACTAAAGTAACTTGAGTTCAAATGAACATGGGCAGCAACTTGTTTTAATGTAATCTCCATATTAAATCTTTCATCGATAAACAAGATTGCATCAATAATCGATTTACTGTATATTTTGTTACCATCATTATAATTATTCATATCAGCTAACTTTTCATCTACGACTTTTTGAATTAATCCTGTTCTTGTTTGTTTTTGTTCCACTTGAACCGCCTGCTCTACCGCTTCAATTAGCTTTTGTTTACTAACTGGTTTTAGTAAGTAATTTACAACACCAAGTCTAAGTGCTTGTTGTGCATAAGCGAATTCAGAATATGCAGAGATAATAATGACTACGGGATTCCTCTCCTGTTTTTTTAGGGTCTCTAATAAATATAGACCACTCATTTCTGGCATACGTATATCTGTTATTAGCAAACTAATCTTATTTGCCTCAATTATTTCGATTGCCTCTTCTCCTCCGGCTGCACTCAAAATGAGGTACTGACCATTCGCCCAATTTTCTAATGTTTTTTTGATACCTTGTCTGATCCTTGGTTCATCATCGACTATTAAGATTGTTTTCGTGTGCATTATTCCATTCCCCCATAAATAGGTATATCAAATGAGACACTTGTCCCTTTATTTATTTCACTTTCTATCACTAACCCATCCAGGTTCTCTTTTTGATAATATAATTGAAGTCTTTTTTGTACATTCGAAATAGCAATTCCATTGCCTTTAACTGAAGAAACGCCTTCATTCATCGATTGGTATAACCAATTCACTTTTTCTTGATCCATTCCTGGGCCATCATCGATAACTTTGATACTTAGCATATTTTCAACTTTTGATTTCTCAATAATAACTGAAACATGACAGGTTTGAACTGTGTTACCTGCACCATGCAGGATTGCATTTTCAACTAATGGTTGTATGATTAATTTTGGAATTTTAACTTTCTCCCATTGCTCAGGGACAAGTTTTTTCCAAGTTAATCTGTCTCCAAAGCGCATTTCCATGATTTGGATATACCGTTCCGCATGCTCCATTTCTTCTTTAATAGTTACCCATTCTCCCTTATTTATGTGAGTGATTGTGTACCTAAACAAACCAGACATTGCAAAAACAAGCTCTGCAAGTTCTTCCTCATCTTTTTCCTCTAATGACCAATAGAGTGAGTCTAAGGTATTGAACAGAAAATGTGGGTTTATTTGTGCTTGTAATGCCTTTAATTCTGTTCTGCTTCTCGTAAGCTCTTTTTCGTACACCATTTGTATTAAATGGTTTGTCTCTTCGACTAATTGATTATAAGTATTATTTAACTCATTAATTTCATTTGTTGATGATATCTTTGGGTTTAATGTTAAGATACCTTCACTAGCCTTCCTCATTGTTGTTGTTAGCTTTATAATCGGACGGGTAATTACGGTCGACAAAAAGAAAGAACAAACTGTGAAGATCATAAATCCGACGACGCCTGATACAATAATAACTGTTCTCAAAATTGAAATACCCTTAGTCAGGGCGCTAACTGGAGTAAGGATAGCTAAGGTCCAACCAGTGAGATTTGATGACTGTTTAGTTAGTATATAGTCATTGCCTTCTATCTGGATTGTGTCTTGATTACTGTTTAAGACTTTATTTATATCGCCATTATAGTTAGACACAATGGTATTTGAATTTTGATCAACTAGGATCGTATATTCATTATCTTGCTCATTATTTAGTTGAAAGTAGTTTTTATTAACTCTTACTAATAAGTAACCACCGTTACTGAAATTTTGGTCCATCAAACTAACTCTTCTAATTGCTAAATAGGAATCAGAATCTTCATCTTGTCCAATCCATAGTATTTTCCCCTTAAGCTCATCCGCTCTCTCGACTAGCCAAGGATCTATTCTATTGGTTAAACTACCTTCCCCTAAAGGAATGATTTTCTGATAATCTTTTGTATATATCTCAACGGTATATATACCGTCAGCATTTGCGTGGATGGTGTTGATTCTTTCCATTAATGCTTGCCTTTGATTGAAGGTTGCGTCATTTCCTTCTACTTCACTTAACAAGAGGTTTTGAACATCTTCATTGGTAACTAATTGTTTTGTTATCATATTTAATTGTTCAAATAGAGACTCAAATCTACCATTTGCTTCAATAGCGACTTGTTGAATTTGATCTTCCGCGTTATTCTTTAATAACATTGATACACGGTTAAAAGTCAATATACCAACAATTACTAATACAATGACCATAACAAATAGAAATACAATTAATATTTGATTACGCAGTGTATTCCACTTCTTTAATAATGAAAGCAATATAGTCCATCCTTCTCGGTAATACGATTTTTTTTGCTAAATTCGACATAACTAATTTTTATTGATTAGTTTACCATGAAAGCTAGGTATTGTGTTAGGTACGAACTAATTTTATAGATGAAAAGAAGAAATGATATAATCATTTCTTCTTTTCAGACTCTTAAAGGTTTTTTAACTAAAATCTTTAACCTGAATACACTTCAACATAAGAAAATTTAATTATATCCTGTTCCAATCAAACCCGATTTCTTTTAACAAAGCTCTTGTCAATACCATATGTCCTGCAGCAGTTGGATGGACACGGTCCCAAGCAAGTGTTGCAGAATATAGTTCTTTCAGTACATTATTAAATCCGTCCTGGGTATCAACAAGAATACAGTTATTTTCTTTAGCTATATGTTTAACAACCTCACCATATTGATCCATTGTTTGACGCATTGCATCATTAACATTACTTTCTAGATAATAAGGTGTCATTAATATTAATCCTTCTACTTGTGGTTTAGTTTCCTTTACCAATTTTCTAAGTGTTTGCTCATACTCTTCTATATAAACATGTCTATCTTTAATAAAAGGAGTGTCATATTGTCGCCATACGTCATTGATCCCAATCATAATCGATAACCAATCAGGTTTTTGGTCTAAGACATCCTCTTGCCATCTTGCATTTAGATTTAGAACGTTATTACCACTAATCCCTTTATTTATTACTCGAATACCTAACTCTGGATATACAGATTGTAGAAGAGCGTCTACATAGGATACATATCCTTGTCCCAAAGCACCAAATAATCCTTCTCCTTCCGGCTTCGCTCTGTCACAATCTGTAATAGAATCTCCGATAAATAATAACTTTTGTCCTTTTTCAAACTTCATCTAATATCTCCCTCTCTACTTCAACATTTAGTATAAGTGTTAATTTACAATGGTTATATGAGACCAAGTTTTTAACTATTATTTGATCTTGATAGTCTCAAAAGTTCGCTTACTGTTACGAATTGGTAGCCTTGGTTATCTATTTCTGTGACCAGATTCCTAACAGCTTCTATTGTTTGTGAGCGATCTCCATACCCATCGTGAAAAATAAGAATGCTACCATTTTTGACATGTTTAAGGCTTTTGGACAATATATGCTCTACCCCTGGTTGCTCCCAATCTTGTGCTTCCATGTTTAGTGCCCCAATCACACTGTATTCAAATTCCTCTACTACAGTCGCGGTGTCCTGATTATAGTCTAAATAAGGTGGACGGAATGTGGTTGGCTTCTTTCCTGTCATTTCTTTTATTAAGTTTTCAGTTTTAACTAATTCATTAAAACAGTCATCTGAACTCAATTCCGTCAATTTAGGGTGCGAGTATGTATGGTTTCCTATTTCATGTAAATTCTCAGAAACGGCTTTTACCACTTCAGGGTGCTTTATCATTTCTTCTCCTATCATAAAAAAAGTAGCTTTACCGTCAACTTTCCGAAAAATTTCTAACAGTTGTGAAGTATAAAGTGGATTAGGTCCATCATCAAATGTTAGCGCTACTTGCTTCTGAGATGTTTGAACGTCATTAATAATGTTAGGTTTATTCATAGTAATGCTCTCCTTTTAGTTTCACAAAATTCACTAGTTTTTCAATGAAATTTTACATGTTTAATCATGAAAACTCCATATATATGATTGGATAAAAAGATGGTGCCCCTAAAGTTTTAGCTCTAGGGACACCAAATTTGATTTACGCTCTTCTTCTATTACTTAATAGGAAGAAAGCTGCTCCTGCTATTAACAGAGTAAAGCCCACCACTAACCAATTAAATGTGCTAGTTGCTGTGTCTGGCAGTTCTTGGCCGTCTTCAACCTGCGGATCTTCTGTGTCTGGACTATCTTCTCCAGAAGTTTCAAATACAGTATACGTACTGAAGTGATCTACTTCTACTGTGATAGATCCATCTTTGTACGTACCTCCTACTAGTTCCCAAGCCTTGCTATCTGGGTTCCAATAGAAAACTTTAACATTATCCGGATTATCAACCTTGCTAGTGTCTACTGAGAAAGTGAGTGTTACTTTTCCGGAAAATTCACTAATTTCTTCTCCACCTTGTACGATCTTAAAATCGTAGACAGCACTTAAAGCACCATCAATATCTTTCATTTTCGTAATTTTGATATCTACTGCTTTATTACCGTTAGTTAGTAAAGAAGCTGGTATTTCAACCTTTACATCCTTTTTAGTAATTGTTATAGTAGCATTCTTTTCTTTTAATTCTTTTATTTGTTCCTCAGTAAATGAAACTACTATAGAGGAATCATTTTCGCTTAAGTCAACAATTAATTGACCGTCCTTCTTTACCTTCTTAACTTCTTTTATATCGACTGTTGCAGTTTTATCTTTTACAACTGGTTTAACAACTACAACATCTTTACTTGGCTTTTCTGGTGTTTCTCCACTATCTCCCGGTTCTTCACCTGGATCTGGAGTTTCTCCACCATCACCCGGATCAGTACTATTGTCACCAGCAACTAGATTAAGTACACCAAACACAGATGTATCTTGGTATCCGGTACCAGCCGTATCGTTCCACGTGGCAGCACTTTGACGGGCCCCATCTTTTGCGTCATTAATCTGTACATCAAATCCAATCTCCGTATCGTTTGCTGGAGTAATCGAATCTAATGGAATCTTCACTTCAACAGTGTAGTTTGTTCCATCAACCTTAGTTGCTGATACAAAACCATCTGCAATGCTTGGTGGATTGAAGGAAGTTTCATTGTCAAAGTTAACTCTATACTGACCATCATCATCTTGGTACGACGATGTCTTTTCATTGTTCTGGTCAACAAAGACTTCGATTGAGTCTTGCTCCCATGCATTTGCATTTGATTTATCTAGTTGAGCATCGCTAACGTTAACTAGAACATATAAGTTTTCATTATCCCAAAGTGCTTTCGTTACACCAGAAGCACCTTGCCATGCCATTTGATATTGATTAACTGGCAATTCTGGAGCATCGCTCCAAATATCATCAACAGAACCATCAATGGATGGAGTACCATATAAAGCATTCCCTTGCTTTATTACTTTTTCTACTGGTTCATTTTCAGCAATATATTTTTCTGGATCAATTACTGCATAGTACGCCTCTTTAGCTTGTAAGTCAGCATCAAATAACAATGGACTTTGTGCTGCTCTCCAGCTTGTTGCATCGTTTAATCCCCAGAATGTTACACGAGCGATATCACCTGCATATTCTTTATAGAGCTTAAACAATTGAGCATATAAGTAAGCTTGCTCGACTTCTTGTGCTTCCGTAAGCACATTGTCACTTCCAGCAGTAACATCAAGCTCAGTTACACTTACTTCACTTGTAACACTAGTAAACTTCTCTAGTGATTTTTCTACATTTTCTGGATTAGTATTTAAGTTGTAGTGCGCTTGCATACCCATACCATCAATTAGAAGTTCTCCATTATTTTCAGCTTTATACTCTTCATTTATTTCTTTGATCATTTGATAGATTGCTTCAGCTTTGTTCTGATTATCATCGTTATAATCGTTGTAATAAAGCTTTACATCCTTACCATTCAGTGCTTCTTTAGCAGCTAAGAAAGACTCTTTTACATAGTCAGTTCCGATAGCTTTTAACCAGCCAGAATTACGTAATGATGCTTTCCAATCAGATGGATTTGGAGGATTATCGTTCATTGCTTCGTTCACAACGTCCCAAGAAATCACTCGATCACCAAAATGTTCAACGGTCGTTTTAACGTGGTTTCTTAAATTTGCAAGAGCTTCCTCTCTCGGTAAAGGATCGCCGTTTGCATCAGTGTGAAGTGATTCCTCTGACTGCTGATGCCATACTAATACGTGTCCAACCATGTCTAGTCCAGCTGAATGAGCATCAGTAACAAGTGCATCTTCTGCAGTGAAATCAAATTCAGGATAAGTGCCATATGCATAACCTGGTTTCATTGCATTCTCTGCTGTTACAACATTGTGGTGCATTGTTAGAAGTTCAAGTCTAGTACCTTCAAATTCTTTAGCAGAAACTGCGTTACCAATTAAGAAATCATTTTGATACACATCTTTTATTGGTGTTAGGTCTTTCTGAACTTCAACTGTTCCTGTTCCAGTAGGCTCAAAGCTAATATCATCAATATAATAAGATGCTGTAGCATTATTCGAGCTTTCCACATAAATAGTTACATATTCGTCTCCAACACTGCTATAACGGTAAGTACCTTCGAACTGAACCCAGCCGTCTGCAGCGGTAACTGTTTTTCCTTCAAGGTTATTATAACTAGCACCGTCGCCACTTCCAACTTGTGTAGATAGTTGAAGCTGTGAACTGTCAGGTGAAATCAACTTAACCCATGCTGTTATCTTATATTCAAGACCCTTATCAATAAACTGCTCTACACGTAATGATGGTCCATTCCATGCTTGCTCTCTATCTTCCACTTTCAATGCGTAAGAGCCATCAGCAGTATTGTTTGCCTCATCAGTTACTGTAAGTGTTTCTACTTCACCTCTAGCTTCGAATCCAGCTAAATCTTGATCTTCAAAAGTAACCGTTTCGAATGGTAAAGCATCTGGTCTATCATCCTCTGGCGCCGGCTCTTCCCCACCTGAAGTTGCCTCCTCAGTGATAAGGATATCCCCAACGTAGAACGGAACTGTTGCTCCTTCTCCATTTGATTGGACTCGAAGCTTGGAATCTGCGCTAGTATCTACGGTAAATTCCTTTGTCAACGTAAACGCTTCTCCGGCTACAAAATTCACATTGGATAACCATGTATAACTGTCTACGGTTGAAAGAACTACTTGTGCATCAGTTGGCACAGTTACATCACTGTCTACATAACCCGTAACAGTTACTGTGTAGGTCTTTCCGTTTTCTAATCCTATGTCTGTGAAATTGAAATCAGCTGCAGAGTAATCATTCTGTCTGTCACTCACATATAAAGCTGTTCCATCATCATTACCTGCGAAAGTCTTATCAGTCACCTGTGTTAGGCTAGCACCGCCGGATTGTACAGCAACACCTGGACCATCAGCAAAGGATTCATGATAAACTTCTGTATCTGTTACCGGTGCAGTTGTTTTGTCGGTTGTAATCATAACGTCTCCGACGTAGAACGGAACTGTTGCTCCATCTCCATTTGATTGGACTCGAAGCTTGGAATCTGCGCTAGTATTTACGGTGAATTCCTTTGTCAACGTAAACGCTTCTCCGGCTACAAAATTCACATTGGATAACCATGTATAACTGTCTACGGTTGAAAGAACTACTTGTGCACCAGTTGGCACAGTTACATCACTGTCTACATAACCCGTAACAGTTACTGTGTAGGTCTTTCCGTTTTCTAATCCTATGTCTGTGAAATTGAAATCAGCTGCAGAGTAATCATTCTGTCTGTCACTCACATATAAAGCTGTTCCATCATCATTGCCTGCGAAAGTCTTATCAGTCACCTGTGTTAGGCTAGCACCACCGGATTGGACAGCAACACCTGGACCATCAGCAAAGGATTCATGATAAACTTCTGTATCCGTTACTGGTGCAGTTGTTTTGTCGGTTGTAATCATAACGTCTCCGACGTAGAACGGAACTGTTGCTCCTTCTCCATTTGATTGGACTCGAAGCTTGGAATCTGCGCTAGTATCTACGGTAAATTCCTTTGTCAACGTAAACGCTTCTCCGGCTACAAAATTCACATTGGATAACCATGTATAACT
>NZ_WJNG01000039.1 GCF_009649745.1 Aquibacillus halophilus | reverse complement strand
AGTGTTTCCTCCAGAGTGGATCCTGAGTACGGCGGAACACGAGAAATTCCGTCGGAATCCGGGAGGACCATCTCCCAAGGCTAAATACTTCCTAGTGACCGATAGTGAACCAGTACCGTGAGGGAAAGGTGAAAAGCACCCCGGAAGGGGAGTGAAATAGATCCTGAAACCGTGTGCCTACAAGTAGTCGGAGTCCGTTAATGGATGACGGCGTACCTTTTGTAGAATGGACCGGCGAGTTACGATCTCCTGCAAGGTTAAGCAGCATATGCGGAGCCGCAGCGAAAGCGAGTCTGAATAGGGCGAATGTAGTAGGGGGTCGTAGACCCGAAACCGTGTGA
>NZ_WJNG01000038.1 GCF_009649745.1 Aquibacillus halophilus | reverse complement strand
AGTTAATATCATATAACTTCTACTCCAAAAATAAGGCTTCCAATAATACTTAGAGAGTTCCTCTGGGAACTCTTTTCTTATGTATCTTGATGTAACTGTTTTATAGCTTTTAGTCGTGTTCGCCAGGTTTATTTGTGGAGAAGCATCAAAAAGAATATGGACATGATCTTTCTCGCCATTTATTTCAATTAATTCACAGTACCACCTGTCAAATAGAGAAAGTGTTATCTCTTACAAGCGCTCCATCATGTTGTCTGATATGCATTTGTGTCTATATTTTGTTACGAGAACTAAGTGGTAAGTAAGTTTATAATGTGCATGTCTATTCTTTTTGTAATTAATCATTAATGCACCACCTATTCATTTACAACTGATTCACTCTTATGGTATAGTTTATCATGAGAACATGTGTTTGGTAAGGGGGTTTGATAATGAAGATGGCAAAGTCAGTACGACATAAAATTACGAACCATTCTCGCATCTTCGATGCTACATTGGCAATCTATAATGAGGCCTTAACATTTATTATGGAAGTGATAGAGACTGAGTTTGATACTATTGATGATTTTCAGGCGAAGTCTATTGTTCCTGCTGTAGAAAAATTAATACATCGAACAAAATCAAACCCTACCCCCAAATATAGAGAGTTTAATACTAGGTTTTATAAATTACCCTGTTACTTTAGAAGAGGGGCTATTGCATCTGCTTTTGGAAAAGTGAAAAGCTAT
>NZ_WJNG01000037.1 GCF_009649745.1 Aquibacillus halophilus | reverse complement strand
ATAGCTTTTCACTTTTCCAAAAGCAGATGCAATAGCCCCTCTTCTAAAGTAACAGGGTAATTTATAAAACCTAGTATTAAACTCTCTATATTTGGGGGTAGGGTTTGATTTTGTTCGATGTATTAATTTTTCTACAGCAGCAACAATAGACTTCGCCTGAAAATCATCAATAGTATCAAACTCAGTCTCTATCACTTCCATAATAAATGTTAAGGCCTCATTATAGATTGCCAATGTAGCATCGAAGATACGAGAATGGTTCGTAATTTTATGTCGTACTGACTTTGCCATCTTCATTATCAAACCCCCTTACCAAACACATGTTCTCATGATAAACTATACCATAAGAGTGAATCAGTTGTAAATGAATAGGTGGTGCATTAATGATTAATTACAAAAAGAATAGACATGCACATTATAAACCTACTTACCACTTAGTTCTCGTAACAAAATATAGACACAAATGCATATCAGACAACATGATGGAGCGCTTGAAAGAGATAACACTTTCTCTATTTGACAGGTGGTACTGTGAATTAATTGAAATAAATGGCGAGAAAGATCATGTCCATATTCTTTTTGATGCTCCTCCACAAATAAACCTGGCGAACACGACTAAAAGCTATAAAACAGTTACATCAAGATACATAAGAAAAGAGTTCCCAGAGGAACTCTCTAAGTATTATTGGAAGCCTTATTTTTGGAGTAGAAGTTATATGATATTAACT
>NZ_WJNG01000036.1 GCF_009649745.1 Aquibacillus halophilus | reverse complement strand
ACAACCTTACCATCTACAGATACACGAACACCGTCATCTGCCGATGCATCTACGATATACGTTTTTGCTTCTGACAAACGTATATTTTTCGTAAATCTAGCTGAAAAATGATCTTTTGGCACCGTTGCTAATGGTGAGCCTTGACCCCAATTATAGTCAATCGCTGTAACTGGTTCAAAACTATTATTCCCACCAACAATTAATGGAACACCCCTGAATTTATCATTCTCGAAAAATTCGCCAATCCATGTTGATGATGAAGCTATTGCCGATTCATATGGTTCTAGGAAGACGTCCACAGAACTTGTAGCACTTGCTTCGCGATACTGCACTTCAATCAAGTGAATATCTTTTTCATTTGCTGGGACATCATTTCGGTCTGCAACTCTCATTTGAATTGCTTCACCTGCATGTGCGCCTTCGTTCCAACGATCTAAAATCAGTTTACCATCAAGATATACTCGTACACCATCATCTGCTTTTGTTCGTAGAATATAGTTTCCTGCTGTAATCCGCTTCGCAGTGGTATACTTAGCAGAAAAATTATCGACAGGTATTCCTGAAGCAGGACTCCCGGTTCCATTATCCTCTGATAGTTTCCCAAACTGACCTGTTGGTGCTATTACCTTAGACTTCTTTGGTAAACCCTTTAGACTGGTGTTGTCATAATAGTAAGCTAACCAAGAACCGAATGGAACAACGTTAGAAAATAC
>NZ_WJNG01000035.1 GCF_009649745.1 Aquibacillus halophilus | reverse complement strand
CCGGTTCCATTATCCTCTGATAGTTTCCCAAACTGACCTGTTGGTGCTATTACCTTAGACTTCTTTGGTAAACCCTTTAGACTGGTGTTGTCATAATAGTAAGCTAACCAAGAACCGAATGGAACAACGTTAGAAAATACTGCTGCTTCATTCGCAAGCTCCAGATAATCTGTAGTAATCTTATGATCACCAGCTGGCACACCCAACCAGAATGTTTGATCGACCTTGTTCGTAAATGATGTAAAACGATCAACTAGGATTTTCTCACTAGCCGTTCCTTTATTGGCAGTAACTTTTACACCATCATCTGCAAACGTTTGGACAAAGTAGTCTCCTGCAGTTAAAGATTTTGTTTGATTAAATGTTGCCTTAAAATTATCGGTTGGCAGTCCACTAGGACCTCCATACCCCCAGTTATAACCAACTTCTGCTGTGTCCAGGGTCTTTTGATCGATTTCCTTCAAATTAACCTTTAGATAGGCTCCTCGAAGTATTTCATAATATTCCACCTGAACAGCATGGTCCCCTGGTTCAAGATCTATAATAGCTTGCTTTTGTTTAGGTCCACTATTCCAACCATCGATAACAACCTTACCATCTACAGATACACGAACACCGTCATCTGCCGATGCATCTACGATATACGTTTTTGCTTCTGACAAACGTATATTTTTCGTAAATCTAGCTGAAAAATGATCTTTTGGCACCGTTGCTAATGGTGAGCC
>NZ_WJNG01000034.1 GCF_009649745.1 Aquibacillus halophilus | reverse complement strand
CTGCTGTAGAAAAATTAATACATCGAACAAAATCAAACCCTACCCCCAAATATAGAGAGTTTAATACTAGGTTTTATAAATTACCCTGTTACTTTAGAAGAGGGGCTATTGCATCTGCTTTTGGAAAAGTGAAAAGCTATCGCTCTAACCATCGAAATTGGTTACAGGAAAAAGAAATGGCGCATTCCGAAGGAAAGAAGTTTAGAAAGAAGGCACCAACGTTGCAATTAGCACATAAGGAATTTCCTGTGTTTTATAGAGGTAACATGTTCGAGAGAACTTCAGATATTTCCGCTCAAATAAAAGTGTTTTATCAAAATGATTGGGTATGGATAGATATCACATTCAAAGAACAAGACCTTTATAAGCGTAACGTTTGGGATTGGAAAGAGCATAATCCGAAGCTTGTTAGGGTTGGAAAGAAGTATTTTCTTAATTTTAGTTATACAAACAAAGTCACATTAAATAATACAATAGTGAAAGAACAAAAAGTATGTGCAGTAGACCTTGGTATTAATAACTCTGCAGTTTGTTCGATTATGGATGCAAAAGGCGCTGTCTTGGCTAGAAAGTTCATTAACCAAGCCAAAGAAAAAGACCGTTTGTATCGCATGACGAATAAACTAAGAAAATTACAACGCATATCAGGTTGGGTACCTGCACCTAATTACTGGCGACAAATTAACGGACTACAAAAGCACATCATTAATCATACATCGCATGAGATTGTGACGTTCGCAAAAGAGTATAATTGCGATGTTGTTGTCTTTGAGTACCTCAATAAAATGCGCGTACCAAAAGGTTTTTGGGGAGCGAAGAAACTTCGTTTTAAACTACGTTATTGGAGAAAAACAGCGATCCAAAATAAAGTAGAAGAAATGGCGCATTATGTAGGAATGCGAATTTCAAGGGTAAANCCTAGAAACACAAGTGCATTGGCCTATGATGGTACAGGAAAAGTAGAACGTAATCATAAAAAAGACCTTGCGACATTTACTACGGGCAAGGTATATCATGCTGATCTTTCAGCTAGCTATAATATAGCGGCTCGTTACTTTATTAGAGCTTACCAAAAATCCATGTCTGAAAAGTCCTGGTTGTCCTTGCAGGCAAAAGTCCCTGTATTGGCAAAAAGAACATCTCAAACCTTGTCTTCATTCATTAGTCTTATTCAGGCTCTTGAGGCACCGAAGGTGGCTTAATCGCTTAGTTTGTACTGTATTTAAGACAAGGGATGCTC
>NZ_WJNG01000033.1 GCF_009649745.1 Aquibacillus halophilus | reverse complement strand
AGGCACGCCGCCAGCGTTCGTCCTGAGCCAAGATCAAACTCTCCATAAAGTTTATGAGCTTGATTGCTCGTTCAAAAAACTAGCTTAATTTCTTACTTCACATACTGGTTGTTTCGTTCAGTTTTCAAGGATCAATACTTATGGTGGAGCCTAGCGGGATCGAACCGCTGACCTCCTGCGTGCAAGGCAGGCGCTCTCCCAGCTGAGCTAAGGCCCCGTAAAAAAAAATGGTCGGGAAGACAGGATTTGAACCTGCGACCCCTTGGTCCCAAACCAAGTGCTCTACCAAGCTGAGCTACTTCCCGTTTATGGCGCGCCCGAGAGGACTTGAACCCCTAACCTCTTGATCCGTAGTCAAGCACTCTATCCAATTGAGCTACGGGCGCATAATGGTGCCGAGGGCCGGACTCGAACCGGCACGGTGGAAACCCACCGCAGGATTTTAAGTCCTGTGCGTCTGCCAATTCCGCCACCCCGGCATGGCATGATGAAACTGGAGCGGAAGACGGGATTCGAACCCGCGACCCCCACCTTGGCAAGGTGGTGTTCTACCACTGAACTACTTCCGCTTATAAGTGCGGGTGGAGGGACTTGAACCCCCACGTCATAAGACACTAGATCCTAAGTCTAGCGCGTCTGCCAATTCCGCCACACCCGCTAAATTAGTTATTTTGCTACTGCAAAAAACTTTGGTGAGCCATGAAGGACTTGAACCTTCGACCCTCTGATTAAAAGTCAGATGCTCTACCGACTGAGCTAATGGCTCATAATTTAGCTATTATTCATTTAAATTATCAATGGTGCCGGCCAGAGGACTTGAACCCCCAACCTACTGATTACAAGTCAGTTGCTCTACCAATTGAGCTAGGCCGGCATTATGGTGGAGGATGCAGGGCTCGAACCTGCGACCCCCTGCTTGTAAGGCAGGTGCTCTCCCAGCTGAGCTAATCCTCCAACTATAATTTCGCCTGGCGGCGTCCTACTCTCGCAGGGGCAAAGCCCCAACTACCATGGGCGCTGGAGAGCTTAACTACTGTGTTCGGCATGGGAACAGGTGTGACCTCTCCGCTATTGCCACCAGACCTATTATATAAAATTTAGGGACAAGGTATATTATATTCACATTGCAACAAAAATGCAAGTACTTTTTAACAGTATTTTAATGAATATACCTTCAAAACTAGATAAGCAATGGGGACATCAAGTTATTCAACGAACGACTTTTTTCTTTGATTCATAAAACTCATATCATTTTAGTTAAGTCCTCGATCGATTAGTATTCGTCAGCTACACGTGTCACCA
>NZ_WJNG01000032.1 GCF_009649745.1 Aquibacillus halophilus | reverse complement strand
GCACGCCGCCAGCGTTCGTCCTGAGCCAAGATCAAACTCTCCATAAAGTTTATGAGCTTGATTGCTCGTTCAAAAAACTAGCTTAATTTCTTACTTCACATACTGGTTGTTTCGTTCAGTTTTCAAGGATCAATAGTTGCAGTCGTTTTGCGACAGCTTATATATTATATCAAGTTATTCCGATAAAGTCAACAACTGTTTTTATAATATTTTTTTGTTTCTGTGTGTTGTCACTCAAATGGGCGACTTAATTAATATAACACGCTACGTATTTTAAGTCAATAACTTTTTAAATAAAGTCTTTAACTAATACGTTTGACTTCGTTCTAACAACGAAGCGAACACCTAATATAACACGCTTAATAGAATATTACAATGCTTTTTTCACTTGTAATTTTAACCAAACAACCACTCCCGGTACCATACAAAGAACACTAATATTCTATAGCTTTAGATAACCACTTTTAAAAGATAAACTTATTTTAGACCAGTATATTGATAGAGTTCCAAATCAATTTTATTTTCATTTACAACGTTAACACCTTCTCTCTCAAGAAACGTTTTTTGGGTATAGAACATCTCATCATCCTTAAAACTAATCTTCCCTTTCGCATTAATCACTCTATGCCAGGGCAACTGATACTTTTCGCTCATCGAATGGAGAATTCTCGCAACCTGTCTCGCACCTCTTGGTCTACCGGCTAGGTTCGATATTTGACCATATGTCATCACATTGCCTGGCGGAATATGCTTTATAATCGCAATAACTGATTCAGTGAATGTCTCCACAATCTCCCCCCCTTTTCTACTGATCTAGATTAAACACTTATAACGCTTCTATCAATTGCAACTCTTTACGTTGTTTGTAAATCGCAACTATTTATAATAAGCAGACTAAATAAACAGAGGCACCAAACATGATTATAGTTGTGACTTTATTTATCACATTAACAATCGACCAGAACGAACAAGTCTCTCCCCGCTTCAAAATAGAGCTAATCCAAGAAACCATAAGCATGAAATCAATGTAACAAATAGGACTTGCCGTTAAACGGTATAAGTTGAGGTCGACTTCTCCTTACGGATACTGAGGTTTCCGTAGTTGTGTTGAATATATCGTGGTTGAAAATTATCTAAATATTTGGTGATGCTATTTTCGTGATTTGCTAAAGTAATCAGAATACTACCGCAAAGCGATGTTGAAATTAAGATTGGCATAACTCGAATAAACTGCACTGATTAAGAACAAAAGCATTTTTCACCCGAAAGGTAGAAAAAATCCTAAAGCAAAACAAAACATCAATCTATACACCGATCATAATAATATAATATCGAGCTTTATGTACATTTTAAACTAATTGTATTAGGTCTTTTATTCCCTAATTTATTATAGAAAGTATATCTATAAACAAAAAATAGCCTACAAGAGAATAATCTCTTGCAGGCTATCTTGCCTAGCGGCGTCCTACTCTTGCAGGGGCAAAGCCCCAACTACCATGGGCGCTGGAGAGCTTAACTACTGTGTTCGGCATGGGAACAGGTGTGACCTCTCCGCTATTGTCACTAGACCTAAAGAAATGAAGATATATATACCTTCAAAA
>NZ_WJNG01000031.1 GCF_009649745.1 Aquibacillus halophilus | reverse complement strand
GCCCAATGTCATCAAGGTAGTCTTACAAATTATGGTAGTTAATTAGTTATTATTATTCTGAATTAGGCTGAAAAGCACTTGACTTTTCAAAAGCACCCCAATAATCGTTTTGAACACTACTTTTTAGGTGTATCAAAATGAGGCTGGTGATAGGAATGAGGAAGACTTTTCTAGGGGCAGTAGAGGTATCAGAACGTTTATTAAATGATGTGATTTTCATGTGCGAATCACGAGTAAAACCCACGTATTTTACGCGTAAAGGTAATAAACTAGATTTTAAAAGCACAATTCTTTTTAGTTTATATTTTGTAAAGAAAACGATTCAATTAGAACTTGATTCTTTTTTCAAAATGGTAAATCCTACAGGTGTAAGTATCACAAAACAGGGATATTCGGAGGCGAGACGGAAAGTCTCACCAACTGCTTTTAGAAAGTTATCACATGCAGTTGTGCAATGGTTTTATGACGATGATTCTTTTAAAACGTTTCATGGGTACCGTCTCTGTGCAATTGATGGTTCGATCGTTGAGCTACCCAATACAGAAGGTCTAAGAAACCACTTTGGCTATGTACAAAACCAAATGAGTCCTACTAACGCACGTGCGAGAGTAGCTGCAATCTATGATATTGAAAATGACATCATCTTAACGTCACGAATCGCACCTTACAAGTCTAGTGAGCGTGACGCCGCCAAGGAAATGATCAAAGAACTAAAGGAGTTAGGGTTTAAAAATGACCTTCTATTGTTCGACAGAGGATATCCTTCTAGAGATTTCATTGCTTATGTAGAGGAATATGGAATAAAGTACCTCATGCGTGCATCAATAGGTGCAATGAAAGAGATTAGAGAAGCTGTTGAACCAGATCAAATCATCCATTTCACTGTAAATGGCAAGGAGTTATCAGCTCGAGTTTTAAGAGTTCTATTACCATCCAATGAAGAAGAAATACTCGTAACCAATGTGATGGAGAAGCATCTAGGCGTTCTGGAATTCAAAGACCTTTATTTTAAACGTTGGGGAATTGAAGTGAAATACGACGAATTAAAAAACAAATTACAAATGGAAAACTTTACAGGCAGTTCACAGGTCGTGATAGAACAAGATTTCTATGCATCCATTTACTTAATTAATATGGTAGCCCTTGTTAAAAACGAAGCGAACAAAGTGATCAATGAAAAAGATAAGAAAAAGAATTTGAAGCATCACTACCAAATTAACACCAACATCCTAATAGGAAAATTAAAAGAATCCATGATTATTTTATTACTTGAAGAAAGAGCCGCTGTTCGGCAAAAGATATTTAACAAGGTTATGAAAGAAATCATAAAAAATAAGACACCTATTCGGCCGGGAAGGAAGTATCCGCGCAACAAAAACTTGAAGTCGAATAAATTTGTTCCTAGCAGGAAAAGGTGCCTATAAAACAACTCATCTTAAATATACTTTATCCATATATAAGACGCAAGTAGTAAATGAGGGACTTGAAAGAAGACTATAACTCAAGGACCGGGCATCCTATTGCCTTTTTTAAAACACTTTCTAGCAGGTGGTGATAATATTTATGACATCTTTGATCAAACAAAATAAAATGGTATTTATTGGCTATATACCTTGATGACATTGGGC
>NZ_WJNG01000030.1 GCF_009649745.1 Aquibacillus halophilus | reverse complement strand
CGCACGAAACGTCCACGGCTACGCTTCTCGTAGCCACCAACTATCACGAAAATGGATTCCTAATCAAATCAGAGGTATCACATAGGAATCAAACGTCAATATTTCTAGTAACAATACAACCAGGCTGAAATTTCTTTGGTGGATCTTAAAGTGAGATACCCTGTGCACGAAACTGGTTTTGACAGTATAGAAGTACCAACTAATGTGTGAAAAACACGTATACAAATATTTTTTAACAGATATCTACTGTCATTTGTATTGATTAACTAATGAAGTGGTGGTTCTTAATGGAAGCAATGATTGAAAGATGTGCTGGGTTAGATGTACATCAAAAAGTGGTAGTGGGTTGTGTATTACATGGTTCGTTAGACAAAAGACCAAAAAAGGAAATCAAGTCTTTTTCAACAACTACGGAAGGATTATTAGAATTAAGTGATTGGCTGTTCTCTAAGGAAGTAACTGATGTTGTCATGGAAAGTACAGGAGTATATTGGAAACCAATATGGAATATCCTTGAGGAAAGATTTCACCTTATACTTGCAAATGCAAGACATGTGAAAAATGTTCCTGGTCGGAAAACAGATGTTAAGGATGCCGAATGGCTTGCCAAGCTATTAAGAAGTGGGTTAATTGAAGGGAATTTTGTTCCTCCTGAAAGTATTCGGGATTTACGAGATCTTACTCGTTACCGGACAAAACTAATTTATAATCGTAGTAACGAACGAAATCGGATACACAAAATATTACAAGATGGAAACATAAAACTTACATCGGTGCTTTCAGATATTTTTGGAACAACAGGACGACGAATACTTGAGAAAATCATGGATGGTGAAAAGATTGAATTAATAGATCTTGAGAAATTAGTTCACCGGGGAACAAAAGCAAATCTTTTTGATATCGCTAGTGCCATCAACGGCCGTATTCGTCACCACCATCGCTATATGTTGCGTCAACATTGGGATCATATGATGTATCTTGAAAATCTGATTACTGAAATAGAAAAACAGATTGACATATGCTTGGAACCGTATCGAAAAGAAGTAGAATTATTAGACACCATACCTGGAGTAGATAAAAATGGCGCAGCTACTCTAGTCGCAGAAATGGGTATTGATATGTCAGTATATAAATCAGACAAGCATTTTGCATCTTGGGCTGGTGTGAGTCCAGGGAATAATGAAAGTGCCGGTAAAAAAAAGCGAACTAAAAGCAAGAAAGGAAACAAGGTATTAAAGACCATGGCAGTACAATGTGCTCTATCAACTCGACCTCAAAACAATAGAGTATCTTCTTTTTACAAAAGGATACTAAAGAGACAAGGTGCAAAAAAAGCACAAATGGCCACAGCCCACTTACTTTTAAAAATTGCTTACAATATCTTAAAAACAGGAGAACCATATAAAGAGTTAGGTCCAGATTACATGAAACAAAAACAAGAAAATAAAGAAATAAGAATGATTGAATACTTAAAGAGAAAGGGCTATGAGATAACAAGTACTGATCCGGAAGTAGCATAATCTAAAACAAATATCAGTTAAGGATATGTTGGCTCTTCAAAAAAGATAATTATTGTAGGGTCTAATTTCTTATTGCCTTTTCACGTGAAGATTTTCATACAAAGAAAATTGAACTTTATTTTCG
>NZ_WJNG01000002.1 GCF_009649745.1 Aquibacillus halophilus | reverse complement strand
TAAAGAACACTCACTGCGGGGTCTTCAGACTGTTCCTTTCCCATAGGAGTGTCGTATTTTTCCTCCGCTTTGAGTAGCTCACTGTTCAAGGGTGGATCCTTGAGACAATAAATTCATGGGTTTTTTCTTTAATAAAAAAAACACTACTACTAGCGTGGGCGGAATCCATAGACATTTGGAAAATACCTGCGCTTACTCGTCGCATGAGACCTTTGTTACTTTTCACTCTAGAGTCGATTGTCTACCACCACAATCAACCATTATAAGTATTTAGCTCTGGTTGGTTTAATGTAGTAGTTATCAAACACAACACTATACTAACGCAGGAAATACACGGAGACTCCTGCGGGAGGGAATGGCCTAGGTGAGACCCCACAGTGCGTAGCACGAGGAGGCTCAACAGCCACCCGCGGAAAGCGTAGTGTATTTCCGTAGTGGTGAAGAGCGTGGTATGTTACGACGCAATTTACATCAACTATGAATATTAAGTAGCCACAAAACCCCTTAGGAACAGAGTTATTTTAAAAGAAAGTTACTTTTAACACTTTTTAACAGTTATAATTTTTTTATTTTTGCAGGAAATTTTGAGTATAATAATATTTATATACACCTACACCTAAATGGGTGTAATCGTTTTTAAGCAATGCGTCTCGGTGCCCTTCACTATTTAACCAACCTTCAACAGCAGAAGGACCATCTGTGTATTGCGCAGCAATATTTTCTCCAGCAGACAAGTAATATATTTCATTAGCGCTTAGTCTTTCCTTTAAACCATCACCTGTTTGGGTATAGTGGGAAAAATAATTGTTCTCTGCCATATCCTTACTATGACCTAGAGCAACCCCCGCAGCCGAATCGTCCCATTCGAGTAGCGTTCTATTAAATCGGGTTCGAAATATATTAGTTATATCAAAAATTTGCTGTTCCATTCCCGTTTCGACTTCCCTCCACTGAACAGAAGTAAGTAATGGTGCTTCTGGTAGTTCTCCACGGTAGAAAATTTCATACGGCCTCTGTGTTAATAAGACTTCTGAGTTCACAATTCGAATTGATGATAAACTTTGGGCAAACGAATCAAAGTAAAATTGAATAAAAGTGTCAGTGTCAATTTGAGCTAGTGGTCTAGTTTCCATATCATTTGTAGTTAGTTTAAAACGATATGAAGTAGATGCTCTGGAAAAAGAAACTTCATTGTCAAATTCAAAGTTTTTATCATTCTCATCATATGATTGACCAATACTAATCGGGTCTATAGAAAGACCATCTCCCGTAGCAAAAATAGTTACTATTTGATTGTCTTTTATACCAAACTGAATATACTGATCTATCCTGTTTGTGTAAACCCACCAAACATAGCCATAGGAGCTTAGGTTTCTACGAAGTGGTTCTCCTAAACTACTCTCTAATTCACTTTGTTGTTTCCCAATCCATTTGTATAAATCACCCTCAATTCTTGAAACCGAAGTTATACTAGCGGGTGACGTTTTGGGTTCCATTGTTGTTTGAGTAGATTTGCTTAGAAGATCTAAACTAGTTACTGTATTTTCAGTTATTAACCTATCTTGAAAGACGTAGAAAATACCAGCGACTAATAAAAGTAAAAGTATTACGTTTTTAAAACCTCTCATATCTATTAACTCCTTTAATCACTTCTATAAATCATTATAATGAAAAATAGGCTTGTTTATGAAAAGAATTTTATATTATTAATAAAATATTTGGTTAAACCAAAACTATAAAAACCTTGCTGCATTAAAATAACAGCAAGGTTTTAGATTAATATTATGAATTAATTACTAATGAATCTCATTGTTATGTTCTTTTCCCGTTTCAGAAATTTCTTCAAGAGCATGACCTGCTGCCTCATTAGATTTATTTTCTAATGATAAGTCACCTAATGACACAATACCAATAAGCTTTCCGTTATCAACGATAGGTAATCTACGAATTTGCTTTTTAGCCATTAGTTTACTTGCCTCTTGAACTGTGGTTTCAGGACTAACAGAATGCAATTCATTACTCATAACCTCTTTAACTTTGCTTGAGCCATCCTTATTATTGGCATACCCTCTTATCACTAAATCTCGATCTGTTACCATTCCTAACAGTTCTTGATTTGAACCACAAATTGGTATAGCACCAACATTCCTATCTTTCATTTTCACTGCTGCATCGCTAATTTTATCATCTGCAGTACAATAACTTATATCGGTTGTCATAATTTCCTTTACAGACTTCATAAATTTCCTCCTTTAATAGTTAAAATGTTTTTTCCCATACAAAACTAGTCTTTCCAATTTATTAAATTTCTTGCATCATCTTGTTCTAAAAACAATAAAGGACGTAAATCGATTGCAACTTATCTTATTTCATACTATTATAAGGTAGATACATACATTTTTTTGTGAGGTGGAAGTATGAAAATAGAAGGTACTGGAATTGAAGGTTTAGTTTTAGATTTAAAGCCATTAGATCATTCAATGAACAACATTGCTTTTATACGTGCTGGTCAATGGGACTATGAACGGGTAACTTATGATTTCAAAATAAGCTCTGCTGAAGAAAATATTACTTACTATATTAGAATTCAAGGTTATTCCCTTGAAGGTGATGTTGACCGCGGTGATGCCGTTGTCAAATTAAACACACCTCTACTGGGTAAGCATTATTACCCGCATGGAGTTGAATACGGAGAAAAAGAGAACTTTCCTGATAGTGTTGTTGATAGAGCTAAACAACAACTTTCAAAGGCAAAAGCAGAATTAGACAAACATAAAAAATAAGGAATAATAAACTGTTGGTTTTATCACTAACAGTTTATTATTTGTATTGAGCTTTAATTGCCCGCTACATAAACAATTCGTTTGAACTATGTGATTATCCAAAACATGAGCAATTGACATTACTATTTTAACTTCACACCTTTTTCTTTCTTTTTTGCTATTCAAAAAATAAAATACATGCTATATTTTGATTAAAGTTGTTCCATTATGAAAGGAGTTTACAAAACTAAATTGTTTCGTTACCTTACAAAACGCCAATGGATTTTAATAATGCTAACAATACTGCTAATTATTGCGGGATACTTTATTTTACCAGTATCAATTCCTTTAATTTTAGCCTTTTTTACTGCTCTATTTCTTAATCCCTCAATACGCTGGATGCAGTTAAGATTCAAATTAAACAGAAAAATTGCAGTCACTATCATATTTCTAATCTTCTTAGTGATTGTTAGTGTCAGTGGTTCATATTTAGTAACTAGAGCTGTTACTCATGTTGTGAACTTCGCTGAGAATACACCTACATATATAAATCAAATAAACTCAAAACTATTAGAATGGGAGACTGATATTGAACATTTTACTGAGGACCTCCCTGTTGAATTTGTAGATGAGTTGAAAGATGGTATTAGTGAAAGCCTTTCAGAGTTTGGAGATACAGTAAGATCTAAATTACAGCTACAACAAATAGCATCTGCTGTAGGTAAAGTACCTGAATATTTGGTAAGTCTAATCGTGTACCTACTTGCGTTATTTATGTTCATGTTAGAATTACCAGGGCTAAAGAAGATGACCTATGAACACCTTACAGCTGAAAGTGCCGAAAAAGTAAAGTTTATGAATGCCAGACTGGCTTATGTGGTATTAGGTTTTTTGAAAGCTCAGTTCTTAGTTAGTATCATCATATTTATTATTACTTTACTTGGTTTATTATTTATTGCACCGGAATACGCCATAATTGTTTCAATTGTTGTATGGTTAGTTGATTTCATCCCGATTATAGGTTCCATAATAGTTATCGGACCTTGGGCACTCTACATGTTTATTACTGGAGACGTAGTCACCGGTACACAACTAGCTATTCTTGCTGTTGTTCTACTTGCTGTTAGGAGGACTGTTGAACCAAAAGTTATGGGTCGACACATTGGTCTTTCTCCACTGGCCACTTTAATCGCAATGTATATTGGCTTACAATTAATAGGAATACTTGGATTTATCCTAGGACCTCTACTTGTAATCGCCTTTAACTCTGCTAAAGAGGCGGGAATTATTAAATGGAATTTCAAAGTATAGCCAAAATAAAACATAGTCAGATTGACATTCCGTCAAATCTGACTATGTTTTTTTATTGAAACTCATTTTATAAAATTAAAAAAAGTCTAATAATGCAGGCTGCATCGGTTGAATTATTTTTTTAAGCAAATTAATATTGCCTTCTACCTTTAACAGGTCGAATGAGATTAAACGGTCAATGGGTTCACTGCCAAATAATAATGCTGTTAGTGTTTGAATATCGGTTGTTATAGTAAAATCACTTCGAAAAGCAAGATTAAGTTCAACATTACTTACTACATTATTTTCAATTTTAAGTAACCAACTTCCATTATTCCATTCGGCGAGATCATCGATAAGGTCAATTCTTAAAAAAAGTTGGTCAACGGATTTGAAAAATGGATACTCTTTAACAAATGACTGAAAATCAACGATTCTTGTCATAAAATATGCATCTTTCTTCATTGTTATTTTGGGATTGTCAAAATAAAATGAGATTTGGTCTTGTGGTTGAATTACCATTTCAACTTCATTTAACATTGAATCATGATTTCTAATCCACTGTAGTAAACCATAGCATGCTTCACCATTTTGATAGATGAATTCCTCTACCTTTAATCTTTTATCAACTATCTTCGAAATCAAGTAGCCCTGAGGGATATTGGATGAATCAAAATAAATGACTATCTGGTCATCTTTTGAAATTACTCGCTTTTCCCACCACCACTGCTCACGTTTCAACATTAAGCAGTAGGTAATAGCATGTTGTTCATATAAAAATTGAAGAGTATCTTTTTGTTCGGAATATAGTACTCTTTGGGTGTGACCATTGACGCGTTTAACCCGTAAATCTGTAGGCTTAAAAAAATACTTATGTATATGTTGTGTCAATTCCCAACCATAGTTACGATAAAATCCAACAGAAAAAGGATGTAACATGGAAAGAGGTAATGGATGTTTCTTCATCTCCATCAAAGCCATCCGCATTAAGCGTTGAACATGTCCTTTTCTTCTGTGTTCAGGCCAAGTTGCTACTCCAGCAATTCCACCAAAAGGGATTACCTTAGAGCCCAAAAATAGTTCCATTGGTAACAAGTGTAATTTTGATGCTAGCGTCCCTGATTTGTCGTATGATCCAAGTATAATTTGATTCTCCATCATTTTAGACCGATCTTGCCTATCCTGTTCAGTAAGTCTATAATTGAAAGCATATTCTCCTAGAGAAAGTACATGATAATACTCTTCCTTTGTTATCACTTTTATTTCATTCACCTTTTAATACACCTCTATTCTAAAAAGTAGAGACTAAACTTATTCGTGAGCCTTCCAGTAGGACTACGAGAAGTATTATCTCCTTCTAAATTTGATTATACATCCACATAAGTATTCTTTCACCTATTTGTAACAAACAGAATATCAAAAGGGACTACCTCAACTTGTTAAGGTAGTCCCTTTGTTTATAATCCTAAGATTGCTTTTATCATACTGGTTGTTTCTCCACTATCATAAATAATATATAAAAGTAAATAAACTGCGACTCCAGTTATTGCAGTAAAAAACCAGATAATACTAGTCACAGGACCAATCTTTCTGTGTTTTGTAATATTACGTTTTAAAGCAAGTACAAGAGTGACTATACCAAATACTGCACCAGTTGTTGCTAGTATAATGTGAAAAATAAGAAAAATTGTATAATAAATCTTTAACTCTTCAGGTCCGCCAAAGCTAGTGTTTCCTACAAAGATAGTCCGTGATAAATAAATAATGAAAAATAGTAATGCACTAATGGCAGCACTTATCATTGTCTTCTTGTGCGCTTTATATTTCTTTTGAGTAACTAGTATCCAGCCAATAGCAACTAATACAGCACTTAGAACAATGAAAAAGGTACTAATAGTTGGTAAAAAAGGCATAACAATTATCCTCTCTAAATAACAATTAATAATTAGGTCTCACTGGGAGTGGTTGTAGGAACAGGGTCAACCTTGTGGCTTTCCTTACCGAACCAACCAAAGAAAACTTTGGCTAGTATCATTCCGTACACGATTTCCTGCATAATCTTCATTACTATTCCACCAAGCTGTTGATCTTCCACAATTGGAAGTGGTGAAAACATCTCTGGTCCACTTAAGGTCAATCCACCTAAAACAGAAGAAGGAACACATAAAGCAAGTGCTTGTATCCAACTACCTGTCTCACTATAGGTAGCGTATATAGAATGGTCCGCAAAGATAATTAAGCCACAAGCAGGTGTAATTAATACTCCATTTGCGAATATATAACCAATTTTCATCAATGGTGACAGTTTGTCTAACTCTTTAATTGGCGTGACAATGGGCCACCACATACAAAAGGCAGTAAACAAAATAACTGTTGTAATGATTGCATGCGCAGTTGGAGTTTCTTTCGCGTAATCAAAAATAACTGGAATATGATACATCGAAAATAAACCGTTAAATAATAATAATGCGATTAAGGGTATTGTAGTAATCTTTAAAATCGACTTCAATACTGGCAAGTCAAATATTTTTCTCCATATCCACACTGGAATGCCCCTAATAATCAATATTGGGAAAACAAGGTAATACAGAGCCATTTGAACCATATGAGAAGTAAACATGATATGAGATACCAGATCTATAGGTGATCCTTTTATGATATACAGAAGAACTAACCCAAGATAAAAGGAAGTTTGTTGGGTAACACTTGGTGGTCCCTTCTTAGTAAATTTAGTAGTTATTAAATAATAGGTTATACCTAAACCTAAAACGAATAATGCATAGTATGGACTCCACAAAGCTCGAAATCCAAATATTTGTAGTTCTAACCACATTTCATATCACTCCATATTTGTGCTTTTTCCATTATAGCTTATTTAAGTGGCAAAAAAACATTAGAAATATGACAATTTAAACAAATTTATTTTTCTAATCAAAGCACTACAACAGTAACTAATATAGAAAAGAGGTCGGGGACGAATCCCTGACCTCTATCTAGTCTACCACCATACTAAAACAAGCATTGTTAAGACTGTTAGAAAAGCAACAGCCGTCCCTCCATAAAACATTATTGAAGGCATTTCATGACCTTTGTGGCTCATATGCATGAAGTAATAAAGCTGAAATCCTACTTGGACAACCGCTAGAATTATCAGAATTGGAATTACAAATAATTTATCCAATCCTGCTGTTACCATTGTGAAAGCGATAATGGTGAACACTATCATTAAAGCAAAAGTCACTACCTGTTGTTTCATCTCTTCTTTTTTCTTTGCTTTTTTATAATCTAGATCGGTAGTTGTGGAATTGGTGTTTTCAGACATGGTTTACCCCACCTTTCCCATTAGATAGACAACTGTAAAAATAAACACCCATACAACATCAATAAAGTGCCAGTATAAGCTTGCAATGTAGAACTTTGGAGCATTATATAGGTTTAAGCCTCTCTTCGCATTACGAGCCATTAACGTTATAATCCACAAAAGACCAAATAGAACGTGTCCTCCATGAAAGCCTACTAAAGTATAAAAGGCTGATCCAAAGGCTGATGAGCGGAAGGTAAAATCATAATGAGTAATATAATGATAAAACTCATAAATCTCTAGTCCAAGAAAAGCAAGACCTAACACTACAGTAATACCTAACCATACTTGCATTTTCGCAAAGTCATTATTTTTCATGTGATACATTGCATATACACTAGTTAATGAACTAGTTAATAACAACATCGTCATGATAAATACCAACTCAAGTCCAAATAAATTCTCAGCAGTATTTTCTCCTACAGTTGAACCTTGAAGGGCAAGATAAGTTCCAAAAAGACAAGCAAATAATACTGTCTCTCCTCCAAGGAAAAACCAAAAACCTAAAAACTTATTTTTGCCTTCTAGGGTGGCTTTTTCCGGTTCATCTGGAAATACCTCAGGATTTAATGTATGTTCTTGACTCATTACAATCCAGCCCCCTTCTCTAAATCTTCTTTATGAATGTGATGTCCATGGTCATCCTTGACGGATCGTATAAACATAGCCCCAAGAAGGATTCCCATTCCTACAATGGCTACAATTAACCACCTTGGATCATCTATTTGATAGATGAATCCGAATCCTGCAATGAACAAACCTAATGACATAATAAATGGTAGAATTGAAGGATTTGGCATATGGATATCCCCAAGCGGTTCTGCAGGAGTCATGCCTTTTCTACCTTCTGTTTTTTCAATCCATAAAGGATCTAGACCACGTACAAGTGGTGTTTGTGCAAAATTATAATGTGGCGTAGGATTTGGAGTCGCCCACTCAAGGGTACGACCATCCCATGGGTCACCACTAACCATTTCACCTTTAGCAGTAGTAATAATCACATTGTAAATAAATACAATCGCACCAATTGCCATAAAGAAAGCGCCAATTGTACTAATAACATTTCCTAATTCGAGTTGTTGATCTGCACCGTATGTCCAATATCTACGTGGCATACCCATTAACCCAAGGAAGTGTTGTATAAAGAATGTTAAGTGGAAACCTATGAAAAATGTCCAGAAGGTAATTTTACCTAACGTTTCATCCAAGATTTTACCAAACATTTTTGGCCACCAATAATGAAGACCTGCAAAAATACCAAATACTACCCCTCCAACAATTACATAATGGAAGTGAGCAACGATGAAATAGGAATCATGGTACTGATAATCTGCTGGAGCAGCAGCTACCATAACACCTGTCATTCCCCCGATAGTAAAAGAAGGAATAAAACCAAGTGTCCAAAGCATAGCAGAATTAATCCGAATGCTTCCTCCCCACATCGTAAATAACCAGTTAAATATCTTAATTCCAGTTGGTACAGCAATCGCCATTGTCGCTATTGCGAATATAGAGTTTGCAGCTGGTCCCAAACCTACAGTGAACATGTGGTGGGCCCAAACCATAAATCCTAAGAAACCAATTAATACGGTCGCAAATACCATAGCCGTATAACCGAACAGACGTTTTCTAGAAAAAGTAGGTAGTATTTCACTAAAAACACCGAATGCTGGAAGGATTAAAATATATACTTCAGGGTGACCAAATATCCAAAATAGATGTTCCCAAATAACGGAGTTACCACCCATACTAGCATCGAAAAATCCTGAACCAAACAATCGATCAAACATAAGTAAGAACAATCCAACAGTCAAAGCTGGAAATGCAAATAAAATTAGCGCACTAACAATAAATGTTGTCCATGTAAATAATGGCATACGCATATATGTCATTCCAGGGGCACGCATATTAACTATCGTTACTAGAAAATTAATTCCTGCGATTAATGTTCCAGCACCGGATATTTGTAGACCAAGAACATAAAAGTCTACCCCGTGACCTGGAGATGTAGTTGATAATGGAGCATATGCTGTCCATCCAGCATCAGGTGCACCACCTAAGAACCAACTAGCATTTAATAAAAGACCTCCAAATAAAAATAGCCAAAAGCCTAACGAATTTAAAAATGGAAATGCTACATCACGTGCACCAATTTGTAATGGTACAACCGCGTTCATTAAAGCAAATACCAATGGCATGGCTGCCAAGAAAATCATTGTCGTTCCATGCATTGTTAATAGTTCGTTGTAAAAACCAGCGCTAACAAAGTCATTTGCTGGTTTTATTAGTTGTATTCGGATAGCTAAAGCTTCAAGTCCACCAATTATGAAGAAAAAACCCCCACCGAGTAAATATAAAACTGCGATTTTTTTATGGTCGACAGTGGTTAAATAATCCCACAGCATAGAGCCAATTCCTCTTTTTTGCGCAATTGTAGTGCTCACGCTATTAAACCTCCCTTAACCTCTTCCATCCCTAGATTTTTCTCGCTACTCAGTAGCACTTTCCGGAGTGATTTCTGATGGTTGTAATTGTAATAAATAATCTGCTATCTTTTCAGCTTCTTCTGGACTTGGAACAGAATAATTTCCTGTCATTTTATTGCCAGGCTTAAACTCTTCCGGATTCAACATCCATTGAATTAGATTTTCTTTTGAATATTCAACAACCCCAGCAATCATACTTCTATCACCAAAGTTTGTTACGTTTGGTCCTACTGCACTTGCTTGAGAACCAACCGCATGGCATCCGATACAGCTATTTTGAAAAATTTCTTGACCTTCTTGAGCACTAGCTGTTTCCGGTGTTGCTTCTGGGTCCACATTTTGCATGTCTTCAACCCATGTGTCAAATTCCTCTCGACTTACAGCAATAACCTTGAAATCCATTAAGGAGTGTGAAGGTCCACATAACTCAGCACATTTGCCGTAATAAACCCCTTCTTCATACGCTTCAATGAACATCGTGTTTTCATTTTCTGGATTTGTATCCATTTTACCTGATATGGATGGAACCCAAAAAGAATGCAGAACATCGCTTGATATCATGTTCAAATATACCTTTTCACCAACTGGTATATATAAATCCTGACTGGTTTGTATCTCTTGTTCGCCATAATTAAAATGCCACCAGTATTGATTACCAGTTACATTAACGTTTAACGAGTCTTCTTTGTCATCTGTACTAGCAAGATCATACGTTGCTGTTACAGTAGGTACCGCTATAACAATTAATAAAATAATTGGAATAACTGTCCATATAACTTCTAAAGCTTTATTCCCCTCAGTTTGTTTTGGTACAAAATCTTCTTGACCTTTTTTCTGACGATATCGGACCAAGACAATTGTATAGATAACCATAACGACTATAAATACAAAGATCATGACCAACAAGGAAATAATAATAAGATTTAATGATACCTCAGCCCCATATCCTTTAGGTGTAAAGGCGGTCAAGTTTTCTTTTCCGCACCCTGAAAGAATCAAAGATAGTAAGCTTAACAAAAACAGAGCACGGATTTTTCCCATCCAACCTTTCATGAAAATACCTCTCTTTCTTTTTTGAATCTTTATTATTAATAAATGGAGTATAAAAATACTCTATTAATAAACCACTTGTGGAATTGTTACGACAATCATTGTAAGAAATAATACCATTAAATAATTAAGTGAATAGACAAACATCCAATTTGCCCATTTTAAATCATTTTTAGTGAAAAATCCAGATATACCTAAAGCAAGCCAACCTATATTTAATATTGTTGCGATTACTAAAAAGGTATTACCAAGAGAAAATAGATAAAATGGCAAAGGTAACATACAAGCAGAATAAATAACTATCTGCCTTTTTGTAATTGCGAATCCATATACTACTGGCAGCATTGGAATTCCTGCAGCTTTATATTCCTTACATTTTTTCATTGCCAATGCAAGAAAATGAGGAGTTTGCCAGATAAACATAATTAAAAATAATATAATTGCTGCCATGTGAAGATTAGGATCAACGGCTGCCCATCCTATTAAAGGTGGAACCGCACCCGATAAACTCCCAATTGCTGTATTAATCGTATATCTTCTTTTAGACCATACTGTGTACAAGACAAAATAGCAAAACCATCCTACAACTCCTAACAAAGCAGCTTGAATGGTTGTTAGCATCAGTAACAGAATCCCAAGAACAGTAGATATTATTCCAAGTAACAAAATATACGTTAAAGGAATACTCCCAGTAACAGTCGGACGTTTTTTAGTCCTAGACATAATTGGGTCGATATCACGATCAAAATAGTTATTTAAAATACAACCACCAGCGATAACTAGAGCTGTACCAATCATCATTATTAAAAAAGTTTCCCAATGATTCGAGAAGGAAAGGCCTGAATAGTATAAAGCTAGCCAAAAACCAGCGAATGCTGTCATTAAGTTAGAATTAATGATACCAATTTTTATTAGCGATTTAATATCTGTCCATAAGCTTGCTCGGTCTTTACTACCTACATTACCAATAATCTGAGTTGTTGATTCAGCCTTATTCATTATAAATTGCACCCCTCCTTTACATTGTCTATTAGTTTTTCCTTAACCTACTAAAATTAACCTGATTATTAGCATAAAATTACGCTCGTCAACAATATTGTATCACGGATTCGGCTTTCTATCTATTTAACTACTCAAGAAGAAAAATATTGTGACAAATTTGTGAAATCTAATTTTTAAAGATAGTTAAACGTTATTATAAGTATAGACCTAATCGCAAATTGCTAGCCAGACCTTTGTTTATAAGCTGCTAAATCCTTGCTATTGTAGGTTTAACAAGGAATTCTCTTATTTATTTCTAGCAAACAAAGGTCTATAATGCAAGTATTTTTTATAGTTTTTAGTGAAATTAGTTTATATAAATGATACTATAACTTTTGTCATGTTTTTAAAAATGTTTTTTTAGGATTCTTCATTAGTTAATCTTTAAAAACATACAGTACAACCTCCTTCATTATCGAAGGAAGATAATACAGTAGTACTAAAAATTGAAAATAGTCCTAGGATAATATTCTTATTACTGTCTACAGTTAATAAAATAGTCCACTGGGATATGAGGTGGCCATATGATTAGAACACTAAAAAGGTTATCAGTAATAGCAACACTTTCAATGATATTCGTCTTAATAGGTGGGGCATTGGTAACAAAAACAGAATCAGGAATGGGTTGTGGTGCTAACTGGCCTGTTTGTGAAGGAGAGATTTCGGCAGAACTAATAATTGAACTAAGCCATCGTCTTGTATCTGGGATAGCTGGTATTGTGGTCTTACTATTATCCATTCTTTCTTGGAAATTTATAGGTCATATACGAGAAGTAAAGTTTCTAGCATTTATTTCTATTTCCTTTCTTATCTTACAAGCGTTGATCGGAGCTGCTGCAGTATTATGGTCACAATCTGACTTTGTACTAGCTTTACATTTTGGTATTTCACTCATATCATTCGCTGCAGTTCTTCTATTAACATTACTTATTTTTGAGATCGATCAAAAGTTTGATGCAAAATCTTTAATCATTCCAAAACCAATACGAAACAAAATATATGCACTTACTACCTATATCATGTTTGTTGTCTATACTGGTGCACTTGTGAGGCATAAAAACTCAAGTTTAGCCTGTGGTGGATGGCCATTATGTGATAATGAAGACCCATTTAGTTTAGCCTTTAATACTGGTCAATGGATTCAAATGGGACACCGATTTGCGGCAGCGATAGCCTTTATATGGACAATCTATTTGTTTCTTCATGTACGGAAACATTATAAAAATAGTAAAGTAATGTTATGGGGATGGACAGTAGCTGCTCTTCTTATGATTATTCAGGTTTTACTAGGAGCAATTGTCATAGTGACCTTAGGAAATCTTGTAATAGCCTTACTTCACGCCTTAACGATAACCATTTATTTTGGATTGTTATGCTACTTTATCCTTCTATGCTCAAGAAGTGTTGCATATGAAAAACTAAAGTAAAATTAATTTTAGTCAAAAAAACAAAATTCTGTAAGCGATAATTTTATATGGAATGTCATACTATTATGGAAGTCAGTATAACAATCGGTCATCGCCACAAGTGAATATTCTCATCTGAAACGCTTGGAAACACAATCCAAGCGTTTTTGAATGTTCCCATATTTTTATTGAAACTGCTACACAGAGGAAAAGTTACTTTGTTATATTCTGACTACCATTAAACTATTCTGAATTTTTAACCTGTATAAAACTAGCGATTTCTTTTGTAATTTACTTGAACAAATTAAATCCACTATATTATTTATAAAAAAATATAAAGCATCAATCGCTGAGATTGATGCTTTATATCACATAACTTATTACCTTAATTTGCTGTTTTTTTTGTTTAATTGGAATCGGAAAATTTCTATATCATTTGTGCCATAAGTTTTGTTCGTTAGACTGATAACTACGTGTATAAACAGATGGTCTATCTATTTGTGGATCAGTTACTACTTTTTGCTCCTTAAGCTTTACATTAAGAGCTATGTTATTTAAGATTCCCATAGAAATCATTGAAACTAATAGCGATGAGCCACCATAACTTATAAACGGTAAAGGAACACCAGTAATTGGTAATAGACCACTAATAGCTCCTAAATTAATAAAGGTTTGAATCCCAACCATTGAGGAGATACCAATCGCAAGTAAGGAACCAAAGCTGTCTTCACAAATTCTCGCTATGTAAATCCCTCTAAGTACGATAATCGCTAACATTCCTATAATAATTATCACACCAACAAAACCTAGTTCTTCAGCAACAACAGCCATAATAAAATCTGTGTGGGGTTGTGTTAAATAACCCATTTTTTGAACTCCGCTACCTAAACCTTCTCCAACTATTCCTCCAGTGCCAATAGCTACATAAGATTGAATTAATTGATAACCACCATCGTCTGGTTGCTCAAACGGTTGGTATGCACCAGTAAAACGAGAAATTCTTTCATCATTTACCATTTGTGTCGCGGCAAGACCTAAGAGGCCAATTCCAACGAAAACTAATAAGAAAAGGTGTTTGAATTTTATTCCTGAACTGAAAATCACAGAACAAGCGATAAGAAAAACTATTGCACCTGTTCCTATGTCAGGCTGCATACCAATCAAACCAAGAAGGATTCCCGTAATAACTAATGGTGGTAGTACACCTTTACTGAAATCGGTTATGTAATTCTGTTTTTTTGAATAGATAGATGCCAAGTACATAATTAAACCCAATTTAACAAACTCTGAAGGTTGAAGTGTAAATTTCCCTATTAATAGCCATGATTTAGCACCATGAGCTTCAATACCAACAAATAAAACTGCAACTAATAATCCTATTAAACCGAAAATAATAAATTTCATAATTTTTTGATAATGTCGATACGGTATAACACAGCATATTGCAAACCCTACTAAGCTAATTCCAAACCAAATGAGTTGTCTTAGCATATAATAGTTACTAGGTTTGTTATCCATAATAGAAACGACCATACTAGCACTGTAAATCATCACGATGCCAAAACAGACAAGGAGTAATGGGGTTATTAAAAGTGTGAAATCAAAGGATTTCCATTTCTGTCTTTGTTTCATTTATATACTCCTTACTTTGACTTTTATAAGATTTAGTTATTTTTCCTGAATAGTAATACAATTAGAAAACCTTCTAGTTAAATATACCATAATCTTGAAGTTTTATATAAAAGAATAAATCTAAAAAAACACGTGAAATAATTAAATAAGCTAATATTTGTTAAAAATAATTATAAACAAAAAAACCCCGCCAATATGGCAAAGGCTTTAATTTACGAAAATGCATAGCATACTATTTCCGCTATGAATTTTGGGCGGTTTCATGCAATACATTTAATTGTCTTTCGAGATTTTCTAAAAGCTGTTTTCCATCCTCTGAGCTTACAAGATTTAACCGAACCGCAAAATCAATTTCTCTTGATAAGCCAAACATTTGTGTATCTAAAACCTCTTCATATAAAGGACATTGAGGCATTGTCAAATTATCCATCTGAACTTTGATTAGTTTTAGGATTTTATCAGCATCAGCCTTTAGAAGGGCAAAGGCTTTTTCATTATTAGTTACAGCCACTTCAGATATCAAATAAATCCCCTCCAATAAACTAACTTTCTTTACTTATATTAGCTTCTAAAGCCGAAAAATGCAAGATAAGATAACATAAATTTAAAAATCAATTATTTAAGCTAATAAGACTCCTCCAACCGATAATTCAGTCGAATTTTCGGTTGGACTATTCACCGTTATTTCCTAACATCTATAGTAGAGAAAATTCATGTTAAAACATTACCTCCCCCTTGAGATATACTATGCTATATTTCCAGTTATCTTTAAAATAGCCAACATATTACCTCTCAATAAGTGCATCTTTTTAAAAGTTTTTCTATTTAATTCGTCGTTGGTGAAAATTATTATAATCTCTGCTATGCTAATAAAGAAAAATTATCAATTGAAGGGTGGCAAACAACGTGATCGTACAACTAACTGGTGCTGTTAGATATTCGATAACCTTAGATCCTACCGTATGGATTTTTGACGACAGAAAAATTATATTCGATGAAGCTTTTAATAAGAAAAGTCAAACTAAGGAAATAGAAGTAGATGAATTGAAAAATGCCTCAGAAAGATTCAATAGAGAGCTAAACTTAGAAAGAATTAAACCTCCTGTTAATAAAAGTATTTCTAAATATGAGAGGGAAAAAATATTAAAAAATACATATGTGATGCCAATCAAGGATTTCTTAACAACTTCCGAAATTAAAAAGGAAGCAACCCAAGCAAGAATTCTAACCACTAATGGGGATATAATTTTATCTTTAGATAGTCTTACTAATAGTTTATTGTTGTTTGCAATCGAAGGAAAGCCAGTATCAGTTGAAGGTCCTGTTCATTTATATTTTGGTGATGGCTCAAATAAAGATAATCCTATAAAAGGAATTAATAAAATAGCCATTGAATAAGTGTTACTCCATAAAAAAACCAACATATTTCTTATATATGTTGGTTTTTTTATGGAGTAACCTACAGCCTCCTCTCCCTCTCTCTCTCAAAAATATGTATAAACTTTGCCAAATAACAAAAAATAAAACAACAAAAAGGAGGAAGAATAAATGCTCAGGCTTTTTATTTATCAAATCTTAACGATAGGATTCATTTTTTCGTTATTTGGTTGCCAACAACAAGAAGAAACCAACTTAGCAGAACAAAATGATCACGGTGGGATGTTACATGTGAAAAATTCTGATCCCGTAGAACTCGAAAACTACTCGAATGAAGAAATTGCACAACGTTTGGCAAATCTAGCGGGTGGAGTACCTAATGTTGAAAATGCAACGGCAATAGTCGCAGGACCCTATGCAGTGGTTGGAATAGATGTTGATAAAGACTTGAACCAATCTAGAGTTGGAACTATAAAATACTCTGTTGCAGAAGCTCTTCAACACGATCCTTATGGAAAAACTGCAGTAGTGGTAGCTGACGCGGATGGTACTCAAAGAATTAGGGAAATGGCAAATAAGGTCCAACAAGGTCATCCGATCCAAGGTTTTGTTGATGAAGTAGCAGGAATTGTTGGCCGCTATATGCCTGAATTTCCAATCAATGAAGACCAACCCCAAGAACCGGATCAAAATAAAGGTTCCATACCTGAAGATGAAGAAAAACAGCTTGAAGAAATCCAAGAGGATCAATCAAAAAATAATATTAATAATTAACCAAATAAATAGGCAATAAAGAGTTGTTCACCCTTTATTGCCTATTTATTATTTATCTTCTTTAACTTCATTATAATAATTGACTCCAAATTGAGAACCCTCTGATACCATTTTAGCATTTTCTTCATTGTCTACTTCCGGTACCCCGGCTTGTTCCAATGGTAGTTTATCATCGTTAATATTAGATCTCTTTTTAAAAGTATTTAGAATTTTTTTCCATTTCTTATCCACAACCAAATAGCTTACTACTCCTGCTCCTACAGCACCAATTGAGGAAATAACCATCGTTTTTCGGATAAATATCACCCTTTCATTCTTTATATAAGTAATAAGTTCCCTAATAAATTATTCTAAAACTACTTCTTAATGGATTTTGTTGAAAGTATCGATTTTAAGCTTTAATGGAATTCCATAGAATATGATGTTAAAATAGGTGTACAGCCTAACTGAGAGGTGAAAATGATGAGAGTTAAATGTGTAATATGTGATTCTATTGATAATATCGATGGCAATTCACCACAAGCAAAACGTCTAAGGAATCGAAGGATTCACATGTATCTTTGCCCTACATGTGATCAACGAATTGGGGAGAAAACTAAAGAAAGACTTGCAACTGGTAACTTCCGAGTATTCAAAGAATTAAAACATAAAGATCAATTAATATAATAGTAGAAAGATAGTAATGTAGGTACTCACAATAAAATAAGGACTTGTTACTCCGCCGCTCTAAGCGGTACATGTAACAAGTCCTTCTATAGTTTCTAGTTAATTTTGTGCGCTTCGTTCTCGATGTAACCTAAAGCGATAAGCTCCTAGAACTAATGCAATTACAAAAATACTTTCAGCTACAGGTAAATTAAGACCAAATATTATAGTGATAAAAAACATACCAACTATAAGAATAAGGTAAACTACTGCTGATTTTAAAGGTGGTAATTTTTTAGCAAAACCAAATTTATATGCTAAAATAGTAAATAGTACGATAGTTAAATATAACAAGAAGAAGCCTTGTATTAGTTGTGCAACTTCATTATCATTGTTTAAATTAATTTCTCCCCCTAGACCTTGCATAAAGAAATCAGCTACTGGCCAAAGGTTATCGGGTACTTCCAACACTGACTGGTTCCCCATATGCCTCCTCCTTCTGTTAATTCAATTAGATTCCCTAACTATCATACTAAATCTTATCTTTAGACGCTAGAGTAAAGTATAAATGTAGGTATTCAATTCAATCATGAGGTGAAATAATGAAATCCATTCAATTATCAAAATTATTTTTAGCTGTCCTGGTCATTTGTTCTTTTTCTTTCGTAGGAGTAGCAATTGCTTATCGAAATATTTGGCTTACAATACTAGGATTCATCGTAGGATTTCTAATTATGGGATATGGAATCTCATTAAAAAGAAAAAATACAATTGAAAAATAGACTTTACGAAAAAAGGGCTGCCAAAACAATGGCAGTCCCTTTTTAAGGAAATTATTACTTACTTCTTAAGTTCTACAAATTGACTTGAAATTGTTTCATGTATTTGTTTATTTCCTGATAAGATCGTATTATTTGTAAGTAAATTTAATGGATCTCCGTTAGCTTTTGTTGTTATTCCGCCAACTTCATTGACTAAGATCGCACCTGCAGCAATGTCCCAAGGTGCAAGTTTCATTGTTAAATATCCATCAACTATTCCTTCGGCTACAAAAGCGAGTTCAAGTGCAGCAGATCCAAATGATCTAGTTCCACGAACCGTTTTTACTAAGTCTTGTATTTTTTTTTCATTTATAACTTGGTTTTCACAGGCCCAGAAACTATTTAGGACTACTATTGATTCTTCAAGACTAACCTTATTTTCTAATGATAGTAATCGTTTATCATTTTTAAATGCACCCTGACCTTTTTGCGCACTATATAGCACATCATCCATAACATTATAAATAAATGCTATTTCACCAATACCGTCATGGTAAATCCCTATCGAGATGGCAAAGTTCCTCTTTTGATGTACAAAATTCATCGTACCATCAATAGGATCTATGATCCAAATAGTCCCATCTAATGATTCAACTTCATCCCCAAATCCCTCTTCACTCAATATGAGATGATTAGGGTATTTACCTCTTATTTTCTTCGCGAAATACTCTTCGGTATTTCGATCCATTTGTGTAACTAAGTCATTTGGGTTGGATTTAGTATCTATATATAACGGTTCATCAATTGCATCCCTTATATGACCTCCCGCTTCCAGTATCCATTTTTTTACTTGATCGAATAATAATTGGCGACTTTGGTTGTCCATGTGGTATTTCCTCCAATGGTAAATTCTTTCCATTCATCTTACCAAAAACTTCTACTCTATGCACTATTACTGTTCATAGCTTAACTCAAATAGAAATTATTATAATAGTTATGCTAAGTATCAGCCATCTTATGATAGAGCACCTACGTTCTAATTAAGGTCCTTATGTGCTAAAATATAGTAAATTAACATTTATTTTATAGGGATTAATTAAAAGAAAGGTAGGAAGCATTATTATGAATTTTACAGGATTCGACAAAAAAGATTTTGATACGTTTGAAATTGAAGGGTTAGAAGAAAGAATGGAAGCAATACAAAGTAGAATTCAACCAAAGTTCCAAGTGATTGGTAGTGAAGTGACTGATTACTTGTCATCGAAGCTTGGCAATGAAATGTTTTTACATATTGCAAGACATGCAAGAAGATCAGTTAATCCTCCCAATGATACATGGTTGGCAGTCGCAGAGAATAAACGTGGCTATAAAAAACACCCGCATTTTCAAGTAGGTGTTTTTGATGATCACGTATTTATTTGGTTGGCATTAATCTACGAACTACCAAACAAAGTTGAAATTGCCAAACAATTTATGAAGGAATATAAAAACATAAAACAGTTACCATCGGATTTTGTTGTTTCCCTAGATCATACAAAAAAAGATGCATTCCCAATTGCTGATTTGACCGAAGCAAATTTAGAGCGGTTTAGAGATGTTAAAAAGGCTGAGTTCCTTATTGGACGTCACGTAGACGCAACTAGTAGTTTATTGAAGAATGGAGATGAATTCATATCATTTACTAAAGAAACAGTCGATCAATTAATACCTTTTTACAAAACTGCACTATCAGCCAAATAAAATTAAAAAGTAGAAAGATAAATAAAATGACTGAGTTATCTCAGTCATTTTATAATGTTTTTTTTTTCGAGTATGGTATGTGTTATCGATTGCAGTACCAATCTGCTGCAAGCTTATCAATGTTTTTTATGAAACTATCTTTCCCTTCTATGTAATTTTTCATATTATTCGGGAATTGCTTCGCTAACTCTTCTTTTAACTTGCGGTATTTTTCAGCTTCTTTAGGATGTGAAATCAGATAATCTCTAAATGCAAGGTGACGTTTGATTTCTTTGTTTCCTTGCTGGAATATGTGGATATGGTGTGTTCGATTCTCCCTACCCTTCATAAAAAACCTTCTATCTTTTATCCCATTCTCTCCCATACCTATGTAGTCTAATTTTTCAAACTGTTGGTTATAATCATCTATGTTGCTGATATTCATTACATTTACTAAGATATCTATAACTGGTTTCGCACTCATATTCGGGATTGCTGTGCTTCCAATATGGTAAATATCATGTACTTCTTCCTGAAGTATTAAACGTATCTGTTCAGCCTCTTTATTAAACAATAGTGACCAATTATTGTTTGGTGGGACAACTTCAACATATCGAATTTAACTCACCTTCTTAAATATACTATCCAGTGATACTTTTACATTTTTACACGCTCTCCTTGTCTTTTTTCTTTTGCCTTCTGTACAGTGCGATAACAAGAATAGCTAGATTCCTTTTCAAATTTACCACAAAGCTTTTTTTCTTCACTTTTTGAGGGGATGATTTGTTTGAAACGGGTATATGCGATGAGGATGTCATCACGCTTTACACCTAGTTCATATGCTTTCTCAACAATCGAAAAGAAATTAACTACATCTATGATTTCTTCCTTAGACCACGTACTATCAATTGGATAACTATAACTCAAAAAGAATACCCCTTTCTATTTTAAAAAACTTTATCTGAACAACAAATTGTGCAATTTAAAATTACCTTAAATATATTATAGCATTAACAACTACCTGAAATATTAACACATCATAGCGAGAAATATCTCTTTCTATGTTTATGTCCTGTTCAATGAACATATTAATTTTAAACATTATCTAATCTATTTACTGGAAGTTTTAAAATAATAACCATCACACTAAGTCCCTTCATTTAAATTATTCTATTAACAATGGTATAATATTTCCTAAAACTAGCTATCAGAGTTGTACTTTGCTATAATTCTGTTGTTTTAGACTTTAATAAGAGGTGCAACTAACTATGTTATCACAAAATGAAACACCGTTATTTTCTGGTTTACTTGACCATGCAAGCAAAAATCCAGTACAATTTCACATTCCTGGACACAAAAAAGGGATAGGAATGGACCCCACTTTTAGGTCATTTATTGGTGACAATGCATTATCGATTGATTTAATTAATATCCAACCTCTAGATGATCTACATCATCCTCAGGGTATGATCAAACAAGCTCAAGAATTAGCTGCTGAAGCATTTGGGGCTGATTACACCTTTTTCTCTGTACAAGGTACTAGTGGAGCTATAATGACGATGGTACTAAGTGTATGTGGACCTGGTGATAAAATCATTGTCCCTAGGAACATTCACAAGTCTGTTACAACTGCAATCATTTTTTCTGGAGCAACTCCTATTTTTATTCATCCTGAGGTAGATGAGAATTTAGGAATTTCTCATGGAATAACACCTGCTTCTGTAGAAAAAGCATTGCAAGCCCATCCAGATGCAAAAGGGGTTCTAGTAATTAACCCGACTTATTTCGGTATTGCAGCTGACTTAAGACGAATTGTCGATATTTCACATACTTATAATGTTCCTGTATTAGTGGATGAAGCGCACGGAATACATATTCACTTTCATGAAGATTTACCAATATCTGCAATGCAGGCAGGAGCCGATCTGGCTGCCACGAGCGTTCATAAATTAGGCGGTTCACTAACCCAAAGCTCTGTTTTAAATCTGAAAGAAGGGCTTGTCTCTCATGAAAGAGTTCAAAGTGTCCTATCAATGTTAACAACAACATCAACATCATATATTTTATTAGCTTCATTAGATACTGCTAGAAAACAACTTGCGATAAACGGAAGGCATTTAATTGATCAAACAATTCTTCTTGCAAATAAAACTAGAGCAGCAATAAACAAAATACCACATTTATATTGTGTTGGATCGGAAATATTGGGAAGTGGTGCCACATATAACTATGATCCTACAAAAATGATTGTTTCTGTTAAAAACTTGGGGATGACAGGTTATGACGCAGAGGTATGGTTACGAGAAAACTATAATATTGAGGTTGAACTTTCCGACTTATATAACATTCTTTGTATCGTTACCCCTGGAGACACTGATAGAGAGGTTAATATTCTTGTTGATGCTCTCTTCAAATTAGCGGGTGATCAAGAAATCACCGCTACTGAAAAAACAATTGAAGTAACAGTCCCAGATATCCCGCTGCTTGCTTTTTCACCAAGAGAAGCATTTTATGCTGATACAGAAATTATCAACATGAGCGATTCTGCTGGAAGGATTAGTGCCGAATCTATCATGGTATATCCTCCAGGCATACCTATTTTTATTCCAGGTGAAATAATTACTAAAGAAAATATAGACTATATCAACCAAAACTTAAAAGCTGGATTACCTGTTCAAGGATTGGAAGATGAGACATTACAACAGATTCGTGTCATAAAAGAACATAAACCTTTTTAATAGGTAAAGGAGCTGTCAAATGACAGCTCCTTTTTATTTACTCTGGCGTTTTAATTAGGGCAGGATCAAGAATTTCATAACCTTTATCTCTTAGACCGATTACTATGTCACCAAGAGCGTCAGCAGTCCAATCACGGTCATGCATTAACAGGTTTGCGCCTGGTTTTAATAATGAGTATGGGACATCAACTTCAGGACCTTCCCCTGTAACCATTGCTGTAGTTAATTTTTCAGCATCCATATATGGCTTGAAGTAATCATAGCCATATGTCCAGTTCATCAGCAACATGCCTTCCTCTTTAACAAACTGTTCGGCAAATTCAGTATTAACTCCATTTGGTGCCCGAAAGAATTTTGGTTTTTCCCCAATAATTTCTTCAATTAAATTACTCAAACTCTCGATTTCTTCTCGTTGTTTTTCCACTGATACTTCTGATAATCTTTGATGGCTATACGTATGATTACCTATGTCAAAACCTAGCTCATGTATCTCCTTTAATATTGCCTTTTCTTCATCTGTATCTAAAAAATGACCATTGACGAAGAAAATTGCCTCAGCATCTAATTCTTTTAATGTTTTTGCCATATCAAGCGCACGTTTATCTGGTGCATCATCAATAGTCAACAAAACAACATCTTCATTACCTTCTTCAGAAATAGGTTTTAATCCCCAATCTTCCGTTAACTCATATGTGGGTTCTACAACCTCTATTTCCTGCTCGTCCACTGCCTCAGAGTCGTCACTTTCCGGTATTTCATTTTCTTCATCAGTTCCAGCACCCGTGTTAGTATCCGATTCATCGGGCACCTCTGTTTCGTCTTCTTCTGTTACTCCCTCTTCCACTGGTTCCTCTTCTTGAACTTCTGGCTGTTCAGCGTTATTGCAACCTACTAAAAATAGTAGCAATAATAATGCAAAGATGATATTTTTCATCATAGTGTTCTCCCTCCTGATGTTTTTCATAGGACTGCTTCTATTATAAAGGATTTATTACCAATAAACTTCAAATTTACAAAATTTTATATTAGTAAATATTAAAACTATCGATAAAATTACAATTTGTAGTATAGAATTCTAGTTCAGTATTACTTTAGCACACTATGAAGAAATGATAGTTCTTAAATAGATAAAAAGCTATCACCAATCGGTGATAGCTTTTTGTCATAGGAATTTTATTTCATCATATGGATGGGTGTACCCATTGCTACTTCTGCAGCTTCCATAGTTATTTCCCCAAGAGTTGGGTGAGCATGAATTGTTAGTGCTAAATCTTCAGCCGTCATTCCTGCTTCAATAGCTAAGCCAAGTTCAGCAATCATATCACTAGCATTCGGACCAGCAATTTGAGCACCGATAACTAAGCCATCTTCTTTTCGAGTGATTAATTTTACGAAACCATCACTGTTGTTTAATGATAATGCACGACCATTAGCAGCAAACGGGAATTTAGATGCTTTTGCATCATATCCTGCATCTTTTGCACTTTGTTCTGTGTAACCAACAGAAGCAAGTTCTGGATCAGAGAACACAACTGCAGGGATTGCATTATAGTCAATTTCAGATTTCTCACCACCGATGACCTCAGCAGCAATTTTACCTTCATATGATGCTTTATGAGCTAAAGGCGGCCCTGGTACAATATCACCGATAGCATAAATGTTATCAATATTGGTTCTACATTGTTTATCAATTTTAATAACACCTTTATCGTTCATCTCAATCCCAACTTGCTCAAGACCAAGTTCTTGCGTATTCGGATTTCGTCCAACAGTTACAAGAACATAATCAGCTTCAATCGTTTCTTTTTTGCCTTTTACTTCATAAGAAACCTTTACTCCATCTTTTGATTCTTCTACACCTTTTGCCATTGCTTCAGTGACAACTTTAACACCTTTTTTCTTAAGATGCTTTTTAACAAGTGAGGTCATTTGTTTTTCGAAGCCACCAATAATGTCCTTAGCACCTTCAAGAATTGTTACTTCAGTGCCGAAGTTAGCGTATGCAGTTCCTAACTCAGTACCAACATATCCTCCACCAATTACAACAAGTTTTTCAGGAATTTCTTTGAGATTTAACGCTCCTGTTGAATCAAGAACACGATCACTGTATTTGAATGTCGGTAATTCGATTGGGCTAGAACCTGTTGCAATAATACAGTTCTTAAACGTGTATGTTTGAGAGTTCTTATCATCCATAACTTTTACTGTATTTTTATCAACAAAGTATACTTCACCTTTAACAATATCAACTTTATTACCCTTAAGCAGGCCTTCTACACCGCCGGTTAACTTTTTAACTACGCCACTTTTCCATTCTTGTACTTTAGAAAAGTCAACAGAAACCTTTTCTGTTTTGATGCCCATGTCTTCTGAACCATGAGCATACTCAACTCGATGTCCTGCTTGAATGAGGGCTTTAGAAGGAACACAACCAACATTCAAACACACGCCACCAAGTTCACCTTTTTCAACAATCGTTACCTTTTGGCCTGTTTGTGCTGCACGTATTGCAGCAACGTAACCACCTGGTCCAGCGCCAACTACAAGAGTATCTAATTCAATTGGAAAATCCCCTACTACCATATCACTACGCCTCCATCATAATTAATTGTGGATCGTTCAATAACCTTTTAATCTGATTCATTGCGAATTGCGCTGTAGCACCATCAACTAGACGGTGATCAAAGCTCAATGATAGAGCAAGCACTGGCGCAATAACGATTTCACCATCGCGTACAATTGGCTTTTCAGCAATGCGTCCGATACCAAGGATAGCCGCTTCTGGGTAGTTAATTACCGGAGTAAACCATTGTCCACCTGCAGAACCAATGTTAGAAATAGTGCTTGATGCACCCTTCATTTCATTAGGACCAAGTTTACCATCTCTTGCCTTAACCGCTAATTCATTTATCTCTGATGAAATTGCGAAAATTGATTTAGCATCAGCATTCTTCACAACTGGTACAAGTAAACCTTTTTCAGTATCAGCAGCGATTCCGATGTTGTAATAGTGCTTATAGATGATCTCATCAGTTGAATCATCAATAGAAGCATTTAAGACTGGATATTCTCTTAATGCTGATACAAGTGCTTTTACAACATATGGTAAGTAAGTTAACTTAACATCTTTTTCAGCTGCAACGGCTTTAAATTTCTTTCTATGAGCAACTAGCTCTGTTACATCAATCTCATCGTGTAGAGTCACATGAGGTGCTTTTGTTTTAGAGTTAACCATTGCCTTAGCAATTGATTTTCTAATTCCACTCATTTTCTCGCGAGTTTCAGGGAAGTCACCTGCAGGAACAGTTGCTTTCTGTTCTTGTTTAGCATCAGTTGCATCAGTTTGTTCTTCTGCACCTTCACTCGGAGCTTCAGTCTGTCCACCACTTAAGAAGTTATCAATATCGTCTTTTAATACACGACCATTTTTCCCTGATCCTTGTACCTTATTGATTTTAACTTCATTTTCTCTAGCGTACTTACGAACAGATGGCATTGCTATAACGCGATTGCTAGGATCTGTATCTTCCTCTTGTTCATTAGTATTAGTTTCTTTTGCGGCTTCTTTTTTCTGGTCATCCGCTGGTTGTTTTTGCTCTTTAGATTTAGTTTCTTCTTTTGACTCTTCTTTTGAGTCTTCTTCTTCTGGTTCTTCACTTCCGCCCTCGTCTTCATAGCCCTCTGCATCAATCGTTATGATTGTTTGGCCGACAGTCGCAACCGAACCCTCTTCGAAATGTAATTCTTTAACTGTGCCCTCTACAGGAGAGGGGATCTCAACAACAGCTTTATCATTTTGCACTTCACAAAGAACATCATCTTCTTTTATTTCTTCTCCAGTTTTAACGAACCATTTAACAATTTCACCTTCGTGAATTCCTTCACCAATATCTGGTAGTTTAAATTCAAAAGCCATTACTATTACCTCCCATCTTTGGATCTATTAAAAATTAATTACCTTATTTACTTTTTCAATAATATCGTTATAATTTGGTAACCAAACTTCTTCTGCTTGAGTAAAAGCATACACTGTATCTGGAGCAGTTACTCTTAGAACTGGCGCTTCTAGATGAAGAATTGCTTTTTCTTGAATCTCAGCAATAATATGTGAAGCCATTCCAGCTTGACGCTGAGCCTCTTGAACAACAACAACTCGATTTGTTTTTTCAACAGACTTCATAACAGTTTCAAAATCGATTGGCATAACAGTGCGTAAATCAATTACTTCTGCTTGAATGCCGTCTTTTTCTAATTCTTCAGCTGCTTTTAAACATGAATGAACCATAGCGCCATAAGCCACTAATGTAACGTCACTACCTTCACGTTTAACGTCTGCTTTACCCAATTCAATAGTATATTCTTCTTCTGGAACTTCACCACGGAAAGAACGGTATAGTTTCATATGCTCTAGAAATATAACCGGATCATTGTCGCGGATAGAAGCAATTAATAATCCTTTTGCATCATATGGTGTAGAAGGGATCACTACTTTCAATCCTGGTTGTTGTGCCATAAGACCTTCTAATGAATCAGCATGAAGTTCAGGTGTGTGAACTCCGCCACCGAATGGAGAACGAATGGTAATTGGGGCATTTTGTGTTCCGCCAGAACGGTAGCGAATACGTGCAATTTGACCATTAATGGCATCCATTGCTTCGTAAACGAAACCAAAAAATTGGATTTCAGGTACTGGACGGAAACCTTGCATGGCAAGACCAAACGCAAGTCCACCAATAGCAGATTCAGCTAGTGGCGTATCGAAGACACGTTCTTCACCAAATTCTTTTTGTAGGCCTTCAGTAGCACGGAACACTCCACCATTTTGACCAACGTCCTCGCCGAAGACTAGCACGTTTTCATCATTTTTTAACTCTATGCGCATTGCATCAGTAATTGCTTGAATCATTGTCATTTGAGCCATGATTTACTTCGACTCCTTTGCTTTATATTCTTCCATTTGTTCTTGTAAGTGAGCTGGAAGTTCCTCATACATATTTTTTATTAAGTCAGTCACTTTTTGTTTCGGTTGTTCGTCAGCTTTTTTAATCGCCTCTTTGATTTCTTTTTTTGCTTGGTCGATTACTTTATTTTCTTCTTCCTCTGACCATAAACCTTTGTTTTCTAGAAATTTTCGGAATCGAACTAATGGATCTTTTTTCTCCCATTCGTTATCCAAATCTTCCGTACGATAACGTGTTGGATCGTCTCCAGCCATTGTGTGTGGACCATAACGATATGTTAAAGTTTCAATCAATGTTGGTCCTTCTCCATTAATCGCGCGTTCCCTTGCCTCTTTAGTTGCTGCATATACTGCCAATATATCCATACCATCAACTTGAATCCCCTCAATACCAGCTGCTACAGCTTTTTGCGCAAGTGTTGTAGCGGCTGTTTGCTTTTCAACTGGAACAGAGATTGCAAAGCGGTTGTTTTGCACAACAAAAATCGCCGGTGCTTTATAAGCGCCTGCAAAGTTCATACCTTCATAAAAGTCACCCTGAGATGTACCACCATCACCTGTATAAGTAATTGCAACATTTTTCTTACCACGGATCTTCATACCCAACGCTATACCAGCTGCTTGAGTATACTGTGCACCAATAATAATCTGAGGACTTAAAGCATGGACACCCTCTGGCATTTGGTTACCATGATAGTGACCACGTGAAAATAAGAAGGCCTGATATAACGGAAGACCTTGCCAAATTAACTGCGGAACATCACGGTATGCTGGAAGAATGAAATCCTCTTGTTCTAATGCATACTGTGTACCAAGCTGTGATCCCTCTTGGCCTGCTGTTGGTGCGTAAAAACCTAATCGCCCTTGTCTGTTTAAGGCTATCGAACGTTGGTCTAAAATACGAGTATAGACCATTCTGTGCATAAGTTCTTTTAATTCATCATCTGATAGATCAGGCATAGCATCTTCATTAATTATTTTGCCTTCTTCATTCAGAATTTGAAACGTTTCAAACTGTTTTTCAATGTTTTCTAATGTACGTTTCAAAAGATTCACCTCTTCCTTTCTATTTCCATGATTAAATTATCAATTCTAGCTTTCCCAAAAGATGAAAAAATCTGTACCAAATTTGATTAATAATACATTACCCTCTATTGTTATTCTTTAATCTTATATGTACTTTTTTATAAATCTGTTACATAGAAGAATCAATTTGGACTGGTACAATTTTTATTCAATTTTTATTTTAGCTTATTAAAAGATGTTGGTCAAACACTTTGATACTTATTAATACAAATTTGTATACTTAAAAGTAAATAAAACACTAGTAAAAAACCGACTTTAAAATATAACATTATTAATCTGTTACATTAGTGTTTGGCTACTGTACTATAAAACAGACAAAATTTTGTGAACATAAAAAGCCTTCGCTTAATTGCGAAGGCTTTAACTAATGTATTGTAATTCAGTTATTACATCTTAGTATAAGCAAAGTTATTCATTATATTCAACATTAACTTCTGCCAACTGGTAAAACTCTTTTTTTAGATTGTTATACTCGTCCGTTTTAGTGTTGAAGGTTTCATTGGCTTTAATTACTTCATCATAACTAGTATTTACTGTTTCAATTTGACTTTTTAATTCCTCTTCTTCAAGGTTTTCATTTTGAAGCATTTGATACAATTCTTTATCCTCATTAATCGAATTAGTATATGCTTCATGTAAACTTAGATATGCTTCATATCTTTCGTCCATTGTACTATACATTTGCTGTGCTTTTTCCTTAACTTGTTCTTCTTCAATTTCCTCTATTAATGGTTCGATTTTTCTAAACTCTTCCATAGCCGCATCAATACTTTCTTTTTCAACTTCTATGATTTCTTCACGACTTTCAATAGAAGATAAAGCTTCTTGGGATAACTCTTTTACTCTTTCAAACTCATCTAAACCCATGTTGATTATTTCCTCATAAAGTTCCTTTTCCTGTTGTTCTAGATCCACAAGAGGTTGTTGCTGCTCAGCAAAGGATTCCTCCAAAGTAACAGCCTGCTCCATATGCTCGTACATTTTTAATGTAGGTGATTCCCCATTACACGCCCCAAGTAAAAAGATTGATATGGCGATGACAAATAATAATTTCTTGTATTGCACTACGTTTCCTCCTATCGTCTAGTTGAAGATCTTTTTAGTTGTAAAATTTTAGTTGCTTTTCTAAGATTATAACATATCATTATACTAATTTAGTTAACAAATTTTATTATAGTTAAAAAAAATAACCCTTGGTACTTTCTTATTAATTTACCATTCTCACTCATTTCTGTGTTAAACTATTTTCAGCAAAAAGAAGTAAGCTAAGGAGTGAATCGATATGATTACAATGAATGATATAATTCGCGAAGGTAATCCTATTCTGAAAAAAGAAGCTATAGAAATATCTATACCACCAACAACTGAAGACAAAACAATTTTACAGGAAATGCTGCAATACCTAAAAGATAGCCAAGACGACGAAATTGCTACAAAATATGATTTGAGACCAGGTGTTGGACTCGCAGCCCCTCAAATCGGGATTTCTAAACGAATGATTGCTGTACATTTTGAGGATTTTGAGGATAAACATTATAGCTATGGCTTGTTCAACCCAAGAATAATAAGTCATTCAGTGGAAGAAACATATTTATCCACTGGGGAAGGCTGTCTATCGGTCGATAGAGAAGTTCCAGGGTATGTTCCTCGTTATGCTAGAGTAACAGTAAAGGCTATCGATTTAGATGGGAATGAAGTAAAGCTCAGGGTCAAAGGATTTGCTGCAATAGTATTTCAACATGAAATAGATCATTTAAATGGCATTATGTTCTACGACCGTATCAACCCAGAAAATCCATTTCAGGAACCTATTAATGCAAAACCTGTTGATAGTTAATATAAGTGGAAGCTGATTATACCTATTACTAATATAGTCAGCTTTTTTTATTAGAAGTAGGCACTTAAACACTTCTTTCACAAAATGTATTTTTGTATCTACCGTAATGGTCTCAGCAACATCTCCTTAAGTTCAGTGCACAACTACACATTTCATTTCTTATCAGGATCATAAATAACACTTCGATATCTTGATTCTTCAACCAATTACACTTCACATACTAATCATTTTTTCTTTTTTATTTGGAAAAATTAATGAAGAAAGTTAGTTTATTGACAATATCAGAAAATATCACTTGCTTTTTTGACTAAACGTCAAACCATTCTCTTAATTCTCAGTAATGTATAAGGATCGTGGTTTCTGCAAAAAATATAATCACATGAATTCGTGAATTTCTCAAGTTCTCAGTGAAAATTATACAATTTTTAATACGTTTCTATTTCAATATTTACCAAATCATACTATACTAGAAAATAAGAGGGATTAGATCGGTAAACGTTTTCTATTGCTTTTCTTAGTATAAGGAAGGGAGTTGTAAGAAATAATGTTAAAACGTTTAAGAGAAAAGCTTAGGAAACGATGGAAAAAAATGTTAGGCCGGAATCGTGTACCTACTACATTTCAGGATCGTCAAAACTAACTAGTCCAACTAACAAACTATTTGATAATAAAAATGCTATGATTCAAACTACTAAGAAACCTTTTAAAACAAGTTAGGAGAGATTTAATGATATATAAAGTAATGTATCAGGAGCTTCCAAATGAAGTTCCTGTTCGAGAACGTACAAAAAGCCTATACTTTGACGCCAAGTCTGAGCGCGAAGTAAGAAAAAAACTCTCCGATCGCAATTTAAACATAGAATTCATCCAGCCTTTAGATGAAGCACACCTTAATTACGAAAAACAGTCTGAAGACTTTGTTGTGGAGAATGCCTAACTCATGAAATTCGTAAAAAATGACCAAACAGCTGTCTTTGCATTAGGTGGATTAGGCGAAATCGGAAAAAATATGTATGGGGTTCAATTCCAAGATGAAATAATTCTTATTGACGGAGGAATAAAGTTTCCTGAAGATGAATTATTAGGAATTGATTATGTAATTCCTGATTTCACTTACCTAGTACAAAACCAAGACAAAATTAAAGGCTTATTTGTAACACATGGACATGAGGATCATATCGGAGGTATCCCATACCTTCTGAGAGAGATTAACGTGCCAATCTATGCTGGAAAACTTGCGATCGGACTATTAAAAAATAAATTAGATGAACATGGTCTTCTGCGAAATGCTAAGCTTCATACATTTCAGGAAGACGAAGTGATCAAATTTCGTAAAACATCAGTAACATTTTTTAGAACAACTCATAGCATCCCAGACTCTTATGGTATTGTTGTTAAAACACCACCAGGAAATATCGTTCACACAGGAGATTTTAAGTTTGATTTTACTCCAGTTGGTGAACCAGCTAATTTAGCCAAAATGGCTGAGATTGGTAAAGAAGGAGTTTTATGTTTATTATCAGATAGTACAAATAGTGAAGTTCCTGGATTTACAATGTCAGAACGAGTAGTAGGAGAAAGTATTAACGATGTATTTAAACGCGATAACGGTCGTTTAATTTTTGCAACGTTTGCTTCTAACATCTATCGTTTACAACAGGTTGTCGAGGCAGCAGTTAGAAATAATCGGAAAGTTGCGGTATTTGGTCGTAGTATGGATAATGCAATTAGGATTGGACAAGAGCTTGGATATATTCAGGCACCAAAAGATACATTCATTGACACACACCAATTAAACCGATTACCAGCTAATGAAGTTACCATTTTATGTACTGGTTCTCAAGGTGAGCCAATGGCAGCACTCTCAAGGGTTGCTAATGGAACACATAGACAAATTCAGATTATTCCTGGCGATACCGTGGTCTTTTCATCTTCCCCAATCCCTGGAAACAATGTTAGTGTTAGTAGAATAATTGATAAACTGTACCGCGCGGGTGCTGATGTAATTCATGGTCCTTTAAATGATATTCATACATCAGGTCACGGTGGGCAACAAGAACAGAAATTAATGCTTAGATTGATGAATCCTAAATACTTTATGCCAATTCACGGTGAATATCGCATGTTAAAAGAACATACAAAATTAGCAGAATTATGCGATGTAGATCCTGGTCATTGTTTTATTATGGATAATGGAGATGTTCTTGCTCTTGGTAAAGACAATGCTGCGATTGCCGGTAAGATTCCATCAGGTTCTATTTATGTAGATGGAAGCGGAATTGGAGATATCGGGAACATAGTTCTTAGAGATCGTCGTATTCTTTCAGAAGAAGGTCTTCTAATTGTTGTAGTAAGCATTAACATGAAGGAGTTCAAGATCGCATCTGGACCTGACATCATTTCTAGAGGATTTGTCTACATGAGAGAATCTGAAGATCTTATTAATGAGGCACAAAAACTTGTTTCCTCTCATTTAAACAAAGTGATGGAAAGAAGAACAACACAGTGGTCTGAAATTAAAAATGAAATAACAGATACAATTTCACCATTCCTTTACGATAAAACAAAGCGAAAACCAATGATTCTACCGATTATAATGGAAGTATAATACCGATAAATCCTTCTATTTAAATACCCTTTCTCAGTTGAGAAAGGGTATTTTTCTTAATCATCTACTACTAGTTGTTTTTCAAAACGAGAGATATCTTTATCTGCACCAATTACAATTAAAATATCACCTAAATTAATCATTTCTGTAGCCATTGGAGAAACGTTAATTTCCTTATTATTTTCTTGCTTAATTGCCACTACGTTACATCCAAAATGTGCACGAATATCTAAATCGACCAGTGTTTTTCCACTCATCTTCTTTCCGGCTTTTACTTCAACAATACTGTGGTCGTCAGAAAGCTCTAAATGATCTAAAATATTATTAGAAATAATACTGTGGGCTATTCGCTTTCCCATATCTCGTTCGGGGTGAACGACTTGATCAGCACCTATTTTATTCAAAATCTTCTCGTGGTAGTCATTTTGGGCTTTTACTGTTATTTTCTGTACTCCTAATTCCGTAAGCATTAGAGTAGTTAAGATACTTGCTTGAATGTTATCACCAATAGCAACGATTACATGATCTATATTACGTACGCCCAATTCTTTTAGTACTTTTTCATCTGTTGCATCAGCAATAACTGCATGAGAAGCAATGTTCTTGAATTCATTAACTTTATCTTCTTCTAAATCAATAGCAAGGACTTCCATGCCTTCCTCACTTAATTCTCTGCAAATACTACCACCAAAACGTCCTAATCCAATTACGGCAAACTCTCTTTTCATGGCTTTTCCTCCATATATATTACTTTCACCATCTTATCACACTTTTTATTTAAAAAGGATACCACTGAAGAACTTTTTGTTGTGTAAACATTTAAATAAAGACCTCTACCTTTTTACAGGTAGAGGTCTCTATTTTTATAGCGCGTCTAGCATTTGAAACTGCGATTTAACGAGATCAAAATATTCACCTTTTGCTTCCATCAATTGTTGATGATTCCCTTGTTCCAATATCTTTCCGTGTTCCAATACAATAATATTATCTGCTTCTCTAATCGTAGATAACCGGTGAGCAATCATAATCGCGGTTCTTCCTTTAAGAAGCCTCTTTAAAGCTTTTTGTATTTTCACTTCTGTTTCCGTATCAATACTTGCGGTTGCTTCATCTAAAATCAATATTCTTGGATTAGCAAGTAATGCACGAGCAAATGAAAGTAATTGCCTCTCCCCAGCAGAAAGAATGTTTCCTCGCTCTTCTACTTCGGTCTCATACCCGCCAGATAGTCTTGATATGAACTCTTCAGCACCTACTACTTTAGCTGCATCCTTCACTTCCTCATCGGTAGCTTCTGGGCGACCGAAGCGGATATTTTCCATTATTGTACCAGAGAATATAAATGTGTCCTGTAAAACAACACTAATATTCTTTCGTAGACTATCTAACTTCATATCTTTTAAATCGTAACCATCAATTTTAACACTGCCTTCAGTAGGATCGTAGAACCGACTGATTAAGTTAGCTATTGTTGATTTACCCGAACCGGTGTGGCCCACTAAGGCTACAGTTTGCCCCTGTGTCATTTTTAATGATATTTCATGAAGGGCAATACGGTCTTCATCATAGGAGAATTTAACATGATCAAATTCAATATCCCCTTTCATGTCTGCATACTCCAATGCATCTTCTTTCTCTTCAACATTTGGTTGTTCATCTAAAAATTCAAATATACGTTCGGAAGATGCCATTGCAACTAATAACTGATTATAAATTTGACCTAATCTCGAAATAGGCTCCCAGAACATACCTAGGAAGAAAGCAAAAGAAACAAATGTACCAATTTCTATTTGGTCTGAAATTATTAGATGAGCACCATAGGAAATTAAAATAACTGTACCAATTGCATTACTCATTTCTACAAATGGACCAAAGTAAGCACTTTTTTTAGTCGCAATTCGTTCAGCCTCAAAGTTATCTGAATTTACACCATCAAAGAACTCTGTGTTTTCTTTTTCTTGTGCAAATGATTGTGTAATACGGATTCCCTGCATACTTTCGTTTAAATGTGAATTTAGTCTTGATTTTTGAATTCGAACTTCCTGCCAAGACCTGCGAATATTTCTTCTTAGCTTCGTTGAAATATAGAACATAATAGGTAAGATTACCAACACAGCTATTGCTAGTTGTGGACTTAGTACAAATAAAATTACGATAATCCCTAGCAACATAACGGTGTCCATTAGTAGGTTAATGATACCGTTAGTAAATAATTCTTGTAACGAATTTACGTCATTCAAAATTCGCACTAAGATTGATCCTGCAGATCTTTTATCAAAGAAATTGTGAGATAAACGCTGGACATGTGAAAACAGGTTCCACCTTAGATCATGAATAATCTTTTGTCCGAGGATGTTAATCCATTTAATTCTAAACATATTACCCAAATAACTTAGTAAATATAGAAAACCTATTACTAAAACTAGCTGAGTTAACAACGTTATATCTTTGTTTGCAATCGCAACGTCAATAACAACTTTACCGATTAGTATTGGAACAAGAAGCCGCACCATAGTAGTAATAAACATTGCTACAATTGCGCCTGGTACCAATGTTTTTGAATATGGCTTGATAAAATTAAGCAAACGTAGCATTTGCTTCCAGTTAAAAGGCTTTTCAACTGCTTGATCCAGGGGATAGTAAAATCGTTTTAAGTGACGGTTTCCTTTACTTGTTTCTCTTGAACTTCGATGACTTGACAATTTCCTTCCCCCCTTTTAGTTAACAGCATTCATTATCGCTTCTTTGTCTTGATACTGAATATCATAAATGCGTTGGTATGGTCCTCCGTTTTGTAATAGTTCATCATGGTTACCTCGCTCAACGATTTCACCATCTTCAAGCACTAATATTTCATCAGCATGTTTTAATGAAGAAATTCTGTGAGCAATAATGAATGTTGTGCGATTATCCATTACTTCTTTTAAGGCTTTTTGAATTTCAAATTCAGTTTCCATATCAACTGCTGATGTTGCATCATCTAGAATTAACACGCTTGGATCGATTAGAATCGCTCGAGCTATAGCAATCCTTTGTTTTTGACCACCGGAAAGGCCCATACCTCTTTCACCTAACATCGTCTCATACCCTTTAGGCATTTCCATTATAAAATCATGCGCTTGTGCTCTCTTGGAAGCAGCTATGATTTCATCCATACTCGCATCAGGATTCCCGTAAGCAATGTTTTCCTTTATTGTAGTCGAAAACAAAAAAGATTCCTGTAATACAAAGCCAATATTTTTTCGAAGGGTTTTCAAATTATAGTCGCTAGTTAATTTTCCATCAATTATAACTTCTCCTGATTCTGGCTCATAAAATCTCGTAATTAATTGAGTAATACTAGTTTTCCCTGAACCTGTAGCTCCAATTAGTCCGACAACTTTTCCTGGAGGAGCATCGAAAGAAACGTTTTTCAATGCTGAATCGTCTTCAGCAGTGTAAGTTAACGTAACGTTATTAAATGTTACATGTCCAGCTATCTTGTTAGGGACAATTGCATCTTCATCTTCTTCAATGTCTTCTTTGGCTTCTAGGATTTCTAGTAATCTCTCTCCAGATGCTTTTGCTTGGGAGAACATGTTAACGATAAATCCTAAGTGCATTAATGGTCCCAAAATATAGGTTACCAAACTAAAAAATGCTACTAATTCACCTAAACTTAGTTGTTCATTTATAACTAAGTAACCACCATAAATAAGCAATGCAACCATACAAATATTTCCGATAAACTCCATAAATGGAAAGTACTTTGCCCAAATATTTGATGTTTTGATGTTGACCTCACGATAATCTTGGTTATTACTGGTAAATCGGTCAATTTCAAAATCTTCTTTTGACAAAGATTTAACTGTGTTCATACCACTTACGTTTTCTTGTATTCTAGTATTAAGACGACCCAATGACTTTCTTATGGTTCTGAAAGCTGGGTGAACACGACGGTCAAATTTATAAACAACGATAGCTAAAAAAGGCATAGCTGACATTGTAACTAAAGCCAATGGGACAGAGTAATAGAACATAACACATAAACTAATAATAATTAGTAAGGAGATTTTTAATAATTCCTTAAAACCAGCTGCTAAAAAGAATTTAAAACCTTCTACGTCCATGGTAAGCCTGGACATTAAATCACCTGTTCTTGCATTATCATAATAGGTAAATGATAGCTTCTGTAGTTTTTTATATAGTCCATCTCTTAACAAATAAACTGAAGACGTACCAAACAAATCGCCGAGATACTGTTGGAAAAAATTAGCAATTCCTTTTACAATCATAATTAAAATAAAGCCAACTGCAAGATATGGTATTAATGAGTACTGTCCTCCCCTAACTACATCGTCAATAGTTACCTGTAATACAATTGGGTATAGCACAGTTATTCCGGTTACAAGTAATACAAAAAACAGGGAAGCAAAAAAGTACTTCCTAAACGGCCAATAATACTGCATTAATTTCTTAAATGTATCCAACCGTTTCCCTCCTCCTGATGTTTTTTCGCAACTTTAAATATAACGGTTTTCGAAATAAAATTCCACCTTTTTGACTTAGATTGTTAAAAATTCCCTATAAATTTTTAGGTCCATTAAAAATACTATATTACTTGCTTTTGTCCTATGCATAAAACGATAAAAAAGAAAGCACCTTACCATAAGTAAGGAGCTTTCTTATCAAAAAATGTTTACTTCTCATTTTTACCTAATACACGATTCACACGCTTCCTAAGCATTTTCATCCCGCCCCCACCAGCTTGGAAATGACGAAGGTTACCCTCTGCGTCAAAAACATAATAAGCAGGAACGTATTGATTTTCAAATGCGTCAGTTAATAAGTGTTTGTTATCAACAAATATAGGTTGACTAATTCCATGTTCATCTGCAACTTCTTTAATTTGGGCCAAATCTAAATCTTTTTCGGACCTTGGCATATGAACAGCAACAACATTTAGCTCATCTTTAAATTCGTCTCGAAATTCGTTTACATTAGGCATAGCTTCTTTACAAAGGCCACAACTTACCGACCAGAAGTGGAAAAGCGTTGGCTTATCACCAACGAGACTATCCTTGGTTACTTCTCCGTTCAGCCATTCTGTTGCACCAGTTAGTTCTGGCATTGGTTCTCTTAATTTCATATGTAATCCTCCCATTGGATAGTTGACAGAACTCTCGTATGATTTTTCATAATTTTGTGAGAGTATATAATCAAGACAAATGCTTCGTTTAACTTAGAAATAAGTGAATTGAATAAAAAGGCCTAACACTGGTGGTTAGACCTTCCATCTTATTAATTAAAGTGTTTGCTGACCCGGCTTCCAGTTAGCTGGACAAAGTCCGCCAGTTTGAAGTGCTTGCAGTACTCGAAGTGTCTCATCAACATCACGACCAATGTTGTTGTGATTAACAACTTGATATTGTAATTCACCTTCAGGACTAACAATAAATAACCCTCGTAATGCTACACCCTCTTCTTCAATAAGAACTCCGTAATCACTTGCTACTTGGTGATTGGTGTCAGCGGCTAGTGAATAGTGTAAATCGCCAAGACCATTTTCATCACGTGGTGTGTTAATCCATGCTAAGTGTGTATGAATCGTATCAGTAGAAACTCCCACAACCTCTGCATCAAGATCTTCAAATTCATCAAACCGATCGGAAAGTGCGGTGATTTCTGTTGGACAAACAAATGTAAAATCCATTGGATAAAAGAATAGAACTGTCCATTTATCATTCTTCATATTTTCTTCTAAAGAAACTTTACCAAATTCTTTGTTTGGTAGCACTGCATCCATTTCGAATCGCGGTGCCTGCTTTCCTACCATGCGTTCTGCCATATGTAATACCTCCACAAATATATTCATTAGGATGTTCTTGTGATGCTTGAACTGCAAATCACAATGGATATTATACCCAACACATCATCTCTAGTCAATTAGGATATGTTATCTAATATATTTTTCCCAGTATTAGTTTAACCAGATTCATTTTAGATTAAACTAGTTTGTAACAATTTCTAATTCCGAAACTAAATAAAACTAATTTTTTTACTAGATTAGTTAAGTTGTTTGATTTGATTAATTAAACAACTCTCTATTATTATGATAGAAGAGCATAGAAAGGAGCATGAATATGAACTTATTTGAGGAAGGGTTAGAGTTCAATTTTGCTGAATTACTAGAAATTATTATCGGCAAAGGATTAAAAATAGCCCTACTAGTAATTGCTTTATTAATTATTACCCCAATTGGAAAGAAGATTATATCTAAAGCAATAGCGAAAGCTAGTAATAAAGAAAAAATATCTGAAGGTAGAATTAAGACATTAGACAAGCTATTAGTTAATGTATATACCTACACACTAACATTCATTTTTATTGTTATGTTGTTTGGTGTATTCGACTTGGATCTTGGACCTCTACTTGCCGCGGCGGGGGTAGTTGGACTTGCGATTGGATTTGGCGCACAAGGACTTGTTAGTGACATTGTTACAGGATTCTTTTTATTACTTGAACGTCAAATTGAAGTAGATGAATATGTTACAGCTGGCGGATTTAACGGAATTGTTGAAGAGGTTGGATTACGTACTACTAAAATTAGAAGCTTTGATGGGACATTAAACTTTGTACCAAATAGAGATGTAGCTGGTGTAAGTAATCACTCTAGAGGTACGATGCGAGCACTAGTTGATATTGGTATTAGTTATGATGACAATATCGATCAAGCGATGCAAGTATTACAGAAAGTATGTGATGAATTTAAAGACGATGAGCGATTTGTTGATGGCCCAGATGTACTAGGGGTTCAGAGCTTTGGCTCTTCAGAAGTAGTGCTAAGAATTCTGGGTAGAACCGAAAACATGCTTCAGTGGTCCGCTGAAAGGGATATGAGAAAACGGATTAAGGAAGTATTTGATGAAGCAGGCATTGAAATACCTTTCCCACATCAGGTCAATATTAGTAAAGATGCCTAAAATATAGCCCTCGCAGTGTGCGAGGGTTATTTTTATAAGTAATTTTTCTACAATTGAACGCGTTGTTCTACTTGTTTACAAACTTCATCAGCAGTAAGTCCATCTGCATTAATAACGGATCCCTTGTAACTTGTTGTTTGCATTCCCATTACATTTTTATCCTGACCAGAAATGACACAGCAATCACAGCCATTCACGTCTTCCTCTTGCCTTAAATCAACAATTTCATAACCTTTTTCTTGTAGTGCACCTTTGACATCTGCAAGAGTACCTTCAATACCTATTTTAGCCATAGTCGACATACCTCCTCAAATTAGTTCTATTGGGATTTCCGTTATTAGATTTCCCAAAAGAAGAGTTGGTATTCGTGAATGCTTTATAGTTGTCTAATAGTACTTTCTACTAAATTCACTCCAATAGATAAAGCTTCTTCCTGAGGTTCTAACTGACTATGATGTAACCCATAAGTTGAGTCAACTCCCAACCAAAACATAAACCCAGGTATCTCTTTTAACATATAGCCAAAGTCCTCTCCAGTCATTGCAGCTTTTGCTTCCTTCCAAATTATATTCTGACCGAGTACAACATTTTTAAAATTTTTAATGTAATCATCTGTATTAAATACTTGATAATAATTAGAACCGTAATCAATTGAAATGGAACAATCATAGCTTAGTTCGTTTCCTTTTGCTAGTATTTCAATATGGTGTTTAACTTCATCAATTATTGTAGGTTTAAGAGTTCGAATAGTTCCTTCTAACCTTGCTTCTTCAGCAATAACATTCTGTACGAATCCTCCAGTAATCTTTCCTATCGTAACAACAGCGCTTTCTAAAGGATCTATTTTCCTGGAGACAATCTGCTGTAATTGGGTTACAAAATTACTTGCTGCTACTACCATATCTTTTGTTAAATGAGGGTAAGCAGCATGACCACCCTTTCCTTTAAAATCAATGAATAGTTCACTTGTATTAGCAAAAAGCAAGCCTGCTTTGGAGGAAACTGTTCCTACTGGGAGCTCGGGTGCAATATGTAAAGCAAAGATGACATCTGGTTTACAGCTCTTAAACTCTTCTGATTCAAGTAATGGCATTGCTCCTCCAGGACCCTCTTCAGCCGGTTGAAATATAAATAAAACATTATCTTGCACTGGATCAATGGCTAACTTCTCTAATGCTCCAAGTGCAATTGTCATGTGAAAGTCATGTCCACAGGCATGCATATTTCCCTCATGCGTTGACTTAAAATCATAACTAGTTTGTTCAACTATAGGCAAACCATCTATGTCAGCACGATATCCTATTGTTTTCTTAGGATTTGTACCTTTCACTAAAACTAAAACGCCCGTTTCCCATGTTTTTAAATTTAAATGTTCTTGGGGATATGTTCTTATTTTCTCTAACAAATATTGTTGTGTTTTAAACTCTTTAAAACCCAATTCAGGTATTTGATGCAACTCTCGTCTTATTTTTTGAAGCTTTCTATCATTCAAATGCTCTCCTCCTTTGCTTGTTATTTTTCGCTTTAAAAAAAGCAGGAGAGAAACTCCCCTGCTTTAACCTCTTATTCTTCGTCTAATTTTCTTAGAGCTTGCATGATTTCAGTTTTAGATTTAGTTTGATCATCAATATCTTTAATGAATTTTGCAGGTGTACCCGCCACAACGGTATGAGGTGCTACATCCTTGGTTACGATAGCGCCAGCTGCTACAACAGCACCCTCACCTACTCTAACTCCCTCAAGAATTACTGCGTTAGCTCCAATTACGACACCATCTTCAATAACAACAGGATCAGCTGAAGGTGGCTCAATTACACCTGCAAGTACAGCGCCCGCACCAACATGACAATTCTTTCCAACGGTCGCACGTCCACCTAATGTTACATTCATATCTATCATTGTACCTTCACCAATTACAGCTCCAATGTTAATCAAAGCACCCATCATAATCACTGCACCGTCACCAATTTCAACTTGATCACGAATTACTGCTCCAGGTTCAATCCGGGCATTGATTCCTTTAAGGTCTAACATAGGAATAGCTGAGTTTCTTCGATCATTTTCTATTACATAGTCATCGATTTGATCTTTATATGTACCTAATACTTCTTTAATATCTTTCCACTCACCAAAGAGAACTCCAGATTCACCATTAACAAAATCCTTAACGTTTTCATTAAAGTTAATTTGGTTTAGATTTTGTCCTTTGATATAAGCCTTAACTGGTGTAGATTTTTTACTATTTGAGATAAAAGAGATAATCTCGTTTGCATCCATCATTTTCACTATTATTTCCTCCAATGTATCTAGTTCATTTTCTATACTGTACCAAAAATAAATAAATATTGACAAGTAATTAACATTATCGACTTCATTCTATCCGGTAAAAACATAAACAAGGAGTCTACGTATGATATCTACCAGACTCCTTGTTCATTTCTTGCTACTTTGCAATTTGAGGTTTGTGTTTATTCACGTGAAGATATTTATTCAACTGCTTCAAGATTGCTCTTCTAGTTAAAATTCCATCGAAATAGCCGTCTTCATCAACAACACAGACAAATGGATAATTAATTACTGCTTTTAAGCAGGTTAAAAAGTCATCATTCTTATTAATACAAGGAATATCCGTATTCATTACTTCAGATACTTTCTTTTCTGAAAGTTGTTCCATTTCAAAACGCTCAAGACCAAGAATACTGTTTAAAATTACTGTTTTCCCTATTGTCCCTTTAAACTTGTAAGTGGAATCTAAAACTGGAACTGCTGAATAACCAGATTTAACTAATACTAACAGCGCATGTTCCAATGGATTGCCAACTTGTACATGGGCTACTTTTTCTGAAGATATCATTAATTCTTCCGCGAGGATTTCAGTAAATTCTTTACTCTCTACATTACTCATTCATAACACTCCTTTACAAAGGCAGTTGAAGGAGTTCATTCACGTTATTCACTACCCAATCATATTTTATCATAAATATCATAGGTAAACCATGACAACTTTAGGCGTTGGTTAAATTATTACCAATCTTCCTCCACTTAATTATGGATATACTAATAATTACATGACAAATGTCAATTTTTTTAGGATTATTTAAAAGCTATAATAAAAAGAAGAATCGAAAAGAGGTTTTAAATAATGACTACTCATACATTTACACAAAAAGAAGAACTCGCTCATGCAATAACACATGGATTTGGTGTGCTAATTAGCATTGTAGGCTTGATTCTGTTAATCATATTTTCAAGTTTACAAGGTGACGCATGGCAAATCGTCTCCTCAATAATTTTTGGTGTTACAATGCTTTTAATGTATATTGCCTCCACAGTATCTCATGGATTGCCAGCTGGAAAATGGAAAGATATTTTCCAAATATTTGATCATTCTTCAATCTATTTATTCATTGCTGGTTCCTATACTCCTTTGTTATTAGTTCCCTTAAGAAGTGAGTTAGGCTGGACGCTATTCGGAATAGTTTGGGGAATTGCTTTGATTGGTATTGTTTTCAAAATATTTTTCGTGCAAAAATTTCTCGTTTTGTCAACTGTATTTTATGTGTTGATGGGTTGGATGATAATCTTCGCATGGGGCCCTTTAACTGACGTTTTACCTACAAGCGGTTTATTATACTTAATCATTGGCGGAGTACTCTACACAGTTGGTTCAATATTTTATGTCTGGCGGAGTTTTTATTATCACCACGCCGTCTGGCATTTATTTGTTATTGCCGGTTCCGTTTTTCACTTTTTCACTATCTTTCTTTATGTAATATAATTATAATAGATGAGTCCTTGATCAATTGGATCAAGGACTCATTTTTGTTACAGTTTAAATCAAGAAAAGATCTTTATATACTAGAAATAAATCGAATTTATAATTTGTACACTGAAAGGCATGGACTTATATGAACCGACGCTCTTTTTTAAAAAAAATGGTTGCTAGCACTGTTGCGTTACTAGGTTCCGGGGGTGGAACCTACTACTATGCTAGAGAGATTGAACCCAGCATGTTAACGATCCATCAAGAACAAATAAAATCGCATAAATTAAGTAATAATTTCAATAGTTTCACTATTGCCCAATTTAGTGACACTCACCTCGGTTTTCATTATACACTTGATCAATTAACAGATTTGATCAAGATATTAAATAGTCAACAACCAGATGTAGTTGTGTTTACAGGAGATCTTGTTGATGCCCCCAATCAATTTAATTGGAATGACAAGTTAATCCAAATATTATCTGATATCAATGCTCCTTACGGGAAATTCTGGATTTACGGCAACCATGACCACGGGGGGTACGGCACTGATATCGTTAAAGAAACAATGGATAGAAGTGGGTTTACTCTATTAAAAAATACAAATGCAACCATTAAAAAAAATGATGATAGCATAGTTTTGGTTGGGTTAGATGATGTTATGCTTGGAAATCCGAATATTGAACATGGCATGCAACATGTTAGTCCAGAAAACTTAACAATCTTACTTGTGCATGAGCCTGATTATGCAGATTTAGTAAAAAACTACGAAGTTGATGTTCAACTATCTGGACATAGCCACGGAGGGCAAATTCAAATACCGTTCATCGGTCACGTCTATACACCAATTCTTGCGGAAAAATATGTGGAGGGTAATTATTCTATAGGCAATACACCTCTCCAGTTATACGTTAGTAGAGGAATTGGGACAACTAGGCTCCCCTATCGTTTTTTATGCAAACCAGAGATAACCATTTTTACATTAACAAACTAAATACTCTTGATGTTTAATTGTTTCCCTTTAGTTTTTTATGTTTTAACTCTTATTGCATAGTCTTATCTCTTATCTAATGATAAAATAGATTTGGATTATAATATAGAGATATTTGGGGGCACATCATATGAAAATAACATTTCAATTATTCTTCATGAGTTTAGTAGTAGTATTTTTGTCTGCTTGCGGGTCAAATTATGAAGGTGAGTTTTCATTTGAAGTACAAGAATTTGAATTCATGAATCAAGAAGGTCAAATGTTTAGTAGTAATGAACTTGAAGATAAATTTTGGGTTGCAAATATGATATTTACCAACTGTGACACTGTTTGTCCACCAATGACCGCCAACATGGTTCGTTTGCAGGATAAATTTCAAGAAGAAGATTTAGATGTGGAACTTGTTTCTTTTTCTGTTGATCCACAAAACGATACTCCAGAAGTGTTAAAGCAATATAGCGAAGAAAGAGGAGCAGATTTCGATAATTGGAACCTACTTACAGGATATGAGCTTCAAGTGATTAAGGAGTTTGCTATTAAATCCTTTAAAGCACCAGTAGAGAAACTAGATGATTCTAACCAAATGTTACACACAAATAGATTCTATCTGGTTTCACCAGATGGAAATGCAATCAAGCGGTATGATGGAACTAAAGCTGATGAAATGGATCAAATTGTCGAAGATATTAAGCAAATGAGATAAATTAGGATTAATTTTATTTTGTTTCCCTATCAACTAGAAACTCAGTGGCAAAATGATAAAGGTCTTGAGTTTCCGTGTTGATAGGTTGCTAATTATTAAAAGTTTGTGTAAGATAATAAGCAATCATAAAGAAGGAGGAAATCTAGTGACTATTAGTATGGACAATAGTAATAGTACTGAACATATAGCTAAGGCACTATTTATTGTAAATCGGCATGCAAAAACAGCCCTCAACCCTCGATATTTATATAACATGAAAAAACAAGCTATTCATAAATTGTTACAAGAAAATTCGGCAACAAAGATAGGGCTTCACTTTTCTGACCACCCCAAGTTTAGCCATCAACACTCCACATTGTTAGTCAAAGTGAGCAATTACTACTTTCATATACCTCCAACAAAACAGGACTTCAAAACTATGGAGCATTTAGGAAATGTAGATCAAAATTACCGTAATCCAAAACCACAAATGTCTTTATCACAAGCAAAAAAGATATTAAGTCGATTTTTAAACTGGACCTATCCGGATCCACAGCACACAGAAGAAAAAAAGACATATTCTTCCTATTTTACTCCCTCTTCCCTTGGTCAATTAACTCGGCCACTTTCAAAAAAAAGAGGAAAAAGATATTAATTATTTCGATCGTTTAGGTTTTTGCCTTAACGGTCTTTTTTTAATTGACCTGCCAAAATACTTAATCATTACGAATGATTAAGTACACAATTAGACCAATTATAGGAAAAAATATGGTGCCAATTAGTACTATAACGGCGTACTCCTTACTGTTTCCCTTTCTAAGGGCATCACGATAAGACCAAACACTCGTTAAAATATTTAATAGTAATAATACCAATACAAAAAACAAACCAAATCCAAATACATAAAAATATTCCACAGTCTCTCCCCCTTCTTTTTACTATACGATTTAATGAAGGGGATGGTTTCACCTATGCAATAAATTATAAATTAAATTAATAACCAATCATTGAGTTAAAATAGACATTTACTTTTCTCTTTTACTTACTTTTATGATTGAAGCCTAACTGTTTGGATTTTAAATGCGCTAACTGTGTACTAACAAATATCAATGAAACCATTTTTCAAGAGAATTAAGTAGATTTTGAGCTATGAGATTTTATCTGTATAACAATTGTATGTGCTATATGGTAAACAATTAATGTTCCTCCAAAGAAAACAATTCCTAGTGCTACATTAGCTAAATTTACAAATGGTTCTTCCTCTCTTCCATTTACGATATCTCTTAACTTTAATGTACCAAACGTAATTAATAAAAGAAAACTGCCTATAAAGTAAGTAAGTACGCGGTTCCAATTTAAAAGCATAAGTAATTTTATAATGGGATACAACAAATAGTAACAAATTATAACACCCAAGAACCCTATAATAAAATGAACATGCTGTTCGGTTATACCAAACGGTATCAGTTGAGAATAATTAACTAGCCAATTTCCCATCAAATCCCACCTTTTTCTAAAATCTAGTTCTATTATTAACGAATAGCAATTCTACTATACTTTCATTACTAAATTTTATACATCCTAAGATATTCTTTAATTTAGAGTTTTAAACTATACAAAATCCTCCTACTATTCAATAGTAGGAGGATTTTGTATATATGTTATTTTTTGTTTCAATGATCACACCTATGGTATTATCAGTTTAGATACTTAATTTATCTCTTTGAAAGTTTATTAGACGTTTGATTTCAATTTGTTCTTCAAGTTTCTTCATTGCTTCTTTATCATTTAATAATTCTTTTTTGTTGTTATCAACTAATTGTTCTAAAGATAATTTCCGTAGTCTCATTACTTATCACTCCCTGTAATTAATCGCTTTCATTATACAACAATTTTTATTTTTAAAAAATCTAAATTTTGTGAACATTTTTGTAACAAATATAAACGGAGGAAAAGTCTCTTGGAAAATTTAATTAACGATAATATCAAAAACATTCAAATATCAGGGATTCGTAAATTTTTTAACATGGTAAGTGATAAGGATGATGTTCTTTCGCTTACTATAGGTCAACCAGATTTCCCTACACCTGAACACGTTAAAGATGCAGCCAAACATGCTATAGACAATAACAAAACAACCTATACACATAATGCAGGAATATTACCCTTAAGAAACGGAATCAGTTCATTTGTCAAAAAGAACTACGATTTAGCATACGACCCTAGTACGGAAATAATTGTAACAGTAGGTGCATCACAGGCAATTGATGCAACACTAAGAACTATAATCAATCAAGGGGACGAAGTTATCCTCCCTGGACCTGTCTATCCAGGCTACGAGCCCTTAATAAAACTTGCTGGCGGAATACCTGTCTATGCCGATACGAGATCAAATAACTTTAAACTAACTAGTGAATTGATAAAAAAACACATTACTAATCAAACTAAATGTATAATTCTTCCATACCCTTCTAACCCAACTGGAGTTACTTTAACAAAAATAGAATTGCAAGAAATAGCAAATGAACTAAAAGATTGTGATATCTTCATTCTGGCAGACGAGATATACAGTGAACTAGTTTACGAACAAGAGCATACTTCTATTGGTACTTTTGAAGAGGTTAAAGACAAAACTATTATTGTAAATGGATTGTCTAAATCTCATTCAATGACTGGATGGAGAATTGGCTTTATACTAGCACCAGCTTGGTTGTCCCAGCACATATTAAAAGTTCATCAATATAACGTTTCTTGCGCAACTTCAATTAGCCAATATGCTGCATTGGAAGCTTTAACGAACGGACTAAACGATCCAATAATAATGAAAGCTGAGTACAAAAAAAGACGAGAATATGTTTATTCACGCCTAATTCAAATGGGTGTGGAAGTAATTAAACCTGATGGGGCATTTTACTTCTTTCTCAAATTCCCAATCTCATCTAAGACTTCATTTGACCTAGCAGTGCAACTAGTAAATGATGCAAAGCTCGCTCTCGTGCCTGGAGATGCCTTTTCTATATATGGGCAAGGTTATCTAAGACTTTCATACGCTTATGATATGGAGACATTAGAAAATGGAATGAATCGCTTGGAACTATTTCTAAATAAAACTATTTTATCATAAAAAAGTACCGTCTTTTTAACTTTAAAAGATGACAATTTCACTCCTGAGCTACGAGCACTAGAAGTAGAAACTTCCTGAATCATTATTTTAGTTTTCCAATTTAGCCGCTTGTTGTTTAAGCGAATTTTAATGAAAAAAGGTGCTTCCGAACTCTATGTTGGAAGCACCTTTGTAATTTATCTATTTTGTTCTTCATTACCTAGTCTCACTTTATAATCATACACATTTAATAACTTATCTAATTCTTGACTAATGTAAATAGATTCTAAGCTGGTAAATCCCTTTTCTAAGGCAACCTCGGTCATTTTTCTTCTTAGAAATTCAATTCTTTGTAGTAAATTATTTAAGTTATTCATTTCCGAGTTACCTCCTACTAATGAAATGATTGATTAATTCTAACATATGCAAGCTTAGTTTAACAGGATTGGCAATGATGACAGTTGTATTAATATTCTCGTTTATCTATTGGAGGACAGATTATATCTTTGCAGTGTTCATCACAAGTCATATTAAGCCGATAATAACAACAACTAGTAAAAATAGACTTCGGTCATTTATAATATATCCTATATATGCTATTAATTTCACTTTATACCGAACAATTATTCTAAGATATTGAGAATAGAAAAGGTGATTATTATTCTGTACAAATATAAAATTCCAACTAAACGTGAATGGCTCATATCTGTTATACTTATAGTTCTTTTTGGTTTTACGTTGCTATCTTTAATATTTTCCACTTCACTTGTGCAAGGAGGAAGTATGTCACCAACATTACAAGATGGAGATAAAGTAATATTTAACAAAGCAATCTACTTTTTGGAAGAACCCAGTCGTGGTGACATTGTGGTAATTAAAAAACCCGTAAAAAACTATGTCAAGCGTATTATCGGACTTCCAAATGAGGTTATTGAAGTAAAGGAAAATGACTTATATATTAATGGGGAAAGCTATAATCAAAACTTTTTAGAAGAAGGACGAGACAATATATATGAATTTGGACCAATCACAATTCCAGAGGAAAGTTATTTTGTAATGGGTGATAACCGAGATATAAGTATTGACAGTAGAAATGGTCTTGGATTTATCACCAAAGAAGAAATTATAGGTAGGTCGGAACTAATTTTGTTTCCATTTGAGGATATTGGCCAAACTCGATAGTGGTTAAAACTATAGGACACTGACAAGATCTAAGGTAATCTAAAAAAATGACAGTAAGACTGCCATTTTTTAACCTCTATCAAAGATGTTGAACCCCATTAGAGTGACTAGAACCACCAATGAAACGATGAAAAATATTACCTCTGTCAACTTTACTCGCCCCCTCTTCACCACTTTTATAAGATTTATCAGTGGTATCAATTGTTATTTTATAATAAAATCTAAAGAATATACCTTATGTATATAAAAGTAATTCACTATTATTTTAACAAAGTTTTATACATTTTTCACTTTTTTATATAAAAAAAACGGATAATTATTGTAAAACTGTTAATATGGTAAACTATTGGTAATAGAAAAAGAGTATCCACTCGTTTTCTCAATAAATTTTGCAATAATAGTTTACTTTTACTCATATCCTGTATGGTAAGAAAGTAGGTGTTCAATGTGCCACATTGTCCTAATTGTGGAGCAAAAATCAAAGCGGATGAAACTTTCTGTACGCAATGCGGAAAGAAAATTCCTGAAGATATTTATGATCGAATGCCTAATGAAAAACAAGATTATCGTTTGTGGTATTTGCCTGTTATTGCTATCATCATTTTTTTAATAGTAATTGGAAGCTATTACCTCCATCTTGAAAATCAAAATAAACAGGCAAAAAAACTTTTTAAACAGGGTGAAGAATTAGGTTTAGAAGGAAATTTCCCAAAAGCACTAGCATCTTTTGAGGATGCATTAGCAGTAAAAAGAAACTTCCCATCTGCGGTTACTAATAAGGAATTCATCCAAATTGCCATCGAAATAGAGTCCGAGCTAGAAACTGCAGCAAATTTATCTGAGAACAAGAAATTTCAGGAGTCACTTGAACTGATAAACACTGCAGAAAGTAAAATAAAGAACTATAATGGTGAAATAGTCAATATGCTAATTAACAAAATTGTTGGGCAACGAAAAGCAACCCAGTTGGAACAACTGTCATCCAAGATGAGCGAGCAACCCAATATAGACGAATTAAAAAACCTTCTATGGGAGGCTGAAGCAATAAAAAGTGACGAAGCACAAGTTATCGCAGGTAATATTAGACAACAAATTATATCCTATATATTCTCGACAGCTAGTGATCAACTTAAAAATAAGCAATTTACAAATGCAAGAGATATCGTTGATGAAGGATTAAAGTATGCTCCTGAATCAGAAAAGCTTCAAAGTCTGCAAACAACGATTGAAAAAGAAAAAACTGCTTTTGAAACGGCCCAAGAACAAAGAATTGAACAAGCAATGAGTGCTGCTGAAGAAGAACGTGAAATGAATAAAAATGACGCAGTTGAAATTGTTGATATTAAAGTTATCCAAGATGATCAAGATAATTTAGTTGTTTCTGGGGTTATTAAGAGTGTAGCTACAATACCAATCAATTCTGTGTCCGTTGAGTATATTTTAATAGACGAAAACGATGAAGAAATTCTTACAAATGAAGTTTATGTACATCCTGATACACTGTATCCTAGTGAAGAAGGTAAATTTGATTTCACCCATTATGACGTCGGGAATGAAAATGGTAATTTAAAAGTAAAAATAGAAAAAATTAAATGGTTCCTAGATTAGACAAATAACTGGAGTGAGATAATGAATAAAAGACATATTTACTTCCCTATCCTGTTAACAGCTATCCTTGTAGTGATATGTATTGTAACTGTTTCATTTATACACAAACAGTGGGCAAATGAACCAATTGAAGTAAAGAATACTTTGGCTAACCAAGTTGCTGCTGAGGAAACATCTAAGGACTTAAAATCGATAATCCATGAGGCACAAAAAAATGTAGTCCAAGTAGAGGCTATTACTAAATGGAGTGAAAAAATCGGGTCTGGCTTTCTATATAACAACAAGGGTGATATTATCACAAACGCACATGTTGTAAAAGAAGCTGAACATATTTATATCAAAACTGCAGATGCCCAAACCTACACAGCTGCTTTAGTTGGAATTGGCGAAGAGACGGACATAGCTGTTATTAGAGTACCCCAATTAGCCAACCAAACGCCTGCAGTATTCGATGATGAATTCCACGCTGAAATTGGTGATGAAATAGTAGCTGTAGGTAGCCCGTTAGGATTCCAAAATTCGGTAACGCTTGGCATTATTTCTGGTACTAACCGCTCTTTTTCAATCGATGAGTTTGAATACGAGAATGTTTATCAAATCTCCGCAAATATTACACATGGGAATAGTGGCGGTCCATTAATTGAACGGTCTACTGGGAAAGTCATAGCAATAAACTCTGCAGGTACTGATGAGGGGGGTATTGGGTTTAGTATTCCAATATCCACGGTATTAGAGGATGTTAGACTTTGGTCTGATGGTGTTAGCGAGGATGAATTAGATTATGATAGTTTAATAGAAGAAGTTCAGAACGTTTCACCTCAGCAACTAGAAGATGATTCAGAATATATTATAAGTTACCTTTTTGATAGCCTGGCGATACGTGATTATATTAATGCCTATGCCCTTCTCGGTAGTGAATGGCAAACTCAAACGAGTTATCAAACTTTTAGGGAAAACTATATCCATGTGGTAGAAACGCAAATTTCACAAATGGAAAGTTCATTTGTAGAAGATACCGGCTTAGTTAAAGTAAGCTTAGTCGCAGATAAATTAGTGAGAAATTCTAATCAAAAGGTCAAAAATGAACAATATCAATATTTTTTCTATGTAGGCTATGAAAACGGCCAGCTAAAAATTCTTGATGGTGATCAAACATTAATTTCTTCATCTGAATAAACATTTGTCTATTAATAAGAGGGCACCTCCGCTGTCGTTTAATTATAATCGACTAAGGGGGGCCTTTTTCCTATGTCTCACTCACTTAGGGCTCTCCAATCATGATAACCTGTCTCATTAAGAATTTTATAATCCACCACTACATAGTAGTAATGATATTTATAATAATAATGGGCGTTCAGATTCTTACGATAACAACACTTATACCTTTCCCCTTGTATCTTTTTGCGTATTAATCAAACTCTTGTCGAGCCTAATTTTTCATCCTTTCTTGTAAAACTGGGTAAACGTCTATACACATTTATCCCTATACCCATATAGTAAATAGTGTAATCTTTCAGGAGGTGAGTATGTATATGTCACACTTTGGATATGGATACCCTTATGGAGCAGTTGCAGGATATGAAACAGCAGGTTATGGTGCTGGTTATTGCGGAGGATACACTGCAGCAGGTGCAGGTGTAGGATACGGCGCTGGAAACTCTTTCGCTTTGATTGTAGTACTTTTCATTTTACTCATCATAGTTGGAGCTACTTTTTACGTCTAACAGTGAAACAGTTCCTAAGGTTCAAAAAGTGCAAACCCTATAGAATGGGGTTTGCACTTCATCTTTATTTTTAGCTATAAACAAATTTTAAAGGTCTAGACTGGAGCAAAAAGATCCCATAGATTTAATAAAGTCTTGGTTTCCCCTCAAATGACCTTTACTACCGTTTTTCAGGACTAGTGAATGACAATTAGGTAAGTACCACTCGTACTTCCGAATTTCCTGCTTAGATAATTCCCCTTTGGAAACAACCAATACTGGAAAATGAAAACTTTGCAACACTTCCCAAAAAACTACTTCGTGAGACTCCCTTTGTAAAGCATTTAAAAATTTATGAAAGGATTTATTCTGTTGTTTGGGTCTGTCAATGCTTACTGTCTTTTGATTAAATTGTTGTAACCATTCTTTTGGTAATTTGCGATGAACAGCGGGGAAATCACCAATTATCATACCAACCATTTTTTCCAGATTCCCCAATGCATATCCCAACATATAACTTACACCGAAGGAATAACCAAACATGATATACCGTTGTATCTCCATGTCTTCTATTACCGTTTCGATATCCTGAATATGATCATACAACATATACCCCTCTTTAGGTTGAATACTTTTCCCTCTCCCTCTTAAAGATATAGTTATGGATGGGCGGGGAAGGAGTGTTTGCATTAACTCTATGTAGTCTTCGGCAGCCTCTAGTCCTGGAACTATAATGATAGGGGTTAGATGAGAATTGAAATCACCACAACACAAGTAATTTATTGTAACTCCGTTGTTAGACACTTGTTGTTCCTTCATAGATATTCCTTCCCTTCACTATTTCCAGTATATTCTATTAGAATACTGATAAAAAGAATTATCAAATAAAAACAACTATACACTGTCTTTAAATTTATCCAGCAATTGATCTCCTTGGTAACCCTCTTCAATTAAAGACTTAAGCGTCTTTTCAATTTGACCTTTTTTAAGGTCAATTATTTTTCCTAGAAATAAGACGTTAATATGATCTTCTATATCATTAATTTCTATGATTGATGTCATAAATGTTGCAGGTTTGTTAGCTTCTTTCGTAATCTTCGCTTGTAGCATAATCGCATCGTTTTTCTCTTTTATCTTAGAAAAGTATTTAAAATATTTCTTATCAAGTAAACACTCCAGAACCCACTGGCTTTTTTCATCCTCACGGTCAATAATTAGACCATCAAGCAATGGGATTGTGCGAGTCAATAATTCATTGCTAGTATCCTCAAGAACATCTAATGAAATTAGCTTAAATGTTTTCATAATTCTCCCTCCTTCTCCTTGGATATTTATCAAATAGAATTAACAATATATTTTACTGGGAAAGAAACTTGAAATCCCTCTTACCTATTCTTTCTATATTCATTTTAACAGAATTTGGTCTACATTTAGAATTTTTTAGAGCTAAATTTTAAAACAAGACAGTCAGATTATTAAATTGAACTACCCACCTCTTATCGACTTACGTTCAGATTGTAAGTGGGTAATACCTAAGAACAGCAAATTAACGGTTAGAATAGATTGGGCTATCCCTGCGATACTGGCAGTTAATCGTAACGCTTCACTTACGAAGATTCAAACTTGTGTTATTATCCCTTTGATAATGGCTATTACAAGATGAACAAGTTCATTCACGCAAAGCTTTTAACGTCTTTATTCTGGTGCACAATTCGAGAATAGCTGACTACTCGGAAAGGTTTTTGCTACGGTCACAACTTGTTTTCCATACCATTTCACTTTGTATTCAAACCTGGTTCTTAATTGTACCCATGACACTTCACTAAAGGCTTTTGCAAGATTATGATTCTTTAACATGCTTTTAATAGAACAATCTTCAGTACCAATGATGTCGTGGTTTTTGACATTTTCGGTTGAAATTTTGTCTAACATATCTTTTCTTGAATTAAAGCAATCAGAGGAACCCATTTATACCAACTGCTGACCCAGTCTTCTCAAAAGACACAACCTCTGTTTCATTTATAATTGAAATGAAGTATTTGCCCGATGGGTCCGTCTAATTGTAGCGTTCACGATACGACCTTCTTCATCTTGGAGTTTTCTCGTCTCTTTTAAATAAAATCAGTAAAAATAATATAATAAATCTTATATCTTCACTTCTCTTCGTTAGTATTAATTTGTTATTTGATGCAACAATAAATATATAGTTTTATTTCATTGGTTGTTCAACATCAAAATGAAATGATATCTTTACTTCAACTAACAATCCATCAAAAACGTTTGAATATAAAAAGGAGTGACTCTTAGTTATGATTTGGTTATTTACAATCATTTCACTTGTACTGATTATTGGTATCGCGGTTTATATAGAGAAAAAACGCGAAAACAAGTTCAATGAGGGGGATTTAACAATTGATGAGAAGTCCCAACTAGACAATGATTATATAAAAAAAGGAGAGAAAAACGAAACTGAGGACTCAGATAAACTATAAAATTTAATTGCTCAAATCTATTTTGTTTACTTTGTCTCCCTCCTTTTGGTATGTTTTTTAAGTTTGTAATGTGGAATATACAATTATACAATTTAATCACTCACTAAAAGGATGGTAATGATGATTTCAAACAACGATTCAGAATATAAAGAAATAAAAATGGGTAATTATGATTTATTTTTTAAAAAGCCCTATGAAATCCTGTATAATATTAATGACTTTCTTATATCATTATGGTTCTTTCTGGGTAGTGTGTGTTTTTTATTTGATAATTGGAGAAATATAGGTATTTGGATCTTTATTATTGCAAGCGCCCAATTAGGTATTAGACCTCTAATTCGAATTATTCATTCAATCCACTTAAAGAGATACGTGAAGAAGTATAATGATAATCAGTCCACTAAATAAATATCAGGAGCTGTTTTTAATGAAAAATGGATGGTTATTGTTTGTATTGATTTTTTTTCTTATGGGCTGCTCTTCCGAAGAATCACCAGCTATTACAAAAAAAGATGTGGTGTCTGAAGAGCCTAGTTCAAAGCCAGAGTTAATTGAGAATGAAACGAAAGAAAATAACGAACAACAAATAGAAATGTTATTGGAATTCAATCTACCCAGCGAGCAAGTTACAATAAATTTAGAAGAGGTAGACATTTTAAAAGAGTATTTATCAGGAGTCAGCGATACTCAGCAGCAAATCAGTAACATGAAATTAACACCCATCAATCTTCAATTAAATGAAACATTATATTTACTTCAATTTTCTTGTTACAACGACAATTGCTCTTATTTGCTATTAGATCAGAATGAAGATGGTCGATCATTTTTAGTTAGCGATTTATCTAAGTTATTAAAGTTTTCTTTATCTGAGGAAAATAATAAACTATTAATGATATTTAGAAGAGTCAGTATCGTAAATGAAACACTAATACAAAAGGACAATTTGGTAGTTATGGATATAGATTCTTGGGTAAAATTACCTTATTCATCAAGTACTGGTGAAAAATTTACTAATAATTATCAAACCCCTATTTTAGATGCTATTTGGAATGAAGATGATTCTATTACTGTTACTGTTCCCAATGTTGATTCACCTACTGAAGAAAATTTAATGGAATGGTACAATTCTTCTGAGAAAAGTACTAAAGAACAGCTTTTATCGATTGAAGAGATTAACTAATTAAAAATGCAAGATTCTCTTTAAGAGAATCTTGCATTTTTAATTTTATTGAAAAGAAATTTCTTTTTCCGCAAATATATTTACTTCTTCCCCATCTATAAAAAATTGGGAATGCATATACAGGTTATAATCACCTTCTTCTAGCGAATTATAACTTTGAGGTTTTTGCGGATGATAAATATTACCTGGATTTAATACTTTGTTGACGTGACTACCGGTAAAATCATGATTTTTCTGGATTATAGACACTGAAATCAGTGGTGTTCTATGATCGATGGTTATTGGTTCATCGCCTGTATATTCAAGGGAACGAAGTATTTGAAAGCCCTTATCATTTGTCTCCACTCTAATATGTACGATAAAGTCATCCTTCTGCTGTTGAATTTCAACAATTTCCACTAATTTAGCACTACTTGTATCCATAAACCAATATATCGTTACAGAGATGAACAATAACATCAGTATAATTAATAAAGTTAAACGCTTTATCTTCATCCCCTCCTCTAATCATTATGTTTATATACTATAGACGTATAGCATACTCTATAAGTTTCATAAAAACTGGAAATTTTTAAAAATAAATGGAATAGCTTCATTTTATAAATCTTTACTCTAATTCCCAGTCCCTCTTCCTCTCAAACGCAATCTTACTTTTAAGCCAAGTACTACCAATTAGTTAGAGGTGGAATAAATAAGTTTGAAAAAGAACATTCTAAACTTGTGATCCCCCGTTAACAGTAATGTTCTAAAAAATAGAGGAGGAATTATGATGACAGTAGCTAGCCAAGTGAAACAGGCCGTAGCAGGTTTAAAGAGTGCACAAGCAAGCTTAGAGACTTTCGCTCTTCAAACTCAAAACCAACAAGCTAAACAAATGTACCAAAATGCAGCTCAACAGACCGAGACTATTGTACAATCACTAGAACCTAGAGTAACAGAAATTGAAAATGAAGAACCACAATATAAACAAGAATAGATACAATCTATACCTCCATTTATCATGACGGATAGCAATAATAAAAGGTTGGGTAACACCAACCTTTTAATACTTAATAATACAGGTGATGACAGTGCTTAAATTAAACAAATTATTATATTCCATCATTTTTCCACTTCTAATATTGTCCAGTTGTAATACTGAAGAAGATAACCGATTTACGAGTGAAGATGCAAATAATGATATTACAAAGATTAGCAATACTTCTCCCGTGGATCAATCATTCTCAAATGAAGTAAAAGACTTTGTTATGAAAAAAGACGAAGTGACAGGCGTCAGAGGTGTAAACACAGAGACAAGGATATTGTTGGCCATTGAAGTAGCACACCTAAGTCAATTTAATGAACAGGATCATGAAAAGAAAGTAAAAAAAGAATTAGAAAAAAAATATCCCAACAAAAAAATAATTGTTTCATCTGATCAAAAGTTTTTTTTTGAATTAGATGAATTGGAAAAACAAGTTCAAAATAACAAGATTAAAAGGGATGAATTAACTAAAAGGGTTGAAAGTCTAGAAAAGTTGATTAATGATGAGGCATAAGTGAGGGAATATCATGTCAAACAATAAAAAAAAGAATCTAACACCGACCCAACAAGAATATCAGGCACTTGCAGGTAAACGTGAAGTGAAACGGCCTCTTTTTAAAAACTGCATAAAGGCCTTTCTAGTTGGTGGAACTATATGTGTTATAGGTCAGTTAATTGCAACATTTTATATGTACTTCTTTAAATTCACAGAACAAAATGTCGGTAATCCAACTGTAGCAACATTAATTTTTATTACAATGATTTTAACTGGAATTGGTATTTATGACCATATTGCTCAATTCGCTGGTGCAGGAACAGCCGTTCCAGTTACAGGTTTTGGTAATGCCGTTATTTCTGCAGCGATTGAACACCGAACTGAAGGTTTTGTGTTAGGCGTAGGTGGGAACATGTTTAAACTTGCAGGTACAGTAATCTTATTTGGGGTGTTTTCTGCATTTATTGTAGCTCTAATTAAAACAATCCTTATACAATGGGGTGGATTGTAATGTTAACAGGACACAGAACCTGGATTTTTGAAAATAAACCGGTCATCATTTCTACAGGTACCGTAGGTGGTCCTTTCGAGGCCGAAGGTAATATAGCTAAAGACTTTGACCTACTCCACTCTGATATGTGGCTAGAGCAGGACTCATTCGAAAAAGCCCATAAAATAATGATGGATGAATCATGCCAAAAAGCAATCGAAAAAGCAGATCTACAAAAAGAACAGATTCAGTTTTTCTTAGGCGGAGATCTTATTAATCAAATTACTCCAACAAGTTTTGCAGCGAAGACTTTAGGAGCTCCCTATTTAGGATTGTTTGGTGCCTGTTCAACATCAATGGAGGGACTTGCTTTAAGTGCCTTTTTGATTAACGGCAAAGGTGCTAATTATATTTTAACAGGTGCATCAAGTCATAATGCAGCTGTGGAAAAGCAATTCCGTTACCCCACTGAATATGGTAGTCAAAAACCACCTACTGCCCAGTGGACAGTAACAGGTGCTGGAACTGCACTTGTTAGTGATAAAGGAGTTGGTCCACAAATTACTTCAGCTACCATCGGAAAAGTCATAGATATGGGACTATCTGACCCATTTAACATGGGTGGTGCCATGGCTCCTGCTGCCGTCGACACCATTGAAGCACATTTCCATGAACGCGGAGTGGATGCATCTTATTACGACCTTATCATTACTGGAGATCTAGCTCATATAGGACGTGAAATTGCTATTGATTTATTTAAAAAACACGGTACTACAATAAACGAAGAAAAATTCGTTGACTGCGGTTTAACTATTTATCGTGAAGATCAACCTGTACAAGCTGGAGCAAGTGGTGCTGGCTGTTCAGCCGTCGTAACATATGGTCACTTTTTAAATCGAATGAACAAAGGCGAATTAAATAAAATATTAGTCGTCGCAACAGGTGCCCTTCTCTCTCCCTTGACTGTACAGCAAAATCAAAGTATCCCCTGTATAGCTCATGCTGTGTCTATTGAAAATGGAGGTGCGAGATAATGGAATTCTTTTGGGCGTTTATTGTTGGAGGATTAATATGTGTGATTGGGCAAATTATGTTTGATGTATTTAAACTAACTCCTGGTCATACATTAAGTATTTTAGTAGCATCAGGATCTGTTCTAAGCGGGTTCGGCTTGTATGATAAATTAGTTGATTTCGCAGGTGCTGGAGCAAGCGTACCAATCACAAGTTTTGGTAATCAACTTGTGAATGGTGCGATGGAAGCAGCTGATAAACATGGAATAATTGGTGTTATTACAGGGATGTTTCAAGTCACTAGTTCAGGTATTTCAGCAGCCATTATTTTTGGGATGATTGGAGCAATATTTTTTAAACCAAAAGGCTAAAAAAAGGAGTGTGTTTTAGATGACAGTTGCTTCACAAGTAAAACAAAGTTTATCGAGTATTAAAAGTTTGCAATCGAGTTTTTCAAGTTTAGCTATTCGAACACAAAGTGAAGAAGCAAAACGAGTCTTTCACGATACAATGATTGTAATGGATGAGGTTAAGAATGATTTACAAAAACGGGTCGGGGAAATGGAAAGAGAAGAAGAACAATACAAAGGTTTTTAAACAACTTTACCTTTAAATAAGGAGCTTTTGCATATGCCGGACTGGTTAGAAATAGTAATAAGATCAACAAGCTTGTTGATTATCGTCTTCTTAGTATCCAAAGCGTTCGGAAAAAGACAGCTAGCACAACTAAGTCTATTTGAATTCATTGCAGGAATTGTAGTCGCTGTGATAGCTGCAAATATTTCTATCGGTTTGGGTACACCTATTACTCATGGTCTAGTGGGGTTAAGTATCTGGTTTATTATTCCAATGCTGCTCGGATTATTAGCTATAAAAAGTAAACCTATCCGAAATTTACTTGAAGGAAAAGGTGCAGTATTAATCAAAGATGGTAAAATCATGGAAGACAATTTAAAAAAAGAACGCTTTTCTTCCGATGACCTCCTAGAGAAACTAAGAGCAAAAAACGTATTTCAAGCAGCAGATGTTGAATTTGCGGTTTTAGAACCGGATGGTGGGTTAAGTGTTTTACCTAAAAAAGAAAATCAACCTTTAACACCAAAAGATATGGGCATGAAGGTTGCACCAATAAAAGAGCCTCAGTCTGTTGTCATGGACGGTGAGGTGCTTCATGAACCGCTATCCACTGCAGGACTTAGCCTGAATTGGCTCGAAACCGAACTAGATAAGCTCGGTGTTAGTATTGAAAATGTCTATTTAGCCCAAGTGGACTCTTATGGACAATTGAACGTGGACTTGTTTGATGACAAGCTACAAGTTCCTTCTCCACAAGAGAAACCACTATTATTGGCTACATTGAAAAAGTGTCAAGCTGATATGGAAGTATTTGCACTTTCAACACAAAATAAAGATGCTAAAAAAATGTACACGACTAACAGCCAAAAATTACAAAATGCTATAACCAAAGTGGAACAATATCTACAAAACTAGAGCTATATTTTAAGAGCTACTTTACCAAATTGCTTTGCTTCCGATAAAAAATCAAATGCCTGTTGTGCTTCTGAGAGATTAAATACTTTGCTGACCATAGGATGGATTTGATGGTTTTCAATAAACACTAACATTTCTCTTAATTCTTGCGTGCTTCCCATCGTCGAACCAAGCAGTTTATACTGACCATAAAAAAATTGACGGATGTTTATAGTGATTTCATCATCCGTTGTTGCACCAAAAGTTACTAACTTTCCACCCTTTTTTAGAACACCTAGCGACCTATTTAAAGTAGCTTTTCCAACACTATCGATTACAATATCAATCTTTTCTTGTTTTAGTTCTTCTTTCCAGTCACTATGTGTGTCAATTGCTAGATCAGCACCTAACTTTATTGCCTTATCTCTTTTCTCTTCACTTCTTGATGTAACAATGACCTTAGCCCCTGCAGCTTTGGCAAATTGAATTAGGAAAGTTGCTACTCCACTACCAGCACCCGGAATGAATACCGTGTCTCCTGACTCAACCTGGGCTTTCGTAAACAAGGCACGATACCCAGTTAAGGCAGGTAATGCTAATACTCCAGCCTCTTGCCAGGATAAGTATTGAGGTTTCTTTTCAATATTTTCTTCAGGTATAACTATGTGCTCAGCAAAGGTCCCGTGACCTGGCATACCTAATATTTCAAACCCTTCTGGAGGAGCATCACTGTTTGCACCCCAGCCAAGGCCAGGGTTAAGAATAACCTCATCTCCAATTTGAAACTTTTCGACGCCCTCCCCTACTTCCTCAATTATGCCAGCACCGTCTGAACCTAAGACTAGTGGTTCATGTGATTCCCCACGCCTTTTAGGTATATTTAAATCTCGATGATTTAAGCCTGCCACCTTCAACTTTACTTTTACTTGTCCCTTACCGATAGCCAACTCTTCAATATCAGTGTATTTTAGTTCTGTTCCAATATGTACGAACGCTTTCACACTTTTCATCCTTTCAACTTTAAAAACTAGTTTCATCTCTTTAATAAAGTTATCGTACCATATTAAAGATCTATTTCTAAAATAATTGGCATGAACTCATAGTGAATTTTACAACAAGAAAGCTGAGCACTTCCAATCACACAGAAGACTCAGCTTTCTTATTTCGTTTCAGATTAAAATATAATTAACGCCAATACTGTCGATATTATCAAACCTAACATAACTGGACCAAAATTTTTCCGGACTAGTTCCATCACGGGTACCCCACAAAAACCTGCAACAGCAACTAAAGATGACCATGCGATGATCGTCCCTCCTCCAGTCCAAATTGAACCCATTTGGCCAATTGCGGCTAATGTTGTCGCGTCTATTGACCCATCTGCAAGTGCACCTGACAAAGCCCCGGTCAGTGGTAAACCAGAAAATCCGGAGCCATCTAACCCTGTGATAATTCCAATTATTAAAATACTAAAAGCAGCCAAAAAAGCACTCTGTGGTAAAAATTCTTGAGTCGATTGAACTAGATCAAATAAAAACGCAGGGGGTGCAGAATCACCGACCGACAAAATGTTACCAGCAAAATCGGAACTACCTAAAAAGAAGAAACCAGCAATTGGAATAACAGGACCCATAGCCTTAAATGCAAAGGTAAAACCATCCACTATATGTTCACTAATGTAATCCAAGGCTCGATGCTTACCAAACGCAATTGTTGATAAGAGAAGTAGGACAATAGCTACTCCACCAATAAATGCTGCTCCATCTCCACCTTCAAAACCTCCCATACGGCCAGCCGTCAATTTTGTTGAAACCATGTAAATCATGACAACTAACATTGAAACAGGAACCAAAATAGCAAATGTTTTACTCCACAGAGGGAGGTTTTTGCTTTCTGTTTTATTTTGTTTCTCTTCCTCTATTCCCTGCATGGCTGCTAACTCTCTATCAATTCTAGGATCATCTTTCTTTCGAATTGATTTTCTGTTAATCAGGTATGCTAGGCCTATGGCTATTCCTCCAGTTATTAGTGATAAAATTAACGCTTGATCTAACAATTCAGCTGTCTCAACACCAGCAGCTGTTGCAGATAATCCTGGGGCTACTTGTATAACGTAGTCAGAAGATAAAGCCATCCCTTGACCAGCTAATGCTACAGCCATTGCTGCGACCATAACTGGCAATCCAGCACGAATGGCAGCGGGAACTAGTAAAGCACAAATTAAAGGCACAGCAGGCGTTGGCCAGAAAAATAACGAAATAATATATGTTACTGCTATTAAAACAAAATATGCTATATGACCATTCACCATGAATTTTTCAATTGGTTGAATCATTCTTTTGTCAGCACCAAGGTCCCTCAATGAATGTAATAAAGCCACCATAAACGTAATAATCAGGAATATGTTAAACAGTTCTTTTGCCGCGACTAAGTTCGCATTGAATACAGCAGTAAAACCATCGATAACACTACCTTGATAGATCCAGGCAACCAAAAATGTCCCAAGTAAAGTAGGTAGTACAACACCTCTTCGGAATATCATTGTAATAATAATTATCAAGGTGAACAATCCGTATATCCAGTGAGAAATTGTTAAGTCCACGTCACATTGCCTCCTTAATTAGGTATTTAATAATTGTGCTATAACCTATGCAATACGGAGTAAATAGGTGTGTGGCCAAACAATACTAAAATGTAAATAGTATCCATAAAAAAAAGACCTCCTACTAAGGAGAAGGTCATTTAACAATTATTTCATTTGTTTTCATAAAATCAAGTACTTCCTTATCAATAAAACCTTTATCTAATTCTCTTTCCTCAAAATTCTCTGTATGTAGAAATTTTGTGAATTGATTGAGTAGTTCTTCTTCAGACGGCTTTTCTGAGGATAAGTAATCAAACTTAATTAACCCTTCAATTACTTCATTTTTCACCTGACCTGTAATAGGTAGAACGTTTTCCTCTTTGGTTTCACCAAAGTACAATTGTTGCAGTCTGTACAATCTTTTCAATTCCTCGATAGGATCTGGGTGATCGTCTACTCTAAGATCTAGATACCTATCACTTAACCCACCATATCCACCTTTAGCTTTCTCGATATAAATTGCAGCAGATTGTTTACCTCTACTATCTCCACCAGCTTCTTGGGCAGCTGTTAATGCTGACAACAATTTATCAGCTAGTGGCCCTTTACTGTTTTTAAAAGCTTGTCCGAGTGAGGTTACCGTTTCCTTGTTAACCAAAATATTACCCTGTGCGGCAAAATTTTCACCTGTTATTCCGCCTGCCCAGTCATAGCAGTTATTGCCTGTAAAGCTAGCAGCATTTCCTTTTATATCAACAATACCTATCTGCCTTTCGTGCTTATCAGGGTCTTCTCCAGTCAAAATTTCCACTATTTCTTCTGGAGTATTTCCAGCTTCGAGCAACTCCAACCCTTTTGGACCATATGCAGGATTAGCAAATGCCTGTGTTGCAATAGCACCCACTCCAGCCTTCGCCCAAGGAACAACCGAACCAACCGCAATAAATTTTGACTGTACTGCTACTCCTACCTCGCCCGTGGCTGGATCAAAACCAACAATTGAAAAAGTTGCTACAATATCTTTTTTCTTCATCCTAGTTCCTCCATTTTCAAATTTGTTGTTTTAACAAAATATTTTTAAAAGTCATCGAAATAATTATCTCTTTCCTACTCAAAAATATCAATGAAATTAAAATTCCCCTCTCACAAACAATGTGAGAGGGGGTTCTGTTGAGATTTTGCTAACTTGAAATCTTAATAAGACGTGGTTGTTTGTAAAACACAAAACCAACAACTATCGTACTCAATATAAATGCTGGTAGCATGTAAGAACCATTATAGATTGTTGAATATAACCATACTGGTTGACCCTCTGGAGCATATTCAGCGAAAAAGACAACTCCTGCTAACAAGTGAGCTAAGAACCTAAACAAGCATCCAAGAAAAACACCGAGTGTAATATAAGTAAAATAAGACCGTCTTTTACCATTTTGTAATGCTTCTTTTACAGGTTTAGCAAATATACCGGCCATCCCTAATAAGGTAAACGCTAATCCATACTCGAGAAATGCTTGGGCGATGTGAACAATAAATGGATTAGTAATTAGCTGTAGAATACCAAAAAGGAAACCAGCTAACAATCCACCCTTTATCCCCCAACGAAAAGCGACAATAAAAATTGGAATCATTGCAAATGAAACCGAGCCACCCTGAGCCCAAATTTTAAAAGATAAGAATGGTACCAAATCTAATACAATTGCTAGTGCTGCAAAAATTGCCACTTCAATAAGAAATAACGTGCGTTTTGAATTCATTTCAAATATTCCTCCCCTTTAATTTTGGCAACAAAAAAAGCAATGCCAAGGGGAAACTTTTTAACGGTATATAGCATGCACGATACATACTTCACCATTAAAAAAGCCACCATCCCTACGCTAGAATTAACTAACAGGTTCAAAGGGTCTGAACAAATGTCCACTCTCAGCCATTACGGCTCCCCCTGAAGGCTTTACTCCTATACTTTCATTGCTACTTGCATTATATCTAAAACTCCTGAAACTTGCAATAATCAGATAAACTAAAACAATTTACTAAGATACTATTGTCACAGGACATGGTGCATTCTTTATTACACTGTAACAGGTACTGCCTAACAATCTTCCTTTGATTTTCTTAACACTTCTAGCTCCCATAATAATCCCAAGGGCCTGAACATCCTTCGCTTCACAGCACACCTCTTCAGCTGTTAACCCTTGTCGCCATTTAACCTTCAAATCCACATCTTTGTCTACCCGCATTTTCCCCTTTTTTAGTACCTTCATTGCTTGCTCTTTTTTATACTCTTGTAGCTGCTTTTTTCCAATCTTCTTATTAGCATAATGCGTATTAATTTTGGGTTGAACATGCAATAATTCAATCGTGTACCCAGACGCTCGTGCCAACTTAACAGCGTAGTCAATCGCACTTAATGATTGCTGTGAGCCGTCAATGGCAACTATCAATGTATTATTCACACGAATCACCTCTACTGTATTGTATTCAGCGAACAGTGAAATGCGCCCAATTATTTAATTTTGTCATGAAAAATAGTGAAAATAGGAAAACATTAAAAAATAATGTTAAGTTTAAAAAATTGAGCATGATATACATTTATGACATACTTAAATTATCGTAATGCAAGGAGGCAAAATTTGAAAGCTATCTATTCCCAACCGTACCTAATCGTAAACCGTGAAATCATTAATAACGAACAAATTTATCTGCAATCAGAAAAGTATATCTTCCTATTTGTTGATCAGATAATTACATCGAAAGACAAGTTCAACATAGAAGAAGTACTTGACCTTTCTTATAAACTACTTTCCACCAATTACTGTTTACTTTACCTTCATACAAACCAGGGTATTTTTACTTACAAAGTGGAATCACCCCCAGACAAATTTATTGAAGAATTTGTTAAGTTGAAGAGAACATACTAGAACTAGAATAGATTAAATATATGAATAAACAAAAAGGTTATCCCCTTGGGGGACAACCTTCAGAATCTTTTAATTTATTTTTTCTTCTGTTAACCGAAGAAACTCTTCTACATCAGCTACACACAGCTGTATTCCTCTTTCCCAGAAGTCTAATTCTCCTAGATTTACTTGTAAGTGCTTTTCAGCCAAATCCTCAACATTCATGCGACCAGTATCTTTTAATAATTCATTATATGATTCTTCAAAATCCTCATCCGATTCAATCGCATTAGCATAAATGCCAAGACTAAATAAGTAGCCAAATGTATAAGGGAAATTATAAAAAGGAACATCAGTTATATGGAAATGTAATTTTGATGCCCAAAACGTTGGATCATAGGCATCTAATTCATGAGAGAACGATTCTTTTTGAGCTTCAACCATCAGTTCATGAAGCCTTTCGGTTGGCACAATTCCCTTTTTCCGCTCCTGATAAAATTTATTTTCAAAAAGAAAACGAGCATGAATATTCATGAAAAAGGCTACACTACGTTGTATTTTATCTTCTAATAAAGCTATTTTTTCCTCTTCATTTGTTGCATTTTTAACAGCAGCATCAGCAATAATCATCTCAGCTAGAGTAGAGGCTGTCTCAGCAACATTCATTGCATAGTTCTGATTTAATACACTTAATTCATCCATGACATGCTGGTGATACCCGTGTCCTAACTCATGAGCTAACGTCGCTACACTAGCTGATGAACCTGAATAGGTCATGAATATCCTAGTTTGCTTACTATCAGGAAAACTAGTACAAAAACCTCCTGGGCGTTTTCCTGATCTATCTTCTGCTTCAATCCATCGATTATCAAATGCAGTTTGAGCAAACTCTGCCATTTTAGTACTAAAACGGTTAAATTGTTCAATAATTGTTCTTGCTGCTTCATCATAGCTAACCGTTTTGGTAGAGTTAGATATTGGAGCCTCTAAGTCAAACCAACTTAATTTATCCACTCCCATTAGTTCTGCTTTTCTTTTTAGAAAAGAGACAAAAGGTGTCTTATTATTTTCGATTGCCTCCCACATTGAGTTCAACGTTTTTTCACTCATTCGATTGTATTCAAGGGGCTCCTTTAGAACATTGTCCCATCCTCGATGTTTATAAGTTTGCAATCTAAACCCGGATAAGTGGTTAATAGTTTCACTTAATAAGTCGGAATTATGTTTCCAAGCCTTTTCAAGTTGAATAAAAGCTTCTTTCCTATTTTCACGATCGGGATCATTTAATCTGTTTGCTGCCTGTCCTACCGACAAATGTTCTACTTCCCCATTTTTTTCTAGATCTACACTCATTTTACCGACAATGGAGTCGTACATTTCTCCCCAAGCATGATAACCATCAACAGATAGATCATTTAGCAGTATTTCTTGTTCTAAAGGTAGTTTATCTCTAGCCTGCAGTCTCCTTTCATTGAGCACAAAGGATAGAGAATTAATTGATGGATGCTCTAATAGATGCTTCCAAACAGTTTCGTCAATACGAATCAACTTTTGATCAAATTTAGTTACTATTGTAGAATAATCCGCAGAAATTGAATTTCTTTTGCCTACGAGCAATTTTGCTCCCTTATCATTAACGTCTTGAGCTGATAAGCAACTAACAAAAGCTGAGAGTTCACTCAACTGCTTAGTATTTTTTTCTAGCAAATGAATAATATTTTCTAAGTCTTTGATATCATTAGAATCTTCAGGAATATCCATTCCGTCTACCGAGCTCGACAAGCTATCCATATTTTCTTCTAATGATGCTATATAATTTGTTAATTCACTTGAATTACTCCCTCCAGCAAACAATGTATCTAAATCCCAGGTCATTTTGTAGTGATTTTCCATTTGTACCTCTCCTCTTTTTATTAATCATAACAACGGTTTTTTTTAGAATTATTGACTTCTCCAATTATAACTAAAAACAAAAACAATACATAATTTATAGTTCCCATCATTCAAACGTACAAAACAGAAAAAGGCCAATTCCAAAAAGGAAATAGCCATAGGTATGGATTTATTAAATTACACGAATGTACTTTTCATTGGCTGTAATATAGAAAATTATTCCTGATGAATTTTCTACCTTGAACTGATATCCATCATCTACTTCAATTTTAGCTAAAATTTTGGGAAAGCCAATTCCCTTATTAACTACATTAACTAATGCATCATCCTTCCATGATGGCCGGTTGTAAAACCGTAGCCCATCTACTCTGCTTTCCACCCTCTTGCCAATGAACCACGTTTTATTGTCGGATTCTGGTTCATCCCTCTTATATTTGTTAACAACATAATCAATTTTTCTTGGAGCCAAATAACGGAAACCTGAAAACTCACAAAAACCCTGCACAACGGCCTCGGCATAATTATTCCAATTTTCCCTGACCTGTTCAACATCGTCACGAAGAGAATCAGCGAATCCATATTCAATGATGTTAGTTATTACATTACCCGTTTCACGAATCATAAAATAATAGTCTTTTCTACTGTTAGTAGGTAGAGTTCTTGTAAATACACGCCTGACATTTTGACCTTTTTTCTCCAGCCTATAAGCTATATTTTTTGCCATTTTTCCATCGCTGTAAATAGAGTATATAATTTCTGCACCATCCCCACCTCCAGCGTTTATATGATTAGAGATACAATAAGTTGCTCCGCTTTTCCGAACAATTTTTGTTCTTTTATCATTAGTTAATGTTAGATCTTCCTGTCTTGTTATAGAAACTGGAATATTGAGTTTCTTAAACCGATTATATTGGTAAAGAGAGATTTGTAGATTCATATCTTTCTCTATCCAATAACGATTAGATCCTCCTCCTGGGTCTTTTCCGCCATGCCCTGGATCAATAATTAGAATAGGCTTCACTTGGCTAACCTCCTTTTCGCTATTATAATGGTGTGGAATAAGCCTTTACGTGTTGTTATCGTTCACTATTAAAAAGCGATGGAGGAAAATACTATGATAATCAGACCTATGAAATTGGATCAAGCAAATAGTATTAGTCAGTGGAAATATGATGAACCTTATGATTTATACAATCCAGATGATAGTGATGAAGGAATTAATGAATTGTTAAATGGTGATTACTATGTTGCTCTAAATGGCAACGAGGTAGTCGGTTATTTTTGTTTCGGTAGTAGTGCACAAGTGCCTGGGGCTATTATGGAAAGACTATATAAAGAAGACGGCGTAGATATTGGACTTGCGTTAAGGCCAGACCTCACCGGAAAAGGTCTGGGTAAAACGTTCATTATTCACGGAATAAACTTTGCTTTTTATACATTTCAGTCAAGAAAGTTACGGTTAAGTGTTGCATGTTTTAACAAAAGAGCGATAAAAGTTTATCAAGATGCCGGTTTCATCTTGGCTTCACCATTTACAAATAACAACATGAAATTTATCATTATGGAAAAACCGCTAAATGAAAAATAGTAGTTTTAGAATGAACTCAATCAAATATCCGACCCATCTAGTAATGAAAAATTCCTAAGGAATCTAAATCGTCGATAGAAAAAAGCACTCCGAAGAGTGCTTTTAAGTAATTAACAATAACTACTACTGATCTATTAATGTAACTGCCACCTTAACATCTAAGGTATGTCCACCTCCACGGTATACACCTTGAAGCGGGCTGACATCTGCATAATCTCTTCCGGTACCAACCCGGATATGGTTCTCAAGTGCCTCTACATTATTAGTTGGATCTAAACCTACCCAGCCAATGCCTGGTACCATGATTTCAACCCATGCGTGAGTTGCGGAATCTCCGACTAAAGCAGAATTCTCTCCTACGTACAAATAGCCGCTCACATAGCGAGCTGGGATACTCTTCGCTCGGACGATGCCTAACATCACATGTGTGATATCCTGACACACACCATTTTTTAGTTCAAATGACTCATGTGCTTTAGTATTTACATGTGTAGCATCACCATTATAGGTAAAACGTTCATGTAAGTACTTCATGATAGCAATCGAAAATTCAACTGGATTTTCTATCTCACCAACTTCATTAATAACTTCTTCAATTTGTCCAGGTTTTAAATAGGTGTATTCTGTTTCATTTATAAATGATAAGTAATGATTATGAAACAGATTGGAGTGAAAAATAGCTCGCATTTCCGGTGAGTATTCAACCCGGTGAATAAAGGGGCTTTTTTGAATACTAACGATAGAAGTAGTGGTTACCTCTAAATGGTGGTGCTGTTCAGGGATAAAAAATGTTTCCACATGATTTCCCCATAAATCTAGATGTTCCTTTGTTAGGGAAGATGGAAGAATGTCAGTGCGATAGGATAGCAGCCGCTGGCACTCGTCTGTTCTTGGCTTAAGCCTAATCGCATTCATACTTTGGTTTACAGGTGATTCATAATCAAATCTATTAGTGTGTATAATTTGGTATTTCATACTAGATCTACTCTCCATATTTGGTTGTTGGTTTTGAAAGATTTGTTTGTTATTCTTTTTAAATTCGATATCTGGCTCGATTAAATAATATGTTTTAGAAAAAATCACTCCAATTTCGTTACAACGATTCTGGAAAGTATCTAAAAACTCGCTTAACTCAGTTAAATCAACCTCATTGATTTTCACCTTGTTGAACTCTTCCGCTAAATGATCTAAAGAGGCGTACATTTTCCAAGAATAATGAGAAACCTTGCCATTTTCCATTTCAGAAACCGCTTGTCTTACATGATTAATGCAATAAAGAATGGAACGAGGAAATGCCTCATTTGATATTAAGAATGATAAAACAGCTTTTGGATTCATATGAGGCGGGTTTTGTTTTAAAAAAGCCTCATAACCATTTACTAGCTGTAAAGCAGACCTCCAGTAGTAATAATTCTTTCCTTGAAAATTATGTTTTTTATCGGCTATTATTGTGTTGTTACATACAACGTTTAGAATTCGCGTTGTTTTTTCTGCTCGTTCAAGCCACTTACCTATTTTAATAAATCGATAGGCTACTCCACCTCTGGGCATGGAGGATTCAACTATTCCTTGAACTGTTAAAGCAGTCAGTTTAATCCTTTTTAATAACCCTTGTATTTCATCCTTTGTCCACTCTGTTGTATTAAAATCCTGAAAATACAAAAAGAAATCGTTCCATGCTTCCCACAAGTCATCTGGAAGATGATCTCTAGTTGTTCTGGCGTTTTCTCGAGCAGATGATACACAATTGGTTATTGAATTCTGATTGGCAGTTGAAAATACTAAGTATTCAATAATATCTTTCTCAGACGAAAGTACATAACCTGCCCTTTCGAATTCTTCTAATGAACCACAAATTTCTAACACTACTTCCCAATCTTGATTAGCTAAGGTTTCCTCATCGGAAGCCTCCAAGATTTGTATCAATTGAACACTTAAAGCTCTTGCATTGTTTTCTGCACGTTCAATATTTCGCGACATCCAAAATAGAGAGTCTGCTACCCTGCTTAACATCTAGATATCACTCCCTTCTCCTTTTAGTACCCATGTATCCTTTCCTCCACCGCCTTGAGAAGAATTGACCACCAGTGATCCTTCTTTTAATGCTACCCTTGATAGACCACCTGGTAGTACATGTGTTTCTTTTCCTCTCATAACGTAAACACGGAGATCAACATGACAAGGATAAAAACGATCACCCTGGTAAGCCGGGGCTCGAGAAAGCTTAATAGTTGGCTGTGCAATATATTGATGAGGTTCTTCTATTATCTTTTGCCTGAATTCTTCTATTCTTTCTTCGGAGGCGTGTGGTCCAATTAACATATCGTAGCCACCAGAAGCACCTACATTCTTAATGACTAATTGATCCAGTCGTTCAAGCACCCAATCACGCTGTTTTTTATCTCGTAATCGATAGGTATCTACGTTAGCGATAATAGGCTCTTCATTTAAATAGTAACGGATGATATCTGGAACATAAGCATACATAGCTTTATCATCAGCAACACCATTGCCAATTCCATTTAGAATTGAAACATTTCCTTTTCTAAAAGCCTGAAGAAGACCTGGAACACCAAGTGTTGAATCCTCACGAAAAGCTTCAGGATCGAGAAAATCATCATCGATTCTTCGATAAATAATATCTACCTGTTCTAAGCCTTTAATGGTTTTCATGTAAACTTTGTCATTTCTGACGAGTAAGTCACGTCCTTCCACTAATTCAAGCCCCATCTGTTGGGCTAAAAATAAATGGTCATAGTAAGCTGAATTAAACATACCTGGCGTTAGTAGAACCGCTCTTGGATCAGCTCCCTTTTTAAGTGTTGAAGGAACATGAGATAAGACAGCATCGTGTAAGTGAGAGATTTGATGTTCTAAAGTAAAAAGAGAATGTTTTGAGAAAAACTCCGGGTACACCTGACGCATAACATACCGATTCTGATAGACATAGGACATGCCAGATGGGTTCCGTAAATTATCTTCTAATACGAGGTACTCACCATTCTCATCTCGAATCAAATCTATTCCCGCTAGAAAAATATGATTTTTCAGGGGAATATTGATGCCGTGAACTTGTTTATTATAAAAGTATGGATTATCTTCTACCAATTCTCTTGGAATGATACCGTCCTTTAGTATATTCTGTTCATGATAAATGTCTTCTAAAAATAAGTTTAAAGCCTCTGTTCGCTGAATCATTCCTTTTTCGATTTTACGCCAATCTTCATCAGGAATAATAATTGGAATAAAGTCAAAAGGCATCGTACGTTCCGTGCTCTCATTTTCATTATAAACAGTAAAGGTAATTCCTTGTCTCAAGAAAGACAGCTGCGCAGTTTCATGCTTTTTCTTTAATCCATTTTCATCAAACCCAGTTAGGATACGATGGAATTTAGTATAATGAGATTTTGGTTTCCCATCACCGTCTAGCATTTCATCAAAAAAAGGTGCCGTTTTATAAGGTTTAAACAAAGTAGTCCCCCCTATTTATTTAATGATTGTGCATTATATTATTATTCGACAATCACGGAAAATATCCTCTTATTACTGTGAATCATCTTAATATTTAGATAATTACAATAGTATTTGTTTAGCTTTGATCATTAAAAAATGCTAGTAACAGTACTTTTTATTAGTTTTCACTTAATTTAAATTAATATTAAAAGATTACTAGAATTCTTCTTAAAAATGTATATAATAATAATCAAAATTAGGGAGAATGAGGAATTTGATTGATTAGAAAAAATGCGCTTGCTATGTCACCACCACATTTACTAGCAGTAAGTATGCTAACCGTTATCGTTATAGGCACACTGTTTTTGAAACTTCCATATGCATCAGAAACTTATGTATCATGGATAGATGCTTTGTTTACAGCTACATCTGCCACTACTGTAACAGGCTTAAGTGTGCTTGATACACAGCACGATTTCACCATGTTTGGCCAGACAATCATTATGTTACTGATACAGTTTGGTGGAATTGGTTTAATGACTTTTGCTATTTTCACACTTTTGATTATGGGTAGAAAAATTACGTTAAGACAACGAGTTTATTTATCATCATCCTTTAGCCAAGAGACATCAGGCGGTGTCGTAAAACTCGTCAAATCACTGGTTTGCTTTGTTTTCATTGTAGAAACAATTGCATTTGTAATACTTTCTATTCGTTGGGTACCCATATTCGGATGGAAAGATGGATTGTTTTACAGTCTATTTCATGCAATATCAGCATTTAATAATGCTGGATTTTCAACATGGTCCAATAACCTCATCGGGTTTGTTGCTGACCCGATTGTTAATATTACAATCACGACATTATTTATTATTGGTGGATTAGGCTTTACTGTCGTTACTGACTTAATATCAAACAAAAGATGGAAAAAACTAATGTTGCACACGAAGTTAATGATTACTGGTACACTTGTCATCAACATTATTTCCATGTTCGTGATTTTCTTATTAGAGTACAATAATCCAGATACATTAGGTTCATTATCCATGAATAGCAAATTGATAGCATCCTATTTTCAAGGCGTATCGCCTAGGACTGCTGGATTTAACACCATTAATATTGGTTCTATGGAAGATGCAACACTTCTTTATACAATGTTATTAATGTTCATTGGTGCAGGTACTGCATCAACAGCCAGTGGGATAAAATTGACCACTGTCATTGTTGTTCTGCTATCTACAATCGCTTTCTTAAATTCAAAATCAGAACCTGTTATCTTTAAAAGAACTATTAAAAGAGAAGTGATTATACGTTCTTTAGCCATAATTATTATAAGCCTGAGCATCGTTTTCCTATTTTTATTTTTCTTATCTATTACTGAGGATGCATCATTTATGGAAGTAATGTTCGAAACAGTATCCGCATTTGGTACTGTTGGCTTGTCAATGGGGATCACACCTGACTTAACTTCTGTTGGCAAAATACTACTTATTTTTCTCATGTTTATTGGTCGACTTGGTCCATTAACTTTTGCGTTTTTGTTAGCTAAACCACATAGTACGAAGGTACGATATCCTAGTGACCAAGTATTTACTGGATAAAAAACGAGCTTTCCTTATCAAGGGAATGCTCGTTAGCATAATATTTTTATTACATTGTATCAGGGTCTGGATGGACGTTAGTACGTAATACGCTTAGTGGTGTATCATGAATATATGGTGGCGCTGGCTTAAGCTTAGGCTTTTTCCCAAATGGTACCGGATTCTCAACGTAATTAAATACACCACATCCATCCATACTTGTTCCATAGGCCCAACGTCCCTTTGCACTTTCATTACCTGCCGAATAGTTAAACAACGTGTATGACACTTCTTGTTTTTCAAGTTCCCTTGGGAATGTGCTCGGGACAACAACGTTTTCTTTTGCTTCTAGTTCAGCAATTGCTGCTAACCATTGATTCTGGTGCATTGTATCGCGTGCAATTAACCATGAAAGCATATCCTTCACTCCACGGTCGGTTGTTTGTTCATATAACCTTACCGCTTGTAATCTACCATGAGATTCATAGGTTAAGTTCATACGAAAATCTGCCAATAAGTTCCCACTCGCATTAATATAACTCGCTGTCCATGGATTACCAACGCTATCTACAGGCAAAGCTCCTAGGCCAGAGACAATTGCATGTTGTGGGTTCATCCCACCTAAAACAGCGGAAAGTACTGGGTCTTTTGCTGCTACCTCTAAATCACCAACTGGTGCATTTTCTAATAATCTAGCAATCATCGTGGCAAGCATTTCTACGTGTGCAAGTTCTTCAGCGCCAGTATCCATTAACAAATCTTTATATTTCCCATCACCTCTTGCCCCCCAGCCTTGAAACAAATACTGTAAGGCAACGGAAATCTCACCAAATTGCCCGCCTAATATCTCCTGTAGTTTTTTCGCATATAATGCGTCTGGTCTTTCTGGTTTTGCTCTATATTGAAGTTCTTTAACATGGTAAAACAAATAACCCACTCCTCATCCTATTTTCTTCTAGGTATTAACCCTATACTTATTTATTCAATAGGAGAGGAATAGGTGATGATTTTTGCCGTCTATATATGACCAATTCTTATTTTTCATAAAAGACCTTGTTTCAGTTAATAAACAAGGCCTTTTTAAAAGGTTCTTTTCGTAATTGATATAAAATACAGCGTAGCGTATCATGATTTGCGCTCCGGGCAGTCGCTTTCCGCGTAGGAGTCGACTGCCCACCGCTCCAATCACCAGCTTATTGCCAAAATAATGAAAGGAAGATGGATATAAAACCTTCCTTAAAATAAATGTGTTCAAGAGGAGAAAATCCTCTCTACATAGAGTTATGTGCTTCACCCTTCGATAATCAGAACACTATTACTAGCTTAGGCAGAATACGTAGACTCCTATGGGAACAGCGCGTGTCCGAAGACCCCGGAAGAATCGTTCTTTGATTCTGAGGAGGCTGAGGCCGTGCCCATGGAAAGCGAAGTATTCTGCCTAAGCGGTCGTATAGAGTTAATTTAAAAAAACAATTAAAAGTTACGTCGGAGTTTATAGATTTTGTGTCAAAAAGATGGCTTAATGGGTTTATGCTATTAATATAAATAGCTGTTTATCACCCTAGATATCTGTGATACAACGTCTTTGCTTCAGCAATATCCTTTGTACCATGTATTAAAACTCTTCCATCTTTAAACATGACCAATCTGTGACGTCCTTTAGTGAAAGAAAGTAAATAAGGATTTTGTGAAACTTTTCCCTGCTGAGAAAGAATGGAAGCTAATTTATCCAAGTCTCTTTCTATTGGATTTGGAGTGCGAATCTGCACCGTATCTCGCCCACATAGAACAGCTGTTTTGGTTCGTTTTGAAAAAGCCAGGTTCGGATAAGTTCGGTCATCTCCGCACGACAAACAATTTATTTTCTTCATCTTATCAACGTTAATGCCCGTTTGTTGGTTTTTCCATAAATCAAACGAGACGAGTTTCGATCGTAATGATTCATAATCTTCTACCAAAATTTTCAATGCTTCTGTTACTTGATAGGCTACGACCATTTGCACTGCAGGACTAATGATCCCTGCCGTATCGCAAGTTAATCCTCCAATTGGTACACTTTCAAGTAGGCAGGCTAAACAAGGAGTTTTATTTGGAATTATCGTATAACTAATCCCATAACTCCCCACGCATGCTCCATAAACCCATGGAACGTTATGTTTCTGTGATATATCATTAATAATCATCCGAATATCAAAATTATCAGTAGCATCCACAACTAAATCCACATTATTTACGAGTTGCTCCATCTCTTCTACTGATACATCCATCACATGTGATTCAATCTCAGCATCAGAATTAATGTCCTCTAAACGTTTCTTTGCTGCAACAGCTTTAGGAATTCGATTCGTTGCATCCGCTTCACTATATAACTGCTGTCTCTGAAGATTACTCCATTCCACGTAATCTCGATCGACCAGTGTAAGCTTTCCAACACCGGCACGTACTAGACCTTCAGCACTTCCGGTCCCAAGCGCTCCTGCACCAATGATTAACACGTGCTTACTTCTTATTTTTGCCTGACCATCCACCCCAATTGGTGTGAATAGCTCCTGGCGGGAATAGCGCTCACTCACCCAATGCTCAGTCCTTCCACTGGACTACTTGCTGTTGCATAACGTTTTTTAGGTATGCGACCCGCTTCATAACCCAATCTACCTGCTTGGATAGAAAGCTTCATAGCCTCAGCCATTTTAACTGGATCCTTTGCACCTGAAACAGCAGTATTAAGTAGTACTCCGTCCGCTCCTAATTCCATTGCAATCGCAGCGTCTGATGGTGAACCAATCCCAGCATCAACAATAACGGGTACGTTCGATTGTTCAATGATAAAACTCAGATTTAATGGATTAATTATACCTTGACCAGAACCTATTGGTGATGCACCTGGCATAATCGCATGACAACCTAATTCTTCTAATCGTCTGGCTAATAGAACATCATCAGAAGTGTACGGCAATACGATAAATCCTTCCTTTATTAGTTCCTCTGAAGCCTTTAACGTTTCAACAGGGTCAGGTAATAATGTCTTTTGACAACCAATGACCTCGACTTTTATCATATCGCAAAGACCCGATGCTTTAGCTAACTTCGCAGTACGGACTGCTTCTTCGGCTGTCTTTGCACCAGCTGTGTTTGGAAGTAAAGTGTATTTTTCAACGTCTAGTTTTTCTAGAAAATTAGGTTGGCTTGCTTCAAAAATGTTCATTCGTCGAACAGAAAACGTTAAAATTTCTGTTTCTGACACGTCAACTGCTTTCTTTTGAACATCAAAATTTGGATATTTACCAGTACCTAATAATAATCTTGATGAAAATTGATATGGACCTATTTTTAACATACTATCATCCGCCTCCTACAAAATGTACAAGTTCTATTCTATCCCCATCAGAAAGTCTGCTTTCTTGATGAGACTTTTTTTCCAAAATTGTTCCATTTAATTCTACGATTACGACCTTTTGATCCACTTCGAAATTTTGCAACAAATTAGTTACCGTTTCAACTGTACTTGGAACTTCCACCTTGTCGCCATTTATTACTAATTCCATCCAATTCCCTCCGTTTTTTCAGACTAGTGTCTTCAGCGTTCGATTTATTCGAAAAGGAGTTAAATCTACCGACGGTTGCTTTTTCTCTACCAAATCTGCCATTACTTCGCCTGTTATGGGGGCTAGTAGGATACCATTCCTAAAATGACCTGTAGCGATGAATAACCCTTGATAAATTGGATGTTCGCCTAAGTAAGGTAAACCATCAAAGGTTTGGGGCCGAATACCAGCCCAAGCTTTCTCCCATTCTGCCTCTGCTATCGAGGGCATCAGCTTCTTAGCCTTATCCATTAAGCTTGAAATACCGTCTACAGTTACCTGTTGATTAAAGGTATTTGGTTTAACTGTTGCGCCAACAATAATTCTTCCACCTTTTTTTGGTACAAGATAACAGCCATGGGAAAATATTGTTCCTGATAGTAAAGGTTGATGGCTTACAACGGAAAAGCACTCTCCTTTTACTGGATAAGTTTCTAACTGCAAACCTGTATCCTCTAATAAACGTTTGCTCCAAGCTCCAGTTGTAACAATAATGTTTTCACTGAAAAAATTGCCCTGATTGGTTACAACACCTGAAACTCTTTCACTTTCAAATAAAAACGAATCAACACTTATATACTCCCTTATATCAACTCCAATTGCTGCAGCTGACTTCAGTAATCCTAAAGTTAATTGAGGGGCAGACACTTGGCCATCTTTTTCAATATACATTGCCCCGAGTATGGCATCAGAAAGATTAGGCTCCTTACTCCTAACTTCATCTCCAGTTAGCCACTGCACAGTCTCTCCGCACTTTTGTTGGATAGAGATGATCTGTTTATACTCTTTCACTTGTTCATTAGTTAGGGCTACCTTATACATCCCTTTGTTGATTAATTCAATATCGATTCCACTTAGAGTTTTGATTTCACCAGCAAGCCCTTGAAATAAATCTCTACTTTTTTTTGCTAACTGGAAGAGGGGGCCGTCCTCGTCTAATTCAGCTTGTGCAGCCAACATTCCAGCAGCTGCACCAGAAGCTTTACTAGCTAACCGGTCCTTTTCCAATAAAAGAACTTTTTTGCCTCTTTTGGCTAAGTTATAAGCTGTTGAACCACCATTGACACCACCACCTATAACAATGGCATCGTACGTATCACTCATACAAATTAATTCTCCTTTCAAATCTATCTATGTGTTTAATAGATTTTGAGAATATGATTTTACTTGTTCTAATGGATCTTTTGCTTCTAGCACACCTGACATAACAGCAATCCCTGCAGCACCTGCTTCAATTACTTCGCAAACATGATGGGGTTTAATTCCTCCTATTGCAATAACTGGAATTTCTAAATCTATCGTAATATCCTTTAATTCTTCTAACCCCTTTGGTACTAATCCTAGCTTGGAATCTGTAGGAAATATGTGTCCAAACAGAAGGTAATCTATCCCTTGTTTCTGCGCTAAACTAGCTTCCTCTAAAGTATGAACAGAACATCCGACTTGCAGAGATGGAAAATTTCGTTTTACAATTTCAGGCGACAGGGAATTATAACCAAGCTGTACTCCCTTTACATTCTTTACATGAGCTACATCAATTCGGTCATTAACAATTATCTTTGCAAGAGGAACACTCCTATTAACTAGAAGGGTCACAATATTAAAAATATCCCTTGCAGATCTATGTTTTTCCCGGATATGGATAGCATCAATAAATGGATGAATTTCCCCAACAATTTTAGCTAAATTCTCGGGTGTTTGGTTTCCAGTCGAAATTACATGAAGTTTTCTGTTACTCATTTTTCACTCTCCAAACACAAAAAAACCACCCTTTAGTAGAAAGAGTGGTTTGTTAAATATTGAAATTAATGATTTAACTAAGCCACTTCCCTACGCTAGTTTTAACTAGATCAGGTTCAAAGGGTCTGGAATAGTTCCATCTCAGTCAGACGACTCCCCTAGTGTTTTGTTATTAAGTTTTAATGATTTAATACTAGTTTATCATAAAAGAGTTAGAACATAAAATATCCCAGTCGATATATTCTTAACCATTGTATCTCACATCTTCAATTGGCAAGTAAGGAAAATATGCAGTAGTCGCAAAAGATAAGCCGAACAAAGCTAAGAAGTAAAAAATAAACAGCAAATCATATTTTGTAAATCCTATTTGGTAGTAAAAGGTTCGGTTTGTCGCCACAGAAAATCTTTTCGCTTCCATCGCTACAGCAATTCTGTGTGCTCTTCTAATACTTTGAGCTAGCATTGGAATTGAATAATGTTTTATTTTTTGATAAAAACCTTTGACTCCCCTTTGGTTTTTTACACCACGAACCTTTAATGCATAACGTAATGTTAGTAACTCTTCCAACATAATTGGAATTAACCTGAATGCTGCCATAAAGCTATAGGCATATTTCGGTTTTAGTTTTAATTGTTGCATCAAGGAATAGAACAAGTAAACAGGTCTTGTTGTTAAGGCAAATATAATACCGAGGGCCGCAAACACAATCCCACGAAATCCTAGGTGCACCCCCCTGATAAAACTTTCCTCTGTAATATGGACAAGCCCCCATTTTAACCAGGTAGTATCCCCTTTCCCAAAAAAGATCATCGAAGTGGAAGAAGTCAAAAAGATGAGCAGAAACGGAATGGAAATTAGAATTAGCCGCTTCCATGGATGTCCGGTGAAAAATAAATATAACAACAATGTGCCTAACATAAAATTAATCAAAAAATTGATATTATGGACGAATAACATACAAATGAACAAAAAGACTATGATAATAAATTTTAGACTAGGATTAGTTTTGTGCAGCCAAGTCTCTTGAAAAGAAAAATTAAATTCCACTTTTTGTCCTCCCTAATTCACGTTGACAAGTTTGTCAGTTGATTTGTATAGATATTCGGATGGACAACAATCCTCAACAATTTTTCCATTATGAACTTCAATGATCCTAGTTGCAAAGTGTTCCGTTATTTGTAAGTCATGCGTTACCATTATTATGGTTGTTCCTAATTTCCTTAAATTTTCAAGTTGCTCCAAAACCGTAAAGGTGTTTTTTGCATCTTGACCAAATGTAGGCTCATCTAATAATAGGATGGGCTGTTCTTTCACAATCGCTGCAGCCACACTTAATCTACGTTTTTGTCCCATGGATAACTGATATGGATGGTTTTGCTTTACATTGGTTAAATTGAATATTCCCAATAACTCTTCTACTCGTTTATCAATCCTTTTCTCGCTCCACTTCTCAATTCGAAGCGTATAAGCTACTTCTTCATAAACAGAATTGGTGACAAACTGAAATTCTGGGTTTTGAAAGACAAATGTTAAATAATCTGTCAGGCTATCTATTTTTCTATAATCTTGATTAAAAATATAGTAGCTGCCTTTTGTTTTTATAAGATTCATCATTGCATGGAGAAGCGTGCTCTTTCCTGCTCCATTCTTGCCAACAATTGTAATCCATTCGCCAGGATAAAAATTTTGTTCTTTTATATCTATTTTTTTCTCTCTTCTTCTAAAACCTGAAAAGTTGGCCAATGAAACTGCTGGTTTTCCGTCCTTAATCGAATTTACTATTGGTGTAGGTTTATTAATGGCTTTAAGATAATCTTCCCAAACCGTTGGGTACCAAATTCCCTGTTCAATTAATGTAGTTTTATAATTTTTGAAGATTTCCTGAGTAGTTCCATCAGCAATAATCTTACCGTTTTCACCTAGAATTATCACACGATCAACAAAATCTACAATATGCTCAATCTTATGTTCTACAATAATGAGCGTTTTATCTTCGCCTATTTCTTTTATTGTTTCCCATACTTCTTGTGTTCCATCTGGGTCCAACATCGCAGTAGGCTCATCTAAAAATAATACATCTGGTTCTAGCGCTAATACCGAAGCTATTGCCAGACGTTGCTTCATTCCACCTGACAGCGTTTGGATATTAGTGTGAATATCATCAAAGGATAGTCCGACTTGAGTTAAATATTGGATCATATAATGTTTCATTTTTTCTTGTGGCACTTGAAGGTTTTCTAACACAAAGGCAAGTTCTTCATCCACATAAGGCATACAAAATTGTGTATCTGGATCTTGAAACAAGAACCCCCATGAATCTGGGATACTGATTTGATCAGCCTTCATTGGTATTTCAACAGAGTTCGGGATTAGTCCCGTTAAAACTTGCAAAAGGGTTGATTTCCCTGAACCTGAAGGTCCAACAATCAGTACCTTTTCACCCTTTTCAATAGAAAGGGAAAAATCTTTAAATAATAAAGACTCTACTCCGGGGAACTTCAAACGTAAATCTTTCACACTAGTTATAGCTGTCATATAATCATCCTTTTTAATCTAATGCTCGATAATCACTGTTAGATGCTGGACGCACAAGGTTGGTAACTCCTGTCTTTTCTAAAGCAGCTACAATTAGGTAGGCAAAAATACCTGAGATAACAATCGCTCCAATAATTCTAGCACCAAACATTAATAGTAGATTCCATAGCGCTAAATCACCGATGTATCCATAATAATAATCAATTGCAATCGACGCGAATGCGGAACCAATTCCAGCTAAAGATACAACGAATACATTAAACCGCTTGTATCCAAATGCTGCGAAGACTAGTTCTGCAGCTAATCCTTGACCAATTCCAAAGATAAGAGTTACTACACCCCATTCTCCACCAAAAATGAATTCTCCATGAGCAGCTGCAACCTCAGCTAATAGCGCTACACCTGGCTTTCTGATAATTAAAAATGCTACCGTAGCGGCAATAAACCACATACCATAGATTAACTGCTCAACATGTAAACCAAATGTTGAAACAACTCCATATAAAGGTCCCCAAAGTTTATAAACAAGACCAAATATAAGTGAAATGATTATTGTTACTAAAATATCCGTTAATTTTAATCCCTTTTTCAATCCAACCACATCCTTCTACTTTTCTACTATTTTTTTACGACAGGCCACTTCTCTAATTGATAAGCCATTTCCCAGAAACTATATTCATACTGACTACTAATCACAAAATGTTCTTTCATCCTGTCACGATCAGCTTCCGTTACTTTCTTTGCAAGTTCATCTAATCGATCAATCTGCTCCTCGACAAGTGTTCTAAACCAGTCACCACCATATGCACCAATCCACTCCTGATATATCGGTTCATCTGGCTTACATCCTTGTAATCTTTCACCAATTTCATAGTACAACCAGTAACAAGGAAGGATGACTGCAATAATATCTCCTAAATGACCGTTATATGCTGCGCGATACATGTGAGATGTGTAAGCATATGCAGTTGGCGAAGGTTTGAAATTCTTCTCTTCTTCCTCTGTAATACCTAACAGCTTAGAAAACGTTCGATGTAAACTTAGTTCAGCTTCATACGTTCCCTGGGCATGAGAGGCCATTTTACTTGTCGTATGTAAATCATCAGCCTTTGCCGCCCCGATAGATTGAATCTTAGCAAAATGGGATAAGTAATAAGAATCCTGCATGACGTAATACCGAAAGTTTTCAAGCGGTAGTGATCCATCACCTATTCCTTGAACAAAAGGATGCTCGAAGCTTGCTTGCCAAATATGGTTTGCTTCCTGTCTTACAATCTCTGAAAATCTCATAAATCTCTCTCCTCTTTTTTAAGTTTTATCGTTCACTACTCAGGATGGTCATACGTTGTAGGACACTCCCAAGTAACCTGATTAGGTAATTTAGGACATAAAAAAACCACTTTCTTATGAAACACGCAAAGAAAGTGGTTGTATTGGAAATATCAAATAAATTCAACTTAATCCAACTACGCCACTTCCCTACGCTGGTACAAACCAGATCAGGTTCTAAGGGTCTTAAAGTGTCACTTTAATCTCAGTCTTTGAAAGACACCCCTAGTGGGTTAAAACTCATATTTAATTTTCGTAATCATCATATCATGTTCCTTCTAATTGTCAAATAAATTTCACAAATCAATACAGGAAGTTAATACAAGGAGTGATAACTTAATTGGATTAATCGATATAGGACATGATTGCAACTATTATATCTCCCAATACAGCTATCGATGTTTTTGTATTATGTGGTTTTTTATCTAAAGAATGGTTCGCATCAGTAATTACCTTAACCTCAACTAGTTTATTTTCTATTATACTATCAACTTTTTGACCATCGTAGTGGTGATCACTATCCCCTATTATGATTAGAACTTCCTTATTACAATTTAATAATGATAATAAACCTCATCATAAGTTAATAATGGTGTTAATAATACATTTTAGATGTCGGGTAAATTTCTTTTTTTATAAAGCCATTAATAAGAGGGATTGTTCCCAAAGATTTACCTACAAAAATGACATCTCGGTACTGATTTTGACTTAGTACATGATCAACAACCGGCAATACATCCGCTAGTAATTTCAGTAAGTGTTTCAACGGGCAAAGAGAGTAATTGAGATTGATAGGAATAATGAATGTGGATGACATCATAATTCTCCTCTAGCATCATCATCGTAGTGTAGTAAAATAAAGGTTTGTCATATGTATAACTAGCACCTGAAAGCATAAAACAAACTTGGCTTTGTCCATTCTTAATATGTGTATATGAAAGTTCTTTCTCATCAACAAATAGACTTTCTTTGGTAACATTCACCTGTAAGTACCCCATTTACTATGAACAATACACAAATGTCATTCTGATTTAACACAATGAATTGGTTGTGAGTGCTCTATGGCAAATTTTAATTTCTGCTGCATATAGCCAATTCCTTTGCAACTTGTAAGAGGAAATTGAATATCTTCTTGTTGAAAACTTGATGTGACGACGTCGATATATTTTTTCCCAGTCAAAACCACAATCCCTTCATTATTATATAGAAACTTATTCTGAACCTGTTTTCGTAGCTCTTCGGTAGATATTATCTCATTACTTTTTTGATTAAAGGTAACATCATAGTTAGCATCGACAATATCATCAGGCAATAGATATCCATATTTTGCGGACAAGATTACCCATTGATTAAAGAACATTTCCGCATATCGTTCACAAAGATTATGAAATGTTCCTATGTATGCCTCCTGTGCTCGGACAGGTCCAATATCCCCACGTCTATCCCAAATTTTTTTAGTTCCACAGGGAATGATACATAATTGACCCATCTTTTTCACCTACCTATTTAGAATTCCTGACTGTATATCATCGTACCATTTTTCTAGCAAAATCTCCTTTATTAAAGAAGGCTTACTTCCAATAAAATTTGATTCCGGATACACTGTTCTTTAAGAATTCATAATCGGTAGTATTTTCCAATATATAGAGCATTTACCATAAAAACCCATAAAGTGGAAGATACTATTCAAAAAAACTTAAATATTTTTTTAAAATGAATATCCTTGTTGTTTTACTGATGTAATCGCTTACTATTATAGGCCCTTACCTCAAATGTCTGAAAATTTCAATAAAACTGTTGACCTTAGATAAAAATGGTTGTATGATTGTCGTCAATCAAGGATTTCACAAACAATTTTAATTTAGCGAAATAATAAAAATATAATTTTGTGATATGATAATTATATATCGAAAAAACGACGACGGGAATAAAGGAATAAGAACATGTATTTACAGAGAGCCGGGGTTGCTGGAAGCCCGGAAATACACCTTACTCTGACATCGTCCCTGAGTGTTAAGCTGAACGGTAATAACTTACTAGGCTTAATCGGGTGCTCTTTTTGAGCACCTGTTATCAAAAGAGGCTATTATACAGCCTCATGAGGCAGTATTCCGCAAGGGAACTGTAATTTAGGGTGGTACCGTGAAAAGTGAAGGTCTTTTCTCCCCGATTATTCTGCATATCTATATATGTGCAGTTTAATGGGAGAAAATGGCCTTTTTTTATCGAATAAATTTAAAAGTTAGACATTCTTTTTTAGGAGGGATTACTAATGAGGGCAGAAGTAAAACCGGGAATCCATACCGGGACAAAATCAAAAACAGGTGCAGATCTTCTTGTAGAGTCTTTGATCAAAGAAGAGGTTAAAACAATATTTGGATATCCAGGTGGAGCAGTCTTACCAATTTATGACGCGCTTTATCGGGCTGGTGATGCATTTGACCACATCCTTACACGTCATGAGCAAGGAGCAATCCATGCTGCAGAAGGTTACGCACGCGTATCTGGTAAGCCTGGTGTCGTTATTGCCACTTCAGGTCCGGGTGCAACTAATTTAGTTACCGGAATTGCAGATGCCATGATGGACTCGTTACCTTTAGTAGTTTTCACAGGTCAAGTTGCTCGTGGTGTAATTGGAACTGACGCATTTCAGGAAGCCGATATAATGGGAATCACAACACCTATCACAAAGCACAATTACCAGGTACAGTCTGTTAGTGACTTACCTCGGATCGTAAGAGAAGCATTTCATATTGCTTCTACTGGAAGACCAGGACCAGTTGTTGTTGATATTCCAAAGGATATTTCAGCTAACCCGGCTGATGGTAATTATGATGATAGTTTTCACCTTCCTGGTTATCAACCAACAATAAAACCAAATCCTTTGCAAATTAAAAAGCTAGCCGATTCTTTAGCTAAGGCAAAGAAACCTGTAATCCTAGCAGGTGCTGGAATTATTATAGGTAAAGCATCTGAAGAATTAATCGCATTAGCTGAGAAATTCTCACTACCAGTAACTACTACATTACTTGGATTAGGCGGTTTTCCTGGCAATCATAGTCTTGCTCTTGGAATGGCTGGTATGCATGGAACATACGCTGCGAACACAGCGTTATATGAATGCGATTTGTTAATAAATATTGGAGCACGTTTTGATGACCGTTTAACTGGTAATCTTAAACACTTTGCACCTAATGCAACGGTGGCACACATTGATATTGATCCTGCTGAAATCGGGAAAAATGTGACAACACACATCCCTGTTGTATCAGATTCAAAAGCAGCAATAAAAGCATTACTAACTCATGCCAAAGAAGGTCCAGATCATGACGATTGGTTGATTGGCATAAATGGAAACAGAGACAATTATCCGCTTTGGTATAACAACCCTAAAGAGGAAATGATACCTCAATGGTTATTAGAATCTATTCATAAAGTGACAGACGGAAACGCTATTGTTACTACAGACGTTGGACAGCATCAAATGTGGGCAGCTCAGTATTACACGTTCAATAAGCCTAACCGCTGGGTAACCTCTGGTGGCCTGGGCACAATGGGATTTGGATTCCCAGCCGCTATAGGTGCACAACTGGCTGCTCCAAAGGATACCGTGGTAGCGGTTGTCGGTGACGGTGGATTCCAAATGACCATGCAGGAGTTATCGGTCCTTCAAGAACGCGGACTTCCCGTTAAAGTGATAATCGTCAATAACGGAGCGCTTGGAATGGTTCGTCAATGGCAAGAAACTTTCTATGAAAAACGATATTCACATTCGTTATTAGATGTTCAACCAGACTTTGTAAAACTAGCAGAAGCTTATCAAATAAAAGGAATGAGAATTGATACCCAGGAGGAATTAATTCATTCACTACCTGACCTTTTCGCATATGAAGGTCCAGTAGTTGTTGATTGCCGAGTTTTACAACAAGAGAATGTATATCCAATGATTGCACCTGGAAAAGGACTAAACGAGATGATTGGGGTGAAACCATGAAGCGTATAATAACTGCTACCGTACAAAACAGAAGTGGTGTACTAAACCGTATAACAGGATTGCTCCAAAAACGACAGTTTAATATTGAAAGTATTTCTGTTGGACGTACAGACGTTGAAGGTATCTCTAAAATGACTTTCGTTGTCGATGTCGTAGACAGTCAAAAATTGGAGCAAGTAACAAAGCAATTAAATAAACAAATCGATGTCTTGAAAGTTTCAGACATAACCGATAAAGCAATAGTTTCAAGAGAGTTGGCACTAATTAAAATAGTTAGTAGTGCTCAGCTCCGTAGTGAGATCCAAGGTATTATCGAACCGTTTCGCGCGACGATAATAGATGTTAGTAAAGATAGTCTGAGTGTTCAGGTAACTGGTAAACCAGAGAAAATCGAAGCTTTAATTGATCTCCTTCGACCATATGGAATTAAGGAATTAGCCAGAACTGGAATGACCGCTTTCTTAAGAGGGCAGCAACCACAGGTTACTGAGCTAACCCCCTACTCCCTATTAAAATAATCACAAGCGCCTAATTTGGTGCTTGGACTCTGAATAAATAATTCAGAATCTTTAAACTATGTACCACTAAATTTATATATATTAAACAATTTGAGAGGATGTATTCATTATGACAAAAGTACTTTATCACAACGACATTCAAGAAAAGGTTCTACAATCGAAAAAAATCGCAATAATTGGTTATGGCTCACAGGGGCACGCACATGCTCTCAATTTGAAGGAAAGTGGTTTTGATGTAGTTGTTGGTCTAAGAAAAGGTAAATCATGGGATAAGGCTGTTGAAGACGGTGTTGAGGTTAAATCTGTTGCTAACGCTACAGCTGCTGCTGACGTAGTAATGGTTTTACTTCCGGATGAGTACCAGCCTAAAATTTATGAAGAAAGCATTAAGCCTAATCTTCAAGCAGGTAATGTACTTGCTTTTGCACATGGTTTTAACATTCATTTTAACCAAGTTGTACCTCCAGAGGATGTTGACGTATTCTTAGTTGCTCCTAAAGGTCCAGGTCATCTAGTCCGCAGAACGTTTGAAGAAGGTGCTGGTGTTCCTGCATTATATGGTATCTATCAAGATTTCACTGGTACTGCTAAAGATGTCGCTCTTGCATATGCAAAAGGAATTGGTTCAGGCCGTGCTGGTATTCTTGAGACAACGTTCCAAGAAGAAACAGAAACAGATCTATTCGGTGAGCAAGCTGTATTATGTGGTGGTTTAACTAGTCTTGTAAAAGCTGGTTTTGAAACACTAACAGAAGCAGGCTACCAACCCGAAGTTGCTTATTTTGAATGTATGCATGAACTGAAACTAATTGTTGATTTGATGTATGAAGGTGGACTAGAAGGTATGCGCTACTCTATCTCCGATACAGCTCAGTGGGGAGATTTTGTATCCGGTCCACGCGTAGTTAATGAAGAAACAAAAGCTCGCATGAAAGAAGTTCTAACAGACATTCAAACTGGTGTATTTGCAAAAGGATGGATCCTAGAAAACCAAGCAAATCGTCCACAATTCAATGCTACAAATGCTAAAGAAAACGAACACCAAATCGAACAGGTTGGAAGAGAGCTTCGCGAGTTAATGCCATTTGTTAAGAAAAGGGCAAACTCTAAGAAGGAAGTGGTCTCCAATGAGACAAATTAAAATTTTTGATACAACACTCCGGGATGGTGAGCAATCACCCGGAGTTAATCTTAACCAACTAGAAAAACTTGAAATAGCAAAACAGTTAGAGCGCTTTGGAGTAGATATTATGGAAGCAGGGTTCCCTGCTTCTTCCAAAGGTGAATTTGAAGCAGTTAAAAAGATTGCTGAAACAATTAAAAATGTATCTGTTACGGGTCTAGCTCGTGCTATAAAATCTGATATTGATATTGCCTGGGAAGCATTAAAGTCTGCAAAAGAACCTCGCTTGCATATCTTTATTGCCACCTCCCCTATTCATATGGAATACAAACTCAAAAAAACACCTGAACAAGTAATTGAAACTGCTGTAGAGATGGTAACTTACGCCAAACAGAAATTCACACATGTAGAGTGGTCCGCAGAAGATGCTTCACGCTCCGACCTAGACTTTTTGGTAAACATTATCGAAAAAGTAATTGATGCTGGCGCTACTGTAATCAATCTACCTGATACAGTAGGATATACAACACCTAAAGAATATGGTGAAATGTTCCGTTATATTAGTGAAAATGTTTCGAATATAGATAAAGCATCTCTATCTGCTCATTGCCACGATGATTTAGGAATGGCAGTAGCAAACTCACTTGCAGCAATGGAAAACGGGGCAACACAAATTGAAGGTACAATAAATGGAATTGGTGAACGAGCTGGTAACGCTGCTTTGGAAGAATTCGCAGTTGCCTTGAATATTCGCAATGATTTTTATCCTTATACTACTAATCTCGTTTTAAAAGAAATCAAGCGTACCAGTGATCTTGTTAGCAAGTTTACCGGCATGTCAGTTCCAGGAAATAAAGCAGTCGTTGGCAGAAACGCTTTCGCTCACGAATCTGGTATTCATCAGGACGGTGTATTAAAGAACACATTGACCTACGAGATTATCACTCCTGAGTTAGTTGGTATTCAATCCAATAATTTAGTCCTTGGGAAGCACTCCGGTCGTCATGCTTTTAAGGATAAAATAATTCAATTAGGCTTCGACCTTACCGATGAGAAAGTTACTGAAGCATTCAAAGCGTTTAAACTACTAACCGATCGAAAAAAAGAAGTTACTGATGATGATTTATTCGTAATTTTAATGGACATTCAAACAGACATTTCCGGTGTAAAAAAATATGAATTACTGTCTTTCCAAGTACAATACGGGTCGCATAACTTACCGACCGCAACTGTTGCTTTAAATACTCCTGAGGAAATCCGTGTAGAAACTGCATGTACTGGTCAGGGTAGTGTGGAGGCATTGTACAATACAATTGAAAAGCTTGTTGAAGAAGAGATTCACCTTACTGACTTCAATTTGAATTCGGTTGGAAAAGGTCGAGATGCCCTTGCGGAGGTACATGTTAGTATGACAGTGAATGGTAAATCCGTTAGTGGACGTGGCTCTGCTCAAGATGTTCTAGAAGCATCAGCGCAAGCATTTTTAAATGCAATAAATCGCGTGTTTTTCAACAAAAATTTTGAGAGTAAGCAAGAAGCAAAAATATAAGAGAATTGGGAGGATTTCCTCTATGCAAAAGAATATCGTACTACTTCCTGGCGATGGAATTGGTCCAGAAGTTATGAAATCTGCAAAAGCTGTGCTTGATGCTATTTCTAAACAATTCAATCATACATTTTCCTATGAATCTCATGATATAGGTGGAATTGCCGTTGACAATCACGGCTCCCCCCTCCCTCCTCAAACAATTGATGCTTGTAAAAAAGCGGATGCTGTATTACTAGGTGCAGTTGGTGGACCAAAATGGGATCAACTCCCCTCCCATCTTCGTCCGGAAAGAGGATTACTAGGGATTCGCAAAGAACTAGACTTATTTGCCAATCTAAGACCTGTAAAAGGATATGCGAAGCTTCTCCATGCCTCTCCCTTGAAAGAAGAAATTATTAATGGCAGTGATTTACTTATTGTCAGAGAGCTTACTGGAGGTCTATACTTCGGTACCCCAAGCGAACGAAGAGATAATGGAAATTCTGTAGTAGATACGCTTACCTATACAAGACATGAAATTGAACGCATCGTAGATAAAGGTTTCAAAAGTGCTCAGTTAAGACGCAAAGTGCTGACATCAGTTGATAAGGCTAACGTCTTGGAATCTAGCAAACTATGGCGTGAAGTTGTTGAAGAGAAAAAAGCAGATTATCCAGATGTAACTGTAGATCATGTTTTAGTCGATGCAGCAGCGATGAAACTTATCACGAATCCAAGTCAGTTTGACGTCATTGTTACTGAGAATATGTTTGGAGATATATTAAGTGATGAAGCCTCTGTATTAACAGGTTCTCTTGGAATGTTACCCTCAGCAAGTCTAGCGGAAAATGGAGTTGGCTTATTCGAACCGGCACATGGATCTGCTCCTGATATCGCTGGTCTCGGAATTGCAAACCCATTAGCAATGATTTTATCTTCTGCTTTTATGCTTCGTCATTCTTTTCAATTAGAAGAGGAAGCTAATTTAATAGAAAGTGCTGTAGAAGCTGTCATTGATGAAGGATATCATACAGCCGATTTACAAATTACCAATGGCAATAAAGTAAATACAGCCGAGATGACCAAACTTGTTGTAGACTATATAGATTCTAAAAATAAATAAATAGCAACCTTAGATTTTAACTTTTTTTAAGTTTTTATAAGTAAGGAGTGATAAAAAATGAATAAACCAAAAACAATTGTCGAAAAAATTTGGGATCAGCATGTTGTTCATCAAGAACAGGATAAACCTGACCTATTATATATTGACCTACATTTAGTTCACGAGGTAACCTCCCCTCAAGCATTTGAGGGGTTGCGATTAAAATCTAGAGGTGTTCGTCGTCCAGATCGCACATTTGCAACCATGGATCATAACGTACCCACTATCCATCGCCATATTATTAAGGATCAAGTTTCAAAAACTCAAATGGACACGCTAAAACAAAACTGTGATGAATTTAACATTCCTTTAGCAGATATCGATCATCCTGATCAAGGTATTGTTCACGTAATTGGACCAGAGTTAGGTCTTACACAACCGGGAAAAACGATCGTTTGTGGGGACAGTCATACCTCAACTCACGGTGCTTTTGGCGCTTTAGCGTTTGGGATTGGAACAAGTGAAGTAGAGCACGTACTTGCTACACAAACATTGTGGCAAGCTCGACCAAAGACATTAAATGTAAAAGTAAATGGACAACTAGGCAAAGGTGTTACTGCGAAAGACCTTATTCTTGCTATTATTGCTAAATATGGAGTTCGCTTTGGTACTGGTTACGTCCTTGAATATACTGGTGAAGCAATTCAATCTCTATCAATGGAAGCACGTATGACAATTTGCAATATGTCTATCGAAGCTGGTGCGCGTGCAGGTCTTATTAGCCCAGATGAAACGACAATAGAATTCATTAAAGGAAAGCGCCATGCCCCTAAAGGAAGTGACTTTGAAAAGGCTGCTAAAGATTGGAAAGCTCTAGCAACTGACCAAGGAGCGACTTATGATGCAACGGTTGAAATAAATGCTGATGAAGTAGAGCCACAGGTAACCTGGGGAACAAATCCAGGCATGTGTATTCCAGTAAGTGCCTCTATCCCAAGTCCAGACCAGGCAAACTCTGCCAATGCTAAAGATGAGATCAGTCGTGCACTTGAGTACATGGGACTTGAAGCGGGTCAACCAATTTCTTCAGTTAAAATTGACCATGTATTTATCGGATCTTGTACGAATTCAAGGCTAAGTGATCTACAAAGAGCTGCGGAAATTGTTAGGGGTAAAAAGGTTAATCCTTCTGTTACTGCAATTGTTGTCCCCGGATCTCATAGTGTCAAGGTTTCTGCAGAAAAAGAAGGACTTGATGTAATCTTTAAACAAGCAGGATTTGAATGGCGAGATGCTGGTTGTAGTATGTGTCTTGCGATGAATGACGATGTTGTACCACCAGGTGAGCGATGTGCATCAACTTCTAATCGTAATTTTGAAGGTCGTCAAGGAACGGGTGCAAGAACACACTTAGTCAGCCCAGAAATGGCTGCAGCTGCTGCTATTGAAGGACACTTTGTTGATGTCAGGAAATTAACACAACCAACACCTAGCTAACTTTCAATGTGAAATATGATTATTAAATTCTAAGGAGGGTATATAAAGATGGAACCGATTCGTAAACATACTGGACTTGTGTATCCACTAAACCGATCTAACATTGATACAGATCAAATTATACCAAAACAGTTTTTAAAAAGAATCTCTAGACAAGGTTTTGGGCAATTCTTATTTTTTAACTGGCGATTTGATAGTGAAGGTACCCCCAAAAAGGAATTTTCACTAAATGACCCAAAATATAAGGACGCCTCCATCCTTGTTGCTGGAGAAAACTTTGGCTGTGGTTCCTCTCGTGAACATGCTCCTTGGGCACTTCAGGACTTTGGATTTAAGGTGATTATAGCCTCAAGCTTTGCCGATATTTTTTATAATAACTGCACAAAAAACGGGATTGTGCCCATTCAATTAACCGAAGAAGAAACACAAGTACTGATTGACCGTTCCGAGTCAGACTCCTACACTATTTCTATCGATTTAGAACAAAAAACTGTCAACGGATCAGACGATTTTCATGCTTCCTTCGAAATACCTGAATATCAGAGGGAAATGCTATTAAATGGCTGGGATGAGATTGCAGTAACTCTAACGCACAAAAGTAAGATTGATCAATTTGAAGCAGAACTACAACAGTCTAGAGGAGAGTGAAACCATTGGGAATTGCTTAACAGGTTCAAAAATCACGGATGCGATGAAACATTTAAAGCCAATAATTCATCGTACACCCCTTACAACGTCATCGGCAATTAATTATATGACAGAGAAAAATGTGTACTTTAAGATGGAAAACCAACAGAAGACAGGTGCATTCAAAGTACGTGGCGCAAGCTATAAAGTAGCACAACTAACAAACCAAGAGGCATACAAAGGGGTCATTGCCGCTTCTGCAGGTAATCATGCTCAAGGGGTTGCACTTGCTGCAGCTAAACGAGGTATTGAAGCGAAAATTTTTATGTCCGAACATACTCCTGACGCAAAAATAGAAGCTACAAGAAATTACGGAGCAACAGTTGTATTAACAGGTGACTCTTTCCAAGAAGCATATGAGGCTGCTGTGGAAGAACAAAAGCGATCACACAGTGTGTTTATCCATCCGTTCGATGATCCTGACGTCATGGCAGGGCAAGGAACAATCGCCTTAGAGATGCTTGAGCAAGGGCCTAGGCTTGATACGATTATTGTTCCTGTGGGTGGAGGTGGACTAATATCAGGAATCGCTGTTGCAGCAAAATTCATTAATCCAAACATTAAGATTATTGGTGTGCAAGCTCACACCGCTAGCGCGGTGTATAATCGGTTTCATGATACTGGTCCATCAACCCTTTCTTCCGTCTCGACTATTGCAGACGGCATTGCCGTGAAAAAAACGGGTATTCAAACTTTTCCACTAATCGAAAAATACGTGGATGATATGGTTACTGTTACTGAGGAAGATATCGCTTCAGCTATGGTCTACATGTTGGAACGAAAGAAGTCATTAATTGAAGGTGCTGGTGCCGCTGCTTTTGCAGCATTACTTGCTCATGGTGAAAGAATTCATTCGAACCATTGTGGTATTATAGTAAGCGGTGGTAATATGGATCTGTCAAGAATGCCCCATATTCAGAAATTGGCAACTAACAATCACTTATCATGCTTAGCATAAAAAAACAAATCCTCGGTTATCGAGGATTTGTTTTTTATTTCGTCCCTCCTCTCTTACTCTTTTATATTAATAACGAGTTTTGCAATTAATAAATTGCAAACTTTTAAGTTGACAGAATATTCTTACTCCGTTATCCTTTGTATAAGTAATGTATAACTATTGTATTAAATTATACATTACTTATACAAAACTAAAGGAGAGTGTACACATGAAAAAATTAGTAGTAACAGTAATTTTCGCGTTAGTTTGTACCATGTTTGGAAGTGCTACTTTAGCAGACAATCACGACCAGGCTAAAGTTCGAATCGTTCATGCATCCCCAGATGCACCTGCAGTAGACATCACTGTAAACGGAAATACGGTTGTAGAGAATGCTACATTTAAAATCGCAACAGATTACTTAATGGTTCCTGCTGGTGATCATGAGGTCAGCATTTATGCTGCCGGTACCGTTGCTGATGGTGAACCTGTATTAACCACCACTTTATCAGTTGAGTCAGACCAAGCTTATACAGCCCTTGCTATAAACAACCTAGAAAACTTAGAAGTATCTGTACTATCTGATGATATGATGACAACAGAGGGAAAAGCTAAAATACGTGTAGGACATTTTTCTCCTGATGCACCCGCAGTTGATGTAGCCGTAACAGGTGGCGATGTGTTATTTGAAAATGCAGAGTTTAAAGATGTTACTGATTACGCAGAGCTTGATCCAGCTACTCTAGACTTAGAAGTAAGAGTTTCTGGAACTGAGGATGTTGTTCTATCTTTACCGAGTACTAAATTAAAAGAAAACACTATTTATTCAGTTCTTGCAGTTGGATTAGCTAGTGGAGAGCCACCGTTAGATGTTATTGTACTTGCAGATCCATCATCAACATCAATGCCTAGTGAGATGCCCGAAACAGGAAATGCAAGTATTACAGGATTAGCAATCTATCTATTGCCTCTCCTACTTATAGGAATTGGATTTTCTTACTTTCTTGTTAAAAGAAGAAATGTATCTCAATCCTAAAATTGCTTTACTTTTATTTTTGTTGACTGGTTGCCAACAAATAGAGCCTTCCTCACATGAAGAGAAAACGGATTCAAACAAGTTTAAACTTGAATCAGTAAAAGAGGATAATACAAACCAGGAAAAAGCGGTCAAAGAAGAGCAACCTTTAGAGACCATTACTGTAACACCTGAGCCTGGTATTGAACCATCGAATCTGTCAATTCCAGCCTTGGAAATTGAAGCTAGCACTATTCCTGTTGGTCTAAAAGATGATGGTACAGTTGAAATTCCAAGCGATATTGAAATAGTTGGTTGGTTTAGTAATGGATCAAAGCCTGGCCAAACAGGAAATACAGTTCTAGTTGGACATGTAAATGGTTTTCTTGGACCAGGAGTATTCTCCAATCTATACAAAATATCTACTAACGACGAAATTGTAATTACCAATGGAAAAGAAGAAGTCGTATATAAAGTAATTAAAAAACAAAGTTATCCTTATGATCAAGGTCCTATTGAAGAAATATTTGGTTATACTTCGAAAACAAGACTTCAGTTGATTACCTGTACAGGAACCTTTAATCCTCTTAAAGGAACACATGAGGAAAGATTAGTAGTTACAGCCATAGCCAATTAAAAGAATGCAAGTAGCTTATTTTACATATGCTACTTGCATTCTTATTTACATCTACAGTGAATATTTTCATGACATCATAATAAAGAGTCTATGAGGTAATCATGTCAGTAAAAACATACCTATTTAAACCTCTCCCCTACTCTTTTTAAGACAATACTATTAAGAGTGTCTATTACTATGAATTGTCTCTTCTAATGAAGTCTCCGATTTTGTATGGTTATGGAATTCGCAATACCATACATCCGTTTTCATTCTATGAGTGATATCACATTTTCTAGTTTTTTTTATGAAATTGTGCCAAACCGTGTATTCATGTGTATCTGCATGTACCATTTCAAATTGAGAACTTGTTTTCTTCCAATTATGCGGAGTTTTGTTTAACTGTCTTTCCTTTTCATAGACTGTTATCTTACTTTCCTCGTCTAAATCAGCGTGCTTGGCCTCTACTGTGCTCATCGAAACGGCACAGGCTATAGCAAAAGACATTAATAGTACTAATTTTAGTTTCATTAATTCACCTCACCAACACTTCATATGGGATTTTTTTAATAGTTTTCCTCATACATGTTATATTATGTAACTTCATTAATCATTTATAGAAAAATATACTATTAGAAAGCTTATAACTACAAAATTAAGTAAATTTATATAATCAAAATCCCCAAAAATGAAATCGCTTTAACCTTTTATGCATATACACTATTTTAAATATATTACTTTTAAAATTGTCATAATTTTTAAAAGATTTAGAAAATAACTTGAAATGCACTTGCATGTACGATTATAATTAAATAAATCCAATTTTCTAATTATTTTAGATCATTGGATGTTATGTTTAATTACATAACGATGTTAAGTTCATTCTTATGGGACTAAAAAAAAGGGGGAATTGTTTTGGGGAAAAGAAAAAATTCTTTATCGGTTCTTTTAGCTAGTCTATTTCTTATTTTTGCTCTTTTCTTAGCTGGATGTACATCAGATGAAGATGCTAGCACGGACGAGCCTAGCACAACTGATGATGGTGGATCTGATGATGGCGGGTCTGATACTACTTCAGGAGATGAAGGGGAAAGTTCTACAGAAGGTTCAACATTAGCTACTGTTGAAGACAGAGGTTACGTGGTAGTTGGTGGTAACGGTCAATTACCTGGATTTGGCTATGTTAACTCTGATGGTGAAAACGTAGGCTTCGATGTTGACTTCGGTAAAGCAATTGCTGCTGCTATTTTTGATGATCCTGAGGCAATCGAAGTTAGACCACTATCAGCACAAGAACGTTTTACTGCATTACAAACTGGTGAAATTGATATACTGATTCGTAATACGACTTGGACTACTACTCGTGATACTGAGTTAGGTACACACTTCGCACCAACTACATTCTATGATGGTCAAGGCATCATGGTAACAAAAGAAAGTGGTATTACAACATTAGCGGAACTAGAAGGTGCACGTATTGGTGTGGAAACAGGTACAACTACTGAGCTTAACCTAGCGGACCAATTCAGAAAATTAGGAATTACTTACGAACAAGTCGTATTTGACGATAGTGATTCCCTAGTAGAAGCATACGAGAGTGGTAGTGTTGACGCGTGGACAACTGATAAATCTGGTCTAGTTTCCAGGCAAGCAACTTTAACTGAACCAGAGGCACACAAAATTTTGTCTGAGGCTCTTTCTAAAGAACCACTTGGTCCTACTGTAAGACAAGGTGATGATCAATGGTTCAACATTGTTAAATGGGTAACATTTGCTACAATTGAAGCGGAAGAACTTGGAATTAACTCTGAAAACATTGAGGAGTTCATGGATAGTGAAGATCCAGTTATTCGTCGATTCTTGGGCAATGAAGGTGAACTTGGGGCTATGATGGGTCTACCTAACGACTTTGCTTATCGAGTTATCAAACATGTTGGTAACTATGACGAAATTTTTGCACGTCATCTAGGTCCTGATACAGTATTTAATCTTGAAAGAGGTCTAAATGAGAACTGGACAAATGGAGGACTTTTATACTCTCCTCCTTTCCGTTAATAAATTGATTACCTTATAGTTAAAAGGACCTGCTCTTCCTGCTTCGTTTGGGGCAGGTCCTTTCATTTTAGTTAGCTGAGAGGTGAAAAATAATGGCAAAACAAAATAACGTATCCACTCCCTTTTGGAGAGATAATCGAATTATACCAATTCTACTTCAAATTTTATTTGTAATCATAGTATTAGTTACAGGTGGATTTTTAATAAACAATGCATTAAATGGATTAGCACGACAAGGCATGGAAGTTGGCTTTGGTTTTTTAAACGGGACGGCGTCTTTCAATATTACTGAAGCACTAATCGACTACCAACCTACAGATACATATAAACGGGCCGTACTAGTGGGTATATTAAATACAATTAAAGTATCGGTAATTGGCGTTATTTTCGCAACATTAATTGGTGTTTTTGTTGGTATTTCTCGACTTTCTACTAACTGGCTAGTACAGAAAATAGCTGGACTGTACATTGAAATTTTCAGAAACACACCATTGCTTGTCCAAATTTTCATTTGGTATTTTGCGGTCTTTCTTCAACTTCCACAGGTAAAAGAAAGTATCACAATCGGTTCATTTCACTTAAGTAATCGCGGTGCTTCAATTCCGTGGTTTGAAGCTAATTCGGGAACAGTAATTTGGATAATACTATTTTTACTAGGTATTGTTCTCGCTTTTACGCTTTGGAGAAAAATGCTAAAATCTCAAATCACTTCTGGTAAAAGAAAATATCCGTTTGTTTGGGCAATTGGTTCGTTAGTTGCATCATTAGTAATAGCTTTTATCATTACTCAACAGGGGCCAGCAAATATAACAGTCCCTGTCCTTGGAAATTTTAACTTTGAGGGTGGTCACACCTTAACCCCTGAATTTTTAGCCATTCTTATCGGTTTAACGGTTTACACAGCTACATATATCGCTGAAATCGTTCGTGGTGGAATATTATCAGTTTCAAAAGGACAAGTGGAGGCAGCTAAAGCGTTAGGAGTAAAATCTTCAACAATAATGCGATTAGTTATTTTTCCACAGGCTATCCGGATCATTATTCCCCCAGTTACAAGTCAGTACTTGAACTTAACAAAAAACTCGAGTTTGGCAATTGCAGTAGGTTACGCTGACTTAGTTTTTGTAGGAAATACAACATTAAACCAAACTGGCCGAGCAGTTGAAATGGTTTTAATCATGATTCTAGTATATTTAACTTTGAGTTTACTAACATCCTGGTTTATGAACTACTTCAACAAAAAGACTCAAATAGTAGAGAGGTGATTATATGAGCTCCAGTCTAAAGCCTGAAGAATCTGTAAAGCAGACATTAGAACCTCCTAAGTCCACTTTGGGAATTAACGGATGGTTGAAGAAAAATTTATTTAATAGTTTTTTTAATTCGATACTGACAGTAGTCTCGGTCTTAGTCATTTACTTTATCCTCAAGGGCAGTATAACTTGGGTTTTCACTACTGCACAATGGGCTGTCGTCACTGAAAACTACCGATTATTTATGGTAGGACAATATACTATTGATCAGCTATGGCGAGTATGGACCTGTTTAGGCTTTGTGTCCCTTTTATTTGGATTATCTGCAGGTATATGGAAAGGAACAATAAGAAATCTATCGATTGTGCTCATGCTTCTTTACTTGGTTCACACTATTGTACCGTTTGTATCATCGACAGGTAAAATGTGGTTGGCAATAAATATAGCAATAATATTAGCAGGATACTTTATCGGTCCTAGACTTCCAAAAAGTAAAGCTATTACATTAGTCGGTTGGTTTATTTCTTTCCCATTAATTATATTCTTATTAAATGGATTTGGAGTTTTTTCACCGGTTAAAACAAATATTTGGGGTGGATTATTATTAACCCTACTCATTTCAGTTGTTGCAATTCTTGGTTCATTCCCAATTGGAATTTTATTAGCATTAGGTAGAACTAGTAAACTTCCTATTATCAAGTACTTTTGCATTACCTATATTGAGATTATTAGAGGGATTCCACTTATTACAGTGTTTTTCATGGCACAAATCATGATACCTTTATTCCTACCCGAGGGGTTCGAAATCAATAATGTGATTCGAGTAATGATCGGTGCCACTCTTTTCACAGCAGCCTACATGGCTGAAAATGTGCGCGGTGGGTTACAATCATTACAACGAGGACAATTCGAAGCTGCCAAAGCAATCGGTTTGAACCCTGTTCATTCTATGGCCTTTATTATTATGCCACAGGCATTACGAGCAGTTATACCAGCTATAGTTGGTCAAAGTATATCCATGTTTAAAGATACAACGTTAGTGGCAATTGTTGGTTTAATTGATTTACTTGGAATTGCACAAACGGTTAAAGCAAACCCTGAATTTTTAGGAAGACATATGGAGGTTTACGTATTCATTGCACTTGTTTACTGGGTTATCGCCTATTCTATGTCATACTCCAGTCGCCGCTTAGAAAAATCACTTGGCGTTGGTGAGCGTTAATCTTATTATTAGGAGGAAATTCAAATGGCACAAACTAAATTACAAGTTACTAAAGCCAAAGAGGGAGAAGAAATAATTGCTTGTGACAAAGTAAATAAATGGTTTGGTAGTCTCCATGTATTAAAGGATGTTTCCCTCTCAGTAACCAAGGGAGAAGTTGTGGTTATCTTGGGACCATCAGGTTCCGGAAAATCAACCTTTATTCGAACAATCAACGCATTAGAAGAAATTCAAAAAGGCCAAATCCATATCGATGGTATTAATTTATCTCATGATGTTAAAAATATCGAAGCTATTCGAAGAGAAACAGGGATGGTATTTCAGCAGTTTAACCTCTTCCCTCACATGACCATTCTAAAAAACATTACCTTAGCACCCATTTGGGTTAGAAAAAAACCTAAAGCGGAAGCAGAAAAGGAAGCGTTCGAACTACTAGAACGTGTAGGAATACCAGAACAAGCACATAAATATCCCGGTCAATTGTCTGGTGGACAACAGCAACGTGTGGCCATTGCAAGGGCACTTGCAATGCAACCGGAAATCATGTTATTTGATGAACCAACCTCTGCCCTCGATCCTGAAATGATCAAAGAAGTTTTAGATGTAATGAAGGAACTTGCTAGATCCGGAATTACGATGTTGGTAGTCACGCATGAGATGGGTTTTGCTCGCGAGGTAGCTGATCGTATTGTTCTTTTTGATGAAGGAGAAATCATAGAAACTGGTACACCTACAGAATTATTTGATAATCCGCAACATGAGAGAACTAAGCTCTTCCTGTCTCAAATCTTGTAATAATTTTAAGAGAAAAGCAAATTTTGCTTTTCTCTTTTCTGTATTTTTGAAACTTTTTTACTCATTCTACTGTATACTAAGTACAATCTATTAATTTTCTTATAAAATAGAGGCTAAGCAGTATAATATTAGTTTAATACTACCTAGATAAGTGGGGATACAGTTGAATATTAAAACCGAACTAGAAGAACAAATTGAATACCTGAGATTAAGGCTCTATGAAGTCTTTCAAAGCAATACAAATAAGGAAGATATCCTAGAAATTTCACAACGGCTTGATGAGCTTCTGAATAACTATGAAAAATTAAGATAGAAATAAGAGACAAAAGAAACTATTCTTTTGTCTCTTATTAACAAAAAAGTTTACCTGGTTGTTTTTTCCGCCATGCTGAAACTACGATAAATGATAAACTAGTCCGGTTTTCTGAGTTGCTCAAATTGATTGAACTTCTCCCTCATGTTTTCTGGGGTGAAATGAAGGGAATCAACCTTTTCCGGTTGCCAAACTTTATACTCATTTCCTTTAACTAAATTTATGATATTAGTTGTATCATACACCTTAATATTGTAAACCCAATTAGCCATAATCATTAGTGATGCCATATGGGCTCCTTCATTTGATGTCGTACAAATATCCTTAATAAGATGAACATTATAGTCTCTAAAATAGGCATCGAAGACGGATGTCATTAGACAACCATCTGTAACTACACCTCCAATAATTACATTTTTTACACCTAAACTTTTAAGTGTTAGATTTAAATTTGTATCAAAAAAAGCACTCCAGCGATACTTATCAATAACAATATCACCTTTTTGAGGTTTGATTTCGTCAATTGTTTCTACTTTTTCGCTATCTGCATTGTAGAAAAAAGGGCTGCCATCTTCATTTAATGGTTCCCCTAATGACAGACCTACTCCATCTACACGATTAATCTGCCTGGTATGGATAATTGGTACATTGGCTTCACGACAAGCATCAATCACACTACTAGTGTTTTTAATTACTTCATTCAATCCAAAAAGTCCAAAGTCGGTCTCTTTTTGGAGATCAATTAGAACTAAAGCTGATTCTTTGATGTTCATATGACTCTCCCTTTTATATATTTATTGTAGAAAACATTTTTTCTCTCTAATATCCCATGAAAACCTTGTTATAGTTTTCTTCTGTTTGGTTTTAGGTACTGAAGGTCTACTACGATCACAGAAAGAAACATTCAAATTTCCCTTGTTAAGTTAGAATGGCACATTTTACATAAATTAATACAAAAAACATTGCCACATGATACTTGCAGCAATGTTATTTACAACTAAAACGAACCATCCATACTCAATATCTCATAAACCAATTCTTCTTGAATATTTTAAGAAGACTCTAATAATCCTTTTTAGAATCCACTATTTGGCCCTTATACAGAACCTTCTTCTCCATTGGAATGTCTAACTTCCGACTAATTTTTTGTAAAATACTTTCTTCAGCCTTCGTAACTATCGAAATAACTGTTCCAGAAGTGGAGCCTAATCTACCTGTCCTCCCTGAACGGTGAATGTACTGGGTGTCCTTGTTAGGAATATCCATGTGAATGACATGTGTTAAGTCCTGTATGTCTAGTCCTCTTGCCGCTACATCAGTTGCTAACAATAGTTCAGATTGACCAGACCTAAACTCCTTAATAGCCTGCTCTCTAGCCTGTTTTTTAGAATCACCGTGTATTACTCCAACAGAAATCCCCTTGTACTCAAGCTTTTCAGCCATAACAGTTAAAGTACCGATATCTCTAAAGAAAACAAGAGCTTTTGCTTGGTTAACTTGGACAACTTTTCGTAATGTTTCAATCTTATCACGTTCTTCACAAACAAAATAAATATGGTTAACCGAAGGAATATCTAACTCTTTATTTGTTACTCGAATTACTTCAGGACTATTCATGAAAGTTTTTGCAAGCTGCTCAACAGTCGGTGGAAGTGTAGCTGAAAACAATAATAACTGTCTTTCCTTTGGGGTCCCTTTAATAACTTCCTGAATGATCGATAGGTGCTCAGGAACAATTAATTGGTCACCTTCATCAAGTACGAGTGTTTTTACCTGGTGAACTTTTAGTTTCTTTAACTTTAAAATTTCTTGGATTCTTCCTGGGGTTCCTAAGACAATATGCGGCTTCTTCTTCAACTTTTCTAATTGTCTTTTTATGTTTGCCCCACCAATGAGGGTTGTACTCGTTATGCCACTACCTGTTGTCCACCTTTGGAGTTCCTGGTTTATTTGCATTACTAACTCATGAGAAGAGGCTAAGATTATAACCTGTACATGTTTTTGGTCAAGATCGATTTCTTGTAAAATTGGCAGGATATAAGCTAACGTTTTTCCACTACCGGTTGGCGACTCAGCAATAACATCCTTACCTTCAGTGATCAATGGTGCTGTTTTTTGTTGAATAGGGGTCAGGTTTTCATAACCTGACGATTCCCATGCATTTTTTAAGAATGGCTTTAAACTATTTATCATGACACGTGAATCTCCTTTTAATACAATTATGTTGGATAAATTTCATCACAAAGATTTAGTACTAATTATACTAGAAGACCTACCTTTACCCTGCTATTTTAAGATTACTTCTGTCCTTGAAATGAGTAGATTATGCTCTTTTCAAGTTCGAACCAAAACATACACAGTATACGTCTTCACTCTGATTCATGGCATAGTCTTATAATTTAACTATCCATTCTTATATAGTACCATTAAACGACTATCTATAAAAATACTGACGGTTTCTAATGTTAAACAATAGGATATTTTATAAAAAATCGTTTTTAAAGGCTTGTATTATTAAAATGGGATTAATGTTGGATTAATTTCTCCTTTTTAGTCTATGTCATAAACCCTGCCTTCTATCGATTAATCGATACCTTAAATAATTCAAATAACAATTGAATCTATTGACACTACTTATAGTATGTGATATTAAAAGAATAGTTAGTAGATGTACAGTGATCATTATACTTACTATAATTTTTTCAAATTCATTCAGTACAAAGGAGAATATTTTATGGCTAAGAGACAGTTTAAAGCGGAGTCTAAAAGACTTTTAGAGATGATGATTAATTCCATCTATTCCCATAAGGAGATTTTTATAAGAGAGTTAATTTCTAACTCTAGTGATGCGATTGATAAAATCTATTATCGGGCTTTGACAGATGATTCATTAACTTTTGACAAAGACAATTACTACATAAAAGTTGATACCAACAAAGCTAACAGAACACTTACGATTAAGGACACTGGAATCGGAATGACAAAAGAAGAACTTGAAAGCAACCTTGGAATCATCGCTAAAAGCGGCTCATTATCATTTAAAAATGAAAATGAGATGAAGGATGGACAAGACATAATTGGTCAGTTTGGGGTTGGATTCTACTCTGCATTTATGGTTGCAGATGTTGTAACAGTTATAACTAAAGCATTAGGCAGTGACGAAGCTTATAAGTGGGAATCTAAAGGTGTTGATGGATATACGATTAAACCTTGTGACAAAGACGAAATAGGAACAGAAATTACTCTTAAAATCAAAGAGAATACCGAAGATGAATCCTACGATGAGTATTTAGACGCTTCTCGTTTAAAGACTACTATTAAAAAATACTCTGACTTCATTCGTTATCCTATTAAAATGGATGTTACTGAGACAAAACCTGTCGAAGGTAGCGAGAATGAAACCGAAGATGTACAAGTCATTAATAGCATGGTTCCAATCTGGAGAAAAAATAAAAGCGAACTCACTGATGAAGATTATGAGAACTTTTACGAGGAAAAGCGCTATGGCTTTGATAAACCACTAAAGCATGTCCATATTAGTGTTGATGGTACAGTGAGATATCAATCAATCTTATTCATTCCAGAGCAAATGCCTTATGACTATTATTCTAAAGAATTTGAAAAAGGTTTAGAATTATATTCCAATGGTGTCTTAATCATGGAAAAGTGCTCAGATTTACTACCAGACTATTTTAGTTTTGTAAAGGGAATGGTTGACTCTGAAGACTTATCACTCAACATTTCTAGAGAGATTCTACAACATGACCGGCAATTAAAATTAATTGCAAAGAATATTAACAAAAAAATCAAAGGACAGCTACTAAGTTTGCTAAATGTTGAAAGAGAAAAGTATGAAAAATTTTATCAAGCATTTGGTAGACAACTAAAATACGGTGTCTATAGTGACTTTGGAAGTAACAAAGAAGTGTTGCAAGATTTGTTGATGTTCTACTCATCCAAGGAGAAAAAACTAGTAACATTAGATGAATATGCATCTAGAATGTCCGATGATCAAAAATTCATCTATTATGCATCTGGAGAAAGTCATGACAGGATTAAGAAACTACCACAGACGGAGCTAGTTGCCGATAAAGGCTATGAAATTTTGTATTTCACCGATGAAGTGGATGAATTTGCGATTAGAATGCTGATGACATTTAAAGATAAGGAATTTAAATCGGTATCCAGTGGAGATCTAGGGATTGAAGATGAAAGCCCAAGTAGCACAGAAACAGAAAAGAAAGAAAACAAAGAATTATTTGATTATATGAAAAAACAATTACAAGATAAAGTTAAAGATGTTAAAATTTCAACCAGATTAAAAACACATCCAGTGTGTTTATCTACAGATGGTGAAGTATCAATTGAAATGGAAAAGATATTAAGATCCATGCCAAAAAATCAAAACATTCAAGCTGACAAAATCCTAGAAATCAATATAAATCACCAGGTTTTTCAATCACTAAAGGATGCCTTTGAAAATGATAAAGCTAAATTAGATCTTTATACAAACCTGTTGTACAATCAAGCCCTTCTCATTGAAGGCTTACCTGTAAGCGATCCTGTTGAGTTTACTAATGATATGTGCAAAATAATGGTTTAAAATTAAGTATGCCTCCTATACTATAATAGGAGGCATACTTTTATTTTTCTTTGTTAATTTTCCAAATACCTAACACGATTTCGACCTTCATTTTTTGCTAGATATAATGCTTCGTCCACTCTCTTTATCAATATTTCTGTTGTGTCATCTCCGCGTGAAACATCAACACCAAAACTCGACGTAATGTTACCAACAATAGCAAATTGATAGTTTTCTATTTTGTTTCTTATTTTTTCTGCAAATTTAATTGCCTTCTGTTTATCCCTGGTATGACTTATAATTATGAACTCTTCCCCACCCCACCGTCCAAAATAGTCATCTTTAGCTAGGTTACTCTTTATAAGCGCGGCTACTTCTGTAAGTACTCTATCCCCAACAACATGTCCAAATCGATCGTTAATTTGCTTAAAGTGATCTAAGTCAAAAAAAACAACCGAAAAAATTTCCTTTGCTTCTAGTTTATTTTCAAGCCATTGATATACTTTCCTTCTATTTGCGATTCCAGTTAATGCATCCTGAAAAGCCATTTTCTCTAGTACTTCAGACTTTGTGTAAGCACTAATAATATGTCGAGCTAAAAACAAAAATATAATATACACTAAAGTAGACAAATAATACTGTATTAACATGTCAATAGCTTGAGGTGATATGTCATTCCAATAAAGCAGACCTAATGATACAGTTATTCCCCAAAGAATTAATGCATAAATTATTCCTTTTTTTATGTTCAGCAAAATAAAAATAAAGACAAATAAAAGTGGTGTCCAGTAAGTCGAACGACCTGTAGAAAATTCCCCTGAGACAGCCATCTCAAGAGCTACAATTTCAAAAGATTTAACCAAATGAAAGACACTGACCATAGCCAAATTAGCAATTTCAATGAATTTCATCCATTTTTTATAATAGATTAATATCAAAGACAAACTAAAAAAAATAGTAAGCAATGGTAACATAACTTTATTGATTGGTTCTTGTTCAGTAAAGTTAAACAGACTGGTGAGTAGGGCGAGAACTAGTATTGGTATGATATGCAGATACAATTTACGCTTAAACATTTCGTATTTGCTTAATTGATTTTCCATAGGAATCAACTCGTTTCATCTATAAAATCGTACCGTTTAATATATTGAGAATAATTTTTCAACCTGTTTTTTATAATATTTAAAAAAACTAATCCGCCGATTAGTTTTTAAATCGGTAACCGGCTGGCATATTCTAGTAAGAACTTAGCCCCTATAGCTTTGCGTATTCACCTTTCAGTGAGTTTGCCTTGTCATATTATGTTTTAAACTAGAAAACTACTAGTAAACTTCTATATAGGACTATTATCCTGCTAAATGATAGAAATTACAAGCTTATGGCGTTTTATTTTTTAAAACTTTTTGTTAGTCTATCCCAATCTATAAAACAAAAAAGTACCGCATGTAAGCGGCACTTTTTCGTCTTGCTATTGCATAGGATTCCAAGCAACTTTCCATACATCTGCATCCAAATCCTTAATTAATCTAAATGCAAGTTCTTGGTCCTTAAGTTCTTTCCAAGAAATAGTAGCTTCATTTTCTACTAAGTAATTTACTTCAAATGTCTCAATTGATTCGAGTTGAGAATACAATGCCTTGTCATGTTCGTTTGGTATAGCGCCGAAAAATTCTGGATCCCCAAAGTACTCTTCTGAACTAGGTGTTCCATAATTTTCACCTTGAATATAGGTGGCATATTTAGTATCAACATCTTCTAAATGGAGGGCATGAAAGTAGATCTTAAATACATCTAATGGTGTCAATCCTTGAAGTATAACGTCACTAGGATTGTTGGAATAAGTTTCATAAATGGATTGCAATTCAGCTGAAGGTACAATTGATGTATCAATAGTTTCTGTTTTTAACTCACTTTCTACTATTTCAACTTCTTCCTCTTTACCTGGCTCACTTATAGTACTATCAAACTCATTTTGTTCAGTATAACTAATGGGACTACCTCCATTGTCTCCATTATTGAATTCAATAATATTCAATTGTTGGTTTGCGACTCCCAAAATCACAAAAATGAGGGCAGCATAAACAATGAACGAAATAGCTTTAGGTATAAAGGTGAATCCTATTTTCTTTGAACTGGCTTCTTCTTTTACTATCTTCCGAAATACTTCTTTTTTATCTTCAGTAGTAAACGATGTTGGTATCTCTTTTTCATATACCATTTTCAATTCTCTTAATGTCTTATCCAATATTCTCACCTCTCTCTGCTAAATCCAGTAGATTTTTCAAACGATCACGACCTCTATTTAATCGAGTTCTTACTGTTGTTTGTTTTAATTCCAATGAATTACCGATTTCAACCACGGTTAAGTCTTTAAAATAGAAAAGGATAATGACTTCTCTATATTTAACTGGTAGGCTTAGTACCCGCTCTAATAATTCGTTAGAAACCGATTGTTCGAAAGAATCCTCTACTGTTTCAGTTGTTCGTGCTACTTGATTGAAATTTATTAACTTATCCCTTAATTTATCATTACGTACTTTCCAGCTTCTTAGATAATCTTTACTTTTGTTTATTGCTATTGAATAAATCCAACTCCGTATCGACGACTTCCCCTGAAATGTATGAAGTTTTCGATATACAGTCAAGAAAACTTCTTGGGTGACATCATCAGCATCAGCAGTATTTTTAACATAGGTAAAAACTAAACGTTTAATCTCTTCTCCATATTGATCCATAATCATCTCAATTACTCTTGTAGGATCAGATTGCAATATTTCCAGATTATTTTCCGTTAAATCATTAGGAAAATCTAAGTAGTTCATCCTTTGTCCCTCCTTTATATTGATATTTTCAAAAGTAAGACGCATGAATTATGTAAAGTTATTCAATTTTTGTATTTTTTATTTTTTTATTTAAACAAAACCTGATTTAATATTAATCGTTACGCTTCTCTTAATCAATTTAAGTATAAAAGGAATGTTGACTAACCAACATTCCTTTTATACTATCTTTTATTTTTTTGTTTTTCTTCATTTACTAAGAGTTGAAACACATCCGGTCTTGAATAATGGCCGACTACATCAAAATCAAACTGACTTGCATGAATATCATTTAAATTTAGTTCAGTAATTAATATGTCTTCTTGGCCATAAACCGGTTTAACTACATAATCACCTAAGGGCCCCACTATTGCACTACCTCCACTACACATCTCATCGGGAGAAGACGATAATTCTTCGTAGCAAGCCAAATCAGTAGGATACATATCCTTTGTCACATATTGATTGGATGAGAGAACAAAGCACCTACCTTCAGCTGCAATATGGCGAATGGTTGATTGCCATAATTCTCTTGAATCAGCTGTAGGTGTGATATAAATTTGAATGCCTTTTTCATACATCGCAGTTCTTGCCAATGGCATATAATTCTCCCAACAAATCAGTGCTCCAATTTTCCCGTAAGGTGTAGCAAACACTGGTAATGTACTGCCGTCTCCTTCTCCCCATATAATTCTTTCGGAACCTGTTGGTTTTAGCTTTCTGTGTTTTCCTAGTAATTCTCCATCCGGTCCAAAAAATAATGCGGAACAGTAAAGTGTACCACCACTTGCCTCGTTATCTCGTTCAATTACGCCGATAACTAAATACACACCAGCTTTTCGAGCTGCCTCACCTAGCTTATTAGTTTCTTGACTCGGAACCTCTATTGAATTTTCCCAGTAACGCAACCAATCCCTCCGACCTGCTTGAGATCGACTTCCTATGCTCGTCCCAAAGTTAAGCCCCCTTGGATACCCTGGAATAAATGCTTCTGGGAATACAACGATATTCGCTCCCTGCTCACCTGCTTGTTGTGTTAAAACAACAGCTTTTTCAGTACTTGCTTCTTGATCCATTATGACTGAAGCAGCTTGTATAACAGCCACTTTAACTTTACTTTTTTTCATTTTGACTCCCCCCATTTACAACAAAAAAGATGAGCAATGCCTATCGCTCTGCTCATCTCAACTAATCTTTACATTTTTACTGATTCAAAAACTTTACACATACTGGTTCTGGAACCTTTACACCGGATTGTAGTAAATTCAATCTACCAGTTAACTCATTTCTAGCAAATAGTACTAATGTGTTAGATTTTTGATTTGAAACAATAAGAAATTTTTCTGTTGGATCTAAAACAAAGTCACGAGGCCAGTTTCCTTCTGTGGATGTCCAATCCACAAAGCTAAGTTGTCCTGAATTTTGATCAACACTAAAAATTGTAATACTATTATGACCACGGTTTCCAGCATATACAAATTTCCCATCAGAACTAATATGGATTGCACTTCCGTCATTTGTTTCATTAAAATTCGTTGGTATCGTTGGTATCGATTGCAATTCTGTGAAGCTTCCGTCCTCAACATGATAATTTAACACAACAACCTGTGAACTAAGTTCAGTCATAACATAAGCGTACTTTCCATTTGGATGAAATGCCATGTGTCTCGGCCCACTTCCGGGCTTAGTCTTAAATATATGTACTTTTTCTAATGCTCCATTATCTACAGAATAAGTAGTAATTTGATCGCTTCCTAAATCAATTGCAATTACATATTTTTCATCAGGAGTAAAACCAGCAAAGTGTATGTGTGGTTTTTCTTGTCTATTATGAGGCCCTGTTCCTTCATGTTCTACAACAGATGTTTCAGGATTTACTGAACCGTCTTTATTCGTTAAATAAGATTCAACTTTTGTTGTGTGATAGTTCGCTGTTACTACATTACTATTATCCTTGTTTACACTAACATGACATGGAGGTGACCCCGAAGATACTTGACTGTTTAATTTAGTCAATTCCCCTGTTTGATCATTTAATGAGAAAGCAGTTACGCCCCCTTCATCGCCTTCTTTTGCTACTGCATATAAGTTCTTGTTATTATTGCTGACTGTAAGATATGTAGGATTATCTAATTCGGCTGCTAATTTAATGTCAGTGATTTCGCCTTTCTTAGCATCTAATACAAACGAATATACTCCTTTACTTTCTATTTTCGTGTACGTTCCAACATAACCAATAAACTTTCCATTAATTGACATCAATGTAAACTCCTTCTTATCTATTATTGTGATAATTATATCAAAATTAATTATTGATATCTATTATGAATAGTTGTTAGACCATAATCTGTTTACTTCTTTTAATTCAGTTCCTTCAAAAGTTAATCTATAAATATCTGGCATACTTAATTTTTGCCAAAACTCATAATCATACCTTTTATTGAAATAATTCATAATTAATACCATTAGATTTCCGTGCGTTGCAATCACAATGTTTTTACCTTTATATTGTTGCAAAACTTTTATAGTAGCTTTCACACCTCTTTCCTGCGCATTTTGATTAGACTCTCCACCGTGAATGGAATATTCCTGATCACTCCATAATTTTTTAATCGTCTTGTTGAAATCAACTACGGGTTTATCCGCTATCTTTCGTTCTTTAAATTCATTGATTATTTGAATCTCACAATCCAACAAAACAGCTAACCCTTCAACAGTTTGAATTGCTCGTTTATAGGGACTAGACACAATATAATCGACGTTCTCAAGTTTTAACCTTTCCACTACAAGACTAGCATCATTAATTCCCTGATCAGATAAAGGACGATTCCATTCATCTGGTGTGTAGGTTGAATCAGCATGGCGAACAAAATACAGAAAAGTATTCATTTTTGGCTCCCCCAAAAGTATTTACATCTTAACAATTGTTCTTCCACGATTTTTACCTTCTAAAATATCGGTTAAAACCACAGGAAGCTCTTCCATTGAAATTTCCTTAACAATGTCTTCATTTAAATGTTCAGGCTTTAGATCAGAAGCTAAACGTTGCCATACTTTTTCACGAATATTCATTGGACAATTTACAGAATCAATTCCTAACCAATTGACGCCACGACCAATAAACGGTCCAACAGTTGTAGCAACTTCCATTCCACCTGTTAATCCACTTGTAGCAACAGATGTTCCATATTGAAGTGTTGTTAATATGTACTGTAATGTCTTTCCACCAACCGGATCAATAGCTCCAGCCCACTTCTCTTCTCGAAAAGGCTGTGATTCATTATCTATCACTTCATCCCGATTAATAACTTTTTTTGCACCAATTCTTTTTAAATACTCATGTTCGTTTAATTTTCCAGTACTTGCGACCACATCGTACCCTTTTTTTGCCAAAATATCGACTGCAATACTACCGACACCACCTGTAGATCCAGCTACTAATACGGAACCCTGACTACTCTCTAATCCATTATCCTCTAGTCGCTGAACAGATAGTCCAGCGGTAAATCCAGCAGTACCTAAAATCATTGCTTCACGTAACGTTAAACCTTCTGGTAAAGGAACAATCCAGTTAGCAGGAACACGGGCAACTTCACTATAACCACCATCGTGGTCTGTACCCAATCCATAGCTCGTTACTATTACCTCATCTCCTTCTTTAAAACGCTTATCTTTTGAAGTAAGTACCGTACCAGCTAAATCAATACCTGGAATTAATGGGTAGTTTTTCACGAACATTTGTCTTTCTACCACACTACCATCCTTATAATTAACACTTGAATATGCAACACGAATTGTTACGTCTCCTTCCGATAATTCATCGATGGTCATCTGTCTAATTTCCGTGTGTGGTTGATCATTTCTCTGATCCAATACAAACGCTTCAAATTTTTCCAAATTTAACCCTCCAAAAATGGTAATTTCCTAAATAATATCATGCAGCACTTTTCTTAACTAGCAAAGCGCATATACAAAGAGCAGACTTCATCTAGAAGCCTGCTCAGTTTATTAAATATAAATTAACTAAATGGTTGTGATTGATTGTTTTGGTTTTGGTTTTGTTGTTGACCTTGACCTTGTCCAGCCATGCCAGCCATTCCAGGCATAAATTGTTGAGCCATATTGCCTACACCTTTACCTCTAGTCATGCTGTAATAAGCTGCAGCACCAATACCAACCGATGCTATTACTGGCATCATTCCACCTTGTTTTGCCATGTTTTTTCACCCCCTAATAATCGATCTTTTATAAGTTGTCCTTCCTTTTAAGAAAGATGTCCGTTATAAATTGGGAGTGTAAAAAATGAACAGCGGAGTATAAAATAAAATTTTTACTGTCAGTACAAATAAACAGAATGAACTACAAACTTATGGTTATGACAACCAACTTAAATCAACCGGAATAACTTGTTCAATAGCTTCTTTGTACAAATCTTTTTCTTTTTGATCCATCCAAATTTGAATGATTCCCTTATCACTACTAGTTCGAATTAGTCGTCCAATTCCTTGTCTAAGACGTAGTATCATATACGGCGTATCTACCTCTTCAATCGGATTTTTAGCATGCTTTCGCTTAGCTTTAAATACAGGGTCGTGTGGCGGAAATGGTAAAGATGCAATTATAACTTGTGACAATGACTCTCCAGGTACATCTAACCCTTCCCATAAATGATAAGAACAAAGGACAGAAGGTTTATCGAGTTGGAAATTTTTGACTAGTTCACTTATTTCACGTTCACCTTCGTAAATCATTGGAAACTCCCAAACCTCTTGATTGGCCCATTCCTGGAATCGACTCATTTCTTCCTTTGAAGAGAAAAGTATAAGTGTTTTTCCGTTATTGTCGCGCAGCTGTTTGGCGATTTCCTGCCACTTTCCAGTTTCATTTACCTGAACGTGTCCAAACACTTTCATTTGTTTCTGATAGTCAAATGGAGATTTAACAGTAAATGAATCATAACGATTAATTCCCAAGCTATCTGAAATATAGTTAAAGTCACCCGCCTGAGATAGCGTAGCAGAAGAGAATACAAATGGAATTGACTGTGAAAAGACTTCATTTTTTAAGACATCTTCTACTAATCGTGGCATAATCACAAATGAGCTCTCGGATTCATTTTCTTCAAGCCAGAAGATACCTTGATCATCTTCTAATAATATAGCTAGTCCGTATGAAAAAAATTCTAAATACTCCTCTATAATTTTTACATGATACTCATCTATAGTAAATAACTCCGAATCAAAAACCAGTTGTTCCAAAAGATATTGCACTTTTTCGTTCATCTTAGTAGCAAGGTCCATCATCGTTTTTGTCCGAGGTACTTCAAGTCGATTCGAACCCTCTACTAATACTGCTGTGTCACTCAATAGACCAAACCATTCGTCATGTAGAGTTAAAATATCTTCAATAAGATATAGAGATACTTCTCGTACATCCTGGCTCATATATCCCGTTAGAACATTCGACAACGTTGCGGAATGGAAACGGTAGGTTAAAGCCTTTTGTGCAGCGAATTCCAACAAATGTCCTTCGTCAAACACTACTGAACTAGCTTCAGGTAATAATGGCATTTGTCCTTCTCGTTTACGAGAGTCCTTTGTCCAAACATGCTCCATGTAAAAATCATGAGAACAAATGATCAGGTCTGTCGAATGACGATAATATTCACGATTTAGTGTTTGCCCGCTTCGATGGCGCCAGTCGCAGGTAGAGCATTGCTGAAGGGGATCCCAAGCAATCTTTTCCCATTTATCATTTGGTACCCACGGATACTCTTTACGATCTCCATAACGCTCAAACGACTGCATCGAAGAACCTTGTTCGAATACAAAATCCGGTATTTGATCGTGTACCTTAAGAATATCCTCGTCATCCGTTTTATTTGCAAGTGGATCTAACTTTTTGATACATACATATTGTTCACGAGCTTTTGCTAATCGTACATCAATGTTAATTCCAAGGGCTTTTTCTAATTTCTGAATGTCTCCCTCTTCTTTGACGAGTTGTTCAATTAGTGTTTCATCCGCACAGGATATAATTGCTGGTTTTCTTTTATAACGCGCAAAACATATTGCATAAAGCAAATAGACAAACGTTTTGCCAGTTCCAACACCAGCCTCTGCGAATATCGTGGTTTTGTTTTTAAAAGCTTGCTCTAGTTGAAAAGCCATGTAGATTTGCTCATCACGAAGTTCATACCCTTGTTCCGGTAAAATATCGTAGAATACATCCCCAACATAGTCCCCCAAGCGATCGAAAAAATTTTCAGTTTTTGAAATTGTGAATGGTAGTGATTTTGACATTAAGAATGTAACTCCTTTTGTTTTCATGAAAAGAATTAACTAATATTTTACTATGTACCCTGCTCCTCAGAACATGCAGTTAATTATTGGAATTCCTATTCTTCTTCATGTTTTGATTGTTTTAATTTCTGTGTTTATGTCTAATTTCGCATAGGATGAACGTCCTAGATAAAGCGGAATCTCCAATTTATTTAAATCTGGTAATCCGTTCTTAAGGAATAATGATTCATCCTTATAAAAGTATGTAATCTCTCCAACAAACCAATCGTGATCCCCATATCTGTTAACATCAATAGTCTTACACTCATAAGCAATATAGGCATCCTGAAGGATTGGTGCATCTGTCGTTAGCCCACGATCAAATTTAATATTCCTCTTTGTAAACTTATCTGTTGTCTCGCCAGTTAATACACCAGATTCTTGAATAATCGTTGCTTGTTCATAGGGTAAAAAATTAATAGCAAAACTGCCTGCAGCGCTCATTAAACCATGGGTGAATCGTTCTCTTCCTATTGCAACACCATAAATTGGTGGTTGATATGAAATATAAGAATGCCAACCTGCGGCCATTATGTTGTCTTGTCCATCATTTGAAACAGTAACAATAGCAACCATGCCTGGATAACTATGCATGACAGTATTTCTAGTTGATTTCCTCATATAGTCTCTCCTCCTTAGTCTATTGTACTGATATTCACCAATAGGTGTCCATTAATAGACCATTTTCATATTGCCATAAGGACTTAAATGTATTTAGAGTAGAGAGAATTTTGATATGAGCTAGTTATGGGGAGTGATTCCGCACCGGTGGAACTAAGAATACTACGGAATAACAAAATGGTTGGTTAGATATATAACAAACGCTGGTGAGTTGATGAGGGAATGACCCAGTCTTAAACTTCAAAATAAGGCAACAAAGATCTTAACTAACTAGTATTAGCTTTTTTAAAAAACAAAAGGACACTTGTCTAAACAAGTGTCCATGTACGTTTTGCGGCGAAGAACCGTCGACCACATTCGACGTTTAGCACAGATGGCATATCCTTCGTCTTACGCAAAATAGCTCATCGCTAAATTAATATAACATGCCTATTTTAAATGTACAATGGTATATATTTGAAAATCTGAAAAATTACAACTTATAACCATCAATTTGATCCACATTCCCTATTACGGTCGGCAATTTTTTAATGAAAATTAAAACGAACGTCCCTTTTTGCTTTATTATAAATTATAATAGTAGAAGATAGATGAATAATGGAGAGGATAAAGATGGATCAACAGCAACCAGATTATGATTTGGTTTATAAGCAAGATCAATACCGTATTTTTCAAAAAGCTTCATTCTGGTATTGGGGTTTACTACTATTTTTATCAGGATTAGCTTTTTTTTATTTGAATATACTTCCCGCAATTGTTTTAGCTTTCCTTTTATTCACGTTAAGCATACCCATCAATTTGAGAAGATTAATGTACTTTTTAGTTTCTATTGGGATAACTGTCTTATTAATGTTCATTACAAACATAACATTTGCTATCATCATCGGAATCATTGCTACAGTTATTTGCGTGGTTAATAATAAGTATGTGAACCTCAAACAAAAAACTAATAAATACTATAGTAATGCATCTTAGTACAGGCTGTTCAAAAGACTATTATGTCTTCTGTTCAGCTTTTTTATATTCTAATTCAAGTATAACCTAGGTCTTGTACATATTGTTTAAACTGGTACGGTTATTATTTAGTGTAAAAAAATCTTTGAAAGAGGGAAATGTATATGGAAACTCAATTAAATACATCAAAAACAACACATCGTCCTTTAGTACTTGCTTCGCTTGTCATTTCCATGTTTATGGCTGCCATCGAAGGTACAATTGTGGCAACAGCCATGCCTAATATCGTTGGGGACCTGGGTGGTTTTTCCGTATATAGTTGGGTTTTTTCTTCGTTTTTACTTATGCAGGGAGTAACAACCCTAATATATGGTAAGTTAGCTGATCTATTTGGCAGAAAACCAATTTTCATAATTGGTGTTGTTATCTTTTTAATAGGTTCGATTCTATGTGGACTTGCAAAAACAATGACTATGCTTGTTATCTTCCGAATTATTCAAGGAATTGGTGCAGGCAATTCATCCAATTGTAACTACTATTGTGGGGGATATGTACACAATCAAGGAACGTGCAAAAATTCAAGGATATTTGGCAAGCGTTTGGGGGATTTCCTCTGTGATTGGACCTCTACTTGGTGGATTTGTTGTTAGGTATTCCGACTGGGCTTGGATATTCTGGATGAATATCCCCCTTGGAATTATTGGTATTATCGGAATCATTTTTTTCTTCCATGAGAACGTAACCAAAGAAAAAAGATCGATTGATTACCTTGGTTCTGGATTATTCTTTATCTCTATTTCAGCACTTATTATTGTTTTGGTACAAGCTGGCACCAGTTGGAATTGGAACTCCTTACCGGTCATTTTGTTACTTAGTTTGTTTATTGTCAGTGGGCTACTATTTCTATGGCAAGAAAATCGTGCAAAATCGCCAATGATGCCACTCCAAATATGGAACAGTCGTTTAATCGTGATTACTAATCTAGCTACCCTCACCTCAGGAATGATTATGATTGGTTTAGCTAGTTTTCTTCCCACATACGTCCAAGGAGTGATGGGCTATTCAGCCGTAGTTGCAGGATTCACGCTCTGCGCAATGTCAGTTGGCTGGCCAATAGCAGCTACTTCAGCTGGCCATTTAGTACTTAAAATAGGTTTTCGTCCAACTGCTATACTAGGTGGAATCTCCCTAGTTATCGGTGCTTTACTATTCGTATTCCTTGATCAAGGAAAAGGTCCAGTGTATGCCGGTTTTGGATCTTTTTTCGTAGGTATAGGGATGGGACTTACTAGTACTACCTTTATTGTTGCGATTCAAAATAGTGTTGAGTGGAAAAAACGCGGTGTTGCAACATCGCTTAATATGTTTATGCGAATTATTGGAAGTGCGTTAGGTGCATCATTTCTTGGCGGTATCCTAAACATCAATATGAAAAAGACCTTAGCAGAAGAAGGATCAAACCATGCCGTGGAAATCTCGATAGAAAATACTGAATCATTATTAGACGGTGCTCAACTAAATCAACTATCAGTTCAAGCACAGGAGTTATTAAAAGATTCCTTATCGAGTTCACTACATGTTGTTTACCTTACGTTATTTGCGATTGCCATTTTAACATTTGTGATCACCATTTTCTTTCCAAAGCAAGGGACATAGGGACAGGTCCCTTGTCCCCACTCACCCATTTACCCTCTGATGAATCTTTATAAATCAATCACTGTTTAGCTAGTAATGAAACGATGCTATCTTCAACTTTTTTGCCTTTAGATTCATCAACAAGGTTATTTAGAAGAATCGAAAAGATTAACTGTTCTCCGCTTTTTGTTTCAATATAACCGGATAGACCACTAACAGTTGATATCGTACCTGTTTTCGCATGAATATTGGATATACTTGAAGCAGATGTTAATCGATTTCCTAGCGTTCCGCCAACTGTACGATTATTCTCCCCAGCAATTGGTAAGGAGTTAAGATATACAGGAAACCATGATTCCTCTTGAATCGTGTAAAGTAGTTTAGAAAGTTCATTGGCAGGGATTAGATTAATATGCGATATACCTGAACCATCTCTTATGACCAACGTATCTGGATTAACACTAAATTTCGCTATCTCTCGTTCGAGAACTTTAATGCCACTATCCCAGCTACCCTCATCCTCACTGACTTTTCCCATTTCCTTCAAAAGAACCTCCGCATGTCCGTTATTGCTCAGTTTCATAAAGGGAATTAATAATTCAGAAAGCGGCATGGACGAATGGGTCACTAATCTGCTTGTCTGATCATCACTTTCACCAACTTTTGCTATCCCAGTCCAAATAATTCCATATTTTTTCAACGATTGCTTAAATAAATTTAATGCATATCCAGTCGGTTCCCAAACAGATATCCATTCTCTTTCAATTGGAGAACTCTCAGGTATCGTGCCCTTTATAATTATATTGTTTGTTCCATGTTGTCTTATAATAGTAATATCCTTTTTCGTATTAGCAGGCACAGTTATAACATTGTTTTCAATAGAAACATAATCAGTTTTTGGCGTTACAGTAATGGTTGCGTCACTACCAGTTTCTGTTCCCGGTGCAATGTCCACAATAACTGAGCCTGCGTCATAATCTTTATTTGGTGATACTGTTAAAGCAGATACCTGCCCACCGTAATAGGTATGCTCATCACTCCAAATTAAATCAGGTGAATAACGGACATCATCATACCAGCTGTCGTCTGCGATTAGGTCACCCTGAATAACTTTCAAGCCACTTTGACGAAGAACCTTTGCTATTTTTTCAAAATCAGATTTTAGTAGGGTGGGATCTCCTTTTCCCTTTAAAAAAAGGTTTCCATCTAGGGTGTTTCCGTTAATTGAGCCGTCAGTAGTTACTTCTGTCACAAAAGAAAAGTTCTCCCCTAGCACAGATAAAGCTGATGCAGCAGTCAACAATTTCATATTCGAAGCAGGTCTTAATCTCGTGTCTCCTAAGTGATCATAAATAATTTCACCAGTAGAAGCAGATCGAATGCTTACCCCGATCAACGCTCCTTGTAGATTAGGGTCGGATTGAAGAAGTTGATCCAATTGACTAGTAAGTGCCTGATGATCCAAAACGCTATTTGCAAAAGTACTATCCTTTGTTGAATTAGAAAACGTGAACAGAGCACAAAAAGCAATAACAGACAATAAACTTACTTCTACTTTAAGAAATTTCATCAAAACCACCTTATCCATACTAAAAATTAGCAACGGTATCTATTGTTTCCAATTCTCCATATTAATAGTATAAATTTTAGTACTGTCTCATCAAATACCCTTTTATTTTTTATTTGAGACGAACAGCTACTTATTATTACTTATCATATTTATTAGGTCCTTAACCTTTTCATCACTTACTTGAACTCTCCCATACCTTGCCTGTTCATATGATTCTTGTAATTGTGAGAGAACCTCTTTTTTTATAGGGGCTTGTTTATTTATTTCCTCTAATATTTCGCGTGGAGTATGGTAAGGGTGCACTGAATATCCGTTATTTATTTGATTATTGATAAATTGACGGTAAAGGTATCGTACCTTATCCGTGTTGGTTAGATTATCCCAGCTGGCTCTCCGTTTTAATCGGTTAAAAAGCAACTCACTAGCTCTGTTTTTTGTGTGTTTAAGAACATCATCCCAATCAAAAGTTACTTCTTTTTCATCGACATATTCTTGTTCAATAGCTTCCTGATTGTTTATTCGAAGTAATCGATTTAAAAATTGAAAAACCTTTGAAAAAACAGCTGTAATATTACGGTTTAGTTTATTTATTAGATATATAACTAGCATGATTATTGCTAAAATAAGAAGAACTGATACTATAAACAAAAATATCCGTTCAAACCAAACAGCTAGTAATGATTGTTCATTTTCGCCGACGCTTGGGAAAAATTGCATTTCGTTTGGAGAGGGCTGTTCGCCGTTTGATTCTCCACCATCTAATAAAGAAAGTACCCAAAAAAGAGAGCGAAAGATGTTTGAAGTAACACTATATAAAAAATCTTGAAATACTTTAAAATTCGTAATAAATAAAGCTAAACAAAGGGTAAGGATGATGAAAATTCGATTATGTCGCTGAACTGCCCGATTAATCGTTGTTTTATGTGAATTAGATAAGTCAGCTTCCATCAAACGCCTATGATTTGTTATAAATAAGGTAAGAACTATGAGTATAATCCCGCTCCATAAAATCAACCCGGAATATACTGTCAATTTGTTCACGTTTAAGTAGAGAAAGTAGCCACTAAAATAAATAGGTAAACCAACGACCCACATATAAGTAGGCAAAAAAAGCTCATCCCATTCCTGCTCCACATAGAGAAGCCCTCGATAAAGAAAAACAAATGTAAGCAAATAAAAAATAGAAGCCGATACAGTACCACTTCCAAATAAAATTGGCAATACCAAACTAAACAGTGAAATAAAGCTAACATAATACCATTGTTTTTTATTCGTAAAATAAAAGCGAAAGATCATACCGATTAAAGGTAGTAAAGATAGACATATAAACCAGTAAAACATTGAACTGGATGGGACTGTATAAATTGCAATTAGGAGAAGAATCGGAAATACAGTTAGAAATTCAACCATTACCTGTAGCCATTTAACAACGATATACTTACTTCTAGTTACCATATAGAACACCTTCTTCATGGCCATTGGTCTCCTGGCTTACGCCCTCTTTTTGAAGCCATAAAATCTCGACTGAGTTACCAAGTGCTTCTAATTGTCTTATTTGGTGTTTCATTTTAGATGTAAGAATTGATGTTATTAGAAGAATATCTGTATTGGACATAGTCCTTTCAATATCTTCCTGTAAGAAATAATTAAAATTCCTACTTCGATCCATTTTTAGTTTGGCCATGGTATCTAGAATGAAGGTAAGCTGGTTTTGATTGTTTTTGGAACTTATTCTTACAGAATCCTTAACTTTGCCCATCTGCCCAAACGGTTCTACAAGATAGGAGTTACATCCAAAACCGGTACTAATCCCTTTTGAAATAGCGTATTGAGCAACAGAAGCAGCATAAGACAAACCACGTTCCATTAATTCCTCATCTTCAATTGGAAGCCATATATCTTCTGTTTCATCAAAATTCAAATATATCATTAAATGATGATCCGAAGTATAATCTTTTTTACTTACTTGTAATTGATTTGTCCGAGCAGTGGCTTTCCAGTTAATATTATTCATTGAATCACCATAGCTATATTCACGAACCCCTGCATGAAAAAATGGATCCTCAATGATCCATCTTCGAACCACAATATCTCCTAGCCAGCTATGTGAAGGCAGTGGAACATCTTCGATGGAAGAAATTGTTGGATAAACAGTAATATCAGTTAACGCTTGAAACAGTTGAAAATCCTGGCCAAATCCAAAAGCATCTCCAGTTGAAATAGAAACTGTATTAAGGCGATAGTATCCACGTTTTTCACAGGATATCTGGTGACGTCTAGTTACTTTTTGATAAGGCATCAAACTAAACATGGTATGGTGGAATAATTCAGGTTCTCCATCATCATTAACTGAATGGGTAAATTGTAAATGACTATTAATCTTAGAATCTAATCGCACCCAGGGGACTGGTAATATCTTTTTATTTGAAATCTCGTCAATCATCTCTACTTGTTCACCTTCAAAAACTGCCCGTTCACTAAAAGAGCGAGTATAATGAATATTAGTTAATCCCCATTTTTGATAGATATAAGCTTGACCAAGGATACAAAATATCAACACAAAAATAAACCATGCAAGACTCATTTTCTCGTACCCTTTATTAAATCCTTTTCAGTAGGAACAATTATATCGTTTACTAGTTTATCCAAAGTCTTGTCCACTTGTTTGTTCTTTCTTCCCATAAAAGGAGTGAGTGTGATCCTGTGACCTAGAACAGGTTTAACCATTGCCTTTATGTCATCAGGAATGACATAATCTCTACCTTTTAATATTGCATAAACTTGGGTAGCTTTTAGCAAAGCCTGGCTTCCACGTGGACTCACACCCAATTCAATATCTGGATGTATCCTCGTTCTTTCAACAATATCCATTATGTAAAAAAGCATATCATCACTTACATAAACTTGAGAATATAACCGTTGTGCTTCAATTATCTCCTCACTACTTACTACTGCCTCAATTTGATCGAGTGGATTACTCTCTTTAAATCGTTTGAGAATTTCTATCCCTTCTTCTTTGGAGGGATAACCTACATTAATTTTTAACAAAAATCGGTCTAATTGCGCTTCAGGTAAAGGAAATGTCCCGTGACTCTCAATCGGGTTTTGAGTGGCTACTACGATGAATGGTTCAACCAATTGCATAGTATCCCCATCAATAGTTGCCTGTCTTTCCTCCATACTTTCTAGCAAACTTGACTGTGTTCTAGGTGTGGCACGGTTAATTTCATCCGCCAACAAAATATTAGTGAAAATTGGTCCAGGTCTAAACTCAAATTCACCTTGTTTTTGGTTATAAAAATTAATTCCTGTTATATCAGTTGGTAATAAATCAGGAGTAAATTGGATTCGTTTAAAGGAACAACTCAATGATTGAGCTAATGATTTTGCCAATAATGTTTTCCCGGTTCCCGGGACATCTTCAAGTAAAACGTGTCCGGATGATATTAATGCTACTAGTAACTGGTCGACAGTTTCTTCTTTTCCGACGATTACCTTTTCAATATTTTCTTTAACTTTTTCTGCCATTATTGCGATAGTTGTTAAATCCATGGATTGTACTCCTTTTTTGTTAATTTAAAATGGTTCCATTAATAGTATTTAACATACACATCATTTTTTCCTTCAAAATCAATAAACTTTGATGGAAACAAGGATTAAGGTAAACTTTAGATAGATGATTAGATTGATTGACAAAATTTTAGTTAGGAGTGATCCGCTTTGTTTAGCCAACAAATAGCAATCAAGTTGGAAATCGTAGCAAAAAGGGCTTTAAATATCCAGGATAAGGATGGGATGGCAGGAGTTGTATCAACCAATTTCATCGAAAATGAAAAAGGGGCTTTCACTGTTCTTTGTACTGCTTTAGCACCCTATTATTTAAACGCAACCAAGGAAGAAAGGATACCATTAGACAGTATAATTGAAAGATATCGCCATCTCCAAGATTGTGGGATTGAAGAATACTTTAAATCCACTGACCGTGCAGCTGAGGAGCTAACGCTATTACTCAATCACCTTGGAGTCTGGAGTCCTAAAAGTGATTAATCCTCACCTCTTTTAGACTCACGATTGATTTCAAACGGTAATTGTTTTGATGCGTTTGGAATAGATTTTTCTTCATTCCTTATCTGATCAGATGAATAAATAGAAATAATAACTTTCCCATGGACGGTCTTTGCCCGAATAAGAATAGGTTGATTATAATTATTTTCAAAAGAAAAATCCGGTCCATACCAACTTACAGTGGCATCTCGACCTGGTGGTACATAAGGAACATGTCTACTATGGGAATATCGTTGTCCTATTCTCATTCCTGCTTGGTCCACTGCATTATAAAGTGTAGAAGAAACCTGACATATACCGCCTCCTATATCTTCTGCCAATTCTCCTTTAACAATGACTGGGGCTGGTAAGTAACCCTTACCTTCCGTCCTTTTGCCAACAACCTGATTAAAAGAGAAAGTCTCATCTGGAAAGACAACTTCATTATTTATGGCTTCAGTTGCTAATCTAATATTGTGAGATCGCTCCTTGTTACTAACATTAAAATAGGTTACGTACTTACCAATTTGTTTAGATCGAATCGAATCTAGTAACTCGCCGTCTACTTTTGGATAAACCTTCCTTAAAGGTAGTTGAATCTTAGAATAGCTGTTTTTATAAAAAAAATCATAAAATTGCTGAGCGAAAAGATATCGATCAAGAGCATAACCTGATTCACCTGGAACAATTTCCCCTTTTTCATCCATAAAAGCATTAATTGGATCTAGGACTGCTACTTTCTCCAATTTTTCAACAAGCTCATGATACTTTGCTTGATCAATAATAGTTTCATCTAATAAAGGAATCGCAAATTCTGAACGACTTACCTCATCAATCTTTATTCCTCTATGCGATATGAGTAAATTCATTTCAAGAACTGGTTGAATCGTTGTCAGTAACAATAATGATAAAGCAATTGATTTCATCCCATATGACCTCCTTATCTTAGTATTCATCGAATGAAACAATTTCATGTGACTTATCAACTCTTTTTAACAAATTTACCCATCAAAAAAAGCAAAACAATCTAATTGATAGACTGGTTTGCTTTTCATTTTAATAATTATTTATATTTTTTTTAAAAGCCACGGTACACACATATCGTTTAACATGGCATTCATTTCCTCTAAAGGAATAGGTCGACTAAAATAAAAACCTTGCATATAGTGACTTCTAAATCGCATTAACTGCTGAAGTTGTTCCTCTCTTTCAACTCCCTCGAGGACAATTTTCAGATTCAAGTCGTTAGCCATTGTAACTAAAGCCGCTAGTATTGCTGAGGTTGTTGAAGCTGTTCCAATTTCATCAATAAATTCCCTTGCAATTTTAATTGTGTCTATTGGTAATTGAGTTAAGTAAGAAAGGGAAGAGTAGCCCGTTCCAAAGTCATCTAAGGCAACCTGTACCCCTAACCTCTTTAATTCAAACAGTTTTCGAATAGCTATATCCATATTGTTAATAGCAATTGCCTCTGTAATTTCAATAACTAAGAAACTTGGATCAAGCTCACATTCGTCAAGTACTTCTTTTACCTTAGTTGTAAGGTTCTCTTCTTTATAAAACTGCTGTGGGGATATGTTTACGGCCATGTAGATAAGAATACCTTGCTCATGCCATATTTTTAGTTGTTTGCAAGCAGTTCTCAGCACCCATTCATTTAAAGGAAATATAACTCCTGTTGCCTCTGCTAGAGGTATAAAATCAGCTGGTGAAATTAATCCAAACTCAGGGTGATTCCATCGAACTAATGCCTCGACACCGTAGATTAAGCCGGTATCTGTTTCAATTTGCGGTTGGTAATACACTTCTAGCTCTTCGTTTGCTATAACTGAGTAAATATCCTTCTCTATTGCCAATTTTCTAAGGGATTTATCATCACTCAATGGCTTGTAAATACGATAATGGTTTTTACCTTGATACTTCACACGATACATCGCTTTATCCGCATTTTTTAACAAATCTTCACTACTCGATGCGTCTTCTGGATAGATAGAAATACCTATACTTGGGGTTACCGAAACCTTACCCTGGTTAATCAAGAAAGGTTCATTTAAATGTTTCAAGAGTACTTCAGCATGACCACTAATTTCTTCACTTTGATGAATTCCTTTGAGAAGGATGATAAACTCATCTCCACCATGTCTAGCAGCAATATTATCAGTTGATAAACATTGAGTTAGCCGTTCTGCAACCGATACAAGCAAATCATCCCCAACTGAATGGCCAAGTGTATCATTGATTAGCTTGAAATGATCAAGATCAAGAAAGAGGACACCAAGCATTGATTTATTATTATCTGCCTCAACAATCGCCTGATTAAGTAAGGTTTCAAAATGTCTACGGTTGGGTAATCCGGTTAATGAATCATGGTATGCAAGATGATTAATTTTCTCCTCCGTCTCTTTCATCTGAGTTACATCCTTAGCAATTCCAAATACTCCATTTACTTTATCCATTATAAAAATAGGAATGTAGTTAATGCTTAAGTATTGATTTTCTCCTTTTTTATTCTTTATACCAATTTCAAAATATTGGGGCTTACCTTCTTTTGCATAAATAAAATAATTGAAAACCCTTGTCACTATTTTTTGTGGAAGAATGTTTGAGAGATTTAATGTTTCCAATTCAGATTCTTCTAGACCAGTCATAGATAAAAATTGAGGATTAGCTGTCTTAAAATTACCCTCTAAGTCTAAAGAAAATACAGCATCAGTATGGTGTTCAAATAATGACCGATACCTTTGTTCGTTAACTGTTAATTCTCTTGCTTGCTTTCTATATTTTAGTAATAGATCGCGGTTATCAACTATGACAATTATTTGCCTGCATATAATGAGAGATATAGAAATAATGGCACCTAACATAATAGAAGTAGATGAACTACCTTCAAATAACAGAAAACCAATTAAAACAGCTACACCAATATATGGAACTGAAATTCTTAAAAATAAATTTCTTTCATTGATAAGAACACTTTTTCTTTTTTTCGTAATTACCATGGAATCGGTATCTGCTTTATCATATTGGCGACCTGCCATAGCAATAAGTAATACCGAAAGGTAAAATATTGGATCAATCAGGCTCCACGAACTGTACTGATCTGAAAGTTGCAAGTAGAGGTAAGAAGAATTAGCGATTACTTGTGTCACTAATCCAGCGAAAAGTAATAGTAGGCTTTTTTGTTTCAATAAATCAGTACTGCTCAAGTAAATGCTAGTAGCTAAAAGCAAAATAGCCAAGTCTCCCATTGGGTATCCTAACATAAAAAGAAGATATGGTTCATTATGCATAGAAATGTTGATAATTGGCCTAACTAGATAATGCCAGCTAAAAGCTGAAGCAACAGTCATTACAACCACCAAATCAAACAGGTATCGTACTGCTGATACAGTTCTAGTCTCCTTAAACATCTTGTAAATAAAAGCCATAAATAAAAGGGAGTAATTCAACAAATAAAAGAAGTCTGGGTATCCTGGAAAAGGTATTGCTAATTGAAAAAGGTATTCATAAACATCCCAAATTATTTCACCAATGAAACTACTTAAATACCCAATAGAAAATAATAACCAAAATATTTTTTCTTCATTACTACTACGTCGTGATGCCTTGAACAACCAGAAAGCAGCAATTAGAGGAATGAAAGAAGTAATAATACCACCGATTAAATGAATCATATCATCATTTCTCCCAAATATAATCGTGATATAGGATGCAATCAAAAATAAAACAATAAAAGATATATTTTTCTTAAAAACCATTGGTTTTCACCCGCTCTTCGCTTTTTGTCCGGAGATAACAAGTAAATTAGTTTATTATGTAGGTATAGTTCTTTGTTACTATATTACCATATTAAATTATCAAATGGACGTGAGATTTGTCGACAGTTGTACAAATTTGCTTTGACTGATTAATAGTATGTATTTGAAAGATATGAGTTAAGTTTAGTTGTAACCATTCACTCTTGTATTTTTAACATTTCTCTATCTATAAATTTTAAGATACTCGGAAGACTAATAAAGATAGGAGGTTTGATGATGGATAAAAAGAAAAAAACAGAAAAGGTAGAACCAAAAGTGGCACCTGGTATCGATCCTGATGAATCCTACGGAGAAAATGCAACGGAAACGGATATGAACAAAGATGATTCAACAACCGTTACTCGGCTGTCTTATGATGAGTATGATCCTAGCGATACTTAGAAGGATAAGTAAAAGTGAAGAGTCTTCTAAACACTCTTCACTTTTAATAACTTTTTCTTACTTCTTAAATTCCATTTTCCAACTATAATAATCATTTGCTGGATTTTTTTCATATCTCAAGTAAGCATCAAATTTGTTCCCCTTTTTACTTGTTAAGCCTTTAACATGGGCGACATTATCTTTTAATAGCATCTTAACCATTGATTTTGTTGCTTTCTTTTTCATTGCGCCTAGAAATTTGTCATTTTTCCAAACGACAAATTTGCAGCCTTGTTTCCAGTTACTGCAACCAAATCCTTTTACTCCTTCAATAATACTATTCCCACATGCCGGACATTTCCCTAACACCTCTTTGGTAATAGAATTTTGTTCAGTGGAAAGTTGGTTGATTGTCACGTCAGCATCACCCTTTATTGTCTGAACAGACTTGCTTGTAAATGAAAAAACTAATCGGAGGAAGTCGTCTTTATTCACTTGTTCTTTTTCTATGTCAGCTAATGACTTTTCGAGTCGACCGGTAAACTCTAGGTCAAATAAGTCCTTAATTGGAAATGTTTCAACGAGTTTTTTACCCAAATCCGTGCATAATAAGTTCCGTGATTCGGATGTTATATACCCTACATCCTTAAGTTTTTTCATTGTGTCTGCTCTGGTTGCAGGTGTGCCGATACTGAACCCTGTTAATACCTCTTCAACGTCATCTTCCTTATATCCTTTTCCACACGTTTCCATCACTCTTAACAACGTTTTTTCTGTATGATATTTCGGTGGCTTCGTTGCATGGGATGATATCTCGTATTCTAGCAATTGCACATGGTCATTTACTTGTACCTGAGGCAAAAGGGTATCCTTGGATTGGATTTTTTCAACCTTTTTCCATCCCTCCACAAGCTGCACTTTTCCTTTAGAAATGAAGACACCGGTTACTAGCTCTGCATCAACTATTTTGGTGGTCAGCTTTGTTTCCTCATGTTCAGCAATTGGCATAAACTGGGCAATGAAACGATTTTTAATTGCAGAATAGACAGTCTCTTCATCCATCGTTAAGCGGTTTGGCAACACATAAGTAGGTATAATCGCACTATGACTCTCTACCTTTGCATTGTTAAACACTCGTTTTGATTTAATGAACTTTACCTCGTCCTTGTAAACAAAATTTTCCGTTAACGCCTTTAGTACACTTGCTGTTTTAGCAACTAAACTTTCTTCTAATGCAACACTGGAGGTTCTTGGATATGTAATGAATTTTTTCTCATAAAGTGTCTGGGCTACCTTTAACACTTTATCAGATGTCCACCCTTTATATTTACTAGTGATGAATCCTTGTAAATTGGAAAGATTAAATAAAAACGGTGGAAAATCCTTTTTACGCTCTATTTGCTTATCGACGATCATTGCTTCCTTATTTTCAATATCCTTGGCTATTTCTTCTAAATTTTCTTTTTTCTTAAATTTTTCCTGGTCATTTTCGGTGTATGAGCCCTGATAGTCTTTTCCTTCAGTCGTTTGAAACGTTGCAGTTAGCTTAAAATAGTTTTCTGGCTTAAACTGCTCTATTTCTTTGTCACGATCATAGATGATTTTAAGGGTCGGAAGGAGTACACGTCCAATATTAAGGGCCTTACCTTTACCTTTTTGATATTTTAACGTTGCAACAGATGTTAGATTTATCCCAATTACCCAGTCTGCCCATTGCCTGCTAATCCCTGCGTCCTTTAAGGGCTTCATCTCGTCATTGGATTTCATCTTTTCTATACCCTGGAGTACTTCTGCTTGTGTCCATTCATTTAACAACAAACGGTATACTGGCTTTTTAACCTTTTGATATTCAATAATACTATCGCCTATTAATTGTCCTTCACGATCATAGTCACAAGCGGAGATAATCATATCTACATCGTTTCTCTTGATTAAGGATTGAATCGTTTTTAGTTGTTTATACGCTCCACTATCAACTCTCCCCTTACTTCTCGGACTACTCTTCACCTTATACTGAAATTTCGGTGGGATAAATGGAAAGTTATCCATTTTCCAACTTGCCATTTTACTATCGTAATCCTTGGCATCAAATAGCTGCAACAAATGGCCGAACGCCCACGTAATCAAATAGTTATTTCCCTCAAAATAACCATCCTTTTTCGTTTTTATTTTCAATGCATCTGCAATGTTTTTTGCGACAGAGGGTTTTTCTGCAATAATTAATCTCATAGGTTATCACCAATCTTTTAGAATACTAGACTTACTATTTTATCATACTCCACATCTTTTATATGTTTAGATCTACATATAATACATTTTGTTTTGTAAAGTACAGACAAAAGAAAGGGTTATCATTTTTTCGCAGGAAGGATATAAACTACTTCTTTAGGAGTATGGAAATGGGGAACCTACAATCAGTTTATTTATTAGTTCTAAAATTCTACAAAAGTTGCTATAATCCTTCAACTTCTAAATAAAAAAATACAGTTAATGACGTATGTTCGTAGCTATACAATATTAGTAAAAGTTGAGCCAACTGATTTTTAGTGAGCGAGGAAAAAGCTAGCCACTATTCCCTAATTGAGAATAACCAGCTAGCCTGTTAGTTTGATTTATTAACTAGTAAGTGACCACTTTTTAAAACAATCAAGCCACGTTGACTTTGGAATTGTTCAGTCGCAATAACAATCCACTCTACAATTGAAGGTGCATTATCAAATAGATAGCAGCGAATGCCCACATTGAACAAGACTTGCTCATCAGAAGGTTATAATATATTATTCCACCAAAACACTAGACTTACTAATACAGCAATTCCTACAATTGCACTTTTTACAGCATATGGCAATCGATTAGGAATAAATGTAAGTGCTAATACAACAAATAAACCAGCTGAAAACATATAGATCACTGCGTATAATAACAAACCAACTAAGTTGTCTATTGGTAACTGCATTGACTCTTTAATAAAATCCAAAATCTTCACCTCATTTTCAGGAAAAATAGCATGATAGTCAGCAAAATTCAATTATCTTATGTATAAATCAACAAAATATTATTATCATTTAAATTTTACTGTTTTTTAAATAAAAGTAAACCCCTAACTTCTCAAAAATAGGAGCAGGGGTAGTCAACACCTGTTGTGGTGTAGTTTACTTCACTTGGTTTTTTAAAAATAATTGCTGATGGCATGTCATCGGTTTTGGTTTTGATTCAGTAAGTCATTAGATTAAAGGTTTTATAAAAATATAATTACATGTAACCAACTGTTAAAAGATTTCGACTAATAAGTATTACTACAAGAAAAAAACAAATAGAGTTCACATTTCACACGAAAGGAGTGAATTTAATGGATCTTATTCGAGTATTACTTTTCTGGGGAATTATTGTATTTGCATGGATTATTTCCAACCGAGTTGGAGTTGGTCTGTTGAAAAAGTCGAAAAACTTTTGGCTTTCATTAGTAATTTCAATCGCTGTTTCTTTAGTGGTTATTATTCCGTCAGGCTATTATTGGTATTTAACAGAGCCCGATTCAATTGGCAAAGGTTTAAGTGTATTTGTCTATCAAACGTCATTTGTATTGATTTGCTTGTTGAACATTGTTCTACTTTGGAAATTTTTCAAGAAAAGCCAAACGAGATAAATAAGTTAAAAAGGAGCTGATTTTCACGCTCCTTAAATTAGACTTATTCTTCGTTAATTAATTGCATTAGAGTGTCATAGTTTTGTGCACCCATAACGCCTCTCGTTCCAGAAACAAAGCATGGAATTCCTGTCACACCCATTCGTTGGGCTTCTTCCGTTTCATTTATTATTTGTTGTTCATATTGATGAGACTCAATCGCCTCACGAAGAGAATTTGGATTAAGCCCAATGACCTCACCTATCTCTGCAAGGGTGTCGATATCATTGATTGTTTTTTCTTTCTGAAAATGTGCTTGCCTTTGGCCTGTTCATAATACTCCAGAGGATGTGGTGGTATTTCTACCCCCTCTGGTTTAATTCGAATGCTTTCCATTCTACTTTATGATCCTTGGCCAACTGGTCAAGGAGGGATTTTTCCTATAAAACACTGAATATACAGTGATTTTTTTGGTCATATTCTCTTCCACATTTTATAATATAGAGGTTAATATCCTTTGATTAGTTTTCACTAGTGCATCTACAAAACTTCTGCCTAATCATCCATCCCACTTAGACTAATAAAACTCTCTATTAACTCTGGCATTTCTTTTTTTGTTACTGTTCGGAAATCAATAATGATTTTATCTTCTTTTATTCTCGTAACAATAGCAGGAGTTCCAGTTCTTAAAATTCTTGCTAGTTCTGGTGTGGATATGTTCTTATGGTTAATTGTCACTATATAGGTTGGAAGTTTAACTCCAGGCATCGTTCCCCCACCAACTTGGGAAGTATCTGCTAAAACTTGTAAATGATACAACTCGCTGTATTTCTTTAATTGAACACAAAAATCGTTTGCTTGTTCATATATTTGTTGATCTGTTTTAATGATATCTCGTACTGTAGGAAGTTGTTCAACTAAATCCTGACTAGACAAATATGAGCGTAGTGTCTTTTCTAGTCCGGCAAAAGTCATTTTATCTACTCGTAGAACTCTTGCTAATTGGTGACTTTTTAATTTTTCAATATATTCTTTTTTACCGACAATGATACCGGCTTGCGGTCCACCCAATAGCTTGTCACCACTAAAAGATACTAGATCCACACCTGATTCAATTACTCCTCTGACAACCGGCTCTTCCCCAATCCCTTCGTTCCTAAAATCATATAATGAGCCACTCCCTAGATCTTCATAAAAAATTAAGTGCGAGTTTTTTCTTTTCAGTTCAACTAATTCCTCAGTTGCCACAGTTTCGGTAAATCCAATTGTTTTGAAATTACTTGTATGTACCTTAAGGATCATCGCAGTTTTTTCCGAGATTGCGTTTTGATAATCATACAAGTGAGTTTTGTTTGTTGTTCCAACTTCTACGAGCTCTGCATCACTTTCACTCATAATTGATGAAACACGAAAAGATCCTCCGATTTCCACCAGTTGTCCACGAGAAACGATTACCTCTTTGTCTTTTGCCAAGGCACGTAACACTAAATAGACAGCTGCTGCATTGTTATTAACAACCATCGCAGCCTCAGCACCGGTTACTTCAGTCAGTAATTCCTCAAGGATATCATGTCTTGATCCTCTTTTTCCTTCTGAAATTTTGTATTCAAGATTAGAGTAATTAGATGCAACCGAAACTACATGGGTAATGGCCTCTTCACTTAATCTGGCACGTCCTAAATTTGTATGGAGTACAGTCCCTGTTCCGTTAATTACACGGATTAATCGATCTTGTTTAAATTTCAGAACCTTTTCTTCGGTGTTGTTCCATATGTATTCAGTAAAGGTTAGCTTGTTAGGCTTTTCGATAGGGACATTGCCAGCTAACAATTCTTCTCTCAAATAATCAATTTCAGCTTGAATGATTTTAGTAACCTGTGAGTCAGGAATCGATAGTTTCTCAACAAGACTCGTGAATCGATTACTCTTTTGTAACTCATGTACAGGCGGTAATTCTCTCAACAATTGCATCACACAATCAACCTCCTACAAAATCCATCTTTATTATAAATGGAATACCCATCAATACCAAACAATTTAGCTTCATTTGACAATGTTTATGGATACACTAGTTGTTTAAAAAATCCGGAGAGAATGTAAAATAATGGATTGTAAATTGTGTTAAACTAGATGAAAGATCAGCAATTAAAATTTCTTTTAAAAGGGAGAGATTCCTATCATAAAAAAGATCTCAGTTGTTATAATTACAGCTATAATGTGCACGTTAGTGGTATTTGGATATCACCATTTCTTGAAATTTCAAACCTATTCTGTAGATAAAACGTTAGAGATAAACGATTCAGCGTATCACATAACTGGGATTGGGCATTTTCCATTCAAAAACAAAAATGAGTTTGGTGAAACGGATGGTATGCCATGGTATTTCGAAGCAAACTGGGTTTCTTTTGAATGGCAAATAAGGTTAGGCAAGGTAGATCGTTTTTTCTCATTCCCATTTACTAAAGACAGTTCAACCATTACGGTTTCTGGAACTTTTACCGGTGACCAATCTGATTTAGATATGGATACTATTAACATCAACAACTCTCCACATTCCGTTCAAGAAATGTCAGTATCCAATATGAACAATGATATGACTACGATGAAGGTGGCACTTACTGTTGAACTTGAAGAAAAAATCAGCTCATTAAACACTGTTCATTTACAAATGGGGAATGGTGAAGTTTCTTTCCAAGATTTAGATAACAAAAAAGAAAATCATTACATGTTAAGTCCAATTTACAGCGAAAAATACCAATCATTCAAGCCATAAAAAACAAAACGCTTAGGATTTTTCCTGAGCGTTTTGTTTGCTAGACTTGATTTTCCATTTTTTCAATAATCTGAGTTACTTCTGGATACTTACCAGTTTCTAATTTCGAGTAAATCTTCTTACTATTGACAGTGATTTCGAACGCCCCACCAGAGCTCGGAATAAGCTCCATAGATGTGATTCTTGACCGGTAATGGGTAAATAATTGTTCCGCAAAACTTGCGGCTTTAGGAGCATAATTTCACTGCATACAAAATTCAACGGATACTTTATAATTCATCACATACTACCTCCTCATTAAAATCTAATAAAAGGATTGAAATATAAGTTCATTATAACCATCTTCGTTTTCCTTCTTCTCTTTCAGTATGATGGAGAGAGTCTAATAATTCCAATAGTGGGATTAGATATTTTCGTGACACATTTAAAATGTCTTTTGCATCTTTTAAATCAAAAACAGTACCAGTTTGTTGTTGTAATGAATCTACGGCTTGATTAATAGCCAGTTTGTGTACAATCATATCATCTGTTAGCTGGTACGCACGATTAGTTAGAAGTAGAAAACCTCTTAATTCAGCTGATTCATCCTTAGAAATAGGCGTACTCGATATATAGTCTTCCCACTTTTTTACTTCAAGCTCATCTGCCTTGAGGTTAGAGATAATTTCTTCCATTCTAGTTTTCCACTTTGTTGGTAAGTGTGGTTCAAAATTTTCATTTGCTATAAATCTTTCTATTTTCTTGATGGTTCCGTGATTTACCATTTGCTCCAAGGTATACTCAACCATTTCTTTCGAAAAATCTGCTCGCAATAATTGAACTAATTCAGCCTTGTTCATCCCTAGACGCATCGGAAAACGGTCATGGAAATCGGTCAATTGGTCAGTTATGTCATCTTTAATTTTGTGAATTTGTGATGAGAGGACATATTTGTTTCCTGGAATTTCAACTAGAACGCCTTTTTCGATTGTTTTGTTCAGGATTGTTTGTACTTCCTTCTGATCCAATGATGTTGCTTGAATTATCTGATTTATTGTAAGTGGGGAACTTACTTTTAGTACATCCTTAATCAAATCTTCCGGTGTCCCCTCTTTTTTCTTTTGAAGCATTTTGATTGTTTCATCACCAAAACGGTACTTTTCTCCTTTTGGCTCTATCACCCAACCTCCACCAATTGTTTCTACTGGTGTTGGTCGTCTTAAAATAAAACGATCTCCCCGGCGGACGACTATCTCATTATCTAAACGAATTTGGCATAATACTTCTTTATTTATTTCTTCAACTGAGTTCCTATCAAAAAATACAATTTTGCCCATTACCTCTGACGTTCCAACATGGAGCTTTACTGGGGAACGTTGTTTAAGAACTGAACGTAAGTCAGTGACAAACCGAATCGCAACATCAATAGTATCCGTTACTAAAAAATGATCTGAAGCAACGAGTACGTCACCTCTTTTAATGCCATCTTTTTCAACTCCAGTAAGATTGATAGCGGTTCGTTGCCCTGCTCTAGCCTCCTCTACATCTTGATGATGAACTTGGATATTTCTTGCTTTAACCTTTTCGTCACCAGGTAATATTCGAAGCAGACTTCCATTTTTTACAATTCCTTCATAAACTGTTCCTCGTACAATCGTTCCCTGTCCTTGAACAGTAAACACTTGATCGATTGGTAAACGAAACGAACCATAGCGATCACGATGTTCGACGGACTGTAATTCATGAAAAATCGATTCTTTTAATGTATCGATTCCTTTACCCGAAACACTATCGACATTAACCATTGGCGAATTTTCAAATGATGTACCTGACAATGTTTCATCAATATCAAGGGCAATTAACTCTAATAATTCTTCGTCGACTCGATCTATTTTAGTAATTGTCACAATACACCGCTTAATCCCCAAAAATTCAAGAATTTCCAAGTGTTCTTTTGTTTGTGGCATTACGCCCTCATCAGCAGCAACTACTAGCACAACTAAGTCTATTCCTGCTACACCAGCAATCATCTGTCTTATGAATCGTTCATGTCCAGGAACATCTACGATAGATACATGCGTCCCATCTTTTGTATGTAAAGGTGCATAACCTGCTTCAATCGAAATATTCCGTTGCTTCTCTTCTTTTAACCTATCGGTATCAACATTAGTTAATGCTTTAGTTAAAGTGGTTTTCCCATGATCAATATGTCCTGCCATACCAATGGTATAATATGTCGCTTCCATTCTAATTACCCTGCCTTCGATTTTATCTAGTTACTATTACTTTAATCCTAGCCAGCTATTGATTCAAGTACGAAGATTTATAGGGTAACGTCCTTTTACTATTAAAATAGTGCCTTTCCAAAGTGAAAGTTTAATAAACAAGCGATTTACCAACAAGTAGCAGAATAGCTCCTTTGATAAATCGCTCGTTCTTATTTATATGCAATTATTTTTGATTACGTTCTTCACTTTCATCTGCAACTCCAGATTGAACTTCTGGATGCTTGGCCATCTCCATATCTACACCGACTGCACCCTTTGCATAATCAGGTGTCTGTGGAAGTTCATTTTTGTTTTTCCCTTTCGAATGGTGATGCTCATCTCTTCCCATATTTTTCACCTCTTTTCATGTTCATACATTTTTAGTATGATAAGAAAGGCCTTAAATAATTTGTTACTAAATTTGCCATATGCATCCTTCTTGCACATGAAATCTTTTCGTTATAAACTAAATAAGGTTCAAACAAATGTATAACTATTATTTCATGGGGTTGGATGGGTGACTGGTGTCCCCCTGGGTCTTCAAAACCCTGAGGAACCTGCGTGCCAGGTTCGGTGGGTTCGATTCCCACACAGTCCCGCCAATTTAAAATCCTATTGCAACAATAATTAATGAGTCAAAAAAACCTATCCTTTTACTTATTAAGTACTACAAAACTTCAGAAAATGCATGAAATTTTTCTAACACAATGAGATTTATATTCTATGACTGCTACCCCTTTAATGGTAGGTGCTTATGGAAATATCGGATCCGGTATGCTTTCTAGCAGTGTTAAACCTCTTCTAACCTTCTATTTTCTTTATTACTATTGGAACAGGGCGTTGGTTTCCTTTACTTTCACCTTTTTCATAAAGGAACCTTAAGTAAAAGTAGAAGAGCAAACAGTAACTAAAACAAAATGGCAAGAAGGATTAAGGTCAGTTTTCAACCAGAGTCCTGCCAAAAAATATAATTATCACTAACTCGTTTATCTTTCACATATTAAGGATCATGCCCTGCATGGTTCTTTTTTTTTCAATTTTATTGTCACATAAAAAATTAAGTATATTTTCTTCAAATAACGAAAAGAACATATTTTTTCTCTCTACACATTGAGCAAAATAAATGACAAACTTGAAATTACTATTAATAATGATTAGGAAAGCACTTAACCATTACATCTAGTAGAAGTTAGAATTGTAATCAATAATTAGGCTAAAACTAATTATTGAATCGTTTTATGATTTTAATTTACATACAGAATTTAATACCACAAAGGATGAAACATGATGAAAGTTATCTTAGCTACACCTAATTTTCACCAACCGAGAGGAAATACGATTACCGTCCAACGAATGGCGGATGGGTTAGAACAGTTAGGTGTTAATACGGAAATTATTTCTATAACAGACAATAAAGGATCTGAGATGCAGCTTCAAGCAGATATTGTACACGGATTTAATGCCTATCGTTTTTATATATTCTTACAAAATCTTAAGATAAAGCCAAAAGACTATATTGTCACTCTAACTGGAACTGACCTAAATTATAATTTGTTTGATAACGATACTCGTTCTGATGTACTTACTTGTTTAAGTGAAGCGAAAGCGATTCATGTATTTAATGAGGAGGCAAAAGAAACCTTAATAAAAGAGGTACCAGAAATTAAAGACAAGACATTTATGATACCTCAGGGAACTAGTGAATTTAGTGTTTCAGGCGATGATTTTCAAAAAGAACCAAACACTTTTTTGTATGTACTTCCGGCTGGAGTAAGACAAGTAAAAAACATTCCTTCAGCAATTCAAATGTTAAAAAAATTACATGAGAAGCACCCACATATAAGACTTTGGCTTGTTGGGCCTGTTCTTGAAGAAGAAGAAGGGCAAATTGTCAAGGACTTAGTAAGTGAAAATGAAGAATGGGTTGAATATCTTGGTCAGCTCCCTCATGAAAAAATGGGTGCTGTGTACCATCTTGCAGATTGTATTTTGAATACCTCTCATTCTGAAGGTCAATCTTCTGCGATATTAGAAGCAATGGGCTATGGATTACCAGTTTTAGTCTCTAGCAATGAAGGGAATAAAAGTATTGTATCCCACACGCGGACGGGTTTTATCTATCGTGATACAAACCAATTTCTTGATTATGCTGAGCAAATCATGAATAATATCAAGTTAAGGCAATCAATAAGTGATAATGCAAAACAATACATTGCCAAGCACCACTCAAGTACACATGAAGCGGAATATTTATTAAATATCTATCAAGATGTATTAAATCAAAAATGAACTTTAAAAGTAGTATTCTTCCCCTTCTACAACTACATTCTAATTACAAGGAGTGATCCATATGTCTAAAGATGAAATTATTAAATTAACTTCTCTATCTACTAAAGGTGGTTGAGGATGCAAAATTGGTCCTGAAGACCTGGCGCAGGTTCTGCGTCATTTACCTAAGTCCGTACCAGATCCAAATTTACTAGTTGGTTTAGACACTTCTGATGATGCAGGAGTATATAAAATTAATGATGATACTGCGCTTGTTCAGACATTGGATTTTTTCACACCAATTGTTGATGATCCGTACATGTTTGGGCAAATTGGTGCAGCAAATTCACTTAGCGATGTCTATGCTATGGGCGGCAAACCGATTACGGTAATGAATATCGTTGGATTCCCGATTAATACACTTGATAAAAGTATTTTAGCTGATATTCTAGCTGGAGCATCAGATAAAGTAAGAGAATCTGGAGCAGCGTTAGTTGGTGGTCACTCGATTGATGATCAAGAGCCTAAATTTGGTTTATCGGTCACTGGAATCATCCACCCTGACAGAATTAGAGCTAATGCCGGCGCAAAGCCAGGAGATCGTCTAATCTTAACGAAGCCAATTGGCGTTGGGATTTTAACAACTGCAATAAAAAATGGTCTATTGGAACAAAAAGATATTGATGAAGTTTCAACTGTGATGGCCACTCTTAATAAGGATGCAGCCGAAGCAATGGAAAACTACTCAGTAAATGCTTGTACAGATGTTACTGGTTTTGGACTTTTAGGCCATACAAGAGAAATTGCTGAAGGAAGTTGTGTCGGAATTACCATTCATAATAATGCTGTTCCAGTTCTATCAAAGGCTAAGGAACTTGCTGAGCAGGATATTATTCCAGGTGGTTCAAAGAAAAATCACAAATGGTTAGCTGATTGTATCGATTATAGTGATGATATTAGTGAGATCGATCAAATGATTCTTTGTGATGCTGTCACCTCTGGAGGACTTTTGATTTCTGTACCTGAATCCGAAGCCGATTCACTCCAGCAGGACCTCCAAGATAGAAACGTATCATCAGCAATTATTGGAGAAGTAACTGCTGAGAATCCAGGCAGGATTAAAGTTATTTAATAACTCCTAGAACTGAAAATTAAAGCTATTGATCCAAAAATTATAAAGGACTCTGCTCGAGTCCTTTTTTACAATATCTTTGGAACTTGATATCTTCATAACACATAACTGTTCTAGTTACTAGTAATAGAAAGGATACATTACAATGAAAGTTCTTGTAACTGGCGGTATTGGATTTATTGGAAAACACGTAGTAAATGAACTGATTGAAAATAAATATGATGTGGCAATTATTGATGAACAAAGTACTAACGAGCAGTTCGAACATCACCGTAATATTCGTTGTTATTCTGTTGATATTAATAGTGATTTAGATGGCATTTTCGAGACAGAAAAACCAGATTGTTTAATTCACCTAGCTGCCCAGGTTGATGTAGGTCAATCAATTATCAACCCTAAACTGGATGCGACTACTAATATTTTAGGAACTATACATGTCCTAGAAAAATGTAACAAACATGACGTAAAAAAAGTGATATTCTCGTCCACTGCAGCTGTTTACGGTGATCCTATTTATTTACCTGTCGACGAAAAACATCCACAGTTGCCTTTATCATTCTATGGAATTTCTAAACTAACTGCAGAACATTATATAAAAACATACTGTGGTATCCATGGACTTAACTTTACGATACTAAGATATTCTAACGTATACGGACCTGGTTCCGCTAATAGCAAAGGTGAAGGTAATGTCATCTCTATATTTCTCAATAAAATGTTAGAAGATAGTAATCCAATAATTTTTGGTGATGGTAATCAGACTAGAGACTTCATCTATGTTAAAGATATCGCTACTGCAAATGTAGCTGCGATTGAACAAGGAAATAATCAAATCTTAAATGTTAGCACGAATACGAAAACAAGCCTAAATAATCTAGTCCGTATGATAAACAATTTACTTGTAAAGGATATTGAACCGATCTACTCCGAAGGCCGAAACGGTGATATCTTACACAGTTATTTAAATAATAAAAAAGCATTAAATACATTAAACTGGAAAGCAAAATACTCCTTGGAGCAAGGATTGAACATGACTCTATTGGAGCTAAAGTAAATAGTTTTAAAAGTACATTTCATAATATTTAAATGAGGTGAAACCAATGATAAAAAAAATATTTACTGTTCTTATTCTTTGTTCGATATTTATACTTACTGCATGTGGGGAAGAAAGTGAGCTATTTACGATAGGGGTTATTCCTGCTCAAACAGAGGGAGAAATGGAAGGCGCCATGGATAAGCTACAATCTCACCTATCTGAGGAATTAGATCGCGAAGTAAGCATTGAAGTATATCCAGACTATAATGGCGTTGTGGAAGCTATGAATTATGACAAAATTGATATGGCTTATTTCGGACCTTTAACATATGTAGTTGCTCATGCAAAGAGCGGAGCACAAGCAATCATAACTCAGTTAATAGATGGGGAACCTTTTTACCACTCTTATATTATTACTCATGTAGATAATCCCTGGAATTCAATTGAAGATTTGCTAGCTAATTCAGAGGAAATTGATTTTGCTTTTGGCGATCAAAATTCAACATCTGGATCGTTAATACCAAGTATTGAATTACAGGATCGCGGTGTTTATCAAGACGAGGATGAAAACGAATTTAATTCAACTCGTTTTACCGGCTCCCATGATGCGACAGCCTTAGCCGTTCAGAATCAACAAGTCGATGCTGGAGCAATTGATAGTGCTATTTATAATCAGCTAGTAGAAGCAGGCAAAGTTGATGGCGACCAATTGAAAACGATTTGGCAATCAGAAGATTTATTTCAATATCCATGGGCTGTTCACAAAGATACTGACGAGGAAACAATTGAAAAATTACAACAATCCTTCACTGAGATTGAAGATGAAGAAATCCTTAATGCATTTGGAGCAAGTGCATTTACCACTGCTACGAATGAAGACTATGAAAGCATAAAGCAAGCAGCAGTCAAACAAGGAATTATTGAAGAATAGGGCTGATCATTGTGTGGTTTAAACGTCGTAATATTATAACTTTTCTCATACTCTCTTTATTTATTTTTATTAGTATGAGACTAACTGAATTCGATCTATCTAAATTTAGGGATTTTCGTAACATGATTGATTTCTTATCTCAATGGTTCCCTATGGATTTCTCTAAACTTCCTAATATGCTTGAAGACAGTCTAGAAACGCTTTCGATGGCGTTTCTAGGTAGTTTTCTTGGTTTACTTATAGCACTCCCAATTAGTTTTGTCGCAGCGTGGAATACTTCACCCTCCAAATATCTTTATCATTTTTCTAGGTTCGCACTGAGCTTTGTTCGATCGATTCCAGAAATTGTTTTTGGACTTGTTTTATTAACAGCACTTGGTCTAGGTCCCTTCCCTGCTGTGTTGGCAATTATGTTCCACAATGTAGGGGTATTAGGTAAATTGATTTCGGAGTTAATAGAATCTGCTGATCCAGGTCCGCAAGAAGCAATGAAGGCGGTAGGAGCAAAAAACTGGTTTGCGTATCTGTTTAGCATTCTTCCGCAAATATGGCCAAATGTATTATCACATTACTTCTATCGTTTTGAAGTTGCTATCAGAACGTCTCTTGTATTAGGTTTTATTGGTGGCGGTGGTATTGGTCAACGACTGTTTAATGACTTTAAAACCTTTCAGTATTCATCTGTATCATTAGACGTCTTAATAATTATGGTCATTGTTATTGTTGTTGATTTATACGGTAGCTATGTGCGCAAGAAGGTCATCTAAGGAGGCTATTTACTATGTTAGAGATAAAAAACTTATCTGTGCGTTACCGTGGGGGCCACGAAAATGCACTATCGGGAATTAACCTTACATTTGAAAAAGGTGAATTCGTGTGTATATTAGGTAAGAGTGGAGCTGGAAAGTCAACATTTATTCGGTGTATTAATGGTCTCCAAAAACCGAACCAAGGCCAAGTATCTTGGAATGGCGAATCTGTCTCCAACATGACTGAAAAACAATTACTAAAAATTAGACGTGAGATGGGGATGATTTTTCAACACTTCAACCTGATCCCACGTCTAAGTGTATTACAGAATGTCTTAACTGGTATGTTTGGCTATCGAAGCACTTACAAGAATCTCATAGGCTGGTTCAGTCCAGAGGAAGTAAATCGTGCTAAACAAGTCATTGAAGATGTTGGACTCACCGAACAAATTGGACGTCGGGTGGAACATTTAAGTGGTGGCCAGAAGCAACGAGTAGGTATTGCACGGGCTTTATTACAACAGCCAAAACTATTACTAGGTGATGAACCAGTCTCTAGCTTAGACCCTGGGACATCAAACCATATATTTACTCTACTACAAGAAATGCACAATCGTCATCAACTTCTTACTGTCATTAATGTTCATGATGTTGATTTAGCAAGACGATTTGCTACTCGTATTATCGCATTAAAAGATGGTAAAATTGTATTTGATGGAAGTCCTGAATTATTTAATGAAATTGAATTCGACCATACCTATCACAATGCAATTAAAAATAAGCAACATAGCTATACCTAATATTTCTGTCCTGGTAAAGATAATTAACCAAAGGAGTGACTACTATGATGATTAAAACTCCATGAATAGTAGATCAGACAAGGGTCGTGTACGACTCTAAGGATGTAAATGTACTAACCAGAGTAAACTTGACTACTCAAAAATCTGTAGTATTAACTTTTGATGATGGTCCTAGTAAAGTATTACCTGAGATACTCGACATATTACGGGAAACGAATGTTCCTGCTGTGTTCTTCTGGCAATCTCGACTGCTTTATCCGACTAGGCCTTGGAAGCGTGTCTTGGATGAAGGTCATTGGATTGGGACACATACAATCAATCATCCTGATATGGAAAGGCTATCATATCAAAAGCAATTAAAACAACTCCAAAATAGCGTTAAACATCTAGAGGACATCACTGGAAACAAGGTAACATATTTCCGTCCTCCTTTCGGCCGATATAATGACGATACAATTAAAGCGGCACAACAGTTAGAATTAATCCCTGTAATGTGGAAAATTGCCAGTATCGATTGGGAACTTAAAAACAATCCAAATCAAATCATTAATAATGTTGTTAATAATTTAGAAGATGGGTCAATCATCCTTTTACATGAGTTAAAACAAACATTGTCCATCCTACCTCAATTAATAGATGCTATTAGGGAAAAAGGATACACATTCCGACTCTTATAAGAAAAAAGGAGGAGAATGAATGAGTCATATAAATACAATAATTTTTGATTCATATGGTACTCTTTTTGACGTTCATTCCTTATCTAATAAACTTGAAAATCACTTTTCGGGAAAAGGACAAAAGATTAGCCAGACTTGGCGAGAAAAACAAATTGAATATGCCCTACTACGTCAAATTATGGGAAACTATGCTACTTTTTTTGAAATTACTAAAGCTGCCCTAACCTACGCAATTAAGAAGCATGGGGAACAGACTAATCCAGAACAAATGGAAGAACTAGTTGCTGCCTACTTGAACTTAGATGTATATCCTGAAGTCAAGGGAGTATTAAGCCAACTGGGGAACAAACAGCTAGCTATTTTTTCAAATGGTTCCCATGACATGCTTGATCCTTTAGTAAAAAATGCGGGAATAACCACTTTATTCGACAAAATTATTAGTACAAATGAAGTAAAGGAATTCAAACCTGCCCCGGCATCATACCATTATGCAATGGAAGTTCTAAATAGCCAAAAAGAAAACACACTATTTGTTTCATCAAATGGGTGGGATATCTCCGGAGCAGAGAATTATGGAGTCCGTACTGCCTGGATTAATCGAAAAAGACTCCCAGTTGAAGAATTAAATCTAATGCCTGACAGTGTTTACCAAGATTTAACCGGTATCTTAGAATGGGTTTAATTAATGAATCGCATGTGATCAACTACATGCGATTCATTTTAATTTATACATAATATCTTATAAGCAATAAAATGTTATTAGATAATATAATTTTTTTAAAAAATACACATGATTTTTGTAACTAAACTAGCTGATGGAACGACAAATAGACAAAAGAGTATTCTTTATAACTATTAAAGTGGAGGTAATATTAATGAAAAAAATAATCTTACTGTTGTTTATCCTAGTAACTAGTGTACTATTAGTTGGATGTGGTACAAGTAATAATGAATCAAATCAAGACCAACAAGATGAAAATACAAGTGGTAGTAACGATGATGGAAATGAGGGTATTGTCGCAGGTAAAATGGTGCCAAGCCTTACAGAGCAAAGCCCACTAGTATACGAATACCAAGTAGCTAATCAGACAGAACAAGAAATAACACTAAAATTCACTAGCTCCCAACGATTTGATTACACTGTGGAAACTAAGGATGGAGAACAATTACATCAATTCTCAAGTGTTGCATCATTTATGCAAGTATTAGGCGAAGAACAAGTAAAGCCAGGCGAAGCATTACAATACACCATTGAACTTCAGGAATTAAACCTAACAGCTGGAGATTATGTGTTAACAGCTTGGATGACACCAGAAGATGGCAAAAAGTATGAAGTGTCTACTGATTTTTCGGTTAACTGATAAACTAATGTACGTTATATATCCTAACAATCATTAACAAAAAACAACTCTTCATTTTGAAGAGTTGTTTTTTTGGTTAATAGCTTTTCCCTCAAAATTATAGTTAGATTCTCCATGCCCTCCCCCACATAAAATAGCAATTTTATATCCTATTTACCTCACAACTAGGCTTTTAAAATGAAAGATAGCATTTCAATATCACTATTAGATAAATCATTCTCAAAATGATATTTGTTTAATCTCATATTGAGATGTATAATGAAATCAAGGTAAAGAAAACGATTACAATAAATAAACACTTCTTTTAAAGAAGGTTTATAAGGAGGATTTACAGTGAGTCAAGTAGAACGGAATTTCAAGATGGAGCACTTATGGGAGAAGACGAAGTACAACAAAGAAGACGTCCTTAACATGTCGGATGAACAGATTGAATATTTCCACTGGCTCTATTTCGAGGAATCAGTTTATGACTTAATGTAGAATTTAATAATTATTCTTAAGCTCTTATGCGAGACTGCATGAGAGCTTTATATTTTATATTTCTTGACTTCTTAAACGTTTTGTTGATATTTATTATAAAAAAGTAAAACTTCCTTTTTTATGGAAGTTTTACTTTTTTATTATCGGATTATTAAACTTGAACGCCATTTGTTTAACACCATAAATGATATTAACTTTAATAACCTTCCTTCCTTTTAAAAGATACGACCTTGTCATCTTCTATTATTACTTGATATGCTCCCCGTGAACCATCTTCAGAGATATACACATCATAAACATCTCCAGATACACCAGAAACAGGATGCATATTTTCTGCAATATTTTCAATTTCATAATCACCGTCTATAACAGTATTTAAATAGGGTTCGATAATATTCTTTTCAAGATCACTCTGTATATTAAGTTCTGGTAATATCAAAATTAGAATAAGAATTGATAATGGCAGTGCAATGAGAATAAAAACCTTAATATCAAATTTCTTTTTCTTTACTGTGCTCATTTTTTAACCCCCTCATGTAATTGTTGAGGACAAACCTCTTCATTGAATCTACGTAAGAAAATAATAATTTGTTTCATTTTTTTTGTAATAAAAGACAATGTTTATCCGGGAATTTAGAAAACCTAAGTGTATCATAGGTTTCCATTTTTAAAAAATTTCCCTTAATCATCATCAGATCATTATAGTGACTTCATTTCTCCGATGTTGAATGATTTCTATTATCTAAAACCAATTCAAATACTTAATTGCAACCCAGTTAAATAGTTGTATTCATCCTATTTAGTCTGCCCATTTCTTATCGTAAAAAGCTAGTAGTCCATGGATGGCTACTAGCTTTTCAATGTACGCTTTAAAGATTTAATTATCTAAAATCCCTTGTTTTTTCCATATTCCGAGAAAAAATCACATACGCTATTGTTGATGCCAACGTAAGCAATGTAAAAAGAAGTGTATTTTTCATTACCAATTTTCCCTCCTCTAGTGATCCCGTGATTGGTTTCATTTATACTAACTTACGTTAAAAAGGACGAAACTTTCCTTTTTTCAGTACTAATTTAGGTCCACCAAGTAAGAACAAATAACGATCATCAATGACGTTTTTCATCGCTTTAGCTGTAACTCCGAAAAGTTTTTTTCCTTCAAAAACGGTTCCCATAGCATGCTTCCCGCCAAGTGAGGCCACAGTTCCTTTATTATCAAACACAAAGTTCTCCAATGGCCCTCCTTGAATTAATGCCTTAAGGTTGTTTGCACATGTATCTGCTTCTTGCATCGCAAGTTGTGCGGTTGGAGGATATGGTCGACCACTTTCCTTATCCATTACCCAAGAACAATCTCCTAAAATGAATACATTTTCATAACCTGGAGCACGCAAATCTTCATCAACATTTACTTTACCTTTGGTTAATTCGAATCCTGAATTTCCTACAATTGAGTTTGCTTGAACTCCACCAGTCCAGACAATAGTTCCAGCTTTGATTTCTTCCTCTTCTTCTCCTACCATTACACTAGTTTGTTTGCATTCTTTAATCATTGCACCAGTCTTAAATTCAACTCCTCGGTTTTCTAATGATTTCCGAGCATAGTCTATCAACTCCTGATCGAAACCTGGTAAAATCGTAGGTGCCGCTTCAATATTAATAATTCTTGCTTTGTTCCTTGGGATATCATATTTATTACATAATTCAGGTACCTTCTCAGCAAGTTCACCAACAAATTCAATCCCAGTGAAACCGCCACCACCCACTACAATGTTTAACAAATGGTCTTTATCACCGTCATCATTAGTAGAATTTTTATAACTAGCAAACTGATACTCAATATGTTCACGAATCATTCGACTTTTATCAACACTCTGTATTGTAAAAGCATTTTCATCCATACCTGGAATACCAAATGTGGCTTTCTCAAAACCTAGACCAATAACTAAATAATCGTAGTCTATCTCGCCATTTTCCAAGATAACCTTTTGATCTTCTCGATTTATTTCAACAACTGTATCCTGAAGCAGCTGAACTCTTCTTGTATTAATTACATCACTTATCATGATTCTTGAACGATTAATATCGATAGTGCCTGCTGCCACTTCATGAAGCCATGTTGTTTGGTAATGGTAGTTATGCTTATTTACCAAAACAATGTCAGCTTCCTCAGGTCTAAATTTTTGGATTAGTTTTTTTGTTGTCATCATTCCTGCGTACCCTGCACCAAGAATGACTATTTTTGGTTTATTTTGATTCAAATTTCATCCACCTCTCTTATTTAAATTTTATATATGAGAACATCGTTTAGGCCCCAGTTAGTAGAAAAAACTCTTATGTAGATTCTTTCACATTCAATGTCAATGAGGAAGTTCCACAACCAGGACTTTCTTAAATCTACCTTTAATTGTATCAAACAGAACTAAAGTCGTCTAACGAATAGTATTTTCCAATAGCTCTTTTCAATTATAAATGGCGTGTTGTTAAATCATGATTTATAGTGAAACGGATAGGATTCTCTTCGGAGGTACTTGAGATATTCTAATGAATGATTTTGAAGGTCTAATTCTGTATTCATTTCATCCTCAAATGTATTGAATATAGGTAACGATTTTGTCCTTATAAAATTACAAGTCGCATAAAAAGGAGCCATCACTTGTTCGATTGAATGTCTGTGAAGTCCGTCAAACCGATAATCCTCCGAGGTAAATCCCGAGCTAATCGCTAATCCAAACTCTGTTCCCTCAAGTGCATAGCCTCCCTTAAATGCCCAACCACGGAGTAAAACATGATCAAACCATTTTTTTAAAAGTGGCGGGTAGCTATACCAATAATTGGGAAACTGAAAGATTACTCGGTCATGTTCTTCTAATAACTGTTGCTCTCTTGTAACATCTATTTGTTCATCAGGATATTCAGCATAAAGATCATTAACTTTAAGGTCAGGCTGATTTTTTATTGCATCCTTTAAATAGGCATTCAATCGAGACTCTTGCATGGTCGGGTGCGCAATATTAACTAGTGTCTTCATCTAATTCTCCTCACTTCTTCCGTTTCATCACAATAATTAAGGTTCCTATTAAAAGATTGTTGTTGTTTTTGACGTTTTTGACACAAAATGTATAGACCTGCTACTAACCGGTCGTTGATTTCTGTTCAGGGCAGGCGCTTTCCTCAGCGCTGGATTAGCAATCCCATTATAAGGAAGAAAAGGCAAAAGGTTATGACGCATTTGATTTCTTAATCTCGAATAACTACCTTAGAAAACGAACCATAAATTAAAGTAAAACCGAGGTTTTCCTCGGTTGCATTAATTAGTTGTTCTACTATTCTCTCTAGTTTTACCTATTACTTTTGGTGTTATGTAGCTTCGTTCAAAAATTCTACCACAAGAGATATTAACTGTACTAACAAGTTCTTGCAAACTATCTACTTGTTTTTCTCCAATTGCCTGCAGCAATAACTCTATTACAGCTCTTGAGTCGTCCAAAGCATGGTGATGTGAAAATTCTATGCCCTTAACTTCAGCCAATCTATTCAACTTATAACTACTCATCCCTGGCCAAACCTTTTTCGAAATCATAACAGAGCATAGATATTCAAGCTCCGGATAAGGCAAATTATACCGATCTAATGATGCTCGTAATACACTCATATCAAAACTAGCATTATGAGCAATCACTAGGTTATTTGTTAGAAACGGAACAATCCTTGGCCATAATTCTGCAAAAGTTGGTGCGTCCAAAACGTCAGTTTCTGTAATACCATGTACGTAAATATTATTTGACTCAAAATCCATTAACGGATTAATCAAGCTATAAAATTCATCAATAATTCCATCTTTATTTGCAACCACGATACCAATTGCACATGGGCTAGACCTATATCGATTTGCCGTCTCAAAATCAATAGATACTAAGTTCATTTATTGTATCCTCCAAAAATTGTGGGTGTACTTGATGCGAAACCTTAAAGTCACTACTTAATTATTCTAACATGAACTCTATCAATCTTTCATAAAAAAATGCCACTAGGACTAATACCTAGTGGCATTTTTGGATATTAACCAATATACTTCTGCTGAAATTTAACAATTGCTTCATAATCTTCTTCAAATAAGCGACTGAGCCTCAAATAGTTAGGAACCAATTCCGTATTGACATTAACATGTTAAGATTGATCCCTTCAAGTACTGCTCGCATCATGTGTTCCCTCTTTTTATGCATTCCTAAATCCCTCTTAAATTTGCGTTCCATAATGAAGCCTATCGCCTGATAAATATGGGTGAAAAATTAATCTTTCTGCACCTCCTAGATTTTACTACATGTTTATTGATTTGAACATGAGAAAACACCATCAAAAATCAGGAATCTTGGTATAGATAGTATTTAGCCTAGCATAAAGGTAATCAAATCTAAGTTAATCTGCTTGAACCAATGCTCCGTTGATTGAGCATTAATATGACCATTATTTAAGAATTTGTTGGTTAGCCCATTCAAGATAATCAAACATCATCGTAATGTTCTTCACTCTCCCCCAACCATCTTAACGCTAGTCATTTTATTAGCACTAAGGCCAATTTCTCAATTCAACAACGCGGGGCACTTGCTTTGTTAACCATTCCAAGTTTTTACTTAAACTCTAATTGAACCTACCTATCGAAAAAGGTGTTAAATCAAATTGAGTCTTGCCATCAATAATTAGTTGGCTAATTATTTCACCAACGACACTACTAAATTTAAAACCATGCCCTGAAAAACCACATGCAATAAATACATTTTGATAATTGGGATGATTATCTATAACAAAATCTCCATCTGGTGTATTCATATACGTACACGTTTTACCTAATTTATGATTCATCGCACTCGACATAACTTTTTCAGAGAATCTACAAACTTCCTCTTCGTCCTCTGGATAATATCCAAATTCTTCAAGATTTTTTCCCGCTGTTACAGGATGTCCACTATCATGTCGACCAATCTTCACTCCAGCTCCTTCAATGCTAGGAAACCCATAATATATTCCAGTCGGGACATCAAATGCAAAGGCAGGAAAATTAAATGAATTATAAATAGATTCTTCAGAATGAAACCAAGAAAAGGTCTTCCTTACTGGTAGCAAAGGCAGTTTTAACTTCAACATATGAAGTAAATTATTCATCCCTTTCCCTGCTGTCAAGACTAAGTTATTGCCTTGATATTCACCTTCATTTGTTTTTACAGTCACATTACCTTCATCATTAATTTTAACCGATTCTACCCGAATATTTGATTTAAGCACTGCTCCATTTCCCATAGCGAGATCACGATAAGATTGAATACAGGCCTCGCTAAACAACACACCTGATTTAGATTCAAAGTAACCTACTAAATCATTAGAAACATTGAACCCCTTCCACTTTTTGTTGATTTGTTCAGCTGTTAGTTTTTCAAGGGCCAATGAGTAGAAATCCGCACTTTTTATTACATTTTTAATGAATGATGAGTGGGGTTGGGCTACATTTAATACCCCTGTTGGAATAAATAACTTCTCCTTTGCTACCTCCTGCAATTCTAACCATAATTCTTGAGAACGCAGAGCCATTGGAACATAGCTATTCCCCTCACCGTAAGCGTGTCGTATTATTCTAGTCTCCCCATGGTGAGAGCCTTGTTCGTGTGGCGGATCATGAGAATCCAATAGCAAGACATGCTTACTTTGCTTGGAAAGATAATAGCCTGCAGCCATTCCCATTGATCCGGCGCCAACGATTATCACATCATAAGTCACAATCCTCACATCCTATTCCATATTAAAGTCATCTTGTGTCTGCTTTAGATACATAATGCTCTATTTCTCGAGAAAAGTCTTATGTTTTTAAAATTGCTATACAGCCTTGGATGATGCAAGAGATACATTAAAGTTCCGGCTAGATACACCTGTAAAATTATGGTATTACTAGACTCGATTTTTTCTTTATACTACGACATTCACGATTTGCCTGAACTGTTTCTGATTTAAGAGCATTGATAGACTTATTATCATAAAATTAACTCTAATATTTATTCAATATTCAGTTATTATCTGTCGATGAAAACCCTTGACAGGTTTTCATTAGCCTTGATTCTTGTCATTCATCCAGCTCATTATAACTCCAGCAGTTTCTTCAATCGACTTATCAGAAACATCAATCACTTGACAATCTAATTCTTTCATCAGTGCTTTAGCAATTTTAATTTCTTCTCTTATCTGAGCTATAGAAGCGTATCTTGCTTCATCAGGTAAGCCAAGTGCCTTTAACCGTGCTTTTCTAATCTTCAAAAGACTTTCAGGCTCCATAGTCAATCCAATTATTAATGGTTTAATAGCGCTAAACAACTCAATAGGCGGTTTGGTGTCAGGCAATATGGGTAGGTTTGCAACCTTGATCCCTTTATGAGCCAGGAAAATACTAAGAGGTGTTTTTGATGTTCTAGATACACCAATTAATACTACCTGTGCTGCTATTAGGCCTCGTACGTCTTTTCCATCGTCATACTTTACCGCAAACTCAATCGCTTCGATACGCTGGAAGTATTCTGCATCTAATTCTTGTCTTAATCCCGGCTCCTGCCTAGGGGAATCATTATATGTATCAATATAAGCCTGCATCATCGGCCCCATTACATCAACTGCTTTAATATCCAGACGAATTGCTTCCTGTTTCATTGTTTCTCGGAGTTCCGGTTGAACCAGTGTGTAGGCTACTATTCCACCAGTATTGACGACCTCCACCATTATTTCTCGAATCTCATCATCTGTTTGAATATGCCCATATCTTATCAAATGAATGTGTTCTCCAGAAAATTGCCTTGTTGTCGCACGTGCTACAGCCTCTGCCGTCTCACCAACTGCGTCAGAGCAAACATAAATAAAGCGTTGTTTTTGGATCAATTTTCGTCCTCCTTCGCCTTCTACGAGGCTGTTAGGCCTCCAGTAGTAGTCTTGTCATATTTGTTTTAGTAATCCGTCCAACAACAAGTTGTTCACTCTCGTTTTCATGATCACTCGTGGCACGTACACTGGCAAGTTATCAACTTGATAAGATAATAAGGTTGGTGTATCCAATCATCGAGATCCTTCTATCCAATTATATCCATTAATTTAAACTCTTGAGTTAATCATATAATTTATATATTACCAATACAAGAACTATATGGAAAGTAACATTTTCCATTAAAACCTTGGTAACAGCTTTAGAAAATACGAGCCTTACAAAGTTTTGGACCTGCTTTCCTAATATCACTTGGAACAATAGAATACTTGTTAAAATTGTCAATGAAACGTCTAGCTAATTGCTTCGGCTTTTCATCATATATTTATTGGAAATTCTACGATGTTCAAGAATTTAGCACTTCCTTTGACACTCCGCCGACTATTTTGGAAATATAAACCAAACACAGAATCGGTTATGTTAGTTCCCCAAATTATTAAAAGCCTCACATGCTTTTAACGATGGTTAACCATACTAAATAAGTACCCTAGATTTTTTTTTTGCGTGTTTACCAATACGATAGTTTTTTTGATTGAATGTCTTTTTCCTATGAACACTTTTATAGATTTCTGTTATAATGTATATATATAAGCACTTAAACAGAACGAAATGTTCACATTAGACGCACAGTTGTTTTTAGAGCATTAACACACATATTAATTTAGGAGGGATTTTGTTGACAAGTACGAAACTTACCAGCTTTCTTTCTGAGAAGTTAGAAGGATTAAAATCACAAGGACTATATAATGAAATCGACCCGGTTGAGGGTGCCAATGGAGCAATCATTACTATTAAAGGGAAGGAATTAATTAACCTTTCATCAAATAATTACTTAGGACTAGCAACAGATGAGCGGTTAAAAAAAGTCGCAATCGATGCTGTCAAAACTTATGGAGTAGGAGCAGGTGCCGTTCGTACAATTAACGGGACATTGGATCTGCACCTAAAACTCGAAGAAAAACTAGCGGCCTTCAAAGGAACAGAAGCTGTTATTTCTTATCAATCCGGTTTTAACTGTAATATGGCTGCCATTTCAGCAGTAATGGATAAGAACGATGCCATTCTTTCTGATGAACTAAATCATGCGTCTATCATTGATGGTTGTAGACTGTCAAAAGCAAAAATCATTCGTGTTAATCACTCAGATATGGATGATTTGCGTCAAAAAGCTAAAGAAGCAGTCGAATCAGGGCAATATAATAAAATTATGGTTATTACAGATGGTGTCTTTTCAATGGACGGAGATGTAGCAAAGCTTCCTGAGATTGTTGATATTGCAGAAGAATTTGACTTAATGACTTATGTTGATGATGCACACGGATCTGGCGTATTAGGTAAAGGCGCTGGAACTGTAAAGCATTTCGGACTTCAGGATCGAGTAGACTTCCAAATGGGTACACTCTCAAAAGCAATTGGTGTAATTGGTGGCTATGTTGCTGGTAAACAAGAGCTAATCGATTGGTTAAAAGTTCAGTCCCGTCCATTCCTATTCTCGACTGCAGTTACACCAGCAGATGTTGCCGCAAGTACAGAGGCAATTGAAATATTGATGGACAGTACAGAACTTCAAAATAGACTATGGGAAAATAGTGATTATTTGAAAAAGGGATTAACCCAGTTAGGCTTTGACATTGGTAACAGTGAAACACCAATTACCCCCTGTATTATTGGTGATGAAAAAGCAACACAACAATTTAGTAAAAGGTTATATGAAGAAGGAGTTTATGCAAAGTCTATCGTATTTCCAACAGTTCCCAAAGGTAAAGGTCGTGTAAGAAACATGCCTACTTCAGCACATACAAAGGAAATGCTTGATCAAGCACTTACTATTTATGAAAAGGTCGGTAAAGAACTGGGGATTATTTAACTTCTTGACTGAGAGGGTGGGAGAACAAAATGAAGAAAATTTTAGTTACTGGAGCTCTTGGTCAGATTGGTTCGGAGCTTGTTCTAAGATTAAGAGAAATATATGGTGCGAACAATGTTGTTGCAACTGATATTAGAAAAGTGGACTGTGCAGTTGTACAGTCTGGTCCTTTTGAGCTTTTAGACGTTACCGAAGCAAGTACATTTACTACAATTGCAAGAAAATACAACGTTGACACGATTATGCATTTGGCTAGCCTCTTATCTGCCAATGCAGAAAATAATCCACTACTCGCATGGAACATTAACATGGGTGGTTTAGTAAATGCCTTAGAAACTTCAAGAGAACTAAATGCCCAAATATTTACACCAAGCTCAATTGGCGCTTTTGGCCCAACAACACCAAAAGATATTACTCCTCAGGACACATTACAGCGTCCAACAACAATGTATGGAGTAAACAAAGTATCTGGTGAGCTATTATGTGACTATTACTATCATAAATTTGGAATAGATACACGTGGAGTGCGTTTTCCAGGTTTAATTTCATATGTTGCACCTCCAGGTGGCGGTACAACAGATTACGCGGTGGAGATTTACTATGAAGCAATTAAAAACCAATCATACACTTCGTATATTGAAAAAGGAACCTTTATGGACATGATGTATATGCCAGATGCTATTGATGCAATTATTCAATTAATGGAAGCTGATGCTTCGAATCTTATTCATCGAAACGCATTTAATATCACAGCCATGAGTGCAGAGCCAGAAGACTTTGCAAAAGAAATCAGAAAACACATACCAAGCTTTAAGTTGAATTATGATATAGATCCCGGTCGACAGGCTATTGCAGAAAGTTGGCCAAACGCAATTGATGCATCTGCGGCGAAAAAAGAATGGGGATTTAAAGCAAAATATGATCTTTCAACTATGACCGAAGACATGTTGAAGAAATTGGAAAAAAAACTAGTACAACATGCAGGTTGATAAAATAAGCAAAAAAGACCATCCTCTTCATTTCAATAGGATGGTCTTTTAATATTTAAAATATTGCTTGGACATCCCAATAGCCACTAACCTTTGTTTTTATTTCTCGGATAAACCATAACCATTTTATACAAAATCAAATAAAACATAAGTAAAATTAACAATCGTATAAGCCAGTAATCCAAACCTATAAAACTAACAATCATATTTAGAATTAGGGGTACCGTTAATGCGAATGATGTCATTTTCCAAAGATGCTGATACGCAAGCTTCCTCTTCCCTACTTTTACAATTAGTAATCCACTAGCGGCCAAAGCTGAAATACCTATTAAGCTTAAAAAAATAATATATATTGGATAGAAAACTATCATTTGTAAGATATAACTACTTGCACGTTCACTTTGGGATAAATTATCCGCTAGTAACGATTGAATTCCTTCAGGGAGAAACACTAAAAAAAGTAGTGCAAATAAATAGACTAGTGTGTCTCTCATGCTAACTCTATTCAAAAAAAACACTGCTTCTTTTTTTGGTAAAGATAGACTTTGTTTTATTATCTTTTTTAAGTCCAATATTGTACCTCCTTTAAACAAATCTATCGATTCAATTTTGAATGCGAATGCATTCACATTCAAAAGACTAGCCCTAATTCAGAAGGGCTAGTCTAATTGTCCTTTTTGATTTTATCACAGAATTTTATATATGAAAAAGAATATTCAGTTGCACTAAAAAAAATGAATTTAATTTTCGAGCAGTTGACTGCCCTCCACCTCAACCACCATCTTATAGCGCTATCACTTATTTTACAAAAATTCGATTTTTACGAAGTAATTCTTTATTTACTATTAAAATTATAACGTGCTATTATTAACCAAAATATTAACACGTGGGAGACTTGTTTATCTTGAAACAAACCGTAAAAGTGGTTGCAGCTATTATTGAGAACGAAAATCAGGAAATTCTGTGTGTTTTAAGATCACCCTCCATGTTAATTCCCAATATGTGGGAGTTTCCAGGTGGAAAGGTTGAAGATGGTGAGGATATTTATTCTGCTTTGATAAGAGAAATCAAAGAAGAATTAGATTGCAACATTGCAACCCAAGAAATATTTAATGAACATACTCATGAATATGAAGCCTTCATCATCAACTTAATCACAATCAAATCAAAAATTACGAAGGGATCGCCGAAAGTAAGTGAACACTCCAATCTTATCTGGTCAAAAAGAGAAAGCTTAAGTTTATTAAAATGGGCCCCGGCGGATATTCCTGCTGTTGAGTTACTCATGAATGAAAAATGAGTCTTTTCTAGGTAGAAAAGACTCATGGTTACTATATTTATTCACTTGTCGTCCACTCTACCTTTTCCATAATTTCCTAAGATTGCCCAATTTAATTCTCATACTTTTTTTTTGTTATCATTCAAAAACGCTGTCACTTCTTCAACGGTTAGTCCTATTTCAGAAGCCTGTAACATTAATTCGATCCATTCGACATCAACTTTCTCATACATTTTAATCATGATAATCCCTCCCAAAATACATTAGTATTTCAGGCAGCCCAGCCGTCATCATTACGTAACCTTAGACCTGTGACTTTGCGTCCCTATTTTTCAATAGGTTTGCCTTTTTCTAAATATCCATAAAGCACTTTTTAAAACAAAACCCCTTTTAGTTCAACCTCCAATCCGTCTTATTACGTTAGTGAATGACTTAAGTTCCCCTATCATATACCTTTGAAAAAATTATCAATGTTTACTTAAAACAATCTAACGCTAAAATTTAGAATATTCTTAATTTAGATAGTATCAAGCAACGCATTACTAAATCATTACACTTTCATTATTTTATGAAAAAAAGATATATTCATTAAATGCTACTATGAAATCAACTAGACTTTTTTTTCAAGCTTATAAACCTTTTAGATAATTCACTATCTTCTCGACTGTACTTTAAAGCAATCTCCATATAATTCATTGCATTTTTATAATCCTTCCGTTGCTCATACACATCAACAAGGAAAAGTGACATATCTATCCATTGTTGTTCAATCCAATTTCGAAAATCCAAAAACCATTCTTCATACAATCCCGATAAGGCATTTTCCGTTTTTCCAATAAGTAGATTCTTGTACTGTCCTATTTTTTTATTGATATCTTCGGTGAGATGTGCTGATTTTATTCCATTAATATGCGTTAACAAATCAGAGCTAACCTTCGCTCTTAAAAATATGTGTTCCCGATCAGTACCAAGAATTGGCTCTCCATTAATTTCATTGTTGTTCTCCAGTAATTGCTTTAAATGGTGCAAAGAAACTCTTAACCTATTTCGAGCATTTTCTAGATGTACATCTGGCCAAAAAATGTCACATAACTCATCACGTGTTGCAGAAGGTTGAATGACAAGATAGACGAGAATTTGTTTTGCTTTTCTTTTCCCCCAACCATCTACAATTCTATTTTCTTTAATAGCAACTTTGAACCCATTCATAATATCGACTTGTATTTCATTGGTGGATTGAGATGAATCTACCTGTATGAAAATCCCTCTAATTTCCGCATAGATCTGAGAGGTTAAGTTTTTTTGATAACTGTCTTCTGGTAGATTGATATATTTGTTTTGATTGTTATTTCTTTGAATAAACTTATGAATCCATTCTGCTGTTATTTTAGGTTGATCCATCTGAATCATGAAGGATGCATACGGAACCGTTAAATATCTAGCATTGCTGTTAAAGTACAAACTAGCACTACACAATTCAGGAGGGAAAATTGTATCCTCTGAACCAGACAAGATAAGAATAGGGACATTGATTTTTTGTAGATTTTTAGTACCTTCTTCTCCAAATCCTGTATGAAATAATTCAAAATATACCTCTGGGGATACTTTTTCGTATCCATTTAGTAAAGTTTTAATTTTTCTTTTTGTAGGGGGATAACAAATTTTGTTAACCAATTCCTGTCCCATCTCTATCATCGATTGCTCTTTTTTCACTAGCTCTTTACGCTTCCGTACAAGCTCCACCCCTAGTTGCTTAGGATAGTGTATCGGTGCACCTATTAAAACCAACGTTTTTAAATACTTAGGCCTTTGAGCTGCAATCTGGACACCAACAAATCCACCTAGGCCTTGACCAATTAGATGATAGGATTGTACATTCAGTTCAGAAATCAGATAGATAAGATCTTCAGAAATTAGTTTAACCGTTCTTTGTTCTGATCCAGCGTCACTTTCTCCATGCCCCCTAAGATCATAACGAATGATATGGTAATTCTTCCGAATATAAGGAAGGATAAAATCCCATGAATGCATATCATGACCTACTCCATGTATAAAAATAAGAGTCTCTCTTGCACAAGGGTCTTCTGAATTAATTCGCTCATAATTTATATAGATAGATTCACGTTTAAGACGAACCAATAGATCACCCCATCCTTAGATTTTAAAAATGATAGAATCCAACAAAAACAGAGTTTAATGTATACATAAATTCGGCAAAGATTGTCAAAGTCCTTTATTTGTGGAAATTTATACAAGTTGCTCCTTTTATACTGATTAAGTTTAACTGCAAATACAAAATTATTAATAGCTCTATCCAAGTTTCTTTCGCTAGATTAGAAAATAGACATAAAATATAAAAATCAATCATGAAATAATATAGTAATAAAATTTTACTGGAAACGAGGTATGTAAAATGCACTATCCTCCTGTTAGCATGATGAACAAACGAAGTATGATCCTTTTTGGAAATAGTATACTTTCAATTGATCCAAACATAGCCGAGATAAAACTAGGTGTGGTTACAGAAGAATTGGAATTAAAAACCGCTCAGCAGAAAAATGCCGGAATTATCCAACAAATAATTAATTCAATCATAGAGCTAGGTATTTCTGAGGAAAAAATTAATACTTCAGAGTATACCATCTACCCACGATATGATTATGTAGATGGCATCCAGAAATTTAAAGGGTATCAGGTTAAACATATTCTCAACATAACAATAACAAATCTTGATAAAACAGGTGTAATAATTGATACGGCCGTTGGAATTGGTGCAAACGAGGTAGAAAATATTAATTTCATCGTAAAAAATAAAGACTCCTATTACCAGCGAGCATTAGCTATGGCATTAGAAGACACCTTAGTTAAAGCCCAAACAATAGCAAATACATTGAGGCTTAACCTTGATCCTAAACCGGTTAAAATTACTGAACAATCCACAGAACAGCCTCTAGTCCCCTATCAACCAGCAATTAGTTCAGAATTAGTCGATGGTAGTTCAACTCCTATCCAGCCAGGTCGTATAGATATAGAGGCAAGAATAGAAGTTGAGTTCCTTTATTTTTCTTGAAGTACACCTTACACTTCAACTTGTAAGGTATCTTCATCATCTAATCCAAACGTAGTATGCAATAGGCGCACTGCTTCAACTCCTCGCTCCTCAGGAATAACGCAAGATACCTTAATTTCAGAGGTCGTGACCAGTCTTATAGGAATATTTTGTTCACTTAACACTTTAAACATTTTTGCTGCTACTCCGGGATTGGTAATCATGCCTGCGCCAATGATCGATACCTTACACACTTTTTTGTCCAAGGAAATAGTCTGAAACTGCAAGCTCTCCTTCTTTTTTGTGAGAGCTTCAATTGTTCGATCCCCATTCTCAACCCCTACAGTAAACGAGAGATTGAAATTTCTCGACCCATGTTCATTTAACACAATCATATCAACATTAATTTTTTCATTCGCTAGATGTTCAAACAAGTCAGACATCATCCCACCTTCATTAGGCATTTGCAACACTTCAATTTTGTTTACATCCGTATCATAAGCTACTCCACTTACGACGATATCCTTCTCCATATCACTTTCCTCCTTGATATACGTTCCTTCAGCATCCGTAAAACTGGATTTTACCATTAGGTTTACACCGTGAACCTTTGCTATTTCAACTGCTCTTGGATGTAGTACAGATGCACCCAATGTAGCCATTTCTAACATTTCATCATGTGAAATTGTAGTTAGCTTACGTGACTTTGAAACAATCCGTGGATCGGTGCTATAGACGCCATCAACATCTGTATTAATTTCACAACGTTCTGCCTTTATTTCTGCAGCAATGGCTACTGCTGTTGTATCTGACCCACCTCTCCCTAGTGTTGCAATTTCTTTATCTTCTGTCATCCCTTGAAACCCAGCAACAATTACAACGTTCCCTTCATTAATTGAATGCAGAATGCGTTTTGGATCAATATGGATAATTCTCGCGTTACCGTATTCAGGTTCTGTTTCAATTCCAGCCTGCCACCCTGTATATGAAATGGAAGCAACGCCTAGTTCTTGTAAGGCTGTAGACAGTAATGCCATGGATACCTGCTCACCAGTAGTCAAAATCATATCCATTTCACGTCGAGGTGGGTTATCTGTAATATCATTCATTAGACCAACCAATTCATCCGTGGTGTCTCCCATTGCCGAAACAACTACCACAATTTGATCCCCCTGTTCGACGCTTTTCTTCACTCGTTTAGCTACATTTTTGATTCGTTTAACATCTCCAACGGATGTTCCACCATATTTTTGTACAATAATTCCCACAATAATTACCCTCTTTCATTTCCTATTATTACTAACTAATTTCCAACTTATTTAAAAACAGGAAAACTTTTTAAATTTTGGCTAAAAAAAAATCATATAAGTAAGCTACTTCTGACAAATAGTAACAGTATGCTGTACTTTTAGGAGGAATCCACGTTGACACTTACTACAGCAGTAGAAATACGTAAACCACTCCTTGAAGATGGAAAGAAAATTTGGCGTTTAATTAAAGAGACAAAAGTTCTTGATCTTAACTCAGCTTATTATTACACGATTTTATGTAAATATTTCACCGATACCTGTGTAGTGGCCGAGGAAAATGGTGAAATAGTAGGTTTTATTTCAGCATTTCGTGAACCGACAGAAATGAGAAGTATCTTCGTGTGGCAAGTTGCAGTTGATCAGTCACAACGAGGTAAAGGCTTAGCTTCTTCCTTGCTTCAAGGGCTACTAAAAAGAAAAGAATGCTCTGATATCAACTATTTGGATACGACCATTTCACCATCAAACGAAGCTTCAAAGGCTTTATTTCAAAAGTTGGCAAACACTTTGAAAACTAAAATGGTAGAAACAGAAATTTTACACCCTAGCCTATTTCCTAACGAAAATCATGAGCTTGAACAAACTTATAGAATTGGTCCGTTTCATCAAGAGTTAGGAGGAGGAAAACAATGAAATCTGTACAAGAAAAATCAGATTTAAAAGTATTTAATGAGCACGAATCAGAAGTTCGAAGTTATTCTCGTAGTTTCCCCACCATCTTCACGAAAGCTAAAGGGGACAAGTTATGGGATGAAAATGGAACTGAATTCATTGACTTCTTTGCTGGTGCAGGAGCTTTAAATTATGGTCACAATGATTCAAAAATGAAAAAAAAGTTGATGGATTATATAGAGAGTGACGGTATAACTCATGGGCTTGATATGGCTACTGATGCTAAGGAAGCTTTCATAGAACGGTTACAGAATATTGTCTTAAAACCAAGAAACATGGATTACAAAATGATGTTTCCAGGTCCAACCGGGACAAATTCTGTTGAAAGCGCCTTAAAGCTTGCAAGAAAAGTTACTGGTAGAGAAATGATTATGAGTTTTACCAATGCGTTTCACGGGATGACACTCGGTGCACTTTCGATAACAGGAAACGAAGGAAAAAGACATGGTGCAGGTGTTTCACTTCATAATACAGTCGTTATGCCCTATGACAAATTTATTGGAGACGACACTAATTCTGTACATTATATTGAGCGGTTTTTAGAAGATAAAGGTAGTGGAATTTCAAAACCTGCGGCGATTATTTTGGAAACGGTACAAGGCGAAGGTGGAATAAATGTTTCAAGTTATGAATGGTTAAAAGGAATTGAAGATTTATGTCGACGATTAGACATCTTTCTTATTATAGATGACATTCAAGCTGGTGTTGGTCGAACAGGACCATTTTTTAGTTTTGAACCTGCAGGAATAAAACCTGATATTATTTGTCTATCCAAATCTATCGGTGGATACGGGCTACCCTTTGCCTTAACATTGATTAAACCGGAACATGATATCTGGGATCCGGGAGAGCACAACGGCACATTTCGTGGTAACAATTTTGCGTTTATAACAGCTACGGAGGCCCTCCGTTTCTGGGAAAACGACACCCTTGAAAAAGAGGTTGAAAGAAAAGGGGAAAAAGTTCGAAAATTTCTTGACCAGCTAGTAGCAAATTATCCAAAACTAAAAGGAGAAGTTCGGGGTCGCGGATTAATGCTAGGATTAGCTTCCAATGTAGAGGGACTCGCAAATGCAATCTGTGCTACCGGATTCAAAAAAGGCTTGATAATGGAATCCGCTGGGATTAATGATCAAGTTACTAAAATCATGCCACCTTTAACGATTAATGATGAAACATTAGATCAAGGACTGAAAATTCTAGAGGAATGTGTTCAAGAGGTAATTAAATAATCACCTGATTTTTAATGAGGCTATTATGGCCTCATTTTTTTACATAACAAATTTTCTTACTTAGTCTATTTGAAAAATGTGAGAAACTGGAATAATTTTTCAAGAATTTGCTCACTATAAACACTAATATATTTTTTTGAAAGAAGGTTTTGGCATGGAACATCATCATCAATATCCTCCGGCTCAAGGTCTATATGACCCTTCATATGAACATGAAGCATGCGGAATTGGCCTAATAGCCAATATTATAGGAAATAGAACACATGATATAGTTACTTCTGCTGTGAAAATCCTTTGTAATCTTGAACACCGTGGAGGGCAAGGTGCTGACACAAGTACCGGTGATGGCGCTGGGATAATGACACAGATCCCCCATACTTTTTTCAAAAGAGAATGCGAGAAGGAAGATTTTAACCTCCCTGATCAAGGTAAATATGGGGTTGGCATGATATTTTTATCTCCTGATCCTAGAGTAAGAAAAAACACTCAGAAAAAATTCACAAAAATTGTTGAGGAAGAAGGCCAAGTAGTCTTAGGCTGGAGAACCGTACCTCTTAATGACGCCTTTCTTGGAAAGAAAGCAACAGAAACAAAGCCAATAATACGTCAAATATTTATCGCGCCAAATCCAAAGATCTCCGATCAGATGGTCTTTGAACGGAAATTATATGTGATACGTAGAAGAGCAGAAAAAGAGATTCGCGGCGCAAAGGAATCTGACTACTTTTATACTGCAAGTCTATCTACCACTACAATTGTTTACAAGGGGATGCTAATCCCTGAGCAAATCGATACATTTTATATCGATTTAAATAATCCTGATTTTAAGACTGCGATGGCATTAGTTCATTCTCGCTTTAGTACCAATACATTTCCAAGCTGGGAAAGGTCACACCCATATCGATACTGCATTCATAACGGGGAGTTTAATACGTTAAAAGGGAACGTTAATTGGATGCGCGCTCGCCAAGGTTTAGCAGAATCAGACTATTTTAGTAAAGGTGAGCTTGAAAAAGTACTTCCTGTAATTGATGAGGAAGGCAGTGACTCATCTATGTTTGATAATTGTTTTGAATTTTTAAGACTTTCTGGCCGCTCACTAGCACATACAGCAATGATGATGATTCCTGAGCCTTGGAAAAATGACGAGCTGATGGATGACACAAAACGAAGCTTTTACGAGTACCATAGCTGTCTAATGGAACCATGGGACGGGCCAGCTGCTGTTGTATATACAGATGGTAAGCAAATCGGGGCTTGTCTGGACAGAAACGGATTAAGACCAGCACGGTATTACGTAACAAAGGATGATCGTATCATTCTAGCTTCAGAGGTTGGTGTTCTCGATATACCTCCAGAAGATATTGTTCGAAAAGAACGACTAGAACCTGGGAAGATGTTATTGATTGACTTAGAAGAAGGACGGATCATACCAGATAAAGAATTCAAACAAAAAATTACAACAGAACAACCCTATCAAAAATGGATAACAGAACAGTTAATCGATGTTAAGGATCTTCCTTTATCAACTCAACACAGAGCGAGCAAAAACTTGAATTTACGTGAGCAACAACTCGCATTCGGGTATACAAACGAGGAACGATTCAAAATGTTAAAGCCGATGGTTACCGATGGAGTAGATCCAATTGGTTCGATGGGAAATGACACACCAATTGCTGTTCTCTCAAAAAAACCTCAGTTACTATATAGCTATTTTAAGCAGTTGTTTGCCCAAGTGACCAATCCACCCCTTGATGCGATTCGCGAAAAATTTGTGACGGATGTGTCTACAACGATTGGTGCTGAGGGGAACCTTGTCCAACCAAAACCTGAGAGTTGTCGAAGGATTCGATTACAAACGCCGCTATTATCAGATGATCAGTTTCAAATTCTATCTGACAATCCTTATGATGATTTTAAAGCAGTGCAACTATCCACGTTGTTTGAGATCAATGATCAGAAATTTAATCCGAAAGAAATAATGGATCGACTTTTTGCAAAAGCTGATGAATCGATTGAAAGCGGTGCAAAGCTACTCATTCTAACTGACCGTGGTGTCGACAAGACTAAGGCTGCCATCCCTTCTCTACTTGCTGTTTCTGGACTACATCATTATTTAATTAAACAAGGTACTCGCACAAAGATTAGTATAATCATTGAGTCCGGCGAACCCCGGGTTGTTCATCATTTCGCCTGCCTCCTCGGTTACGGAGTAGATGCCATTTATCCTTACCTTGCCTACCAGACTTTGGAACAAATGATTGAGTATGGTGAGTTGATCGATACCTCCTACCGGGAAGCCATTGATCGATACATAGAAGCATCGACAAAAGGCGTTCTCAAGGTTTTATCAAAAATGGGCATTTCAACTATTCAAAGTTACAAAGGTGCACAAATTTTTGAAGCACTAGGTATTGAAAGTGATGTAATCAACCACTATTTTAGTCGAACAGCCTCACGGATCGGTGGAATCGACCTAGAGACTATATTTAAAGAGGTTACCTTAAGACACGCTCGAGCATATAAGAGTCAGAACCAGTACCTAGAAGATGGTGATGAATTTCAATGGCGGCAACATGGTGAAGATCATCAATATAACCCACAAACAGTACATTTGCTACAGCAAGCCTGCCGAACAGGTGACGAGAAACTATATAAAAACTATGCAAAACTACTAAACGAACATGATACGAACTTACAAACAATTCGCGGATTATTAAAGTTTAAAGAAACACAAAATCCAGTGCCGATTGAAGAAGTTGAAACTGCTGAACAGATTTTCAAGCGGTTTAAAACTGGAGCCATGTCGTATGGGTCGATTAGTTCAGAGGCACATGAAAGCTTAGGAATAGCAATGAACCGCATCGGTGGGAGAAGTAACTCAGGTGAGGGCGGTGAAAATCCAAGTCGTTTTGAACCTGATGAAAACAAGGATTTGCGCAGAAGTGCAATCAAACAAGTTGCATCCGGACGATTTGGAGTAAACAGTCATTATTTAGTCAATTCAGATGAAATCCAAATTAAAGTTGCCCAAGGTGCTAAACCAGGTGAAGGTGGCCATCTACCCGGGAAAAAAGTTTATCCATGGATTGCTGAAGTAAGAAGATCAACACCAGGAGTTGGCTTAATTTCCCCTCCCCCACACCATGATATTTATTCGATTGAAGATCTAGCAGAACTAATTTTAAACTTAAAAAACGCTAACCCTAAGGCAAGAATAAGTGTTAAATTAGTTTCCGCTGTCGGGGTTGGAACGGTGGCAGCCGGGGTTGCAAAAGGTCGGGCGGACTTGGTGTTAATCAGCGGATATGACGGTGGAACTGGTGCGGCACCAAGAACAAGTATTTCACATACAGGGTTACCTTGGGAAATCGGTCTTGCTGAAACACACCAAACCCTTATCTTAAACCAGTTACGTAGTCGGATTGTAGTGGAAACGGACGGGAAAATGATGACTGGTAGAGATGTGGTCATAGCTGCTTTGTTAGGGGCTGAAGAGTTTGGTTTTGCAACAGCACCACTTGTAGTCCTTGGTTGTGTTTATATGCGTGTTTGTCATTTAGACACTTGCCCTGTTGGCATTGCTACCCAAAATCCAGAGTTAAGAGAAAAATTCACAGGTGATCCTGATCATGTTGTTAATTTCATGAGATTTATTGCAAACGAGGCAAGGGAAATTATGGCCGAACTTGGCTTTAGAACAATTAATGAGATGATTGGGCGGACAGATGTATTAGAGGCAAATAAGGCTATTGAACACTGGAAAACAAAAGGCATTGATTTATCAGCGCTTTTATTCAAGTCCGAACTTAGAGGAAATACAAATGTATATGCAACTGAAGAACAATATCATGGACTTGATAAATCACTTGACCAGCAAGAACTAATTCCAATATGTGAACCTGCCTTAGAAAATAAAGAACCTGTTAAGGCATCCTTACCAATTTTTAATATTAATCGTTCGGTAGCGACACTTCTTGGTAGTGAAGTTTCAAAGAAACATGGGCTTAATGGTTTACCAGAGGATACGATTCAATTGAAGTTTTCCGGATCAGCAGGTCAAAGTTTTGGTGCTTTTGTACCAAAAGGAATAACTCTTCGACTAGTTGGAGATTCCAATGATTTTGTCGGAAAAGGATTGTCAGGAGGAAAAATTATTGTTCACCCACCTCGTCAATCAACCTTTGTTCCAGAACAAAATATTATTATTGGAAACGTAGCCTTCTATGGGGCAACTGCAGGAGAAGGGTATATCCGTGGCATTGCAGGAGAACGTTTTTGTGTACGAAATAGTGGTGTACATGTGGTTGTTGAAGGTGTTGGTGATCATGGTTGTGAATATATGACAGGTGGTCGCGTGATCATACTTGGTCCGACTGGTAGAAATTTCGCAGCTGGAATGTCCGGAGGAATTGCTTATGTGTTGAACGATCAAATCAATGACTTTAAACAAAAATGCAATCCAGAAATGGTAGAAGCAATTGAGTCGTTATCCGATGATGAGGAAATCATGGAAGTTAAATCAATGATTAAGAAACATGCAGATTACACAGGCAGTTCCATCGCAAGCAAAGTTCTAGAAAATTGGGAAGATTATCTAACAAAATTCTTAAGAATCATTCCAAAAGATTTCCGTGAAATGGAACGTTCAATTATCCAAATTATGAAAACGGGTTTACCTCGACAAGAAGCATCGATGCAAGCATTTGAAGAGACAAAAGTAGCTGTTAACGATCGAAAATAGCATTAAATGTAGGTAAGGAGGAAACAACTTGGGTAAAATAACGGGATTTATGGAATACGAACGTCAACCATGGCCTGGACGGGATCCAAAGGAACGAGTAAAAGATTGGGAGGATTATACAGTCCCACTAGAAGAAAATGAACTCAAAAAACAAGCGGCCCGCTGCATGGACTGTGGTATCCCAACCTGTCACATGGGAACAGAAATAAATGGCTTAACATCTGGCTGTCCTGTTTACCATTTGATACCAGAATGGAATGACCTTGTTTACCAGGGCCAATGGCAAGAGGCTTTAGACCGTGAAATGAAAATGAATAACTTCCCAGAATTCACTGGAATTGCATGTCCTGCTCCATGTGAGGGCTCGTGTGTCCTTGGTATTAATGAACCTCCCGTCGCCATTCGTACAGTTGAAAGAGCGATTATTGAAAGAGGTTTTGAAGAAGGTTGGGTCACCCCTAACCCCCCTAAACAACGAACAGACAAGAATGTGGCTATTGTCGGATCTGGTCCAGCGGGGTTAGCCTGTGCTGACCAATTAAATAAAGTAGGTCATCATGTGACCGTATTCGAACGGGATGATCGCCCTGGTGGTCTCCTAACTTACGGCATACCTGAAATGAAGCTATCATACTCTGTTGTTGACAGAAGGATCTCACTCTTAAAAAAAGAGGGAATCACTTTTAAAACAAATACAGAAATTGGGAAAGACATTTCATTCGAAAAACTAAAAGATAAGTTTGATGCCATTGTGCTTAGTTGCGGCGCCACCGTGCCTAGACCTATCGCTGCCGAAGGTGACGACTTAAAAGGTATCCATTATGCCATGGACTTTTTACATGCAAATACAAAAAGCTTACTTGATTCTAAACATAAGGATGGAAATTATATTTCTGCTAAGGACAAGGATGTAATAGTTATCGGTGGAGGAGATACCGGAACGGATTGCATAGCCACCTCCATGAGACATGAATGTAAGAGTCTTGTACAATTTGATATTTATCCAAAAAAGTCTGAAACTAGAAAGGACGACAACCCATGGCCACAATGGCCTGTAATTCACCGGGTGGAATATGGACATAAAGAAGCAGCCGCTGTTTTTGAAGAAGAACCTAAAGCATATGCAGTATCGACTAAAAAATTTGTCGGTGATGAAAACGGAAATGTTAAAGAGGTTCATACTATTGGTGTAGAATCATACATTGATAAAAACGGCCAAAAACAGCGTAAAGAAATTCCGGGTACTGAGAAAATTTGGCCGGCACAGCTTGTTCTTCTTGCTATTGGCTTTACCGGACCTGAAGCAGGAGCGTTTCAGAAATTTGGTATTAACACGACTAATTCTTCAACTGTTGCTGCAGAATACGGTAAGTTCAAGACTAATTTGGATGGAGTCTTTGCTGCAGGAGATGTACGACGAGGTCAAAGTTTGATTGTTTGGGCTATAAATGAAGGACGTGGAGCTGCAAAAGAATGTGATCGCTATCTAATGGGATCAACTGATTTACCAGGCTGAGATTCAAAATAATATATGTTCCATGATAATGGTATGACGCTTGTATTTTTGCAGGTGTCATATTTTTTATTATTTCCCTTTTTTGTTAAGTAGATAATTGACAAATTTTGATAGATGGGAAAATGTTTAGCATACCTCGAAATTGCTACTATTTATTCTCCAAATCCTATATCGAGCAAATTTCCCCGAAAGCAATTAATATATAACATATCGAAGTTTATATTATCTACGAACTTAACTTACATATGAATTATTGAGTTTTAAAGGTATTAGGGGGGAATAAATTTTGAATAAAAAAGCACTTTTATTTGCACTTATCACTATTACTATCTGGGGATCTACTTTCGCCGCTATTCGTGCCAGCTTGCATGGTGGATATTCACCAGGTCATTTAGTTCTGACTCGTTTCCTAATCGCATCAGCAATTTTTGCTGGTTATTCGATGTTGCCAAATGCCCATTTCAAAATACCAAGAAAGGATGATTTTTTTCGAATTTTAATACTCGGACTTATTGGAATTAGCACATACCATATAGCATTAACTTTTGGTGAGCAGACGGTTTCTGCTGGTACAGCAGGCATGTTTATTGGTACCGCACCTATTTTTACAGCTTTAATTGCAGTGCTCGTATTAAAGGAACGTCTTGGTATTATTGGTTGGGTTGGTCTTGGAATTGGCTTTACAGGTATTATTATTATAACACTTGGCACCTCCAATTCGTCCTTTCAAGTATCTAACGGTGCCTATTTAGTAATGCTAGCAGCACTAGCAACCTCGGTATTTTTCGTTTTTCAAAAACCGCTTTATGCACGATATAAACCTATTGAACTAGCAGCCTATTTCACCTGGGCTGGAACATTACCAATGCTGTTTTTCGCCCCTGGATTGTTTGGTACAATCCAACAAGCGACGATGGAAGCAAACATATCAGCACTATACACAGGAATTTTCCCTGCAGCAATTGCATACGCTCTTTGGGGAACAGCACTTTCGTTAGGAAAAGCAAGTTCTGTAACGAGCACCATGTATATTGAACCAGTTATCGCGATAGTTGTTGCTTGGATTTGGCTAAAAGAATTTCCAAGTACGCTCTCGATTATCGGAGGAACAATTGCCATCGCTAGTGTGATTGTAGTGAATTTGGTAGGTAAAAAACGCAGAGTGATTGTTAAGGAATTGGAAGCTGGTTAGTACTTTACCTTCACTAACATATCCAACATACCATTCCTTCTGGCATATTGGATAAAAACACTGTCAATTTAAACCAAATTAACACCTACAAACTCATTAAAATAAGCTCAGTTATTAAACTGAGCTTTTCTGCTTCAAGTATAGGTATAATTTAGTCGAAATGGGTATCCTGGTACTATTCTCCAACTACTATCTTACTCGCAATTTTGTGATCAACTTCATTATTAAATCCTTTGTCTAATATCCAAATCTCAACCTTCTGATTCTTTTCCAAATCAGAAAAACTTTCTACCTCACCGGAAATGATGGTTTCTTCATCTACCATTATTTTAAAAGAAGGATACTCAGCCTCAGGGTCAATTTCATCCGTTCCTACAACAATACTTGTTTTTTCCACTTTCAAAATAACGCCTTGAAAATCTGAACATCCTACCAAAAAAATCAATAACAGTAAAAAAGGAATCATTATTTTTTTCATCTTTTTGTCCCCCTTTTAACCACAACTACTTAAATTTCACTCACATAAGTTAATAATTTCTGAATTCTAGTTTTAACATTTTTAGGTAGATTACTTTTTAATGCTTGTTTTAATATAGCAGGGTTTTCAATACCTACCTTCCGAAAATGATTTTCAACCTTTTGAACCTTTTCTTCTCGCCCCGGTATCAATTGATAAAGAATATACCAATCTTCTAATAAACAGAACGGGGTCTGATTACCATCTACCATATAACTCTTAACAGAATGCTCCGCGAACGGAAGTACATAAACGCCTTCATCATGCTTAATTTTGAATTCAGACATTACGTCCATAAATAAGTCCTTAATTACAAATTCATAATAGTAGGTAGTATGAAAAGGATTTAATGGTTCTACTTTTCGTTCCTTCCCTAATTTGCATAGAATATTAACAACAGTTTTAACATCATCATCTTTAACAATAATATCAAGATCATTTACAATATTGGTTATTCCATGTTGAAATAAAAGTAAAGAACCACCTATTGCCCATGTACAATTTGTTTTGTTCAAGTTATTTGCTATGTAGATTACTGTTTCTTTGTTCATATTTCACCTCAAAATAAATTAATAATTCCTTTTGGGTCGGTCTACGTTATTTGCCCAGTAATGATAATGAAAAACATCCATTGATTACCCCTGATCAAAGATGATATTTTCATAATTCACCCTTCATTCTCACAATAATAATCGCAATAATTGATTTAAATTCTCCATAAATAAACTAATACCCTTTTTTTATATTTCCTGGAAATGTAAGGTTAGAATACAACCTGTAATTCATATTCAAATCTAATATCCATTTAAAAAGACAATCAATTAGCATACAAATTGATTGTCTTTTTACTGTTTGGTTTTCTTATTGTTTTAAGGTGGACTCTATTCTTTTTTTGGTTCATCGAGTGCTTGGTATGCAGATTGATATTTTCCACCTGCAGCGACTTCTGAATGATATAATGCCTTAAGGGCAAATGGTTTCTCAAGATCATGCTCCCGCATTAACTCTTTTAGTCTCACTTGCAGTTCCCCGTTATCCTTCACCAGCTGTTTCATTTGAGATTTTAGGTATTTCATTGGGATTTACCACCTTTCTGTTAATGCTTACATATAGTCATTGCAAGTTTATCCTTTACCTCATTCTCTACTATCAAGCATACACTTTATAAGTAGATTTCCCTTCCCGTTTAGCCCCATACATAGCTTGATCCGCCTGTTTCATCAAAAGATTTTCATCTAGTGTATCCGAGTCAATATTCGTTATTCCTACGCTACAAGAAGTCTGAATCTGAGCATCCTCAATCATAAAAGGTTCATTCATTACTTCCAATAAATCATTGACAAATAGCTCAGCGTCTTCAAATCCCCCTGCGATTAATAGCGCAAATTCATCTCCACCTATTCTAGCTACAAAACTATCTGGAGGGAGATGAGCTTCAAATATAGAAGCTACTTTAATTAGTACTTTATCCCCTACATCATGACCAAACGTGTCATTAATTTCCTTGAAATTATCAAGATCTATGGCCAATAATGAAAATTGTTGGTTTTTCTGGTCTTTCATATTGTAAAGCCATTCCGAAAATGTACTATTGAAATGATGTCGATTGGCTAAGCCTGTTAATGTATCGTGATAGGCAAGGAACCTTACTTTACTCTCTGCAAGCTTTTCTTGGGTTATGTCTCTAATCATTACGTATTGCATCATTTCATTTTCTACTTTGATAAACTCCGAATCTACTAACAGATGCATATCTTGTCCAGTATCGGGATGCTTCAAGGTTAATTGGTAATTTCTAAGCCCCATATTTTGTTGTAAGCCTCTGACCCAACTAGAATAAAAAGTGTCTACAATGACCTTTGGTATAAAATCACCTAAGCATCGGTTTAATATGTCTTTTTCTTGCAGATTAAATAATTGAGTAGTTTGTTTATTCAACTCTTTTATTATAAGTTCACTATTTACTAGAATGATGGCAATTGGCGATACATCAAATAGAATTTGATATCTCGTCTCGTAATAAGGTAAAAAGTTATATTTCTTCATAGTAAGTAACATAGCATAAATAAGAAAAAATTCTGCATAGATAATCATAGGAGGAAAATTACTCATAAATATAAACTGAGACTGAATAATCCCCCATCCAAATGCCCAAATAAAATAAAAAATTAGTCCAATCCTAAGGAGAGATAGCTGTCTCACATTTTCTTCAGGTGCTTTCTTTAGATAGATTGAAGTAATGGTGAGCATATAAATTACGTAAATCAATACATGTAGACCTACTAAATGTACTGCCGGTCCATACTCAATATACTTTGCATAAGGTAAATGTACTATATTTTTCACAAGAATATCATTGATGAAAAATAAGGGAGTGATAAGAACGATTGGTAAATAGATTCCCCATCTTTGCCAGAAGCCTGTTATTTTTTTATTTTCATTAGTAAGCAACCTAAACCAGTCTGCAACTAAACAGATTTGCAATAAATATACTGGAAATTCTAAGGCTATAACTAAAAATCTTGTGGTTTCATCTGGGAGAGTCTGTTTAAAAAAGAAGATGAGAAAGACTAGAGCAAAAGAAAAGATTAGAAGTGAAGCGACTTTATGTATTGGACTTTCTCGATTTTTTAAATATGTTTTATAAGATAGATATAGCAAGTAGCAGGTAATAGCGAAATAGAAAAGTGAAAGGATTACAATGAACAACAGACTCACCTCCAGAAAAGACTATATTAAAATATTTATTAGGTTAGTCATTTAGACCTACATTAGTAAACTCTATTATACACCAATGAATCAAATTACCCAATAAAATAGCAATAAGATCAACTAATTTGCCTTATTGCAAGTTGGGTGGAATTTTTTATTTAACGAACTTAAGTGGAGACAAAGAAAATCTCCACAATTAAATTTCTTTTTACCTAAAAAATGCTTTATCTATATTGTATTTCGCCTTCCGATCATTAATAATATACGTTTCATAGATTTCTCTATCGACGGGTTCTTCTACGAGACATACTTCTATTTTACTTACTTCATCTCTATGATCTTTGATTGCAGATACATTATCTTCAAAATGTTTTTTTACTCTTGGTCTTAATTTCCTTGCTTTACCTACAAATAACAGCTCATCATTATTGTTGTAAAACATAAAGATACCACCCTTATCTCTAGGAATTAGGTGAAAATCAGTAAATCCATAAATGTTGCTCAGTTCAGGATTATTCTGTTTGTTAATAGTAACCTCTGGTTTTGGTATAGTTACAGTTATCACTAAATCACTTCCTCTTCTGTATTTTGTCTTGATTCTAGCATATTACTTGTTTGCTTCATGTACCTTTAACAACTTACCCTTGATTGTTGTGGTCCTCATAGTTTTTAACACCAATGGGCCTTTGCCGTTTAATATTTCAACATAAGAAACATTTTCCTGGATTGTGATGATTCCAATATCTGAAGCTGATACACCTTCAATTTTTGCGATCGTACCAACAAAATCTACTGCTCTGATTTTCTTTTTCTTGCCACCATTAAAGTATAACTTCATAATCCCCTTGTTTAACTTAGCACTTTTATCTTCTTTAAGAGTTGGTTTAGTATTAATTTTTTCTTCAAAAGCAGTATTCCTGCTTTCTACTTCTTGTTTCGTAGGCGCGTCAACTTTAGGTATTTCAAAACCAATATAGCTCTCAATTTCTGTCAAAAACTTTTCTTCATAGGGTGTTATAAATGTAATTGCTTTACCTGATTTACCAGCACGTCCAGTTCTTCCAGTTCGGTGGACATAACTTTCTTTCTCTAATGGAATGTCATAGTTAATAACAAGCGAGACATTATCAACATCAATCCCTCTTGCAGCGACATCAGTTGCAACTAGATAACGAAAGACTCCCTTTTTAAAATCATTCATGACGGCAAATCGATCATCTTGGTACAATCCCCCATGAATCTTGTCACAAGGATAGTTTGCATGATCTAATTGCTTATGTACAAGTTCTACCTGTTCTTGAGTTCGGCAAAAAATAATACAACTATCCGGGTTTTCAACCGTTGTTATATCTTTAAGGATTGCAAGTTTATTGTCTGGCCTTACCTCCAAAAGATTATGGACTATTTTGTCTGTCGTAATCCCACTTGCTTTTATTTCTATTTCAACTGGTTGGTTCATATATTTATGGCAAAGTTTTTCAACATCTTCTGGCAATGTAGCTGAAAATACACATGTCATACGTTCTGTTGGAAGTTCTTTTATAATTGCTTCCACCTGTTCGATGAATCCCATGTTAAGCATCTCATCTGCTTCATCGATAATTAGATACTTCAGTTCATTCAATGCAAGAGTGCCTTTTTCAATATGATCTAATACCCGACCTGGAGTACCAACTACTACATGTGTTTTTTGCTTTAGTTCGATTTTCTGTTTGGCAAAAGGTTGCTTTCCATAAACTGCAACTGCTTTGATTCGCTTAAACCGACCGATATTGGTTATATCCTCTTTTACTTGTGCAGCGAGCTCACGTGTTGGTGTCAGAATTAGTGCCTGTGGCTTATTCTCTTCCCACTCTACCATTTCACAAAGAGGAATACCAAAGGATGCGGTTTTTCCACTTCCCGTTTGTGACTTTACAACAAGGTCCTGTTCTTGTAATGCAATGGGAATTACTTTATTTTGTACTTCTGTAGGGTTTTTATAATTCAAACTAGCAAGTGCTCTTAATATTTCATCGCTCAAATTATATTCTTTAAAGCTTGTACTCATTTAGCTACCTCATTTTTATAATATTTACTTACAAACAATTATTTGCCGAACAAACGCCAGTCCTTTTTTCACAGTACATCTGTCTATAATCTCAAATCCAACGCCTAAAATAACTGAATCAATTGGTTCAATTGTTACAATTACTAACTTGTCAGCAAATTTTCTAGCACTTTCAAGCATTTCTCTTTGCTGTTCGGGTGTAATCGCTGAATATAGATTGTATGGTATATCAATAATTGCTACATCATAACTGCCGGTGACGTTTCGAATGTCTTTCATAGACACATCACCTGCCAGCCCAAAGTGTGCGATGTTTTCTCTTACTCCCTCTATTAAAAGAGGATTAAAGTCACTACCAACAATATCAATCCCCATCGACAAGGCCTCTACCAACACCGTTCCAATTCCGCAGCAGGGATCAATCGCTTTAATTCCAGTTGGATTAGGGACAGCAATGTTTGCAACTGCTCTTGCTACACGAGTGCTAAGGGAGGTCGAATAACTATGTGGCTTCTTTTGGTGGTGTAACCAAATCGCTTCATTCTTGTAATATTCACCGAATACCCAACGTCCATTCACATTCATAATACCTAACAATAGTTCTGGATGAACTAAATCTGCTTCACCGGGGATTTCTAAACCAACGTCCCTTTCTATCTTACGCCGTTCTGTGAAACCAACTTTTTCAAGATCCTGATTTTTAACAAAAATCATTCTAAAACTCTTATCTATATGTAGGTCCTTTACCTGTCTGATAACATCCTGTAATGTATCACCCTGATAAATAACATCAATTCTTTCTTTTATAAATGGACTTCGACTTGGATCAACCTTTATAGTACTTTCTAGGATAGTTGACTCCGTGTCTGCTCCAAAAAGAGCACGCATCTCCAGTGCACATAAGGATTTCTCATCCTCTATCCATGAATAATTGTAAATATAGGTGAGTGGCTCTTTACTACTAGCATCCACACGATTCAATCCCTTCCCGCTACACATAATCTGTATTTATCTTTAATGTCTATTGTGAAGCACTTCATTATACTACAAAAATAGAGCTAACCTAAAGACTAGAAAGTCATTCTGGTTTTTTTCATACCGATTTAGACTAACATATATTTCCCTCCATGAATAAGGTAAGCATTTATTTCACCCTATTTTTAGATATGCAATCCAAATGAGAATTACTCATGTAGGCTGTAAACATCTAATAAATGCAAAAAATTATAACAAAAGATAAATAAAAATTACCTCCTGCTATAATTTACTTACTCTAATTTATTGAACTAATTGCAAACAAACTATAAAGTTATTTTAAAATAAAATAAGAGCATGAACTCCTACTTACAAAAGACTAAAAATAAAACTTATTACAACAATTGCTCCAATTATCATTAAGATTGTTCGAATCATATCATTGATTCCTCCTTTTATTTGTCTTTCCTATACTTCCTTTACCATGTTTTTCTAACCACTAAACATACTGTTCAGCTCAGTAAGTAATTGTATTTACTCTTTTCGACCCTATCCCTGCACAAATCCTAGAGAAAATTTTGTTATGTTTATTAATAAATAAAGTGGGGAACCGTTCCTTGTTTAAAAGTATTATAAACGAGTGAAACGGAGGCGAAATCAATGTCCGAAAGAAATGAAGATATTGAAATTGAAAAAAGAGAAAAGAAAACGGATTCTAGTAAGGTAGCGTCAACGTTTATTAAATATTCTGCCTATATTATTATCCTAATCATAATTTTGTGGTTCTTAGTTAGTTATATTTTTCCAATGTTTTAGTCAAGACTAAAATCTGCAATTCTCAATAATTTATCATTTGGAACACCAGCCGAAATGACTGGTGTTCATTTTATTGGCTCATAACCTCTCTTACCAGAGGCCAATTAGTAATTACGTTACGTTTTCCCTATGTATTAACTATTATCTATCAATTCTAATAATTCTATTATATGATTAGACCATAGTACCGCTTAGTTGTTTTAGAGAATACATACGCTGGAGGTTATTATGACGCGTCTGACAGATCATTTAATTGTAATTTCATTTGATTGCCTATCCTCATTAGACATACCTATGCTAGAGGAACTCCCTAACTTCAAAGAACTATTGGAAAAAGGCGCTCACTGTAAAAATGTTGAAACAATTTATCCTTCCGTGACTTATCCTTGTCACGCAACAATTGTTACCGGCAGATTCCCAAATCGTCATGGCATTATCAACAACACTTTTTTACAACCTGGAGCCTCTTCGCCCGACTGGTACTGGCACCGAAAGTATGTAAGCGGAACCACACTTTATGATGAGGCCCGTAAAGCAGGGATGAAAACAGCCGCTTTATTATGGCCTGTAACCGCAAAAGCAAAGATTAATTACAACATGCCTGAAATATTCGCCAACCGCTCTTGGCAACATCAGATCCCTGTATCACTAGCTAACGGTACTCCACTCTATCAACTAGAAATGAATCGGAAGTTTGGTAAAATACGGAAAGGACTAAATCAACCGGAACTAGATGATTTCGTTCTAGAATCAACGGTTGACACAATAACAGCCAAAAAGCCTAATCTGTTACTCGTTCATTTCGTAGATTTAGATACGCAGCGTCATTACCATGGATTTTCTTCCGAAGAAGCAATAGCAGCTATCCGGAGGCATGATGTCCGTCTTGGGAAAATTGTCGAGGCGTTAAAGGAAGCAGGAATTTATCAAGACTCAACAATTGTAGCTCTCGGTGACCATAGCGCACTGAACGAATCTAAAGCAATTAAACCTAACGTCGTACTCAAAGAACGTGGTCTAATTAAAATAGATGAAAATAATAAGGTTTTAAGTTGGCAGGCGTATTGCAAGAGCTGTGATGGTTCTGCATATATTTATGTGAAGGATGAACATGATTTAGAAACAAAACATACAGTCCATGGACTTTTCGAATCACTTGTTGAGGATAGTAATAGCGGAATTGAACGAGTTTTAACAGGTGAAGAAGCTGCTGCAAAGGGCGCTGATGGAAATGCCTTTTTACTTATCGAAGCACAAAGAGATTACTACTTTAAAGAATACTTAACCGGCGAATTTATCGATGAGATTACAGATAATGATGTTAAAGAAGGTCGCTATACCCACGCTAGTCATGGGTATTCTCCTGAAAAAGACAACTATACTACAGTTCTAATGGCTGCCGGAAAAGGCATTAAACCAAACACTACCATCCCCTCCATGCATTTAGTTGATGAAGGCCCTACATTCGCTCGGTTATTAGGACTAGACCTCGGGGATACAGATGGACAAAGTATAGACGAGTTATTAAAAGTGTAAAAAGTCTGTAAAGTTTCAGAAGTAGTCAGCCTTTTTAAACTACTTTTCTAGTAAACTAATAGTAACCTAGGGGGATGATTTCATGAAGCGTTTTACAAAAACGGAAAACAGCTGGATGTTCTATGATTGGGGAAACTCTGCTTACTCAATCATTATTACAACTGCTGTATTCCCGCTATTTTACAAGGCAGCTGCTACAAAAGCTGGAGTTACTGCCGTTGATTCTACCGCTTACCTTGGCTATACCATTGCTATTTTCACATTTATTTTGGCTATGATCGGACCTATTTTAGGAACAATAGCTGATTACCAAGGACTAAAGAAGAAATTCTTCTCATTTTTCTTTTTCCTCGGAATATTTTCTACAGGATTGTTAGCATTCATACCAAGCGATAATTGGCTTCTCCTATTAATTTGTTATACCTTCGCAGCTCTTGGCTCAACTGGAGCCAATGTATTTTATGATGCTTTCCTTACTGACGTTACAACGGATGACCGGATGAATCGTGTCTCCTCACGTGGTTATGGACTTGGCTATATCGGTAGTACCATCCCATTTATCATTAGTATTGCAATCATAATTTTGGCTCAGAATGGAGTATTACCAATTTCAGCTTCAATTGCTAGTAAGATTGCCTTTGTCATTACCGCATTATGGTGGGGACTTTTCGCCATACCGATGTTTAAAAATGTACATCAACACCATTACATTGAACGGGAATCCAAAATTATATCCAATAGCTTTAAGCGCCTTGGTAAGACATTTAAAGAGATTAAAAAATACCGTGCAGTCTTTCTATTCCTTGTAGCTTATTTCTTTTACATTGACGGGGTTGGAACGATTATCTCCATGTCTACAGCCTACGGATCAGATTTAGGGATTGGTACAACTGACCTACTTATTATTTTATTTGTTACCCAAGTTGTAGCTGGTCCATTTGCCATTTTATATGGAAGGTTAGCAGATAAATTTACCGGAAAGAAAATGCTTTACGTCGGAATAGTTGTTTATATCATTGTCTGTATCTATGCCTATTTCCTGGAAACCACACTTGATTTTTGGATTCTTGCGATGCTTGTCGCTACATCACAAGGGGGAATTCAAGCACTCAGTCGATCCTATTTTGCTAAGCTAGTACCAAAGAAAAATGCCAACGAATTCTTTGGATTTTATAATATTTTTGGTAAATTCGCTTCGATTATGGGACCTTTATTAGTAGGAGTTACCGCACAAATTACCGGAAAATCAAACATGGGTGTGTTCAGTTTAGTTATTCTGTTCATTATTGGAATTATAGTCCTTGCATTTGTACCTGATCCCAAAAAGGTTTCAGTGGAAGCAATTAAGTAGTCTAGTTTTTTCTATATAAAAAATATTATTTACTAACTTAAGCATGGAAATTTGTACAGCATGTGAACGTTTCTAAAGCATCTTAGTATATTACTTTAGGTAATGTGCATGTTATTTATTGGATTAATCTGTTGAAATTGATATAATGAAAATCGCAACGCTTTCATACTTACTATTTTAAAAGGAGACGAGCTTATGACAAAAAAGCCGAAGCAAAATCAACCTATAGTCGAGCATATTTTTACTGCAGATCCTTCTGCACATGTATTTGAAGGGAAAATATACATATATCCTTCTCATGATTTAGACCATAACGAGCCATCTAACGACAATGGTGACCAATACAAGATGGAAGATTATCACGTACTTTCCATGGATGATTTTGATTCTCCAGTTGTAGATCACGGGGAAGCGCTTCACATGAAAAACGTACCTTGGGTAAAGAAACAAATGTGGGCTCCAGATGCTGCATACAAAAATGATACGTATTATTTATATTTCCCAGCACGCGATAAAGATGAGATCTTTAGAATCGGGGTAGCAACAAGCGATAACCCTGCTGGTCCGTTCACACCACAAGAAAGTTATATCCCTGGAAGCTTCAGTATTGATCCAGCCGTTTTAGTTGATGAAGACGGAAGATCCTACATGTATTTCGGTGGTCTTTGGGGTGGACAATTAGAAAAATGGCAAACTGGGTCATTTAAACCAGATGCAGAAGGTCCGGCTGAAACAGCCCCTGCATTAGGACCAATTGTAGCTGAGTTAAGTGATGACATGCTTACATTTAAACAAGAACCTAAAGAAATCTCCATCGTGGATGAAGATGGCAACCCTCTTCTTGCAGGTGATGAAGATAGAAGATTTTTTGAAGGTGCATGGGTCCATAAATACAATGGTTACTATTACCTTTCTTATTCGACTGGTTCTACACATAATATCGTCTATGCGACAAGTAAAGACCCACAGGGTCCATATACTTACAAAGGTAAAATACTTGAACCTGTAATTGGTTGGACAACGCATCACTCGATTGTTCAATTTGAAGATAAGTGGTACTTATTCTACCATGATAGTTCACTATCAGATGGTGTGAATCACAAGCGAAGTGTTAAGTTCACTGAAATTCATTACAATGAAGATGGTACGATCCAAACAATCGACCCCTATAAAGAATAAAAAAATGAAAAAAAGACTGAACTCATTATTATGGGCTCAGTCTTTTTTTACACCATTCTAGTTTGTGATTTCCACATAAGGGAACAGTAAAGAAAAATATAAAATTTTAAAAGAATCAATTAAAAGGTGTGTCTCATCGATATTTATACATAAAACTAATTAATTGAAAGGGATGTTTACATTGAAAAAAATAGGTATTTTAACGTCCGGGGGAGATTCACAGGGGATGAACAGTGCTATACGATCTGTTGTCAAGACTGGAATAAATAATGGTTTTGAGATGATTGGTATTAAACGTGGTTATAAGGGATTGATGGAAAACGATTTTTCAAAATTAGAATTAAAAGATGTTGGAGACATCCTTTATCGCGGTGGAACTTTTCTTCAATCTGCACGCTCAGAAGAATTTAAAACAGAACATGGGCAACTAAAAGCTATCAATAACTTAAAAAAAGCAGAGATTGATTATCTAGTAGTAATCGGTGGTGATGGTAGTTATCGTGGTGCAGATGCACTTGGTAAACGTGGTATTAAAACCTATGGACTGCCAGGGACGATCGATAATGATATACCTTTAACGGACTATACAATTGGATTTGACACAACCTTAAATGTTGTAACAGATGCAATTGGAAACCTACGAGATACTATGAGCAGCCACGAGCGTGTCAGTGTAATAGAGGTTATGGGAAGAAATGCTGGTGACATTGCATTACAGGCTGGTATTTCTAGTGGTGTCGACGCTATTTTAATTCCTGAATTGGAATGGGATATAACTAAAGTTTCTAATAGGCTTAAACATGGTTTTGAAGAAGGCAAAACACATAGTATTGTGATGGTTGCTGAAGGTGCAGGCAAGGCTGAGGATATCGCTACGTTGATTAGAGAGCATACCGATCTAGACACAAGATCTACTGTATTAGGACATATTCAAAGAGGTGGAACTCCTTCTGCGTTTGACCGTATTTTCACCAGTCGAATGGGGCACGAAGTTATCAATCTTATCAAACAAGACATTTCAGGTGTAGCTTTAGGTATGGAAAAAAACAAGATTACCTATCATACATTTGATGAAATTTTTAAGAGTAAAGATGTTTTTGATAAAAAGTTATATGAAATTTTCGAAGATCTTGTTTAGTTATAACAATAATAGAGTATTCTTTTTTCAAATAGAAGAAGTTAAATACTTTATAACAAATAAGCACATCCCTGGCTTGAGGATGTGCTACCACTCTCCAAATTAATTTCCAGTAGCATCAAATACGGTTTTAAAAGTTATTTCAACACTAATTCTCACGTATCGACAGTTTTAAAATAGCGGTATATTTTCTGTAATTTTTCCTTCTGCTTTCCCCTAGGACTTTCCATATTACCAAACTCAAAGAATTTTACTTTCTTTATCCCTACATAGTTTAAAGATGTCTGCACTGTCCATAGAATAATATGTTCGATTTAGATAAAGTCTATTATTTCGTATGAAAACGCTAACGAATTAGTCATAATTAACACTACTGGTGAGTGATATAATATAAGTGTAAGGAAAATAATAACAACTCATTATTACCGCACTTAGCGTCACAGGAGATTCAACCGTCCTAGGTTAGTTCCGTTTAAATACGGCTTTGAAGTAAACTAGGAAGAATGTCTGAATCTTAAGTAACAATACACAGGCGGTTCCATTAACAGCCCGTTTGTTATTCTCGGTGAATTTTTTTTGAAAGAAACAGTCCACAAAGAAGAATCCTTGAATCAGTGACTTGGTAAAGCATCTAAACTTTAAGTGTTTGAATGCTAATTAGAATATTTGCTGAGTTAATAAATTTCTTTTGAAGTTGAAAAACAAGAACTGAAGTCTCTAAGGATGAATAAAAGCAACTAATGTTCTTTTAAATAGAGACATTCAAAATCGGCTTATACTTCTAACTTATACGTTAGATGTCAATTCGTTTAACTATTTCAAACGATCCAATTCTAATTAGGTGTTTACAAAAAAATCCAACCGAACAATTTGAAAATGAGTCTTAAGAAAAGTTAATCAGTTTGATCAGTATCCTTTCCGCTGAACTGGGCATATCCTGGCAGGTAGCACTTCTATTTGGCAGTCGGAATGACTGTAAACTTTGATAAGTAGAATCAAAAGTGTTCTTGAGCCTATATTGGGCGGAATCATGTTAAAACCGTTCCCCACATAGGACATGTAATGGTTGGGTCCCCTGTGATGTTAAGAAAAGCAATCCAGTTGATTAAACTGGATTGCTTTTCTGTTTTTATTTTATAACGACATCCACTCCAATAATGGAAGTTATTATATTTAAAGCATCTTCTTTCATCCTTGATTGTATTTATTATGAAATTGAAGTTACTGTTAAATGCAAAGTCAATGTAATTTTCCTATTAACAAGTAGTTAGAAATTAAGCTTGAATTTTTTTCTATCAAAACATTATAATATACTAAAGGATGAAAGCGCTTTTTTGGAAGAGAATATAGGGGTGAAATATGAAGAATGAAAAGGTTTATATTATCATTTTAATTACTATAACTATTTTCACTTCCCTAATTATTGTCATAACAAAATCAACTAGCCCACCAGAAGCAGGTCTTGCAATTGAAGAAATTGATGGAAAGAAAACTCTGGTGGATACTGACGGAGATAAAATTCAACTACGAGGAATCAGTACGCATGGGTTACAATGGTACTCAGCCATTGTAAATAACAATGCTTTCGCTGCCTTTTCAAATGACTGGGATGCAAATGTGGTTCGACTTGCGATGTATATCGGTGACGGAGGCTATGCTAAAAGACCCGACAAAATGAAGGAATTAGTCATAGAAGGAATTAATCTTGCAATTGCAAATGATTTATATGTGATCGTTGATTGGCACGTACTTTATCCAGGAGATCCGAATCATGAGACTTATCAAGGCGCAATGGGGTTTTTCGAAGAAATTTCCACTCTTTATCCCAACCATCCAAACATTATTTATGAACTAGCAAACGAACCCAGTGAGCATGGAGAAGGCATTCCAAACGATATTTCTGGCTGGAGACAGGTAAAATCATATTCTGAGCCAATTATCAAGATGCTTAGAGATAGCGGTAACGAAAATCTAATAATTGTTGGAACTCCAAATTGGAGTCAAAGACCAGATTTAGCAGCAGAAGAACCAATTGATGATAAGAATACGGCTTATGCAATTCACTTTTATGCTGGAACGCATAATGATGGTCAGGTAATGGATAACGCTAAAGTTGCATTAGAAAATGGAGTTGCAATATTTGCATCTGAATGGGGCACTAGTGAAGCAAGCGGACATTTAGGCCCATTTTATGAGGAAACAGATGAATGGCTTGATTTTTTAAATAAAGAACAAGTGAGCTGGATTAATTGGTCTGCTGCTAACAAGCTAGAAACTTCCGCTGTATTCAATCATGATACCAGTCTAGATCCTGGTGAAGATCAGGTGTGGAGTGAAGAAGAATTATCGGAATCAGGTAAGTTCATTCGTTCCCGCATTAGAGGAGACAAATGATAGTTTAGACCCTTTTCTTTAAAGTAAGATTTCCCCAGAACGTCCTTTTATTTTTAAAATTAATTAAGATGATGTCTATTATGAAGCAATGGGGCATAAGACATGGATCCTCATGTTCGTAGGTTAGCAAGTAAGGGTTGTCGACACAAGAGTGGTGAAATATCTTTCACTAGAACACATCATCAATCCACGAGGTAACACTACTTTAAAGATATCGGTAACCCTTGTAATCAATGGAATATAAAGGCCGAAGTGTATTTCCAATTGATGCCTTAACGAGTACAAGTTCCAACAAATCCACTTAAGTACATTTATTCAACAAAACTAGTTGTTTTTCTTAACAGGATCTGACACGTTTTATGAGATTTATCTTTTATAATGGTGAAAAAGTGAAGTTGGGAGAAGGCGATATGGACAAACCTGCTAAAATCTATCAGATTAAAAGTACGCTTTTTGAAACAGAGAAAGCCGTTGCTGCAAATCTTGAACCAGATGATTTGTGTTTTTATCGCTTTATTGGAGGTAACTCGAGTGAAACGGCTGAATTAACCAATCAGTTATGTGAACTAAAAGAGAAAAAAATTTTGTTAATTGGTGTCTTTCGCTTTCCCTTCCGTTTTGAGGGCAAAAAAAGGTTTCAAACTGCAACAATTCAGTACTTACGGATGAAAGAGCTGTGTGATGCCGTTATTTACTTTAATAGTGATGGGCTTATGGAAACAATCGATGCAAACACAACTATACGTGACGCACATTTAACTTTTAATGCGATTGAGGAGCGAACAATTGAGGCATTAAAAGAAATGATTGAAATGACAGGTAATATGAATATCGATTTTCAAGACATCGAAACGTTTATTAAGGCAAATAAAGGTCCCTTGTTTATACATACGGTTGAGGAAGAATCCTTTGACGAACCGTTAAAATATCTTTTTTCAACCCCCTATTTACCAAATGATTTTACTGATGGCAAACAATTAATTATTAATATTGGTTATACTCAAGAGGTTGATATGGAGGCCTTTCGTCAAATAAACCTCCGGCTACATGATCTTTTTTCGAAAGCGGACCTTTTCAAGCTTGGTTCCTATTTCATTGATGAGCCTGGACAACGCTTAAAAATTACACTGTTAGTTAATGGCATCGATGATCCCATTGACACCCCAGATGATTATAAAAAGTTGCCTAAATACAAAGAGTTGTTCAGAAAGTGGCAGATTCTAGCAGAAAAAGGAAAAACCAAAATAAATTTTTAAATTCTTATGTATAATTTTTCTGAACTAACGTATTACTAGATAAACCGTAGCCGGGAACTATGGTCTATAGCTTAGCTGGTTCTTAATGGAATCAGCTAAGCTATTCTGTTTAAAATAGATCTCATCTAAGTTATTTATTAGAGAGATCTATTTTTTATTATGATTTTGTTTATCTTCTCTTACCAATTAACGACATCACACCATCCACTATTATTACACATGAAAAGAGCAGAATGGAGAGCACTCCAACGATAAATGTTAACGGTTCTAACGGTGCTAAAAAACCTTGTAGTGGAACTCGAATTAACGCAAATCCAGCAAGAATACAAGCCAAATACAAAATCGGATAACTACTCAATATAACCCCTCCTTTTATATATATATCTATTCAACTAAATAGACATATAGTGCATGAAATAATAACAAAATTATTGACATTAAATAGCAGCATGATTATGACAACGCCTTGCAATGTCCCAATTCTTAAACCAAACAGGAAAAGCCTTAATCCTTGATATATTGGATTAAGGCTCCTGAGAAAAAATATTATTCGTTAACCATTTCCATGATTTCATGTGTGTAGGCTTCATCTAAGTCTGCTGGGGTTTCGATAACCCCATATTGATGAGCGATTATCGCTGTCTGCTTAAACATTTCATCATCGATTTGACCAATATTTGCAGGGTCAAAGCCCTCAGGAAGAACTAGTTTAGCCACCTCTTCCATCATTTTCAATTGGTGATCCCTTGACGTACTTCCCTCTTCTGCTTCAGCCATTACACTGTCCACAGCCGCTTCCGGATCATCAATTGCTGCTTGCCAGCCTTTTAAAGAGGCTCTGACAAACTTGGCTGCTGTTTCTTTATTGTTTTCTAACCATTCTGTATTAGCAAACAAGTTATCCTCAAGCATTGCTACACCCTCATCGTTCATATCAATAACGTTTAAATCACTCTCAGCAAATCCTTCTCCAAGTACCACTTGATACTCATTATAAGTCATTGCTGAAGCGGCATCGATTTCATCTGCTAGGAACTGATCCATAGTGAATCCTTGTTTAACAAAAGATAGATCTGCATTTGGATCTAGTTCATATTTATCGAATAAAGCAAGTACCTCAAACTCATTTCCGCCCATCCAGTTACCAACATTTTTACCGGCAAGGTCTTCTGGTGAGGAAATTCCTGTTTCACTTTTTGAAACTAACACTAAACCACTTTTTTGATAGATCTGAGATATTTGTACAAGTGGTAACCCTTGTTCTTGGTGAGGCAACAAACTAGCTACCCATCCTATTCCAATATCTGCTGCACCATTGGCAACCTGTTGTTCAGGAACAATATCAGGTCCTCCCGCTACAATAGTGACATCTAAACCTTCTTCTTCATAGTAGCCTTCCTCTAGCGCCATAAAGTACCCAGCAAATTGTGCTTGTGGAACCCATTTTAATTGCAATTTTATAGGTGTCAGTTCATCTCCTGTATCTCCAGAAGCAGAGTCATTACCACATGCAGACATAACAAGCAATACCAACATAGTACAAGCGAACACAAGTAAACCACGGCTAAGTTTTACTTTACTAATCATCGTTTTCCCCCATTTATCCTTATTTTGTTTAGTGTCGAGAAGTCTTCTTATATACAAACAGCCGTATCAACTCCTGTACGGGAGATAGAACGGACGGATGTTTCTGTTAATTTTATCTAATCTATGATCGATTGGAAGTATGCCACTTTAAGAATACCTTCTCTAATCTTTCTACGATTAAATAAAAAATCACCCCAGCAATAGCTGCTACTATGATACAAGACCAACCTAAAGGCATTTTAGCAACCTTAATTGAATTGGACAGTAGATAGCCTAGTCCTCGTGATGAAAAGAAGAACTCACCAACAATTGCACCAATCATACTTGCAGTTGTATTTATTTTTAAAGCCGTGAACACAAACGGTAAACTGTTAGAAACACGTAAATAGCGAAAAACTTCATGTTTTTTCGCAGCATAAGAATGCATTAAATCGAGTGCTAACGGATCAACCATCCTCATACCTTTGTACGCATTAATCGCCATTGCAGCCATCGTCATGATTGTAACGATAGCAATTCTTGAACCCATACCAGCACCAAACCACAGATTCATAATTGGGGCCATCGCTACTATCGGTACTGCATTCAAGGAAGCAATCAGCACCAGGCCCCCTTTTCCCCATCTCGGCCAAGCGGCAGCAAGTATGGCAAATACAAAACCAAGGGTCGACCCGATTAACATACCTAGAACCGCTTCTGTCATCGTATAGCCAGCATAGGATAACAAAAGGGTACGATTTTCAGTCATTGCTTCTAGAATTGTTGACGGAATTGGTAATTGATACGTCTCCAAATTAAATATTAAATGGAACATTTGCCATTCCCATAAAAGCACCATCACTACCCCAGCAATAAGGGGGAGAAGTATCTGCTTGACATATCCTTTTCTACTCTTTTTTTTCTTTGAACCAGCTTGAGAAATATTTTTTAGCTTTTGTGTTTGTGATTTTCCTGCTACTTTTACAGCCGCTTCATCTGACCAATCAAAAGTTTTAACTGATCTTTTTTCTTCCACTTAATCGTCACCTCCACTTGACCTGAAATCCGGTTGCCAAGGGGCAACGATACGTTCGATTAAGCTAATCAGTAAGTAACTAACAACACCTAGGAACGCTCCGACAATTACAGTTGACCAAAACATATAATTATGCGAAGGACCATAATAGAGATTACGCAACATAAGTACACCTATGCCATTTTGCGCACCCATCAACTCAACCAGAATAGCGCCTGTCACTGCAAGTGGGGCAGCTATTTTTAACCCACTAAACAAGCCAGGTAATGCCGCTGGAAAGCGAAGCTTCCAATAAATCATCCACGGCTTTGCTGCAAAGGAGTACATTAGTTCAACTGCTGTGGGATCAACACTTCTGAGTCCTCTTAACATGTTTAATGCAACCGGAAAAAAAGTGATGTAACCTGCAATCAATATACGTGCAATTTGTTCATCACGAAATATTCCATACACAATTGGTGCAAGGCCAAGGATGGGGATCATTTGTGAAGCAATCGCATATGGAAAAGTCAGTTGCTCTATCCATTTTGATATACTCATAAGTACCGCCAATAGTCCACCTAAGGTTGCACCTAGTAAAAAACCAATTGCAGCGTTCGAAAAAGTCGCTTTACCTTCAACAAAAAGTGTATAACCATACTGAGTAAATGTATAAACAAGTTCATGAATGTAGGGAATCTTTGATTGTGCCATTGATGCCTCTACAACATGAAGCAAAAACCAAGAACTAAATTCCCACACCACTAATAGCCCAAATACCCAAACAACTACCGGGAAATAGCGGCTACTTAACACATTCTGAACGTTCATTACTTACACCCCTTCAAAGCTATCGCGTATATCTGCGATCAACTGGAAAAACTCAGGGCTATTTCTCATTTCTTGTGTGCGAGGTCTAGGAAGAGTAATATCTACAACAGAAGATAATCTTCCAGGATGGGGTGAAAGTACAAATACTCTATCTGATAAAAAGATAGATTCCGAGATGCTATGTGTAACAAATACTACAGTACTTCCGACCTTGCTCCAAATCGATAAGAGCTCTTCGTTTAAGTGCTCTCTGGTAAACTCGTCTAATGCTGAAAAGGGTTCGTCCATTAGCAATATTTCCGGTTCCATCGCAAGTGCTCTTGCAATGGCTACACGTTGCTGCATTCCTCCACTTAATTGCCAAGGGTATTTTTCTTTAAAGTCCTCTAAACCAACTAGCTCCAATAAAGCATTCACTCGATCCTCACGTTCTGATTTCTTCATACCTATCATTTCTAAAGGTAGATTTATATTTTGCTTTACCTTTCTCCAATCATAAAGAACAGGACTTTGAAACACGATACCGTATTTCTGTGCTAGTCTTGCTGCTCGTGCTGATTCACCCGCTACTTTGATTTCTCCGTTTGTCGGTTGAATTAAATCAGCCATAATTCGCAGTAGCGTTGTCTTTCCACAACCAGACGGCCCTAGCAACGAAACGAATTCACCCTGTTTTATATCTAACGTGACATCTTGAACTGCTAATACTTCCGTGGAATCCGTTTGATAAAGCATGCTAACTCGTTCCAATTTTATTTCCGGAGTGTTCACTAACGACATAGAAATCTCCCCCATTTTTTTGGGATTAGGGGACAGGTACTCTGTCCCAGTTGTGTTCATTCCCAGTATGATGAAATTGCTCAGATCAGTTTGCTCTAGCAAATAAAGCCTTAAAGCTGATTAATCGTGGATTGAGGCATATTGATGGATGGATTGTTGTAATGATAGGCATGAAGTGAAAATTCGATGGTAGCTCGTTTGGATGATTCCATGAAATCCTCACCTAGTAGTTCCTTTAGTTTATCTAATCGATGATATAAGGTTTGGCGTACTACGAATAGACGTTTGGCTGCCTCATTTTTTGAACCATTAGATTCAAGAAAAACTTGTAATGTGTAAAGTAATTGACTGGAATGTGCTTCATCATAATCAATAACAGCCCCTAAATATTCGTTAACATAATCATCTAAGTCAACTGTCTCGCTTAACTTTGATACCAAGCGATATATATGTAAATTCTCATAAAAAATTTCATCTTTAAGTCTCGCTTGATTTTGAATTTGAAGTGCTTCTTTCGCTGTGGAGTAACTTTCTGATAGTGCTTCTATGTTTACTTTCATTTTCCCGACACCAAAAAGCGCATGGTCAGATTTACTTTCTTTAAATAAATCCAATTGCTTTATGTGGTTTAGTGCTTTCTCCAATCTTTTTTTCCAATCGGATAACGAGCGTTGGTTGATCAATACAAAAATAAATTGTTTCTGATCGCACAATGAAATTAAGAAATATCCATGCTTTTGTAACACATTTCTAAATATTGCTAAGAAGTAGGAGTGTTTGGAGTCTTCTATTAATTGGTTTAACCGACAAATACATACGACGGCTCCCTGAGGCTTTATTTTAGAATCTATCGAGGATAAATATTGCCTTATTTCTTCTGTTTTGTATTCACCATTTAACCATTCATAGACCCATTGCTGCTCTTTCTGTTTTCGTTGTTCTTCGATATAAAAAAACCGAACCAAATCTTGTGAAATAGCATTTGTGCAACGATCTAAAACTAATAGTTCATATTCAGTAACTTTTTTATACTTTGGAAAAATAATTAACTCAGCAAATTTATGATCCAAAGCTTGAACCGATTGTCCTACATAGGATCCATCTGCAGCAATAAATTGTTTATTTCTATTAACTACTCGTTTACCTTTATGTTTATTTACTATTTCAATCATGTCCATTTTTTCTATTTCATGTTGTAGTGGAACAAAAATAGTTTCTTCACTGCTTTTTGCCAGATAAATAACTTGAACATTTAAATACTCACTAATTAACTTTAATACCCGTTTAAATGCATTTGGTAGTAGCATCGTATGGTTAAGTTTTCTAGAAAACTCTTCCAAATCGACCAAGACTCTGTATTGATTGTTCATTAATTGTCGATTAACCGTTTGGGTAATATCAATGAAACGCACCTCTTGATAAAATATAATTATTGGCATGTTGTGTTCGTTTGCAAGCTCGACCATTTCCTCAGGTATTTCATTTGCGTATTTAACAAGCTCAATACAGAGCCCTGCAGCACCCGCGTATATAAGTTGTTCCAAATACTTAATACTCGTTGCTCTAAAATTACGCCAACCAACACCTGTCGTAAGAATCAATTCCGATCCATTTAATAGCTTACCAGTATCTGTAACTTCCATAATGTGAACCCAATCTACAGTGTTCACAAGCCCTTTTTCACCTGGTATAACCTTTGCATGTTCAAAGCACTTTTCTTCTAACAATTCTCCTACTGTTATTCGAAGTGATCCCAATAATTTTCCTCCTTTGCTACTGATTTGATTGGATAATCTTAATATAGAACAGAGAATTACAGATATTACTTAATATTAAGGTAACACTATTTATCAATGAATCCCTTTGTTCTGTAAGGTAACCTAACTGAATATATATATATTGAATAATTTTCCTGATAGATAAGGTGATAAGTCACATCTAATAGGAAAATTCAAATTAGTAATTATACGTTAAAAAAATACATAAAATGGCATAAAGATATCTCTTTCAGAGTATATTCTACCGCTGATAATAAAATAACAAAACGCCTAGGAAAATATGCTAGATAGACGTTTTGTTATAATAGTTTTTTTATGCTCCCTTATTTTGGATAGCTATTAAATTAGAAATATATTTTCTTGTATCAGCCATCATGACTTGAAGATGTTCAGCAACTTTTCCCTCTTTTTCGAAAACTACGATTGCTCCTTCTAAGTTATCTTTGACTCCCTTTATTCTATACCCTTTTTCTAGCAAGGATTCAATTGAATTTCTTTCCTTCTCATATAGTTTGTATTCAGACAAGAAAACACTCCTCCTTGTGTAAGTTACTCAAGGTTCCTAAAGTATTACACTGACACCTTGTCACTATCATTCGTTAACAATTCTCCATACCGCGCCCGTTTTAGGTAATTACCTGCTCCTAATGTGCCGACAAATTGCTTATCTTTTATCACAAACTCACCACGAGACAGGACAGTAACAGGCTCACCTGTAACCTTCATTCCTTCAAAAGCATTATAATCAACCGCCATATGATGGGTATCAACAGATAGTGTCCGCTCCACTTCCGGGTCAAAAATCACGATATCGGCATCAGCTCCAACTGAAATCGTTCCTTTCTTAGGGTATAATCCAAAAAGCTTCGCGATTCGAGTTGAGGTGATATCAACAAACTGATTGAGCGTAATTCGTCCCTTTTTTACACCTTCAGAAAAAAGAATACTAAAGCGGTCCTCAATCATCGGTCCACCGTTTGGTATCTTGGTGAAATCCCCCTTGCCTAAGTCTTTTTGCCCTTTAAAGTCAAATGAACATTGATCTGAGCCAATTGTTTGCAAATGACCATTCTTAAGTGCATTCCATAGCTTGTCTTGGTTCCATTTTTCCCTTAGTGGTGGTGACCAGACATATTTAGCACCTTCAAAGTTTGGTTTTTCCATATAGGTTTGATCTAAAACTAAATATTGGGGACATGTCTCACCCCACACGTCATAGCCCCTTTCACGGGCTTCTTTAATTTTTTGAGCACTCTCATCACAGGATACGTGCACCACATATAACTGTGAATTAGCCAAACCAGTTAATTGTGTTGCTCTTGCAGTTGCCTCACCCTCCGCTTCCGGGGGCCGTGTTAAGGCATGATAAATTGGGTCTGTGTTCCCAGCTGCTAAGGCATCCTTTACTAAGTGATCAATCACATCACCATTTTCAGCGTGGACCATGACTAGTGCACCTAGTTCTTTTGCTGTTTTTAATGTTTGGAAAAGAGTTCCATCATCTGCCTGGAATACATTTTTGTAAGCCATGAACACTTTAAATGATGTAATACCTTCTTCTGTTAGTATCGATGGAAGTTCATTTAATACATCATCAGTAACCTCACTGATCATTAAATGAAAACCATAATCGATAACTGCCTTATCCTTCGACTTAGCATGCCACTCCTTAATTGGATTTCTAAGTGATTCCCCTTTTCTCGTTATACAAAAGTCAATAACAGAGGTTGTTCCACCATGTGCAGCAGCAATTGTACCTGTTTCAAAATCATCTTTACTAACCGTTCCACCAAACGGCATTTCTAAATGAGTATGGGGGTCGATTCCACCAGGGAAAACATAGCATCCCGAAGCATCAACTACCTCGGCACCATCAACAGTCAAGTTTCGTCCAATCATTGAAATGACTTCATTTTCAATTAATAGATCTGCTACATACGTATCAGATCCTGTAACAATTGTTCCATTTTTAATCACCTTTTGGCCCATAATTAGCCTCCTTTACTTAATCTGGATCTTTTCGCAAACATTGTTGCTTTTAGTATTCGTATTTGATGCGACGTAACTTCTGCATTGATTTGATTTCACTCTAGTTAAATTGCGCTATACTAACGCTTCGGCAGAATACTTCGCTTTCCGTGGGCACGGCCTTAGCCTCCTCAGAATCAAAGAACGATCCTTCCGGGGTCTTCGGACGGGTGCTGTTCCCACAGGAGTCTACGTATTCTGCCTACGCTGGTAGTAGTGTTCTGATTATCGAAGAGAGAAAGCCAAAGATCTATGTCTCAAGGACTTTACCCTCGTAATCAGAAAGCTATTTAAGCTGCGGAGCTTTACTATACTACTTTTGGTTATATCCATCATCCTTTCAGTATTGGTGCAATATGATGTTGATTGAAGCGTAGGAAGAATACATAGATTCCTTGAAAATAAAATACAATTTTCTTAGGGAGATATTTTGATTCAGGAAGTTAATTTAAGTCCTGTGGGATCTTCAACGTTCCTCATTTTAAATGTATTAGTTTCAACGATCTATACCAACGGAGGAAATACACGGAGACTCCTGCGGGATGGAAAGGCATCGATGAGACCCCACAGTGCGTAGCACGAGGAGGCTCAACAGCCGCCCGCGGAAAGCGGAGTGTATTTCCGTAGTGGTGTAGGTTACGGCCGTAGTCTATAGTTAATTATCAACAACAATCTTTAGAAAACAACCTTAAGCTATTTCACTAAATTAACACTACTACTGGTCGTAGCTTGTCGTTCATTCCATGTCATTGGTGGAAATTCACTCTCTACTTCAACCATTTCAATTGCACCATCAACTGGACAAACAATTGCGCATAGATTACAACCGACACAATCTTCTTCTCTCACCTTTAAAATGTCTTTTCCAAAATCGTCCTTCAACATGTCGATACATTGGTGTGCAGTATCTTCACATGCTATATGGCATTTATTGCAATTGATACAAATGTCATTATCTATCTGTGCAACAATTTGATAATTTAAATCTAAATCTCCCCAGTTGGTGTACTTCGGTACTGTTTTACCAACGATATCCATCACCGAAGCAATCCCTTTATCATCAAGATAATTATTTAGTCCATCAATCATGTCTTCAACAATCCGAAAACCATGATGCATCGCTGCAGTGCATACTTGCACACTAGTCGATCCCATTAGCATAAATTCAACTGCATCCTGCCAGTTCGATACACCACCAATACCGGATATAGGGATACCAATTCGCTCATTTCTTGCACACTCTCCAACCATGTTTAACGCGATTGGTTTAACTGCCGGTCCACAATAACCTCCGTGTGCACCCTTATTTCCAACATGCGGAATCGTATTCCATGTATCAATATCGACACCTGCTAAACTATTAATCGTATTAATCATACTTACAGCATCGGCCCCTCCCCGGGTAGCAGCTTCAGCTGTAAGTGTAATATCTGTAATATTTGGAGTAAGCTTTACAATAACTGGCTTTGTAGCAACCTCCTTTGTCCAATACGTTTGTTTTTCTACAAGTTCTGGAACTTGCCCAGAGGCAGATCCCATACCGCGTTCCGCCATTCCGTGTGGACAGCCAAAATTGAGTTCATAACCATCAACCCCGACTTCTTCGACTCGTTTAACAATCTCATGCCACTTTTCCTGTTGGGGCTCTACCATTAATGAAGCTATGATAGCGTGGTTTGGGTACTTTTTCTTTGTTTCATAAATCTCTTTTAGGTTTTCTTCTAATGATCGATCAGTGATTAACTCAATATTATTAAACCCCATTACACGTTGGCCGTTGTACCCAACTGCAGCAAATCTAGAGGAAGTATTAATTACTGGCTCACCTAGTGTCTTCCAAACCGCTCCACCCCAACCTGCTTCAAAGGCTCGTTGAACCTGATATCCAGTATTTGTAGGTGGACCAGATGCCAACCAGAAAGGGTTTGGTGATTTGATACCAGCTATATTTATACTTAAGTCCGCCATGTATTGGCCTCCTTTATTGTATTTACTATTTTTGGTTACTAAGCTGTTTCTGCAACACCAAACATCTGTCGGTGTAGTGCATAGGCTACCTGTTTACCTTGTTCTGCTGCCGAAACTACCATTGCTTCACCTTGACCTTTACCAAAAATAACATCCCCACAAGAAAAAACATTTGGATTTGACGTTTGATATGTCTCTTCATTAACTGTAACAACACCACCGTTATGATTTAATGAAAAACCTTCAATTAATTTCGTATAACGTGATTGACCTATCGCTTTCACTATTACATCCACTGCCAAGGTAAATGTAGAACCTTCAACAGGCACCGGTCTTCGCCTTCCATCCTCACCAGGCTCCCCAAGCTCCATTTTTATGCATTCCAATCCGGTTATTTTTCCTGATTCATCGCTGATAATCTTGGTAGGCTGAGTTAACCACCGGAACTCTACACCATCTTGCTTAGCAAATTCATACTCGTAATCATAAGCCGTCATCTCTTCAATTGTTCTCCGATAAAGAATTTTCACATTCTCAGCACCTAACCGTACTGAACAAGTCGCACCATCGATCGCCGTGTTTCCAGCACCAATGACTGCCACTCTTTTACCCACGAAATCATCCGTAATTGGTTTTGTTTTTGTATCCTTTACAAATTCGATTGCATCAAAAACACCATCTAGGTTTTCACCTTCAATACCCAAAGCAGGAACGCTAGACATACCAATTGCTACGACTACTCGGTCAAAATTTTCTAGTAGTTCACTAGGTTGTATGTCTTTACCAACAGTTGTATTGGTACGTATTTCTACATCTAAACTTTCTACCTGCTCCACCTCCCAAAACGAAACCGCTTGTGGTAACCGGAAGGAAACAATACCATAGCTATCTAGCCCACCTGCATGTTCCTCTGCTTCAAAAATAGTGACCTTATAGCCTAGTAAGGCGAGTTCCCTAGCAGCAGAAAGTCCCCCAGGTCCCCCGCCAACAATCGCAACTGTTTTACCGTTTTTCTTGCCCGCTTTGAACAATACCTGCTCATTTTTAATCGCCCAATCTGTTGCATGTCGTTGTAGGTCACCAATCATGATCGATTTTGTCGATTCATTTAAAACACATGCACCTTCACAAAGCTCTTCTGTTGGACAAACTCTTGCGCAGCTCGCACCAACTGGATTAGCCGTCATGATTGTGGTCGCGGATCCCTTCAAATTTCCACTGGCTATTTTTTTAATAAATGATGGGATATCAATACCAGTTGGACAGGCGATTGTACAAGGCGCATCATAGCAAAACAAACAACGATTAGACTCTTCCATTGCCTCCTGATTTGTCAGACCAGGCTTTACTTCTCGAAAGTTTGCAAGTAGATCATCCGGTGTAATTTTTTCAAAATTAGCACTCAATCAAGTTACCCCCTTCATAGCATCTAGTTGCTATTTTCATTAAAGGTGAGCAGGAAAAACCCGTTCACCTGATTGATTTGTTAAACTTTCATTAAAAGTTTTAATGTTCTTTCATTTCTATGGAAGTAAAGCGGTCATATCTTCATATGTTTCTGGTCTTCGGTCCCGGTAAAACTGCCAAGTATCTCTAACCTCTCGAATCAGTTGCTTATCCATTTCACCAATGACCACTTCGTCTTTATCACGACTTGCAGTAGCAACAAAGCTTCCTCTAGGGTCAACTAAATAACTTTGTCCGTAAAACTCACCCATATTCCAAGGTGCTTCATATCCAACACGATTAATAGCTCCTAAGTAGTATCCGTTAGCTACCGCATGGGCTGGTTGCTCTAATTTCCATAAGTATTCAGATAATCCAGCAACCGTTGCTGAAGGATTAAATACAATTTCTGCACCCTTTAACCCTAGTAATCTGGCACCTTCCGGGAAATGTCGATCATAACAAATATAAACGCCTATTTTTGCAAAAGCAGTATCGAACACGGGATACCCTAAATTTCCTGGCTTAAAGTAATATTTTTCCCAAAAACCGCAGCCCTCTTTTGCAACACCTACCTGTGGGATGTGTTGTTTCCTATATTTACCAAGATAGCTACCATCTGCATCAATAACAGCAGCTGTATTATAGTAGGTAGCAATACCTTCTCTTTCATAAATAGGCAAAACAATTACAACCCCTAGATCTTTTGCTAGTTCTTGAAATAATTTTGTTGTTGGGCCATTTGGTATTTCCTCAGCAGCCTCATACCATTTAGAATTTTGCTCTGTACAAAAATAAGGACCATAAAATATTTCTTGAAGGCACACAATTTGCGCACCTTTACTTTTTGCATCGCGCACAAGCTTAATATGTTTTTCGATTGCAGCCTCTTTATGGACTGCAACTGGTTCATTTCCATCAACGTCGTTGGTTGCTTGTATTAAACCAATCGTAACCTTATCAGACATTTATTACTCCTCCTCATAAAAACAAACTGTTTTTAATTCTGAATTTTTAGATATCTTATCTGTAATTATACAAAAGAATTATTACCCTTCACCTGCACACTCTGTTAAATGAAATGACATACGAATGCCCATTATGTTAAAATAACTTGTTACATTTTCTAACGATACTAACTGCTAATTTTTTTATACATCTAAAAAAGAGTAAATTTGTAGTAAACTACTCACAAATAAAACAGATTATTGAAAGAGATTACTAATTCCCTTGCAATAATTCTCTCGTTTTATCTAAAATCTCCTCATCTTTCAAACGAAACTTAAATTCGACTCTTCGTGAATCATCAGCACTATAATTCCCTTCTGCATCATTCCTCCCATCCGTATAAGACTTAGCATTTACCGTCAACTTTCCCTCTAACTTTTGCTGAATGCTTTTCTCTGGAAAGTCTTCTCCAAGGATATATGACGCGACACTGTATGCTCTGTCTTGTGACAGATTTAAATTGTATAAATACCCTCCATTTTTGTCCGCATGACCTTCAATGATGATTTCAGCAATATAATTTTCGTATTCACTTTCTAATAGAACATCTAAATATTTAGGTATAAATTCATCTAAAAATTGATAGGATTCCTTTTTCAGTACGGCTTGATTAAATTCGAACAAGATATCAGTATTAAAAATAATCGCACCAGTTTTTTCATCTACTTCAATACCCAATGTAGATTCACTAAACTCTTCGTTCAACTCCTTTACTAGTTCTACTCTAACCCCCATTATCTGATCAATGGTCCGTTCCATCTCTTCAATTTGAAAAGACTTGATCACCATCATGCTTATAAAAATTAATATAAAACAAAGTAAAATTATTGTTAGTAAATCTGTAAATGAAGGCCAAAAGTGACTTTCTTCCTCTTCATTTTTAAATAATCGATGGTATTTATTGATCATTTTGGCCAACTCTTATTGGATTGTTTAGTTTCCCGACCTCTTGAGTAAATGAATTAATTTGTTGATTTAGCCTTTGAATTTCTTGGTTTAATTCATTTCCTGTTTGCTGGGCATATCTTGCACTGCTTTCATGATTTTCTTCAGTTAGTTGCCGAATTTGCTTATACTCTTTTTTGATTCCCTCATTTGTTAATTCAACATACTCTCCGATACTCCGAACAACCTTATCAAGTTTTTCGCCGAGGGTTCCCTCCAAATTAGACACATATTTGGAAAGTGTATCCTTTAAAACCTCAATACTTGCATCCATTTGATTGTCTTTTTGATTAAATGATTCATTCAATCGAGAAATTGTTCCGTTGATTTCGTTGATTAACTGATTATTTTTTATCCCTACTTGTTCATACGTCCTTGATGCCCCGATTAAGTGTTTTTCAAAGTCTACTGAATCTGCAGAGTGAGCCTTTAGATGATTATTAAAGTCTTTATTAAATTGTTCGAGATCGTCAAAACGATTAGATAGAAGATGCTTATATTCATTTTGCGTATTATTTATCGTTTCAAGTGCATGAGGTAGATGGACAATCGATTCTCCTAATCTATCAAAATCCTGCGAGAGTTCACTTAGATAAGAAGTAATTCTTGATAAATTTGAACTGAGATTATCTCCGAAAATCCCTTTAAACTGTTTATTATGATCCTCCATCCGTGCGACCAAGTCAGTGCTCCTTCGGTTCATTTTTTCAAATGCACCTTTGACTGATTCCTGTCCCTCGACAATTGACGTGGTAAATTCCTTCAGCTCCTCAACTGATGCTTCGAACGTCTCTAATGTATTCATCTGAGTTTCTGATAATTCCTTGGTTTTCTTGTAGGTATTTTCAAATATCTCTGTCATTCGTTCATTTCTTTTATCTACACGTTTAATATAAGAGAATAGTTGATCAAAATTACTGTTTAGCTTCGTTACTGAACTACCGAGTCCATCAGTTACCTCTTTAATACTTGTAAATAAAACCGTGAAATTCTTAAGATTACTAGACAATCCATCATTAAACTTAGCTAAGTCTTCTGCTGATTGTTGTAGTCCGCTCGTGTACTCCTGGAAACCTTTAAATGAATGAACAATATTTTGCAACGATTCTTGGTTTGTCTTTTGAAACTGAAGAATAGAAGCATTAATTGTCTCAGATACATCAATCAAGCGACCGATGCCATTTTGTTCGGTTTCTTCTAAATTGGATTCTACCTTTAGCATAATATCGGTGAGTAAATATTCAGAATTCGCTGCTCGAATAATTACTGTCATAATCAAAGACAATCCCATACCAGCAATACTCGTATAAAACGCCACATCAATTCCGGCGAGAACACTTGCCACATCTTCAACTAATTGATTCCCACCAGAATCAATATTGCCCAGAGCCATTGTTAGTCCGATAAACGTTCCCAAAACACCAATCAATATAAACATAGAGACCGTCATCTGAATCATTTTAATTAGATTTATAACTGGTACATTATAAACTCGCCAACCTGAGAATTTCTCCTGAACAAACGTCTCAGCTTTTACAGATTCCTCCTGCTTCCTTCGATCAAATTCATCTTTGAACGAACTAAGGGGTTCAATATCCATTCTTTTGGTTTCTTGTATGTAATTACGAATTTTTGTTAATTTACTATACAGTGAAAAATGAACAAGAATAGATATGATAAACGTGAGGAATAAAGCCATAAAAATGAATTCAATAATTCCATTTGAAAGAATCGCTTCCGCTTTTTGTTGACTTGTAAAAAGTTGTAGTATGGCTTCTAGCATTACAAATCTCCCCCAACTAGATTTAAAGGCTTCACAGGATATAAACTCAATTAATCTTGCATAGTAAAGATATCGTAAGTACATCCTTCTATATCTTTATTCATAGCATGACCAAATCATGTGTTCTAAGAAGCAGTTCAATTTATTTTTTTGTTAGTATTCATATTGAAAACTTGCCCTCTATAGTAATCTTTTTTATTTTTTTGAAAAAATGAAAGCGATTGCAAAATTTTTAGTATAAACTAGGTAAAACATGATATACTATAAATGTAAGAAGGATTCTTACAAAGTTAACATTACAGGAGACTCAACCATCCTAGTTAGTTCCGTTTATTACGGTTTAAAAAAGCCAGCTAGGAAGAATGTCGGAAAATCTGAAATGCAGAAAGCAGGTGGTACCACCAATTAACTTTCTAATTTGTTCAGAAAATTCTCAAAAAAAAAGTGAGTCCACCCAAAAAGAACTGTTGCACACAAAGTGATTTGTATGATCATCAAAACCTTAAATGTCTAGCTAAATTGTTCGACGGCTTGCCTATCTAAAGCTACAGATGAACTATGAACTAGAACAAGTTCATAGGGATGGAAGATTTAAGCTTTAGATGGTGATTAAGATGAGGCAAAACTTAAGAGCTTTAACTAGGTTAAATTTAAACGTGTGATGTAAATTCGGTGAACTTTGATGCAAAATAGGAAATATGAAGAAGGTGGAGAGTTTTACAAAGTTATACAATCCGAACATTTCAAAAAATGAGTCTAAAATAAGAAGAAAATCTTATTCAGGTAAATCAATTCAGTATCCTTCAACGGAACTGGCACATATCCTAGAGAGGTCGCACTTCTCCTTGGCAGTTAGTCCTTACTGCAAACTATGATACGTTGAATCAGAAGTGTTTAAACCTGTCATTGGGTCAAAATGTTCTCTGAAAAAGATTCCATTAGGATGTGTATGGTTGGGTCCCCTGTAATGTTAAGTAACGTAGTCCCGTAAATTTTAATTACGGGACTACTTTTTTATGGTTTAAAACTTGTAAGTTCTGACTTTCCCCAAACCTGCAGAGACTTACAATGTTAAAATTTTCTGTAAATAAATTTACATTATGTTTCTTTTACCGGCCCTTCTTTATAGCTAAAATAAATAAATAGAATAATTTAAATGAGGTGGCACTATTGAGTACAGACTGGAAAAGGTATCTTGACAATTTAGCTTTAGGAACTAATAAAACCTATCCCCTAATCAATCCACACACTCGCGAAGCAATTACTGATATTCCAGAGTGTACGAATAACCAAATGGAAGATGCTATTTCCAAAAGTAACGAAGCTTTTCAAAAGATGAAAAAGCTAACTTCTGAGGAAAGATCTACAATTTTAGACAATGCAGCTAGATTAATAGCTGCACAAAAAGAAGCATTTGCTAGGACAATAGTTTTGGAATCAGGTAAGCCTATTCGTTTTGCCAAGGGTGAGGTTGACCGGACGGTTGAGACATTAAAATTCGCAAGCACAGAAGCAAGAAAGTTAGAGGGAGAATCCATTCGCTTGGATGCTGCTCCAGGAGGTGCTGGAAGAGATGCTTATACAATTTTTCAACCAATTGGTGTTGTCGGGGCAATTACGCCTTTTAATTTTCCACTCAATCTAGTAGCTCACAAAGTTGGCCCTGCCCTAGCAGTAGGTAACACTATAATTGTAAAGCCAGCAGAGAAAACACCACTATCCTCCATCATGCTTGCACAAGTAATGGATCAAGCTGGGTTACCTAAAGATGCAATCCAGGTAATTACAGGGGATGGTCCAAGATTAGGAAAGATACTTATCGATCATCCTGATGTTGCAAAGATTACCTTTACTGGAAGTCCTGATGTAGGAAAATTTATTAAATCACAAGCGGGTTTAAAAAAGGTAACACTTGAATTAGGGAATAATTCTGCTTTGTATATTGATAACAGTGTAAAAGATAAACTAAAAGACGTTGCTCAAAAAGTAGTAGTTGGCGGTTTTTCTTACAACGGGCAGGTTTGCATTAGTACACAACGTGTTTATGTTCATGAAGATATCAGCGAAGAATTTTTACAGCATCTTAAGGTTGCAACCGAAACACTTGTATATGGTGATCCCAATAAGGATACAACGGATTTGTCTGGTATGATTGATGAAAAGTCACAGCAACGTGTGTTGGATTGGATTGAGGAAGCACTCAATGAGGGAGCAAGGCTAATTACTGGAGGAGAAGTAATAGGTAACGGAGTAAAACCCACCATTTTAACGAACGTACCATCAGATTCAAAGGTATCTTGTCAAGAAGTATTTGGACCCGTTGTTGTCGTTAATACGGTTTCTAATGCAGAGGCGGCTTTAGCTAAGATGAACGACAGTCAATATGGTTTAAATGCTGGAGTATTCACCTACACCCTACCGCAAGCATTTAAATTTGCACATCAATTAGAAGTCGGCCAGGTGCTAATTAACGATTTGCCAACGTTACGTTTTGATCATATGCCTTATGGTGGATTAAAGTCATCGGGATATGGATATGAAGGGATAAAATACGCAATCCGTGAGATGGTCAACATGAAATTCATCAGTATAAACTATCAATTTTAACGTACATAAAAACACCGCATGTGATTCTTTAAAGAATACGTGCGGTGTTTTCCGTTATTTAGCTTAGATTGAAAATGGATATACTAGATTATTTTTAACGTATGTGTTGAGATCTTGAAAGATTGTAAGTTAACTATTAATCAGGGGTTTGCAACTTACTAGTTACAGAATAGGCTATCTCCCTAAGAGGGACAAGGAGCCTGTCCCTCTGTCCCAGCTTGCTTCTTTGTATTCTAATCCATGTGCTTCTGCTACTGCTTTATAGGTTACGTATCCGTTCATCGTATTAATTCCTTTTAAAATCGACTGGTCATGCTGACAAGCTTCCATATAGCCTTTATTAGCAATCTTTAAGGCGTACGGAATCGTAACATTTGTTAAACCAAGAGTCGAGGTTCTTGGAACTGCTCCAGGCATATTTGCAACTGCATAATGAACAACACCGTGCTTTTCATACGTTGGATTATCATGCGTCGTTATTCTATCTGTTGTTTCAAAGATTCCTCCTTGATCGATAGCCACATCAGCTATGACAGATCCTTTTTTCATAGCTTTAATAATCTCTTCTGAAACAAGTTTTGGTGCTTTTGTTCCTGGTATTAAAACAGCACCGATAACTAGATCCGATTCTGCAACACATTCAGCTATATTAAGCGGGTTGGACATTACTGTATTTATTTGGTTTCCGAAAATGTTATCTAACTCTCTTAACCGATTTGAATCTAAATCAATAATTGTTACGTCAGCACCCAAACCAATCGCTATTTTTGCCGCATTAGTTCCAACTACTCCTCCACCAATAATGGTTACTTTACCTCGACGCACTCCCGGAATACCACTTAATAAAATACCTTTCCCACCTTTGGGTCTCTCTAAAAATTGTGCTCCAATTTGAGATGCCATTCTCCCCGCTACCTCACTCATTGGTGTTAAAAGTGGAAGTGATCCATTTTCATCCTGTATCGTTTCGTATGCTATAGCAACTACTTTGGCAGCAACCAGTGCTTTTGTTAATTCAGGCTCAGCAGCTAGATGGAGGTAAGTAAACAAAATCATATTTTCATGAAAATATGAATATTCCTCTTGCAAAGGCTCTTTTACTTTCATAACCATTTGACTTGCCCATACATCTTTTCTACTACTTAAAATTTCAGCACCCGCGAGCCTATAATCCTCGTCTGTGAATCCCGATCCAACTCCAGCTTCACTCTCTATCACAACTTCATGTCCTGCTTTAATAAACAAATTAACACCAGAAGGAGAGATAGCAACTCTGTTTTCATTATTTTTTATCTCTTTGACTACACCTATTCTCATATAACTATACCTCCATCCTAATTGACTAGATTTGTATGATTGCTTCTTTTACTGTTTTAATAATAAGTTCTAAATCATCCTCTGTCAGATTTAAAGGAGGGCTCAGTGTTAACACATTGTTGAATCCTTTAACTGTGTCACCATTCTTACCAATTATTAATCCTTTTCTCTTACAAAAAGAGATGACATTCGTTAATTTGTCTGGATGTGCGGGTTTTTTTGTCGCTTTATCTTCCACTAATTCAATCCCTAGTAGTAAGCCTCTACTCCGAATATCTCCAACATTTGGATGGTCAATTAATTCCATTAGACCTTCGTTAAGTCTCTTTCCTAAAACAGCTGATCGTTCAACCAGTCCCTCTCTCTCCATTATTTCAATGTTTTTAAGAGCTACAGCACAAGAAGCTGGACTTCCTCCAAATGTGTTTATATGTCTGAAATGATCATATTCTTCTGTTCCTTTGAATGCCTCATATATTTCCCTTTTAACCGCAGTTGCGGATAATGGCATGTAAGAGCTAGTCAGTCCTTTTGCCATGGTAACAATATCTGGTTTGATACCAGCATGCATATGACCAAACCGTTTACCTGTTCTACCAAAGCCATTGATTACTTCATCTACTATTAGCAGTGCACCATGTTGTGAACAAATTTCTTCTACTTCTTTCAAATAATGGTCATGCGGGATTAGCACTCCCCCACCAGTAATAATCGGCTCCATAATTACAGCAGCTATTGTTTCATCTAGCTCCCATGTCATTACCCGATCGATTTCACTAGCACTTTGAGAACAACATGTGCCATCTGATGAATCAAATGAACTCCGATAGCAATCAGGTGGAGCAACATGAAGAAATCCTTGAGCTAGTGGTTCATATTTATACTTTCTAAGGGCCTGGCCTGTTGCTGCAAGAGCCCCTATTGTATTCCCGTGATAGGACCGGTAACGAGAAATGATTTTATAACGATCATAATCACCGTTTTGTCTATGATATTGGCGTGCAATTTTGAATGCCACTTCGTTAGCTTCTGATCCGCTATTGGAAAAGAAAATAACATAATCATCCTCTAGCCACTCATTTAACTTTTCCCCTAATTCGATTGCAGGTTGGTGACTATGTGTAAGTGGGTAGAAAGGCAATTTCTTCAGTTGGTTATAAGCAGCCTCGGCAAGCTCAGTTCGTCCATAACCTACATTCACAGACCAAAGACCTGCCATTCCGTCTAGATAACGATTCCCCTCCGCATCTGTAATCCAAGCTCCGTCAGCTTCAGTCACGACCATGGTGGCTTCCGGATCGAACTTTCGCATCGAATGCCACACGTACTTTTCATCCTTTTTATTGAGGTCTTGCTTAACATTAACCATTATTATTTTACTCCTTTCCGAAAGGGAAATTAAAAGCGAGAAGTAATCATTTTCTTCCTTGTATAGAACTGAACACCATCACTGCCGTTCGCATGAAGATCGCCAAAGAATGAATTTTTCGACCCTGAAAACGGAAAGAATGCCATTGGTGCTGGTACGCCAATATTAACTCCTAACATACCCGGTTCAGCTTCCTCTCGAAACTTCCTAACTGCCTTCGCATCTCTTGAATAAAGAGTAGCAGAGTTACCAAACTTGGATTTATTCACAATATCTAGTGCACCATCTAAATCATCTGCACGTAATATACTAAGCACCGGTCCAAAGATTTCATCTTTAGCAATACTCATCTCCGGTGTTACGTGGTCAAAGACTGTTGGTCCTAGGAAATAACCTTGATCATTATCCGCCTTATCGTTTCTTCCGTCTCGAACCATTTGAGCTCCTTCCTTAATACCCAGCTCGATATACTTAAGTGCATTAGAGCGATTTGATTCTCTAATTACTGGGGTTAGAACAACATCCTCTTCCATTCCATTACCCATCTTTATATCATTAATAGATTGACTTAACTCTTTGACAAATTCATCCCCAGCTCCGACTACAACTACGGCACTGCAAGCCATACAACGTTGCCCTGCACTACCAAAAGATGAACTTATAATATTTTGAATCGTCACTTCTTTATCAGCATCAGGCATGACAATATGGTGATTTTTTGCTCCCGCTAACGCTTGCACACGCTTACCATGAGAGGCTGCTTGCTCGTAAACATATTTTGCAACTGGCTCGGATCCTACAAATGAGATTGCCTTCACGTCTTCATGACCTAACAATCCATTTACCACATCATGTGCACCATGCACAATATTAAAAACTCCATCCGGAAGACCAGCTTCTGAAAATAGCTCGGCTAATCGATTGGCAAGGATTGGTGTTCGTTCAGAAGGCTTTAGCACAAAAGTATTACCACATGCAATTGCTAATGGGAACATCCAACAAGGTACCATCATCGGAAAATTAAATGGGCTAATCCCACCTACTACCCCAAGGGGATAACGAAACATTTGTGAATCAATATCCGTTGCAATTGTTGATAACGTAACGCCCATCATGTGACTTGGTGCACCCGCTGCAAATTCTACACATTCGATTCCTCGTAATACTTCTCCGTAGGCTTCTTTATAGCTTTTACCATTCTCTTTGGTGACAAGATTTGCTAATTCCTCATGATTTTCAGTTAACAGCTGTTGATATCTAAACAAAACTCTTGCACGCTTTGGTACTGGTGTTTTACTCCAAGATTGAAACGCTTTTTTCGCTATCTCAACAGCTTGATCCACATCGCTAAACGATGATATAGGAACCATCGCAATCGTCTTTCCTGTTGCCGGATTTGGCACATCTTGATATTGATCCGTGTTTGCTTCCACCCATTTAGCATTAACATAATTTTTCAGTACGATTGTATCCTTCTTCGTATCTGTCATATCAGCGCCTCCTCTATCAATTTATAGATTTTTATTAGTATCTTAAGTATAGATAAGGAATGATTAGCTTGCATTAGACAGAAGGTAAAACAAAGTATCATTCGGTTTAACGGCGTGCTTACTTTATTTTCCTTTTGCTATTAAATCCCTTATCTTCAATATGTATAGATAAAGCCTTTTCTTAAGTCTTGTTACTTTTTAATCTTCGCACTTGATATAAAATGCGTCGTAGCGTAGCTACTAGTTGATTTGCGCTTCGGGCAGTCGCTTTCCGCGGGCAACGCTTCAACTTCCTTGGAAGCAGACCACTTCCTGCGGGATTTTCAGCCGTCGCTTTTCCCGCTGGAGTCGACTGCCCTTCGCTCCAATCACCGTCATCTAGTGTAGTTATCAAATACAACACTATACTAGCGTTGGGAATACACGAAGACTCATAAAATAATTGAAACCTCCACGCAATGAAATTTTCTAATTAATAAGTAGTAATGATTCATGAAATAAACGTTTCTTGGAGTTCATCTCATTTGAGCAGAAAGCTACCTTAAGCTGCGGAAAAATGCGACACTCCTCGAAAATATAAACCAATTTTCTTCGTGTGTTGCAAATTCACGGATGTCATTTCTGGTCCTATGGGCAAAGAACAGTCTGAAGACCCCACAGTGAGTGTTTTTTACGAGCGAGGAGGCTGAAGCATTCCCCATGGAAAGGGAGTGTTTTTCCGCAGCGATGAATTACGACTCCCTTATAAAGGATGGTAGGATATCAACCTGACAGTTACGTCGGAGTCTATAGAGAATCTGTAAATAACAACAATCTTTTAGAAAACAGTCATAGATAAAAACAATGGTCGTCAGTTTTTCCTGACGACCACATATCTGTCTTAAATTTCTTGACTAACTTCCTGCTTTGAATTATCCACCGTGTCGTCCATTACCTGAACCCGATAGACATCATGTCGCCGATCCTTTAAATGGGTAACAGTCCCGACCTTACGATAACGTCGTAACAATTCTAAATCAATTTCTCCAATAACCATGGTCTCCATGTTTGCACCTGATTCACTGATAATTCCTCTACTTGGAAAATTGAAGTCACATGGTGAAAAAATTCCCGACTGAGCATATTGGACATCCATATGATAGACATAAGGTAACGTCCCGACTGTACCCGCCATGACCGTATAAACTTCATTTTCAACTGCTCTTGCTTGTGCACAATACCGAACGCGCAAGTAGCCCTGTTCATCCTCAGCAGAGAATGGAGTGAAAATAATTTGGGCTCCTTTATCTACGGCAATTCTAGACAACTCTGCAAATTGAATATCATAGCCAAGTAAAATGGAAATCTTTCCGCAATCAGTATCAAATACTTGAACCGTTCTGCCTGGCTGAATTCCCCACCATTTCTTTTCATCTGCAGAGATATGAATTTGGTATTGCTTCTCAACTGTTCCGTCTCTTCTAAACAAGAAGGACACATTATAAATAGAATTATTTTCTTCTACAAAATGTGAACCACCAATGATGTTAATGTTGTAGCGAATGGCTAGGTCAGAAAATAGCTTTATATATTGATCCGTATAATCCGATAGCTTCCTGACCTGTTTACTCGGCACTGTTTCATCTATAAAGGAAAGCAGTTGCAGTGTAACCGATTCTGGAAATACAGCAAAATCACTGCGAATATTAGAGCTTGACTCGATAAAATACTCGACTTGCGCTGCAAAATCATCAAATTCTTCAATCTCTCTCAGCATATACTGAACAACTGAAATTCGAACAGGTAACGACCGTCGATAGCGATGATCTGAGTCTGGGCGATAATCTACATTCGTCCATTCCATCAATGTTGCATATTGAAGAGATTCTTTATCCTCTATTAAATAATTTGACATTACTTTTTTCAGTTCAAATCCATTCATTATTTGAAAGGTTAATACCGGATCATACACTTTCTTTTGAATCACTTGTTCAACATACTCTTCCGCAGACATTTTGTCAGCATACTTATGATAATTTGGAATTCTCCCACCAAATGTGATGGATTTCAAATTGAATTTTTTACATAGTTCCCGTCTCGCTTCATAAAGACGTCTTCCTATTTTCATATCACGAAATTCTGGATGGACGACGACATCGATTCCATATAAATTCAAACCCTCTGGATTATGGTTTCTTATATATCCACCACCAGATATTTCTGTGATTGTATGATTGTCACCATAATCATCGAAATTAATAATTAAGCTCGAGCAAGACCCGATAATTTTGCCGTTGAATTCAACACAAATTTGGCCTTCCGGAAAAATTTGCAGGTGTGTTTCATACTGCTTACGATTAAATGCAATCGCTGGATCACCAAACCCTAAATGGGCCATTTCAATAATGTCATCAATATCATCATAGGTTGTATTTCTTACAATTATTTCCTGTCCTAACTCTTCAGAGATAACTTTCTTTTTCTCAACCATAAATTAGCCTCCCTAACTGGTTGATTTCGTTAAATCGGCTAAATCAAGTTTATGGAAACATACTTTTCTTCTAAGTATTCCAAAATACCAGATTTTCCGCCTTCTCTACCATTACCACTTTCCTTAAAGCCACCAAATGGTCCTTGAACTGTTACAGGAGCAGGATCGTTTATTCCAACAATCCCGTACTCGAGTTCATTCATAATCCGCAGACCACGACTTAAGTCTTTTGTATAAAAATATGCAGCAAGACCGTAGGGTGTGTCATTCGCTTTTTGAATAACCTCTTCCTCGCTCTTGAAAGTAAAGATAGGAGCTACTGGTCCAAATGTTTCCTCCGTTGCAATTTTCATGTCATCATTAGCAAAGTTAATTACTGTCGGTTCATAAAAATATCCATCCAATCCCTCTGCATGGTATGGCTTCCCACCACAAAGAATTTCTCCCTTATGAGCCAATGCATCCGCAACCTGATCCTGAACCTTCTCAAATCCTTGCTTGTTTATTAGTGGTCCTATTTCTGTAGTTTCATCCAGACCGTTCCCTATTTTCAAAGCTGATACCCTCTCAGCAAGCTTACGTCCAAATTCTTCAGCTATATTTTCTGCAACATAAATACGATTTGTACAAATACAAGTCTGACCGGCATTTACGAACTTTGTACCTGTTGCGCCTGTGACTGCTGCATCAATGTCAGCATCCTCAAATACTATAAAGGGTGCATGACCGCCAAGCTCCATCGATACTTTTTTGACAGTATCGGCTGAATCTCGAATAAGCTTTTTCCCTACAGCAGTTGATCCAGTAAAGGTTAACTTCTTCACTAATGGATTTTTCGTGAGTTCTGGGCCAATTTCCTCTGCTGGTCCCATAACTAAATTTGCGACACCCTTTGGTAGCGAGGCTTCGTGAAAACATTCAAAAATTTTCATAGCTGATAATGGTGTTGCAGGTGCAGGCTTAATAACTACAGTACAACCTGCCGCAATAGCTGGAGCGATTTTTCTAGTAATCATAGATAGAGGGAAATTCCATGGTGTAATAGCCGCGGTCACACCAATTGGTTGTTTTAATACCATTAATTGCTTATTTGGATGTGATGCAGGGAGCGTTTCCCCGTACACTCGTTTCGCTTCTTCAGCAAACCATTCTACATAAGCAGTTGCACTTTTCACTTCTCTTTTTGCTTCAGATAAAGGTTTTCCCATTTCCGTCGTAATGGTATAAGCCAACTCTTCTTCTTTTTCTTTCATAATCGCTGCGATCTTATTTAAATAGGCACCACGCTCTGCTGCAGTTGCTTTTTTCCATGTTGAAAATGCTTGATGAGCACACTCGATTGCTTCCTTTGTTTCCGCTTGTCCCCCAGACGCAACAGTTGCAATAACTTTGCCTGTTGCTGGATTAACTACATCAAATGTTTTGCCAGAATTGGCTTTTCTCCATTCTCCATTGATATATAACAAAAGATGACCTCCCTATTATTCTATTTTACGGTTGGTTTCTTGAGTTAAAAAGTAACCTCTTCGAATGTACCTTCCGCAGGTTTTCCAATACAAAGTAACATTCTACGTTTAGAAAGATTCATAATGATAGAGAAAACAGTTTCCATTCTCCTATGCTCCGGTGCACGCATATTCTCATAATGATTAATCGAATTAGGTGCGTTAAATTCATCAGATAACCAACCCTTAAACGTTTCTTCTGTTATCTGTTCTCCCGATGAAATGGCTTGATCTAGTAATTGTTCAGCCCTTCGTTTTCTTATCATTGAATCGTCAAATCTAAATTCATTCATGTCGCGGAGATTTTCTTTAATAACATCAGACATCAAATGGTTACTGTGAACCAACTTGCCATCTGTACCACCGACTGAATCAATACCAAACGGTGAAACTTCAAAGTTAAGTGCCATTCCATTTCCTGGACCATTTCCTTGATCTTGGCCGATTAAAAAGCTAGCTGCTGCCGCCATTTGTCCAAACTTTATTTTCGAAATTGCCTCGCCTAGGGTATGGGAGTCTAATACCCCACGTAATCCCAAATGGATTGGAACCTCATTCGATTTTTTATCGGTTAATAGTGCATTAAAACAAACGCCTAGGCCTGATGAATTAAAACCTATCTTACCAATCATACCGCCCTCGGTAACCATTGTGATATCAGGTTTTGAAACATTATTATTCCTGATCCCTAGAACGAGTAAACTTTTCGTTTGACGTCCTTTCCAATCCCAGTTTTGACCGATGATCGTCTCAGATGTAAGAGGGGGACATACTGCCATTGCTGTACAACCATCCATAAAAGAAGACCCTTTATAACCAGCTAAAGCGATTTCACTACGAGCATTTAGGGCTAAAATATCCTCAAAATCTACGCCTGCACCCTCTGCTACCCCTTCCATCTCCTCAATTAGTTCTAAGTCATATTTTTCAATTGCCTTCACATGGGCTAACGCAATTTCTCGCGCTTCTTTCCAGTTTATTTGCTTATAGCCATAGAATAGTTTTTCATAGGTTTCTAGACTGTGTAGAACCTCTGCTTTTCCTTGAGAACCGTGCTGTTTGCCTATTTCTTTAGCGGGTCCTACTAATGTCAATTTTTTCATGACCTGTCTAATCCTTTCTGTGTAACAATGTTTTTTTAAAACAATATGACTTATTAACCTACTATTGTAGGTATTTATCTTGTAAAGCAAAGTATTAATTTTTTTGAAGCCAACAGATTATTTGTTTTATGATTTCTTCTTATCTTCATACCGAAAATAATATTTCATTAAACCAACAGCCTTCGCATGCTGACTGTGAAAAGGAATAGGCCTTATCCGCTTAACTTCTAGCGGATTTGCCACATCATCTTCAGCAACTATCTTTCTGGCAATCGCTTGGCCCATAATCGTAGACAGGGCTGCACCGTGTCCTGCATAACCGTATGCGAAATAAGTTCCATCCTCTAATCGACCCATGTATGGAAGTTTTTCTTTGGTAATTCCAACCTTGCCACTCCATTGATATTCTACTTTTGCTTCCCTCAAATCCGGAAAGACTGTAGTCATGCCAGACTGTAATTGATTAAAAAGCAGTAATTGGTCTCGCTTATTTGTAGAACGCCCCGAGCCACCAAAAGCCATCCGGTTGTCAGCTGTTCTACGGAAGTAATACAAAAGATTTTTCGAATCTGATACAGCTCGATTATTCTTAATTAAATCCTTCATTAGTTCTTCAGGCATTGGTTCAGTTGCAATCATAATACTCTCAACAGGAACAATGGTGCGCTTGATCCTTTTGTTTAGATCTCCAGAGTAACCGTTTGTTACGATTACAATCTCATCGGCAAAAACTCGACCACTCGTCGTTTTAACAATAACCTTATTATTTGCATCTCTCTCAATTCTTAAAGCTTCAGAATTTTCATAAATCACACCGCCAAAATTCTCCACCGCATCTGCCAGCCCTAGCGCATAGTTCAATGGATGAAAGTGCCCACATTTTTCATCAATTCGACCACCATGATAAAATGTTGTTTTCAGCTCTGTTTGCATCTCTGATGGTTCAACAATTTTCACTTTATGGTTAAATTCTCTTTCAAGTACTTCCTGCTCCCTTTTCATTCCATCAATATCTGATGCCCGGTAAGCCGCTTTTAAACTTCCTTTACGCGTAAATGCACAATCAATGTCATTTGACTCTATAATTGTTTCAATCAAATCTATCGAATCAAGGGATAGCTGGTACATTCGTCTTGCAACATCTATCCCTTTCTTTTTAATTAAAGAACTTGCAGAATCCATATATCCTGTAAGTAATTCCCCACCATTTCGGCCACTAGCACCACTACCAACTAAATCTTTTTCCAAAACAATGGTTTTAACGTCTTTTTGTTGCAAAAAATAAGAGGTGGAAAGTCCAGAGTAACCACCGCCAATAATAACTACATCACATTGTTGATCCCCTTCTAGCGTTGGTCGCTCTCGTCTTTGATTAGCTGTAGCTTCCCACATTGAGATCTTATCCATTGTTTCACTCCTCTTTGGTAACATCAGTCTTTAAATTAGGAATTTTTTATCTTTAGAAGAGGTAAACTTCATAAAGATGAAAACTGATAACAGTACAAGAATCATTAATAAGATAGATAAAGCAGAGCCTAGTTGCCAATTCATTTCAATTAAGAACGCATCACGGATGACATTTCCAACCATGACTAATTTTGATCCAGTTAACAAATCCGTTACAACAAACACACTTACTGCTGGAACAAAAGTGATAATAAATCCAGCAAGAATTCCCGGTAAAGTTAATGGTATAGTAACAGTGAAAAATGTTTTAACTGGATTGGCACCAAGATCTTCGGCTGCTTCTAAATATGTTTTATCAAGCTGCTCGATAGAAGAATAGATTGGTAAAATCATAAATGGTAGAAAACCATAAACCATCCCTAGTATGACTGCATAGGGCGTGTACATTAGTGTTAATGGTTCAGAAATTAACCCGATATTTTGAAGAAAGTGGTTAATGACACCTTCTCCATTTAATAAAATAATCCAAGCATACAGTCGGACAAGCAAATTTGTCCAAAAAGGAATCATAACTAATAAAATAAGTAGGTTTTTCCATTTGCCAGCATGTGCAATAAAGTAGGCAAATGGGTAAGCCAATAGTAAACAAATAACAGTTGCTGAAAATGCCCAAACAATCGAATTCCAAATAACCTTTAGATACATCGAACTCAAGAATGCTGTTTCATATGCGTGAGTACTAAATTCATAGATAATCCCACCATAACCTTCACTGGTCGTAAAACTTATAACCGTAACCATGACAATTGGAACTACGAGAAATAATAATAGCCACAATAGACTAGGTGATAGCATCGAATAAGCAAGTCTAATATTTTTAATCATATTCCATCTCCCTCTCTACTTACTAACACTCATTTTCCTTCCGGTCGCAAAAACCATAATTACAATGAGTAAAACCATAATGGTTGATAAGGCATTAATTTCAGGTGATACACCAAGTCGAACCATGGAATAAACGAGTACCGGTAATGTGTCTGAGCCAGGCCCAGTAGTGAAGTAAGAGATGACAAATTCGTCTAGAGAAATCGTAAACGCTAATAGTGCACCCGCAAGAACGCCCGGGAAAATCAATGGAAAGGTTATTTTCCAAAATGTTTGCCATTCATTTGCTCCAAGATCCTTTGCTGCCTCTTCTAGTGAAGCATCAAGTCCCGCCATTCTAGCAATTACAACGAGCATTACGTAAGAAATAGTAATTGCTACGTGCCCGGGAAATACTGTGGCAATTCCAAGCGTTACATCTAACCAACCATACAAAGCTAACAGAGCAACAGCCACGATAATGTCTGGAATGACAACAGGTATGTAAAACAAAAAATTAATCGCTTGTTTTCCAGGAAAATTGTACCGATGGATGGCGAGTGCAGCTAGAGTACCAAACACAGTAGCAATTAGCGTCGTGACAACTGCAATGATTAAACTATTGGTAACGGAATTGATGATCGCTTCATTTGAAAATAAGCTCCCATACCACTTAAATGTAAAGCCAGTCCATACAGTTCCAACCTTTGAATCATTAAATGAAAAAGCCATTAAAATGATTATCGGAATGTAGAAGAACATAAAAACTAGAGTGGTAAAGACGAAGAGTATTTTTTTTGTTTTTGGTCTCATTCCTACACCTGCCTCTATTTAATGGTTAGAATTAAGTAATGATAAATAGCCATTTCATTAGTCTTCTAGTCTCGTAAAGGTAAAAATTGAATAAAAGAGGTTCTTAAAAGAATCTCTTTTATTCAATTATGATTTTGCTACTCTACTTTTACTTCCTTATAAAGTCTATTCATTAACTGTATTGTTTCAGGTGGTAAATCCTCAAACCAACTAGCATTTGCAATCTGTTCAGCAGGAGGATATGAAGCTGGATTTGATCTTTCTTCCTCAGTCATTAGATCTAGTGCACCTTGATTTGGATTACTATATGGGAAAGCATCTGATAATTGTTTACTTACTTCTGGTTCTAGCAAATAATTAATAAATACCTCTGCGGTGTACTTGTTTTCAGATGTATTAGGAATTACTAAGTTATCCATCCATAGTTCGCCACCCTCTTCAGGTAATGTGTACGAAATGTCTGGATTTTCTTGCATAGCAACACCGGCCTCACCAGAATAAGTGTGTGAAATCCAAGCTTCTCCGCTTATTAATTGAGCAGATGGTGATGAATCGTACGCTAGAACATTTGGATGAAGCTTAGCTAATTCTGCTTTTGCCTGCTCCAAATCTTCTTCAGTAGGCTCATTCATAGGTAAATCTAGCTTTTGAAGAACCATAGCTAACGACTCACGTGGGTCATCTTGTACGGTAACATGGCCAGCATATTCAGCATTCCAGAGGTCTGCGTAAGATGGTGTACCATCTATGTGGGACGTATTATACGCTATCCCAGTACTTCCATATAGATAAGGAATAGAAAATACGTTACCTGGATCAAAATCTCTTTGGTGGAAAACGTCTTGAATATTTTCAAAGTTAGGAATATTATCCATGTTTAATTCAAGCAACATATCATCATCAATCATTCGACCAACAATATAATCAGTAGGAACAACTATATCGTAATTTACCGTTCCACTGCCTAACTTGGTAAGCATCTCTTGATTGGATGAGTAAGTTGAATAAACTACTTCCACGCCATATTCTTCTTCAAAATTGTCTAATACTTCTTGAGGCATGTATTCACCCCAGTTAAATAAATTAAGCTCTGAAGCTAGTTCCTGTTCTGTATCACCCTCAGAACTGCCAGCATCTTCGGAGCCGCCTGTATCTTCGGAACTTGTATCCTCAGAACCACTTGTATCGTCGGTAGTACCTGCATCATCTGAACTACAAGCTACCAAAGCAAGAAAAAATACGACAGCCAGCATTAACTTTAATAAATTTTTCATCGAATACCCCCAGTTTTTTTATGGTTATCAATTACTAAGCTATAAAGAACTCTTGCAGAAATTATAGTTAAAAATAATTTAATCTGAAGAACTGGAACTAATTTACCAATTCCTTGCAATTAAACTATTAACTAATGTAATCAAAATACAAAAACCAAGTTGAATTCTAATACATCAAAAGGATTCTATTAACCTTTGAAAACCACAGAATCCTCTGGTTGCCAACTAACATACACTTCATTACCTGATTTAATTCCAATTAGATCATCTTCGACTTCATTAACGACCATTTCACGGCCATTGGGAAGTTCGATAATAATTTTGGTGATTGAACCTACATAAATTTTTTCCTTAAATGTTCCACTAAGCAAAGTGTCTTGTGTCTTGGTAAGTGTAACCTTTGCTTTTTCAGGACGAATAGACATATAAACACTTTCGTCCAATTGAAGTGTGTCATTTTTAGGGGTGACTACTGTTACACCTTTTATATCTAAATAGGCATAATCACCCTTGAATTCAGATACCACACATTCAAATATATTTGTTTCACCAATAAAGTCAGCCACAAATTTAGAAACTGGTTTTTCATAAATCTCATGAGGTAGCCCAACCTGTTCAATTTTCCCTTCATTCATTACAACAATACGATCTGACATGGTTAAGGCTTCTTCCTGATCATGGGTTACATAGATAAAGGTGATACCTAAACTTTGTTGAAGGTGCTTTAATTCAAGTTGCATTTGTTTTCGAAGCTTTAAATCCAAAGCACCTAGAGGCTCATCGAGTAACAACACTTTAGGGTTATTAACGATTGCTCTGGCAATTGCAATTCTCTGTTGCTGACCACCACTTAACTGTTTAGGCTTACGATTCACATAGTCTTCCAGTTGAACTAGCTTTAATGCGTTCCTTACCCTCTCTTCAACCTCATCCTTACCCGTTTTCTTCATTTTTAGGCCAAAAGCAATATTTTCAAAAACATTCATATGAGGAAATAAGGAATAACTCTGAAATACAGTGTTTACTTCCCGTTTATAAGGCTCTATTTTTGCTACCTGTTTTTCATCTATCCAAACTTCACCTTCAGTTGGTTTTTCAAAGCCAGCGATCATTCGGAGTGTGGTCGTCTTGCCACAGCCAGATGGTCCTAACAATGTTAAAAACTCACCTACCTTAACATCGAGATTTAACTCATTTACTGCAGTATCTTTGCCAAACTTCTTTGTAATGTTTTTTAATTGAACCATGTATTCAGAAGTCAATTAACACCCCTCCATGTATGTTTTAGGATAAATACAACGTAATTTTCCACTCATTCCTCGGTGTACAGTGCATGTTAGCATGCTACTCAATTGTTCAACTAAATCAAGTTTTCATATGTAACAAATAGTTGCTTTGTCAGTCTGTCCAAATTCTTCTTATCATTACCAATTTCTTGTAATCTCAAAAGCAATAATTTTCCTAACATTCTGACTATATGAGGTAATGATACCTTTATTAAGTTGTCAAATCATTAGACAAAAAGTTAAATATTTCGACCACTTTTATAAACAACACGAAACAATACTATACTAATGGTCAAACATCTAGCTTTTATATCCCTTATTTTTCCATTCCATAAAAGTTGCCGTGTACATTGATGCTGGATCAGTAGGTAAATAGCCTGGCATTAAATACTTAAAGGAGAATCCCCTTTTTAACTGAAACGTTAATACCGGATCGTATAACTCCTCCTTTATTACCTTTTCAACATATTCTTCCGCAGTCATCCTTTCAGCGTACTGGTGAAAGTTTGGCATTCTACCGCCAAAAACAATCGATTCCAGATTTAACTCTTGACACAATTGTCTGCGTGCCTCATACAATTTTTTTCCAACCTTCATCCCTTGATAATCAGGATGGACAATCACATCGATTCCATATAGGTTTTTCCCATTCGGATTATGATTGCGAATATATCCGTCATCCGCAATCTGACTTAAACTATGTTGTTTAGGATAGTCATCCATGTTTACAATCAGACTTGAGCAGGAGCCAATGATTTCCCCTTTATATTCCACACAGACTTGCCCTTTAGGAAATATGTTTATTTCACTTAAATAATGTTCCTTCGTAAATGCTATTTCTGGAGGGTCAAAGGTTAATCTAGCAATCTCGGCAATACGATCCGCATCTTCTACTCGACTATTTCGGACAATTATCTCATTGGCATCATTTTTCAGTGAGTTCATCGACTTATCTATACCTCCTTTGGTTTGTTTGCAACTATTATTGCGCTCTACAGTCATAGGTCTTCAGCATAATAAACTACTTTTCCATCCATGACTGTTAATGCAACTCGTGTATCTCTAATTTCTTCAAGACCTACATTAAATAGATTTCGGTCCAATACGATAACATCGGCCAGTTTCCCTTTTTCGAGAGTACCAAGTTCACTCTCTCTAAATACCCCATAGGCAGAGCCCAAAGTATAAAACCGTAACGCTTCTGCTAGTGATATCTTTTCTGATGGATTCCATCCACCTATTGGATAACCGTCATCATGAACTCTTGTAACCGCTCGGTAAATTTCAGTCAATGGATCTAGTCCAACAACTGGAAAGTCTGTACCAAATGCAATTGGTGCACCGCTATCCTTTATGCTGTTAATCGGCCAAGTATATTTTTCTCGTTCTTTTCCTAATCTTTTTCTATACGTATTTGTTGCAAATTGTTTCGAAACTGCCATATGTTCCGGTTGAAATGATGCAATGACATCTAACTCAGAAAATCTATCCATATCATCAGGATGGATAACTTCTATATGTTCAATCGTATGCCTAGAATCTCTTTGCCCGTTTTGCCTTTGAGCTGCTTCAAAACAATCTAAACCAAGTCTAACCGCACCATCCCCACAGGCATGCAGCCTGATTCTAAAGTTCTCCTTATCCGCTTCTTTTGTCCATTCCTTAACAACATCAATTGGAATCAGCGTATTTCCTCTTGTAGTGTCATTGTCTGTGTAAGGATCGATCATAAAAGCTGTATAAGTTATTGGCACACCATCAAGAAATTGTTTAAGTCCCGAGAACTTTAGTTTTTCAGAGTTAAACACTTCCCTTAAATACCTTGGGTGCTCCAAGTCACCATTTAAAGCAGCTAGAAAATGAATACGAGTAGTCAGTTTGTTTTGAACATCAAATTGCTTGTAAAGACTTAAGTTTCCTAGTTCTAATCCTGGTAGAGGAAGCATGTCACTTACTGAAGTAATCCCCAACCTTGCAGTAGTCTTTAGGAAATTTTGCAGTAATTCCTCTTGCCGCTCGATTGGAATACTCTCGAAAACTTCTTTTGCATAAGTCATTGCTGTTTCATACAAAAAGCCTGTTGCTTCTCCGTCTTCATCTCTCATAATTTCACCAAAAGGAGGATTTGGGGTATCTTTATCAATACCTAATAATTCTAAAGCCTTACTATTCACCCATGCCCCATGACATTCATCATTAAATAGAAATACTGGCCGATCTGGAATAAGTTTATCAAGAGTGGAACGGTGTGGTAATTTTTTCTCATCCCAATAAACGTGATACCATCTAAACCCGAAAATCCATCTATCGGTAGGTCGACTATCCGCAAAGATCTTAACCATTTCAGCAACTTCTTGTTCAGACTTTGCCTGATTTAATGTGACACTTTCCTGAGACAAGCTTCCTAGGAACAGATGGGTATGAAAATCATTGAATCCAGGCATAATTAGTTGTTCTCCGAAATACATCACTTTTGTTTGTTCACCAATGAATGGACGTATTTCTTGCTCAGTACCAACAGCTAAAATAACATTTTCTTTTATTGCTACGGATCCTTTAAATGGTTGATTTTGAAGTCCGGTAAAAACAGCATTGCTAGATAAAACTAAGTCGGCATATCGATAATCGTTCATCTCGTCACTCCAATAACTAATTGATACTTAAGAAACTAGGTATCTCACTTTTTTCATAATCTATTACAATATCTTTTTCGAAAGCCTGTTTTCTAAGACACAAAATCTATAGAATACGACGTAACACTAGTTGATCTTCGCTCTAGGCAGTCGCTTTCCGCGGGCAACGCTTCAACTTCCTCGGAAGAATACCGCTTCCTGCGGGATTTTCAGCCGTCGCTTTTCCAGCAAGAGTCGACTGCCCTCCGCTCCAATCAACCACCATATAAGTGGAGTTATTAACAGTACTAGCGCTGTAAATACACTAAGACTCATAAAAAAATACAAACCTCCACGCAATGATTTTTTCAAATTAGTTAGTAGTGAAATTTTATGAGATTAACGTTTCTTGGGGTAACATCTTACTTGAACAGAAAACTACTTTAAGCTTCGGAAAAATGCGACACTCCTATGGGAAAGGAACAGTCTGAAGACCCCGCAACGAGCTGTTTTTCTCGTGAGGAGGCTGAAGCGTTCCCCATGGAAAGGGAGTGTTTTTGCGAAGCGATGGATGATCACTCATCCTCTAAAGGATGGGGTACAGTCACGACAAAGTTACGTCGCAATTTATATCAACTGTGATGTAACAAAAGTTACGTAAGAATCTTTTCAAATGCTGTTATAGATTCATCTATGATGGATATCATTTGTTCGATTTCTTGTTTGTTAATTACAAGAGGAGGAGCGATGGCTATAATATTTTTCCCTTCACCAACTCGAATTGGTCTGATCATCAATTTTCGTTTAAAGCATTCTTCTCCAACTTGTGCAGTAGCTTTAACAGAAATATCAAAAGGTTTATTGGTATCAGAATTCTCGTAAAGCTCGATCGCTGATAAAAGTCCAATCGCTCTTGTTTTGGTTACCATAGGATGCTTGCTCTTCAAATACTCAAATCCCTTTTTTAGTTCTTGTTCCATCATTTTGGCATTAACTACTATATTGTCTCTTTCGATTATTTCAATATTTTTCAAGGCAACGGCACAGGCTGTAGCATGACCACTATAAGTAAACCCATGACTAAGAACACCTTCATACTGGACAATCGTATCTCTTATATGCTGTCTAATCAGAACTCCACCTAATTGCGCATAGCCACTTGTGACTCCCTTTGCAAAACATAAAAGGTCGGGTACAACATCCCAATTTTCCACTCCAAACATTAATCCCGTCCTACCAAAGCCGGTAATAACTTCATCAGCAATAAACAGGATACCTAACTCATCACATAGTTCTCGGACTGCTTGTAAATAACCATCTGGCGGGATATGAACTCCACCTGACCCTTGAATAGGCTCCATAATAATACCCGCAATTGTATCGGCGCCCTCTTTTTCAATAATGTCCCTAATACACCCCTCATAGTTTGGGTCACTTTTATCTCCAAGCTCACAATTTGTTAAATGTGGCTTTGCATGAAATACATCAGAAATACCAGAGTTAGAAAATGTATGAAAATTAGGTATAGATGTTGCTGTTTGTGCAGCAATTGTAACTCCGTGATACGCATCTTCGAGTGCTATAAATTTTCTTTTCTGAGGTTTTCCTTTCAATTCCCAATAAAAACGTGCTAATTTAAATGCTGTATCGTTTGCTTCTGATCCACCGGATGTGTAAAATACGGAGTTTAAATCGCCAGGAGCTAATGAAACTAGCTTTTCAGCTAAACGAACCGCAGGCTCATTTGAATAACCAATAAAAGATGAACTATAGGCTAATTTAGACATCTGTTCTTTAGCTGTTTCTGCCAATTCCAACTGTCCGTGTCCTAGGTTCACATTCCAGAGCATAGAAACTCCATCAATATAAGAATCACCATTCATATCATTGACAAAGATTCCTTTACCTTCAGAAAACATAATTTTTGGGCCCTCTTCAGCATGAGTTTTCGGTGCTGTTGTAGGATGTAAAAAATACTTTTTATCTAACTCTGCCAATTCTTGAATTCTTGATTGGTTCATTGAAAGACTTTCGGTCATACAATAACCTCCTCATTATTAAGTGGGAGTAATTTCCCCATCCAGATCGTTCTATTTATCCTACTTTTTGGGATTAAATAGTAGATACATACTCTATTAAATGTAAATGAAAAGGTTTTCTTATACATTGGTTGATTTGTTTAAAATTTCAGTTGTTTTTTTTACATGTTGTAATTAATTCAGAGTTTTTTTGGTTTAAAGTTAACAAGAGTGAGGAGTACTATTTTAAATTTACTGTATATAGCTACTCTTGTTTATTATCTTTGGTGGGATATCAACATAGAAGAAAGGTTTACAATCTCTAAGATAACTTCTTGATAAAGCTTTTTGCATGGACCGCAAACTCAATAGCAAGTCGTTTATTAGATTGCATAAAATCATCTCCAAGAAGCTCTTTCAACTTCTCTATTCGGTAATACAAGGTTTGTCGAACGATAAAAAGTTTTTCAGCGGCATCCTTTTTTGAGCCGTTAACCTCCAGAAATACTTTTAGCGTTTCAAACATCTGACTATTTTTTTCATCATCAAACCTTAGGATTGTCCCTATATAGTCTTCAATAAACTCATCTAATCGTTTTTCTTTATTCAAATGAGATATTAAACGGTAAACATATAAATCCTCGTAAAAAGATACGTCACTAGCTTCGGTTTTCTGTTGAATATATATTGTTTCTTTTGCAAGTTCATACGCCTTGTCTAGCTGTTCAAGGTCATATAATTTACCAACACCGAACGTCAGTTTATCCGATGGTTGTCTCTTCATCAAATCTGTTTTTTTAATTTTATCAAGTGCTACATTCAATCGAGATTTCCAATCACTTTTATTTCTTTTATTAATAAGGGCAAAAATCAAATTGTTTCTCTCGAATGATACTAGCGCATAGAAACCCTGTTGTTCGTATATCGTTCTAAATATCATGGAATAATAAGTCAAGTCAGCTTCTTGATCCTGGAGATCCATTTTACATATACAAACTGTACAGCCATTTGGTTTCATTAGTGGTTCTATACCTGCTAGGTACTGCTCAACACTATCTTTATCATGCTCACCATTCAACCATTCAAGTAGCCAACGGTTCTCATGGTGTTTCTTCTTTTCTTCTACATATAGGAGACGCAACTGATCCTGTGACAATGAGGTTGCTGCTCTGTCTAATACTAAGTAATCAAAATCCGTTAGTTCCTGCCCTTTTGATATAATAATTAAATCAGCAAACTTATGTCCAAGTGCTTGAATAGGCTTAGAAGCGCTTTTGGCTGGTGCGTTAATTACATTTTGTGGCTGTGCTGAATTAACTAGATTTATAAAGTCTTGTTCTTGTGATTTTTCAATGGTAGGATAATATTCTAGATGACCTTCTACTGGAGAGTATGCTACTTGTACATTTAAGAACTGGTGAAGCAACCGTAAGATCCGTTTAAATCCATCAGTTGATAATAAGAGGCGGTTAAACTGATTTGAAACAGCTTCTAGATTTAACATTGTTTTATAATGTGTCTCAATAAATAATCCATTTAGATCTTGTGTAATGTCAATGAATCGAACTTCCTCAGTAAAAATGATTATTGGAAAGTCATTTTTATCTGCCAACTGGACCATCTCTTCTGGAATGGAACTAATGTATGTTCCTAATTCCACACATAGCCCTGAAACCTTTTTATCGATTAATTGTTGCAATAACGACAAACTGGATTGCTGATTCTCTCTCCAGCCAATACCTGTAGATAAAATTAGTTCATTTCCATTCAACAAGTGACCTATTTCCGTCACTTCTATAATATGTACCCACCGGATTAGTCGATTTAATCCTTTTTTTCCTGCCACTACCTTTGCCTTTTGAAAGTTTGTCCGGGACAAGATATCCGCTACAGTTAGTTTGAATGAGTTTCTCATAAATCCCCTCCATGTGTTTTTTAACAATCGCATGTTTTTGGACAAAGTGTAAAACTTTAAAATTCATAACCTTTACATAATTGTTACAATATTCGAAACTTTATGTCAACGTTTTTTTAGAATAGTGACCTATGTTAATTTAGTAAACCACTAAAAAAGCCTTGATTATCGCTTGTTTTGCCTGAAAAGGTAAGTAATATTGCTATATACCAACAAAAATTTTCAGTAACCAAACCAAACAAAACGTAAAGTTTAAGATTAAGAAGATAAACAGGAGCATAACTGATCAATTAAAAGAATCAAGGTATTATTGCTTTCAATCCATCAAAAATAAGGCAGTATCATTGATTTACAGGCCTTTCGTCGTTTTATTATCTTAAGTGCTTGTGATAATATTTTAAAGTACGATTGAGATTTACTTATTAAAACGATCAGGAGGAGATTAAAATCTCATTTGAAATGCCACCAAAAGGAAAGACTTGTAGGCTTGTAGCAACAACTAAAATCGGAATGGATATACACCTTACTGTTCTTCATATTGAAGATGGATTTGTTTACCATAAACTTAGTGATACTGACAAACAACGTAAAGATATTCAAGAATATATAACAGAACTACATCCAAAGATTCTATCCGGAGTCTATCATGCCGAATTAGTTGATATGGCAAAAGAAGAAATATGCTGCTAAACACCTCAGATGAGGGGTTTCTTTATTAAAAGGGCTATAGTTATTTAAAAATATAATTATAAACTAAACAGAAAAGAGAAGCTGTGAGCTTCTCTTTTCTGTTTAGTTTATCTTACCTTCTCTGTCATTTTTTAAATATACTTCGAATTTTTCTGAATCCGTTGGCTTCAAGAACCAATATCCTTGACCAAATCCACACTGATGTTCACTTAATATTCGCGCCTGATGTTCTTCTTCTATACCCTCTGCTACAACGTTAAGATTTAAGTTTATCCCCATATCTATTATTGTTTTAACCATCGAAAGACTAGTCGAATCGGTCACACCATCAATAAATGACTTATCTATTTTTATTGTGTCAATCGGTAGTTCTTTAAGAATATGCAAGGAAGAATAACCAGTACCAAAATCGTCAATAGAAATAGTAACACCCATTTCACGTAGTTGGTGCAATGTACCTGTTATTTCTGTAATGTTTTTCATTACACTTTCTGTTATTTCCAAATCTAAAAATTTCGGTTCAAGACCTGTTTGATCTAATATTTCTTTTACCGTTTCAGTGAATGTGCAATGTTCCAGTTGGCCTACAGAAACATTTACCGAAACGGATAGGTTTGGATAGCCATTATCATGCCAGTGTTTATTTTGTTTACATGCAGTTCTAAGTACCCATTCTCCAAGTTTTCTGATTTGACCGGTTTCTTCTGCTACCGGGATAAATTCTGCTGGTGAAATAAAACCCAGTATCGGATGATTCCAACGAAGCAACACTTCCATCCCAGTAACTTTCCCCGTATGCAGTTCCACTTTTGATTGATAAGCAAGAGTCATTTGGTTTAGCTCCAAAGCCTTTCTTAATTCAGTTTCTAAATCAACCTTTCTAGTCATCACTTCATTTAATTCTGAATTGAAAAACTGAAAAGTATTCTTACCATTTTCCTTAGCACGATACATAGCAGCATCAGCATTTTTAAGCAATTCATCCCCTGTTTGACCGTTTTGGGGATAAACACTAATGCCAATACTAGGAGTGACAACAATTTCATGTTGTTTTACTGTAAAGGGTTTACTAAATGTTTCTAGAATTTTTTGTGAAACTTCAATACAACGTTGCTCAGAAGAATTTGAAACAGCAATAACAAACTCATCTCCACCAATACGGTAAATTCGATAAACACCTAATGATTCGTTCAACCGTTTTGCCACAGATTCCAAAATACAATCACCAATAAAGTGACCAAGTGTGTCATTAACATTTTTAAATCGATCTAAATCCATTAACAACACAGCTACTGACTGATTGGTATCCTTTGCTTCAATCATCAATTTTTGGAGTCCTTTTTTAAAACTTGTCCGATTTCTTAACCCAGTTAACGGGTCATGATAGGCTAAATACCGGTATTCCTTAATCAATTTCCTGTTTTTATTCACTACATAAACCTGACGAACGATAATCATTAAAATAGTTACAGTAAAACCAATACTTAGGGGATTATAAGCCCAACCATAACTATCAACAACTAACAACATAAATATGATCACAATAATATAAGGAAAAATAACTTCAATTTTTTGTAAAAACTTATCGTCTATCTTGGTTAGTTCGGATGAGCTTTCCTTAGCACTTCTACCAGCAATACCTATTAGAAAGAAACTAATTACATAGCCAAGGACAACCAGATTTCCTGGTTCAATAATCCCTAGAGTTAATTGTGCACCATAGTAGGAATCAGCAAAAAAAAGAATTACAAAACCAGCAACAACAAATTGCAAATTCTTTTTTTCTTTCGTGTACTTTGATAGTTGATAAAGCATGATTGCTACAAACAAAATACTCCAACTTGTAATTGGATAGATCACGACCGGCATAGTTGCCATGAATGAAAGGTTTGATGTATCCATAACAGGCTGAATTAAGAACTGAACACTAATAGAAGCAGCAAACGACATAAAAATAAGTGTATTAAAGGTGTTTGCATTATGAATTAGACGTCTGCTAATCACATTCGTTTTATATACTAAAGCACCAAGGAAAAATAAATAACCGGTTAATCGTAGATAATAAGGTAAATCTAGAAATTTCATCAAAGTTTCGGTTATTGGAAAATAAAACACAGACAATACCGATGTAAAGGAGAAAAGTGTCCCTAAGGACAGCAGTAACCAGAAATACTTCTGACTTGGATTAGAAATTCTACGGTAAGCCCTCCATAACCAAACAAAACTGATTGCCCCACAGATTACTTGAAGTAGCGAGGCAGATAAATGCACGATTAGCTCACCATTATAAAATGTTAGTATAAAAGAATGGATTAACACACTACTTATAAAAAGAATAAGACCGACTGTTGAACGTCTAGTTGACATCATCTTAATCACCCCTGGTTGTTAAATAATAAACGTTGCACATTTTTCTCAATAAAAAAAGGTTATCTCCAAGGGAAATAACCTAAAAACGTAGTTATCTCATTGGCTGCTCAGCCACCATAGGAATCCCTTAGGTCTGTAACTTTGCGTCCTCACCTTTCAATGAGTTTGCCTTTTCAGTGAAATATATTCAATTTTATTATTTACAATATATCATACTATTTTACTATAGGGAGTCATAAATTTACATAAAACTACGAAAAATGACAAATGTTACCGAAATCTCATCCTCGATAGCTAATATCACTGGTAATTATTGTATTCCTAATGAAAAATTGACATAATATACCTTTATTATTAAGCATTTTGTACTATATTGTTTTATTATCAAACCTCCTATGGTATATTTAAAGCAATGAAATAACTAATAATGATAAAGGCAAACCTATTGAAAGATAGGGACGCAAAGCCTCAGGTCTACTGTTCAATAATTGAACAAAGATTGCTAGGTTACCATATCATTTCTTATGGTTCCCTATGCCGTTGTGCCTAGGAGCCTTTTTTTATAGTTAATTTGAGCTTTTGTTGGAATAAATGCTTTTTTATGATCAGCATTATTTGTTTTCTATTAACTATGAAACTTTAATTAGGAGACTAAACATGGAACGTATACTTGGTAACAGGTTAGGGTATTGGGCTTTGTTAGGAGGATTAATTGGAAGTGCAATTGTTGCACAGAACTTTCCTTTGTATTTAATTTTTGACGTAAAGTTTGTTTTTGTATCCGTATTTTATTTGGCAATCATTCGTCTTTTTAATTATAAAAAAGCTATTGCATCCGTATTAATAATAAGTATTATTGGGTTTTTCTTGGGAATTCACAGTGCCTTTCTTCTATTAAATATTGTTGAGGTATTGTTCGTAGGGGGATTATATCGGTGGAGAGGAAGAGATCTCTTAACTTGGGATGTTCTGTTTTGGGTAGTTATTTGGATACCATCCTACTATTTGTTTATACATACTTCCGATTTAATTGTCGATGAGTTAGCATTGCTTACGCTATTTCAAGTATTAATCAATGGCTGGATATCTGCATTCTTTGCTGATCTACTCTCTGATTATTTACCACGCCTACCATTTTTCAGAAAAATATTTACAAAAAGAAAGCCTCTGTATTTTGGTAGGATTATTTCGCATATTACTATCATCGCTGCTGTTATCCCGATGTTCTGTTTTACAATAATTAACGGCTGGTATCAGGAAAGCCTGATGATTGAAAGTACCACTACGGAGATTACCTCATCGAAATCTCGAATTAAAGAAGAAATAACTACAATGGATCGAGATGAGATACAGAACCTTATATTAGGATCAATTGTTCAAAAAGCATACCTTAAGGAAATGTTTGATAATCTTACAAACCAAAACAATATGCTTATATATGCTGTTGACAATCAAAACAACATCTTTGCATATAGTAGTTCTAATCATGAGACTGATGAGAATTTCAAACTACTTGATAATGGCTATGTGTCTAAGATTAGTAATGATATAGCTCTGTGGCTCCCGAAAGAGAATAATAACATACTAGATTGGTCACATGGCTACTTTTACTCCACCCTATCAATTGAGGATATGAACATATTCACTATTATTCCTATACAAGAAAAAATGGGCACTATTGCTAGACAGTTGACTATTTACTTTGTAACTATTTTATTATTATTTGCTGTTGCTGGAGCATTTGCTTGGCTATGTAAACGCATTCTTTCTGGATCGTTGCTACATTTAACTAAAATGACCTCTGATCTACCTAAACGGGTAGAAAATAGCGAGAAGTATTCCTACAGCGGAAGTGATGTCTATGAATTTGACTCGCTTGGTAAGAATTTTGAACAAGTAGCCAAAAAACTACGACAAATGTTTATTGAAACAAAACAGGTAAACTCGCTCCTAACTGAAAGAACCAAAGAATTAGTAGCATCCAAGGATGAATTGTATCGATTAGCACATTTTGATGCACTTACAGGACTTCCTAATCGTTACACTTTTACAGATGATATTAAAGACATTCTAACTAACTACCATGAGAGTAACTTAGAATGTGCGATCGTCTTTATTGATTTAGATAAGTTTAAACAAGTGAATGACTTGCTCGGACATAGTGGTGGTGATCGTTTGTTGCAAGTGATTGCTGAGAGGTTGAGAGTGTTTGGAGATCATCATAATAAAATCAAAGCCTACCGTTTAGGTGGAGACGAATTTGTTCTAATTATCAGTGACACAACTTACCTAGAGACAAATAATTTATGTATTGAATTAGCAGAACAGATTAAAATCCCGGTTCTCATTCAGGGAGAGCCTTTAGAAATATCCGCGAGTATGGGTGCTAGTTTTTATCCAAGTGACGGAGAAGATATTGAAAAGGTTATTACAAATGCAGATACGGCGATGTACAGAATAAAGGAATCAGGTAGAAACGGCGTGAGCTTATTCAGTCACGAGGAGGGGTGAAAATTGAGACTTATAAAAATTATTCCTATCCTTTTAACAATCAGTCTTGTTCTAGTTGGTTGTAAACATTCTATCTCTCCATCCCATCTCGAGTTATCGAAGTATCAAGCCTATGAGAATCAAGAAGTCACCTCTAACGAAAATACAGACCATCTAAAGTTATGGACACATGAGATTAGTTATGATATCGAAAATACGATTAGAATTTTTAATCAAGCATATCCAAATATAAAGGTAGAAGTAACCGTAATAAACCGTGATGAGGTGGTAGACAAGTATAGAGAAAGCTTGATTGAAAAAGATACACCCGATTTATTTGTAATATCCGATGAGAATCTCGGGAGTTTTTCTGGGATAAACCGACTAGAAAATCTTAAAGAGAAATCTGATGATCCTTTTTTTCTTGAACTATTTAAAAGTGGACTAATCCAAAACTATAGCTCTGTTCATGAGGATTATGTCTACGCATTGCCTTTTGAAGTGTACCCTTATGTCACTTTTTATAGAGCTGATATTTTAGAAAAAGAAGGATTTCCCTCTGAGCCGACAGAACTTGCTGAATATATGAAAAATGAAGAGAATTTTATGAGAATGGCAACAGAATTAGAAACTGAAGACCATTATATAATGGAATACTCGCATAGTTTGATAACCCATTTCAATCGTTCCATAAACTACCATGATCAACAACTTAATTATTTAGGTGCTGATTCCTCCTCTCAAAAAGTATTTGAGGTATCTGAATTTATTGGTGAAAACGAACTGTTCTTAAATAACACGATATGGAGTCCAGAAGGAAAACAAGCACTAAAAGATGATCGACTAGTGATGTTTTTTCTTCCCTCCTATGGACAAGACCGTTTAAAGGAATGGCTACCGGAACAATACGGAAAATGGCGGGCCACTAATTTACCTTTTGGGAAAGTTGGTATGGATAAGGAAGTAGGAAAGTCCTTAGCTATTTCTTCCTACTCTGATAACAAAGAGTTAGCATGGAAGTTTGTTGAATTTGCTGCAAAAAATAATTCCCAAAGATATAATCCTACAAATGGAGATTACTATTTTGGTGGTCAAGATTTGAACAGCCTATACAAGGACATAATTAGTACTGATTTACCTGGTCAACCGACGCCCATTGATAAATCTGCATATGAGGTGTGGGAGCTGTATTTATACAAACTTAATAGCAGTAATCATTCTATCTCTAAAAGTGATGTATTAAAGATTGAGAGTAATATAAATGAAAGAGTTAGATTGGACAAACGCGTTTTATTAGATTTGATAGATCAGTAGTTTATCTAAAACAAAATGGTAGCATATCTAACTAACTATAATGTTCAATAACAAACAGCAGCCCAATTGCTAATTGGAATTCTAACTAGCAATTGGGCTGTTGTTTATTTAAGTTTTCTCATCTTTGTTCTTAGTCTTCTAGTTATTTGGAAACCAGTTATGAAAAAGAGTCTAATTTTTACTGGTTAGTTTAAGACGTTTATTTCTTAGGCAGTGACTTCACGGCTATGTTGATTTTCGGTGATTAGTTAACACAACTGGTGCGCTTTTATTTCTCTAGTATCAATCCTTGCACTAATTTCATCGTTTATTATGGTTTCTTCAGTTATTTGCAAATTGCAGTCATACCCTAAAGTGTATACAATACCAATTGAATTTTTTAAACTGCATCTGTACACTCGACCATAAGTAGGTCAGACTCGGAATAAATAACATACCCTTTAAAACTGTTAAACCTATAAATCCTTTAAAGTATCAATATAGCCAGATCTAGTTATTTAATGTTTCTATTTAAGATTTGATTGTTAATATGATGTTCCATATGCCTAAGATAATCTTGTATAAGCCATTCAAAAGTCTTATGTTGGTTATCTCCTAGATCACAAAGATTGGATAGGCGTTCGTCAGGAACATTCTTTACTATATTAACGAGTTGCTTATTTAATATTTCGAAAAGATATACTATATCATCAAGTGACCTATCTTGATAATTTTGGATTGTTACCCATTGATCTTGATTATAAGGTTGAACAACATAAATAGGGATTTCATATTGTATCTTTACAAATCTTTCAATATTATTTATCGCTGAATCACATAGATGGCCCAAAGTTTCTTTTCTAGACCATTTATTTGGTAATGGTCGACTTGAAGTCTCTTCTTCAGACATAGCATTATACTCTTCTGGTAAATTTTTTATCCAATAATTTATTGCCTCAATCACCTGTTGCATATGTACACTCCTCCTTTTTATTGTGCAGTTAATTATCTCTCTTAAATCTGATAGGATGCAGTAACTCTCCACTAGTTTACGAACAAATAAATGTATACATTTGTCGAACTAAATTATAAAGGAAACCCTATCTGGTCACTAAACCTATTACTACAAATATAATTAATAATGTAAAGTTAGGGACTCCAAGTAATAAGAATCTTATAACCCATTTGTTTTTTCCCTGTCTATATTCTTTTGGTTCTGTATGATAATTAGCTCGATTTCTATCACCATCAACAAAAGCACCCGTTAATAAACCTGCTAATAGTAAGGGAACAACTGCCGCTACAGCTATTATTTTCAAAAATAAGTTCCAGTCACTAGTAAGGACACCAATAGCCAAAGCGATAATGGTTAAAAATACACCAATACCAAGATATTTAAGAATAGTAATCCCCCCTTTTTTATATATACGTTCAAAACGATGATAAAGTTTCAAAGCCCATCTTACATACATTGTACCCAACCATCGAATTTGGACTTCATCACTCGCAACTGTTGCGTAGGTTTGTCAAGAGTATAACATCCAAATTAGAGACTAAAATAAAAAAGACACAGGAGGGAATTCAAAATTAAGAATGCCCTTTGTGTCTTTACTTTCATTTGCCGTGTTCTCTAATCTTAATATACTGATTTATTAATTTTTCAAGTCGCTCTAAATGAAATGAATAGTCAACTATGGAAGAAGCGATAATCATAGTGCGAAGTTTCTGTTCCTTATTTTCATGATAGAACTTCAGTACCTGATCGTAAAATTTTTCTTTTTCTTTCAATATGTCATTGTCTATATTCTGATGATTTTCTTTTATCTTACCTATATATTTTAATAATAAATATTCATGGTATTTTACTAACTCTTCAAGTTGTTGGTCCAAAACTTTATTTTCATCGTCAATTGATTTATTTTGAGAATAGTGTTCCTCAATATTATCTAGAAGTTGATTTCCCTCCTGTAAAACCTTAAGCATTTGTTTAAACACAATGATTTCTCTTGCATTTAATCGTTTTGACTTGCCAAATTTTTCTCTTTCTTCATCAAATAATTTGTATTGTTCTTCTAATTTCTTTAAATCTTTTTTAAAGCTCCTATTAATTTCTTGGTATGAGGCCTCAGTCATTTCATTGGAAATAACAGTTCTCATTAATAATGACATATTACGAAAAGCAACATCTATATTCAAGATATATTTTTTCTTATATTTTGGAGGAAATATCAATGTATTTACAATTACTGCAGTACTAGTCCCTATTAAAATGACGAGAAATCTTTCTAACGCAAAATAAAAGTCTTCACTTCCAGTCGCACTCATTACTGCGATAACGGTAACAAGGGTTAACGGAATGGTGTTTTCCATTTTCATCTTAATACTTAGAGAAATAATTAAAATTATAACAAATCCAATAATAACTGGATTTTCCCCAAAGAAATATAAAAAAAATAAGGAAATTGAAGCACCTATTGAGTTTGTAATTACTTGGTCAGGTAATTGCTTCCATGTACGGTACACTGATGGTTGGACAGCCAATATTGCAGCCACCCCAGCAAAAACAGAGTTTTCCATACCCAAAATAATACAAATATAAATTGATAAGGTAACGGCTAAACCAGTTTTTAGAATTCTTGATCCAAAAGGAATACATATCACTCCCCACTATGTTCTTTTAAACTAACAATTTGAATAATGAAGTTGAAACATCACTTCTCTATCATCCATTTAAATGAGTACTCTGTTTTCAGAATTGGGTATGACCACATATCTTGTTCGATAAGTAAAATTTGTTATATATTACTATCGCATATTAATTGTTTGTTGTTTAATTCATCTCTCACTTTAATTCCCCTTAAAACATTTTACATGTTATTTGACATTAAGCACAAGAAAATTTTGATCCAATTCAAAAATGTTAATCTCCCTTAACTCAAATTATTTGGTATACTATGGTTAATAATCTGAATTTTCTCTTTTCACAAACTTATTTCCTGTGTCGTCCTGCTTTCTTAAAAATAAACTTCGAAGGAGGATAACCAATGGGGGCTGCAAGCAAACAGGTAGTTCAGAAACAAAACATGAATCAAGTAATCAGTGAAATGACGCAACGGCTTGAGTTTCTTCAGGAGTGTGGGGATTATCGTGTGATATTTCAACGAGTTTACCTCCTAATGACAAAAGAAATGCAACGTCGTCTAATTGATGATTTCTTTGAAGATTCTGTCTGGATGGAGCGTGTTCTTGTTAAGTTCGCACAGTACTATTTTGATGCTATTGATTCTTATGAAATCGGAAAGTATTGTTCTCCAGCATGGAAACTCGCCTTTGATCAAGCAACTGATAGGCGAGGGTTTGTTGTGCAGGACGCATTACTAGGAATTAACGCTCATATTAATAGCGATTTACCTATGGTCTTGCATTCTATTCTTACTGAAGACAAGGCATGGCCAGATGCTCGTATTATGATGAGGAGACGCCAAGATCACGAACGAATAAACGAAGTACTTGCTGATCTGGTAGATTTAGCTCAAGACGAGCTTGCAAACCATCATGCTCGCTTCATTCGTCCTGTGGATTTTTTAATGGGACGTAAAGATGAATCGTTATCGTCGTTTATTCTAACTCACTGTAGGTCGAGTGTTTGGTATAATACGGAACTACTCTTGGACGCACCTGATGAGGAACAATGGAACTTTCATAAAAAACGAATTGAAAACGACGCCTATACTATCGCGCTACGAGTAACCCAGTATAACTCACGTCGCTTTACATTGTTAAAAAGATTTGCTTCATTTGCTAGACGCTATCGCTGGTTCTAACGTAAAATTGATAAATAGCCCAAAAAACTAGTCTTCTCTGTGTGAGAGAAGACTAGTTTTTTTATTATATTGATACGGATGAGCTGACTAATTAATACTTAACAGTTCTTTAATCTCTTCCTCTGTAATACTAGATAACATAGCTTCGCCGGGTTGAATGACTTTTTCAATTAGTTCCTTTTTTCGTTGCTGCAACAGATCGATTTTTTCCTCGATTGTTCCTTTTGCTACTAATCGAATCACTTGAACTACATTTTTTTGTCCCATTCGATGTGCTCTTCCTGCAGCTTGCTCTTCTACAGCAGGATTCCACCATAAGTCATATAAAATAACTGTATCTGCACCGGTTAAATTTAATCCAGTTCCTCCTGCTTTTAGAGAAATAAGGAAGACATCATTCTCTCCTTGATTAAAACGTTCAACCATTTCTACTCTTTCCTTTGATGGTACTTGACCATCAATGTAAAAGTAACGAATGCCAGCCCTCGTCAACTGTTCTTCAATAATATGGAGCATGCTTGTAAATTGTGAAAAAATCAGCATCCTTTTGTTATTTGCTTGAGCATTACTCACAATCTCCATTAATTGTTCTAATTTACCTGAATGTCCTTGATAGTTTTCAATAAACAGAGACGGATGACAGCATAACTGGCGTAGACGGGTTAACCCAGCCAAGATTTTAATTCGGCTTTTATTTAACCCCTCCGTCTGCAACGATTCTCTTGTCTCTTGTTGGATTCTTTCTAAATAACCCATATAGAGTCCCTTTTGTTCAGTTGTCAGTTCCGACACATGTGTTGTTTCAATCTTATCTGGCAATTCGGTTAGGACATCTTTTTTTAACCGTCTTAATATAAACGGCCGTACCATTTTTGATATTTTTTCCTCCGAAAGCTTGCGAAATACTCCTTGCGCCGGGAAAAATCCAGGTAAAATAACCTGAAAAATAGCCCATAGTTCATCTATCGAATTCTCAATTGGTGTACCACTCAATGCGAACCGTTTATGCGCCTGAATGCTCCGAACTGCTTTAGAAGTTTTCGTTGCCGCATTTTTAATTGCTTGTGCCTCATCTAAGAAAAAAGAACTAAATTGGCGGTCCCTATACCACTCAATATCTTGTCTTAACGTTGGATAAGAAGTAATGAATACATCTGGTAGCACTTGCTTTTCTAAAATTGCTTGACGTTCGGTCGGTGTTCCAATAACCACCTCCACCTCAAGATCAGGTGCAAACCGCTCGAATTCCAGCTTCCAATTGTAAACGAGCGATGCAGGTGCAACGATTAGTGCTGGATTTGATTGCTTTTCTTGTTGTTTTTCTGACAATAAAAAGGTAATACTTTGTAATGTTTTACCTAGCCCCATATCATCTGCTAGAATGCCTCCAAGCGAATAATGTGCCAACGTCTTTAACCATTGGAAGCCAATTTCTTGGTAATCTCTAAGCTCAGCCTTAAGGTTAACAGGCAACTCAAAGTCCATTTCATCTGGGTTTTTCAAATGGTTGATGAGTCGACGAAATTGTTTCCCAATCCGGATTTTGCTCTTACTTCCTTCGTTAATAATTTCATCAACTTGAAGGGCTCGGTAAATTGGTAGCTGTAATTTTCCATCCTCTACTTCTGATTTACTAACATTTAAATCTGCATACAGATTGCTTATATTTTGAAACTGCTCATTGCCTTCAATCGAGACAAACGCACCGTTTGGCAATCGATAATACTTTTTCTTTTCAACCATTGACTCCAAAATATTTTGTATATGTTCTGAATCAACATCCTTCATATCAAAGCTTACCTCTAGCAAACTACCATCACTTTTGTACTCGAATGAGGTTTCTGGTGCTTGGTTAGCAGGCAATAAAAAAGCCTTAACCGCATTAGTAAGATAGATATCTGCCTTGTCCTCTAAATAGGGAAGTGTCTCGAAAAGGAAGTCATACAGTTCTTCCTCTCCCTCTACATATAATTTTTTTCCATTGTATTTTAAGGAAGCATTCTCTATTGCAGTCATAATTTCTTGTTCTTTACGAATATCGCGAATAATTAATTCATTCGATTCTCCAACCTCGGAAAGATTAGTTTGAAAAGGATTAATTTTAACATCGCCATAATGGTATTCTACCTCTACCAGTAAAGTTTCTTCATCACGATCAACTAGCATCTTTGCTTGTAATGGATATTGTCTAATCTGACTAGAGACCTGTTCTGTAATTTCTAATTGACCCACTTTTTTAATTTCGGGGATAACTACCGACAAAAATGACTCCATCTGTTCCTTGGCAATTGGTATCGATCTATGTTCAGCGATTCTCGTTCTCGAATGCTGTATTCCAGCAGAAAGCTCCTTTAAAATTAGCTGTTGTTCGGTGGTTAACTTATAAAGGGCATTATTAGTTAAAACATAGTTATAGACATCAAAAAATTGCATGTGTACTAATTTGGTGACATCTAAAAGAAAGTCATCATTCAATCCCTTGTCGAGCTTAAAATCAAATGGTATTTCATTTTTTTTAATATCAATTTTTTTGTATGAATCAACGACAGTATCAAACAAATAGTTTGTCTGTTCAAGATTGGACAGCAGCTCATCCACAACCATTGGTGGAATTGTTACGACTCGATCATCTTTTCTATAATAAGAAGTTGAATATGCAACTTCATTCTTTACAATGTTTATTAACAACTGAATAACCGAAAAATCTTCTCTGGTAAAAACATGATCGGTGGGATCATACGTAAAATTGTCAGTGAAAAAGTGACTATTATCCTTGTCGACGTCTGTTAAAAATCCGGCTAAATCTTTGATAACATACGTTCTTTTTGCTCCAACTTTCATTTCAATGGTCCATAAATTTGCTCTAGCGTATGGTGAGTTTGTTTTTATGATGAATTCAACTTGGAGTGGTTGCTTTGTCGAAAGCTCTTGATGATAGGCTTGGGATTGCTGAAGACTGGAAAATACATTGACGAAATGATTAATTGTTTGTTGGTCCTTTTGCTTTTTACTAGACCTCATTTGGAGTGGAGTATTTGGCTGTCTGCTTTCAATTTCCATAAGACATGCAACCACGTGCTTACATTCGTCATGTTCAAAAAAAGCCAAGCAATCACAGTCAAAATCAATCCCATCAGCCGTTATTTGTACTGAAACATCATAGATATCAGTTCCAAGTACCTTCCCGTACCATTTGTTGTCACGGCTTTGAAAGTATAATTCTTTGACACGTCCTTGATTAAAATAGTGAAGGCCACGACGATAAAATGTGTCTACAAATAAATCTTCTATCTCTTCTAGATAAACTGGTAAGCTATTCATATTTTCTCAACTTTCTTCACTTTTTGATTTATCTTAATTATACACAGAAAATCAAGGGTTCAACCACCTAGTTTTCTGATAAAAATCTAAAAGAAAGATTTAAGGATCAAAACTTTCACAAAAACTCTGAATTGCTCAACCAAGGGATGGACATTCATCCCTAAATCAATCGATTAAAGTTTGTTGCTAGAATTACAATTTTCATTATGATATTGATTAATTAAGCAGACTGTTTTTTAAGTTCATTACGTTTTTTATTATCTCCTAACGAAAGCAATAAAATAGACAATAACAAGAGAATAGCGCCAGTAATATTCAAAATAGTTAATTCGATAGGGAAAAATGGAAATGAAATTATAGCGAGTAAAATAGGACTAAACGCTCTAGTTACATTGGCAATAGAAAATCGCAAATATTTAAGAGCTTCATATAATAAAATAGTTCCAATGAATCCAGTTATAACAGAGGACAAAATAATAAATGATACACCTTCAACTGAATAATTGCTATCAAACAAATCACCGAATATTACCGCATAAACCATAACAAAAATTAGTGTAATAAAATTGTTCGTAAATAATATAGAATTTGAGCTTTTATCTTTAGATAGTGTTTTCTTAATAAAAATGTTGGTCAATGCAAAAAAGAAGGTATAAACAAGAGCAAATATACTTCCTAATAATGTCGCGTTACCTATTCCACCTTTGTTAACAAACATAAAAGCACCTAGAATTGCCAAAATAATAAAAGAAATTTCTTTTTTTGTCATTCTCTCACCTAATAATAGAACAGACAAAATCACAGCAAATACAGTATAAAATCTACCCAGAAACCCAACCTGAACTGGTGATAATAAATTCATGCTAACAAACAAAAAAATGACACCTAAAGAATTAAATAAGGCTAACAAAATAATTTCCTTTTCGAAATGAAAAGTAACTGTTCTTTTGGTTAACTTACCCCATAAAAAACTTGCAAAAATAATAGCAATTGTATTTATAACCGCAGCTTTTGACGGTGAAATATGTAATAGCCCAAACTTTGATAGCAAGGGTCCAACTGCCATCATTAATACTGATAAAAAATTATATGTATAGCCTTTTTTTAGATCGGTCATATTTTCACCCTCTAAACTATTAAATTAGAAACCTAAATAAAGCAAACTACATTTTCAATACAATCACAAATGTTGTTAAGAGATAGAAAAATTTATACATAGTCAAATAGTGTACACCTAACGTTTCCAATATCGTATCACAGCTTACTCTTCATTATGAATCTCCTGAATCTCACCCGATTTAGCATACATGTTGGTAACTATTCGATCAACACCATCTTGATGAGCTTTTGCCATTTTTTTGCTTGATCCATAGACAAAATTTCAGTTTCTTTACCATTTATTAGATCAACAAGTAATGAAGATGAGAATCTGCCATTATCATGCAATTGGAAGGAAAATGAAACCTCAAGCATGCCATTTAACGCGTTTGCAGTTTCTTGATTCGTCAATTCAACTTCGAGTTTAAATGATATTTCCTTTTCAAATGTTTCTTCCGGTTTCATTTCCTTTAAATCATTAGGATCAAATACATCTACGCAACCTTCCTCCAATCCCATGCTTGGAAATAGGTACGAATGCGCATCCTCTTATTTCACCAGATATCCCAAATGGAATACCACAGCGACCATTGTATATAATGGTCTCCTTGCTGGTATTGCTAATTGAAGCGCCTATCCTAATGTCTAGCCTATCTTTATCTTAGCTTGTAGTGTAAGTCCATTCTATTCAATATCATGGGTGAGTGTCTTTAGATTGCCAGGTGCTGATTGCTCATCTGTCCCGAAACAACTAACGATTACTATCACAAAAAATAACAGGATTACTAAGGTTTTATTCATCTGTCATCCCCAGTGTTTGCGAATTATATCATAATACACCAAAAAAAGGACCTACAATTAAGGTCATCTTGGTTCCTTCAGTTTTTTTAAGATATGGAAAATCTTCTTGGTATTTTAACTAGAACATAATTTTCAGTCCACATCTGGGTAGTAGAAATCAATCTTTCTCCTGCTTTTTCAAAGAACAAACCACTGCCGTCTTTTTGTTTAAATTCCCATCCATTTGAAGCGACCAACTGTTTTATATTTTCGTCAGCAACTGAAATGCCTCCGTTCTTACTACTTGTAATATACCAAATAGACTCACCTTCCACTGCTATTTTAGCAATTTCACTATCCGATTCTTTCAGTATTTCAATTGCTTCTTTTGCTGTTATGCCATTGATCGGAAGCGAAGGATAATATAATTTATTTATAAACACAAATAGAAAAGTTATAGTAATAAGCATAACTAATATAATTCCAAGTTTTTTCACTTAAGTTCCCCTCCTTCAACGTATGTTTTCACCAAGTGTATGAAGTGTGCGAAAGTTCTTCTTAGATTAACTCACCAGTTTATTTATAATTTATCGCCCATAAATACATACTTTTTTAAAAAATGAAGCATGAGAGTTTTCAAAAAAAGAACCTTCAATCAAAATATAGATTAAAGGTTTCTCTGTTCTTTACAATGACTCTACTATTAAACAATATACACTTATTACAATGGTCTCAAAAAGTTAACTAAAGATTCGCTCCTGCTCATTTTCATTTAGACCAAGTGTCTCGGCTATTGAAGTTTTAATTTTTTGTAGAAGCTCTGGATTTTCCATTAGTGACATTCCATGGGAAGGAATCATTTCTTTAATCTTTGGTTCCCACTCTTTCATGTGCTCTGGAAAGCAATTTGCCATCACCTCAAGCATAACGGGAACTGCGGTAGAAGCACCTGGCGAAGCACCTAATAATGCCGCGATCGAACCATCAGCTGAATTAACAACTTCCGTACCAAATCGGAGTGTCCCTTTTCCCTCATCTTCTGTATCTTTTATAATTTGTACACGTTGGCCTGCTACTACTAAATCCCAATCTTCGCTTTTGGCGTTCGGGATAAATTCACGTAACTCTTCCATACGCTTTTCTTTTGATAACATAACTTGCTGGATCAAGTATTTTGTTAATGGCATGTTTTTAGCACCTGCCGCCAACATAGTTATGAAATTATCTGGTTTTACAGAAGTTATTAAATCAAACATGGAACCGTATTTCAAAAACTTTGGTGAGAAACCAGCATAAGGTCCAAATAGCAATGATTTTTTGTTGTCGATAAATCGTGTATCTAGATGCGGAACAGACATTGGTGGAGCACCAACCTTCGCTTTGCCATACACTTTTGCATGATGCTTCGCGACAATATCCGGATTATTACATGACATAAATAGTCCACTCACCGGGAATCCTCCAATATGCTTTCCTTCTGGAATACCGGATTTTTGCAGTAAATGTATGCTACCTCCCCCGCCTCCAATGAAGACGAACTTTGCCGTATGGCGTTCGATAGTACCGCTATCAGAATTACGCACTTTCAATTCCCACATACCTTCGCTAGTACGCTTAATATCCTTAACACTATGGTTATAATTCATATCGACATCTTTACTCTCTAAGTGGTCAAACATCATGTTTGTTAAAGCACCAAAATTAACATCAGTTCCAGAATCGATTCTGGTTGCCGCTATCGGCTCATCCGATGGGCGGTCCTTGATAATAAGTGGAATCCATTCTTTTAGTTTTTCCGGATTATCGGAGAATTCCATCCCTTGAAATAGAGGATTAGTTGACATTGCTTCAAAACGTTTTTTTAAAAAGGATACATTTTTTTCGCCTTGCACTAAACTCATATGCGGTATTGGCATAATAAAGTCCTGTGGATTATGTATCAACTTTCTATTTACAAGATAAGACCAAAATTGCATGGAAGTCTGAAACTGTTCATTAATTTTAATAGCTTTACTAATATCTACAGAACCATCTGGTTTTTCGTCTGTATAGTTAAGTTCGCACAATGCAGCGTGTCCAGTTCCTGCATTATTCCATACGCCAGAGCTTTCTTCACCTGCGTTTGCGAGCTTTTCAAACACTTTGATTTCCCATTCTGGTGCTAATTCTTTTAAAAGTGTCCCTAAAGTCGCACTCATTACTCCTGCGCCAATTAAAATGACGTCTGTTTTGATTTCTTCGTTGCTCATTTTTACCAACCTTTTCCGCTAAAAATTTGCAGAAAAAATGTAAACGTCACACCAAGTTGTCTGCACAACCTAGTCGCACACCTTTCCTGTCTCAATTATAACCCTATCATAGTTTATTACAATTATTTATAGATTAATATATCTACTATTATATGATATTTGTAAGTAATTTAAAAGCTGATAAAAAGTGAGTGGTCTATCCAGCAAATCTAAAATAGCAAAAATCAAAGGATAAAGTAAGATTTTACAGGCTTTGATTAACTGTTATACATGATTCTTTTTGTACCATCTTTACATGTTTTATGTAGTCTTAAAACAGTCTTCACAAATAAACTTTCCATTGTTTCGTAGATAGGCTTTTATTTCAGTAAATCCTTTACGCTTTGGATAATTCATTTTTACATAAACTACATCATTTTTCTTAATTTCATTATTACAAACACTGCACTTGGACTTATCCCACAACAAGTTAAGTCACCTCCAAGCCAATTCATAGATTTACAATAAATTATATAACCTTCCAATTAAGGAAGGTTCCCTGCTCCAACTCTAACATGCTTCTGCTGTTATTAACTTTCATCTTATTAATGAATAAATTGTTCTACTCAAGAGCTAGCTTTGGTGTAGGTCATTACAAAATGTAATACTGAAATCGAATTAGTTGGATTTATAAAAGTATGCTCTAAATTACCATTAAATTTTATGGAGTCATACTCATATAGATGGTGGTAGTCATCCTTTATCTTAACTTGTAGCTCCCCCGACATCACCGTAACATATTCGATGACTCCTATTTGATGCGCATCAGGTGAATATTCACTATTGGGTTTTAGAAAAGCTCTATGTATTTCAACCAAACCGGAATTAGAGGTATCAGATATGGATTGAAACGTGCAAGCTCCATTGGCACTTACGACATTATCGCCTATGTTTTTTCGTGAAATTAACACTTCTTTATCTTCTTTGAATAATACTGAAATTGGAATTGAAAGAGCATTAGCTATTTTAAAAAAAACGTAAAACGATGAATTTGATTCTCCTCTTTCTACTTTACCCAATGTTAGTTTGCTTACTTCTGTAATGTCAGCCAATTCTTGTAAGCTCATCTTTCGCTTTTGCATAGTTCTCCTCATTGTTTCACCAACCTGTCTAGCAAATCTTTCTGCATTTTCTGATGAAAATTTGTTGCCCATTTCGCTAACCCTCCATTTTAATCGCTTTATATGATAAATTTTAATAAACTTATAATGTACTATTTATAGAATGGCTAAAGGTGGTAAATCATGAAAGAAATATTAATTGGTATTTTAGCTTCTATGTTCTTCGCTGTCACTTTTATTTTAAATCGATCTATGGAACTCGAAGGAGGAAGCTGGATATGGAGTTCATCTTTACGTTTCCTGTTTATGTTCCCTTTTCTACTTCTAATTGTACTGTTACGACACAATTTAAAACAAGTAATAAATGAAATGTTGAAACAACCCTTCCAATGGTTAGGCTGGAGCTTTGTAGGATTTGTGTTATTTTACGCATCTTTAACCTATGCCGCAGCATATGGACCAGGCTGGTTAGTCGCTGGAACATGGCAACTAACTATTGTAGCAGGAACTTTATTAGGTCCTTTTTTCTTCACAATAATACAAACAGAAGATGGACCATTGAAAATAAGGAATAAATTACAGTTAAAAGCTCTATGTATTTCACTAATTATTTTGATTGGAGTCAGTCTTATCCAACTACAAAAGGCAAATAACTTAACTATATTCGAATTAATCATTGGTATTCTACCTGTAATCATTGCAGCATTTGCATATCCATTAGGGAACCGGAAAATGATGGAGGTTTGTGACGGAAAACTTGATACGTTTCAACGAGTATTTGGAATGACCTTAGCAAGTCTACCATTTTGGCTAGTCATTAGCATTTTTGGTTTAATAGAGGTTGGTGGACCTACTTCAAGTCAACTCCTTCAGTCATTTATTGTAGCAATCTGTTCAGGAGTTATCGCAACAACTTTATTTTTTATTGCGACAGATAGGGTTAAAGGGGAGCAAGGTAAATTAGCAGCCGTCGAAGCAACACAGTCTACTCAGGTATTATTTGTAATGATTGGTGAAGTTCTTCTCCTATCAACTCCTTTACCTAGTGGCTTGGCTATCGTCGGACTTTTCATTATTATTTTAGGTATGTTTCTTCACAGCTATTTTACTAAAAACATTAAAAGCAAACAAAACTCTATCCGACTATATAAAAGCGAATAGGGACAAGGGGACAGGCCCCTTGTCCCAGATATTGATTTTTCGTCAGTAATCACCTCAAGAAAGAACCACCCTATAGGTTTAAAATCTTCTAAAAAAAGAAACAAAATGGGCTTGGCATTTTGTTTCTTTTTTCGTAATTACACCAAGTTAATTTTCCCCCTGCAACTTCTCACAGAGTTTTTTAGAGTTTCAATACTGGAGATTCCCGATGACCGGTTGCTTGTTCATACTGGTATGCCATGCCAATTAAATTCGCTTCACTCCACATCTTTCCAAAAAATGCTAAGGCAAATGGTGAACTATTCTGATAATAACCAGCCGGAACAGTTACTAATGGCAAACCACTAATATTTATTTCATCAACAGTGGTAGAAATTATGTCTCCTTCTCCCGTGTTAGGGGTTACTACTGACATCTGTGGAAATACAAATCCGTCTAATTGATGCTCAACCATAACCGATTCAATGATACGTATATACTCAGACTTAACTTTATTAAACTCCGTTAAATCTGGTAGTTCAGCGGGGTTATTCAAGCCAATGTGATTGGTAAAGCTCTTTAACCAGAATAATGGTCCACTTTCTGTCCAAGGAACTGCACCAGCTTTTTTAAAAACATTATCTATTGATAACGTATCATCAGACGGATTTAAATTTTCAAGATATCTTTCAAGGTCATAGAAAAATGACTCAAATCCAGAACTATTTGCAGCTTTAACAATTTCTGTAAACCCAGAGTCTGCAAAGGGATCTTCAACAACTTCAAAACCCTCAGCCTCTAACTTTTTTATTTCTCTAGCATATAGGGCTTGTGTTTCCTCCGATAGTTCCGCAGTTCTCCATCCTGGACCATAGAGGCCAAGCCGTTTCCCCTTAACTATGGGCTCCATAAGTGAAGCAGTATATCCTTTAGCCGGTACTTTTCCTATAGAAATTTCAGTCTTAGGATCCTCCTCCGAATAACCAGCCAGAACATCTAACAAACGAGTCGCATCTTCTACAGAACGAGCAACAGGTCCTAATACATCACGCGTAGTGCCCGCAAGTGGTGTAACTCCTGTGGTTGGTATGAGTCCGAATGAGGGTTTTATTCCGACAATGGATTGTGCTGCAGCAGGATTCTGAATGGAACCACCCGTTTCCGCAGCAACTCCAAGCACCGCGAAGTTTCCTGAGATTGACATTGCTGACCCACTACTACTCCCACCTGGAACAAACAATTCATTTACAGCATTATAGGTTGGACCAGCCCAGCTCGTGTTTGCATGGGTGCCTGTCGCACTGAACGCAGGCATATTTGTTTTACCTATAATAATCGCACCAGCTTCTTTAAGCCTAGTTACAATCGTTGCATCCATTATAGGCATTAACTCGATTCCACCAGTCTTTTTGCTTAACGGCGCCCAGCCAAATGTAGTAGGAAATCCAATCATATCTACCGCTTCTTTGATAACAATTGGAATACCTGCTAATGCACCCATTTCTTTTCCTTCTGCACGTAACCGATCTAATTCACGCGCTTCCTCCAAGGCATTGGTATTTATAAAAGTAAATGCATTATATCTTTCTTCATAAATCTCAATCCGTTCCAAATAGGATTGAACAATTTCTTCCGCTGTAAACTCGCCTTTGTCATATCCATCTAGTAATCTAATAACTGTGATTTTTTCAAACGGAAGATTAGCTTTCATTTAAAAATCCCTTTCCATTTTCCTTTATTTAAAAGATGTACTTAATAAGCCGTCATTAATATGATCATTAGAATTTTGCTTAGTTGAGAGTTATTATCGAACCAACCTTTACTTGATTAATAGTTTATAGCTCTCACTTAATTTATACAACTAAGTAGAAAGAATCATTCCATTCACAATAAATTAGTTAGAAAATGGAATACCATTTTATGGGAGAATACCAATTAAAGTCGGATGTTTCATACAAGAGGGATTAGTAAAAAGGTGGTAGCAAACTTGAAAAAAAAATAAAAACGGGCCTAAAGAAAATGGAATACCATTTCTTTGACCCGTTAGCCTTATCTATTCTTTAAGTATGTTTCTATTATCTCCTCAACACGCTGTGATTCTTCAGTTTTTATAACGTAATGGTCCCCATCTAAATTGGCAGATATATCTTGGACTCCTTGTGCTTTTAGAAATTTAGCAACACTCTCTATTTCATCACCTTGCCCTGACAAAAACTTTTTCCCTATATAGTTTTCATTTACGTAAATATCGTAAGAATCTTGGGAGTTTTTTAATGAAATTGGATCATCATCACCGACTAGGCTTCTAGGGAATCCAGTTTGATTGTATGTTTCGATTATGCTCACTCCTTTCTCCTTTTGTTATAGTTTTCTCCAATCAACCATTAGACTATGCAAAGGGGACAAGGGGCGGGCTTCTTGTCGCTAACTATACTTCAAACCATTCATCTTGCAAAAATCTATCGCAATTTCTCTATAGCACTGATCGCATTAACTATACCACTGATTGTCTAATCCCATTTGATTCACAGAATCTTTAAATCGCCTAAATGCTCCTTTTCCATTGATAGCATTTAATAAAGTGTCTCCCTGCTTTTTATCGGTAAGGTTAAAGGAAAATTTCTCCATCATCCTATATCATCTATTTCAAATTGCGAGGGGAGGTCTGTGTAAATATCCCAATTTTCCACAACCTCAATGGCTATCTTAACTTCATCTTGCTGCCAGTCCAGCAAGTTTTCCAGGGGTTCATCGTCTTCTGCCATTCTTAAAGCATCTGAAGATAATGTAACTACTTCCCCTGTCTCATGATTTAGATAAGTTTGAATCTCTTCCATGTCTAATTCCATTCCTTCAATTATTGTATCTAGTTTTACTGCAACCATAAATTAGCCTCCTAATTATGTATAGTCCCTTTAAAAAGGCAAATACTCATCATCAGCGCTAATTGATTCTTTAATCTGTTCACCTTTATTTTTGGACCCAATTCTTGTTCTTCCGATTCTTCCCAAGTAATACCAAAGGGTACTCCACCTTCTGTATAACCAACGATAAAAGAAAATGTTTCATCACTATCTTGATCTTCCCATTCATCTACCTTCTGCCTCGCACTTCTTTTTGCAAGCTTTCGTTTCTTATGCTTTTCTAATTTCTTTTTGTTTTTCGTATTACCATTTTTTTCATCCTAATTCCTGTCTAAATATATATTAACTTATTTTTAATTAAATTAAAAAGGTCCTAACTCGGTCTCTCAATTGAATTAGAACATTGCTTTGTATTATGAAAAATTCTTTAGATTCAACTGAGATAATATGAACATTCTCGCGGGACAAAGAGCCTGTCCCTTTGTCCCATTCATTTTTCATCTTGATTATGGTATAATTGTTACAGATTTAGAATACAACTAAAAAAGACCACAGCTACCAACTGTGGTCTTTAGATAAGCGGTTCCCCCAGAGGGATCGGCTACCATTTCAGGTAGACCTCACCTAGTTAGCTTGTTGGGTAAATAGGGAGGTCTATTTTCTATTGATCAAATTTATGACCAATGCGAGTAATGCAATCAAGAAAGTACCAAAACCAATCAGTACCATAAAACTCTCATACATACCCATAGGCATCACCCCCTTTCACCGGGGTTAGCCGATCTCTCCCTAAAAGAACATTATCTTACTAGATTATATCATAAACCCAACATATTCCGAACGAATGTTCTAACTCGATTTTTTAACTAATCCACATCGAATTCAAGTATCAATCCAGACAACCCTTTCTTCATTCAGACAAAACAAATTGATTTTTCTTTAACTCAGCTTTATTTTTTCTTTGATGAGGGGTTTGGAACATCCACTCAAAAAATTTACCGAAGTTAACCACTGCGACCTTTTGACTCACTTTATCAAATGTATATCTTTTTAATTTAAAAATATTAAAGAGCTTTATAAAACGTGTAAAAGGAAGAACTATTAGTAACGAACAGAGACTTAGGACATGCATTTTAATTATTAGTGGTGCTACAGTTATATTCAATAAGAATAATTCGCTCATCCATTTGAAAATAGTTATCTGGCTTAGAGAAATAACACCAGTTATGAGCACGACTATACCAAGACTGACACACAGCATGTTTACAAACCCTTTTCTATAACTATCTTTGTCTTCGTATTGCCAAATTAATCCCATTACAAAAATAGCTATCGATGAAAAAGGTAAGATAACCCCTAGTAACGATTCAACCATGCTCATTCCACCCCTTAATTGTTTCTCGTTTCTTATTATTCTCATCTTAACGTTTTTGACAATTTTGTGACATTAGGGAAAATCCTGATTTTCATGGGGAATTTCCCTGACATTATTCTTGAATTCCATTGCACAATGTGCATAGTTGAGTGAAATAAAAAAGAGCCTTTTTCAGAAGGCTCAATTTCATTATATCAATTTAGAATATAATTCTAGCTAAGTAAATAACCATTGAAACGGTAAAGGCACTTGCTATGGTAGAAAGCAAAACGACTTGTGCTGCGAAATTTGGCTCATTGTTGTATTCCTGTGCAATTACTGCACTATTTACAGATGTAGGCATTGCGGACGAAATAAATAATGCTTGCGCGAAAATTCCATCGATTTTAAATAAAAAGATAATAATCAAAGCTATAATCGGGCCAACTAACAATCTTATAGTTAAACTACAATAAACCCTGAGTAGTCCGGATTTAAATTTCAATTCGGCTACTTGCGCTCCGAGAGTAATCAAAGCTATAGAAACCATAGCATTCGCAATGTAATTTGACGGTACCCAAATATAAGAAGGAATTTCTACATCAAAAATGTTTAAAAAAACACCAGCTAGCATCGCATACAATACAGGCATTTTAAAATACCCAAGTGCCGCTCTTAGCTTTCCTTGACTAACTGATTGCAACGAAAAAATTCCATAAGAAAATAGAAAAATATTCTGCAAGGCGAGAACAATAACTTGAATCGACATCGCAAATGGATCACTTCTAAATACTAAGTCATTGACTGGAACACCATAATTACCTGAGTTATAAAACATGACACTATTAGAAAAAGCTGTTTTTTCCCCCTTATCTAACCCCATAAATTTACTGATGACAATTGAGATAAGATAAAGCACAAGAACATAGAAGCAAAAGAATAAAAAGATATTAGAAAATAAGTTCAACGTGATTTCGGTACTATATAACTTTACAAAAATAAAACCAGGAATCAAAAAATAAATATTTAATTTTGCTAATGTTGAAATATCTAAACGAAACTTTTTATGTAGTAGAAAACCGATCCCCATCAAAATAAATACTGGTAATATAATATCTTTGAGTATGATAAGAAATTCAGACAAGAAAAAACTCCCCTTTCTAGGAATAGTAGTTCATTTATGGGGTTGGACCATGTAAAGCAAAAGTAAAAAATAAAATAGCGTTCTATTAAATAACTTATAATAATTAAGTATATCAAATAGGCAACCATCAGGGAACGAACAACTCATGTATGAACATGTATGAACGGTTTTCTCTATCATGCTTTAGATATTACTTTAACGTCTTTTACTCAATTTCTTTTAAAATTAATAGATTGCTAGCCCATTAATATAAAAAAATAAGCCTTCCAAAGAAGACTTATCTTAACAAGTACCTAATTGTTACTATCTTATTCGAGAGAAAAATTATTTTTTAAAAATGAATTCCCTTCAACCCTACAAACTCTTTAGTCGTTCGAATTTTCCTCAGGTAAAACAGTACGTGCGATTTTCTCATCGAGTTCTTCATAATCATAGTAGCTTATCGTTTCATATAGCTCACTTCTTGTCTGCATATCGTCCAACACACCTTTTTGAGTGCCTTTTTCAAATATTTCCTTGAATGCTTTTTCATAAGCCTTTGCTGCCATTCGTAAGGAGCTAACTGGATAAATAACCATACTGTATCCAAAGCCTTCGAACTGTTCAGCAGTATAGTAAGGTGTCCTGCCGAACTCTGTCATATTTGCTAGTAAAGGCGCTTTTACTTTTTCGCTAAAATATTGGAACTCTTCTTCCGTTTGTAGTGCTTCAGGAAAAATAGCATCTGCTCCGGCTTCTAAATAATTCTGTGCCCGGTAGATTGCTTCTTCGATTCCTTCAACTCCCTTGGCATCCGTTCTAGCAATGATCACTAGTGATGGAGCTACTTGCTTAATTGTTTTGATTTTTGCCATCATTTCTTCTGTTGAAATGAGTTTCTTACCATTTAAATGACCACACTTTTTTGGTAGTTCTTGATCCTCGATCTGAACCGCAGCAACCCTTGCTTCAACCATTTCTTTTGCGGTTCTGGCAACATTCAGTATCCCTCCATAACCTGTATCAATATCGACTAGCAATGGAAGCTGGGTTGCTCGGATAAGGTCACGTGCACGCTGAGTAACCTCATCTGACGTAACAATGCCTAAATCAGGCAAGCCCCGACTTGCAGTGTAGGCTGCTCCAGATAAATAGAGCGCCTCAAACCCAGTTTGTTTGGCCACAAGTGCTGCCATTCCATCATGTGTACCCGGAATTTTAAGGATAGACTTCGATTCGACCTGTTTTAAAAATTGTTCTGCTAATTCTTTTTGAGTACGTTCATCTTCTACTAACCAAGTCACTCTGTTCATCTCCTTACAACTATTAAAATCAAATCATTAGCATTTTCATCAAGTCTGAAACTGGTGTAGTTTCCAACCGTTTATGATCTAACATCAACCTAGTAATGGTATGTACTTGTTTTTTTGGATATCTCGTTTTAAGGCTATTTTCAAATTTAGTTATAAGTCTTGGAATCCCTTCTTCCCGACGTCTGTAATGGCCAATTGGATATTCACATACTACTTTTTCGGTTTGCGAACCATCTTTAAAGCGAATCTGCACAGCATTCGCTATCGACCGCTTATCTGAATCAAGGTAATCGTCACTAAATTGTTTATCTTCGACCACTGTCATTTTCTCTCGTAGACTATCAATCCGAGGATCCAACGCCGCTTCATCTTCATAATGATCGGCTGTCAACTCACCATGAATAAGTCCAATGGCTACCATGTATTGCAGGCAGTGATCACGATCAGCCGGATTATTTAATGGACCAGTTTTATCAATGATCCGAATCGCCGCTTCATGGGTTGTTAGAACAATTTCATCGATCTCCTCCAGACGATCTTTAACCTCTGTATTAAGCTCAATCGCGGACTCCACAGCCGTTTGTGCATGAAACTCAGCAGGAAACGCAATTTTTAGCAGAACATTCGTCATTACATAGGAATCTAGTGGCCTAGCAAGCGTCAGCTGCTCCCCTTTAAACAAAACATCCTGGAATCCCCAGTTAGGAGCTGATAATGCAGTAGCATAACCCATTTCTCCTTTAAGTGCCATCATAGAAAGCCTAACCGCTCGACTCGTTGCATCTCCAGCAGCCCATGACTTGCGCGAACCAGTATTGGGTGCATGGCGATATGTGCGTAAACTAGAATTATCAACCCATGCATTCGATAACGCATTAATTACTTCCTGTTTTGACCCTCCGAGCATCGCAGTTACGACAGCTGTTGAAGCGACTTTAACAAGCAAGACGTGATCGAGTCCAACCCGGTTAAAACTATTGTCGAGCGCTAACACTCCTTGTATTTCATGTGCCTTGATCGATGCAGTTAATACATCTTTTATTGTTAACGGTTTTCGTCCTTCTGCTATGTTTGTACGACTTATATAATCAGCGACGGCCAAAATACCACCTAAATTATCCGATGGGTGACCCCATTCCTTGGCTAGCCAAGTATCATTGTAATCCAACCACCTGATAATACAGGCGATATTAAATGCACCCTGGATAGGATCTAATTCATAGGATGTACCTGGAACTCGCACCCCGTTCGGCACTACTGTTCCGGGCACAATTGGTCCAAGGTGCTTAGTGCATTCAGGATAATTTAAGGCGAGTAAACCCGAAGCAATTGAATCCATTAACACATAACGAGCCGTTTGATAAGCCTCTTCACTTTCTATTTCCTTGTCTAAAACAAAATCTGCAATCTCAACTAAAAGTTGGTCCGTTTCATTTACTTGAATATTACTTTTTATTGTTTTGTTTACCATACTTTGTGCACTCCTTTAAATTTTGCTGTGTACTAACTTTGAATTGTTTTAGGGATGTAAATTTCTAGGTCCTGTATAGTCAACACGCGGTCTATATAAACGGTTATTGGCATGCTGTTCGATTACGTGGGCACAAATTCCAATTGTTCTAGCCGCAAGAAAAATCGGTGTGTACAAATTGATTGGAATTCCAAGCAGATAATAAACTGGTGCAGCATAGTAATCAAGGTTAGGATAAAGTCCCTTTTCTCGTTTCATAACCTCTTCACCAATGACACACATGTCGTATAATTCTTTATTACCCTTTGTCTCAACCAATTCTAGTAATGCTTCCTTCATTAAATTGGCACGTGGGTCCATCTTTTTCATATAAACGCGATGGCCAAAGCCCATAATTCTTTCTTTGTTTTGCAATTTTTGCATAATAAGCATTTCCATGCCTTCTTCAGTTTTCGCTTCTAAAAGCATTTCCATTACAGCTTCATTCGCTCCGCCATGCAACTTCCCTTTAAGTGAAGCAACAGATCCAGTCAGTGCCCCATACATATCGGACGTTGTCGAAGCAATGACTCGTGCTGTAAAAGTTGAGTTTGGCATTTCATGCTCACTATATACCATCAATGTTTGATCAAACGCTTTCATTTCTAACTGAGTTGGTTCCTTGCCTGTGATCATATAAAGAAAATTCGCGCTATAAGACAAATCATTACGTGGACTTATCATTGGACTGTTCATCTTAGCATGATAACTGTTAGCAACAATAGAAGGAACCTTTGCTAGCAATCGAATCGTTTTTCTCCGGTTTGCTTCTATAGAAATATCATCTAATTCACTTTCAAAACCAGCAAGAATCGATATACCTGTTCTTAGCGCATCCATCGAATCAGTTTGATTTGGAAGCAATTTCAAAATAGACGACAGTTCCTTTGGTATCCAGTACTCTTTTCTCAGTTCTTGATCTAAGGAATCGCGCTCTTCCCTATTCGGTAATTGATTGTTCATTAATAGATAGACCAAATCAAGATACGTCACTTTTTTAGATAGTTCAATTAAATCAAAACCACGGATCACTATTTCTTCATTTTCAACATCTAAAAAGGATATATCAGTTTTAGATGCAATCACGCCGTCTAAACCAGGATAAAACGTTTGTTCAGTAGACATACAAAATCACCCTCCTTTTTATATAAAAGCAAATCAAAGTTACATCAGAGTTACATGTATAATTTGTACACAATTATTGCTTATAAAAGAACCTTGGATGAAACATTTCCATGTCTGATTGTTCGAAGTAGTAAGTTACGGATTAGTGGTAGTGCTGAAGTGTAGTAGTAGAACCATAGGAAGTTAATCTTGGGGTGAGGTTTTTATCGACAAAACACCTCCTAATTATATTTCGGATATTAGTGCTCTTATAATCATACTTCGACTTTCACTAGTTAAAATCCTGCTTAATGGGGCAGAGGCTAAGGGTTGCTATCCCACTTCGATTTCTCAGCAAAAGAATAAATGGAATTCATCAGGGCAAAATGTGGTACATGCGCATTGGGTTTAATAGACAAACTGCTTATGTTTGTACAGGAGAGTGAAAAATGGACAAACAACTAATAAAAAAGTTAACTTTCCCAATCATAGTCCTAATTATCGGACTAGTTATTATTAGTCTATTCACTTATATTTTTGTGGAAATGGGAGAAAATTTACTAGCGAATGAAATTAGAACATTTGATTCCGCTATTATAGAGTTATTGAAAACGATTGAAACGGATTCACTCGATCAATTAATGATTTTCATAACAGAATTAGGATCCGTTTGGTTTTTAACAACCATGTCTATTTTGGTTATTCTCCTACTCTGGTTTAGAGCAAAAGATAAGTGGGGGATTGTTGCTTTTATAGTAGCTATTGCCGGAGGAGGCACTATTACAAAAATACTAAAGCATCATTACGATAGAGGAAGACCCTCGATTAATCCTATTTAGCGGGTGCAGCATGGATGACTCTTTGTATTTTAGCCTTAGAGTGGTCAGAATGGAGAACCAAATATCATGTACGCCCATTTCGGAGCATCCAACAATTCTTTGTCCATCGATTCCACGATAAAACTGATAAATGAGGTACATTGGGACAGGTTTGTTGTCCCTCCTGAACCAATATTAATTCGTAGCAGTATATACTATTTCAATACGATTGAGACGGAAAGTCTTTTGGTCGACTCATGTTTTTTTTCCCCTGCGCTAGCTTGATTCGACAACTGACTCAGCATAAGGTCAGGAACACAAATAAACAACTGTCATTTATTGGCCCTGACCTTATCTTAAAAAAGATTACTTGTATTCCGATCAACAGCGCGTGTTATTCCGATGCCATCGCGTCTGCTTTTGTTTGATGAACGGTACCAAATGGATGCTCAGGTGGCGCATAGATTGAGTATAGTTTTAAAGGTGTATTACCTGTATTGATTACGTTATGCCATTTACCCGCTGGAACCATGATGGCATAGTCTGTGCCAACATTAGCTTGATAATTTAGCTGATCCCTGCGATCACCCATTTGAACCAACCCTTGACCTTGTTCCACTCGCAAAAATTGATCCACATCAGGGTGAAGCTCTAAACCGATATCATCCCCAACAGCAATGCTCATTAAGGTGACTTGCAAATTTTTCCCGGTCCATAAGGCAGTTCGAAACGTTTCGTTTTGCTTAGTAGCCTGTTCAATATTTACGACAAATGGCTGTTCACCATAATCTTTTAATGCGACTGGCCCATTAGCTTTAGTTGGTAAATAGTCAGACGGTCGCACCTGTCCACCATTATAGGGATAGGGCCAGTAAGCAGGCTGTCCTCCATAATAATTAGTTGCCGGCATATACTGGGCGCATGGATTGCTATACATATAAGGTACATAGTACAAGTTTACTCATTCCCTTCACAGATTCTTCAAACTATCCTATGCATCCGTCTAGGAAATGTACTATCCCAAGGACAATTCAATAAGGTGAATCGGTTGAATTTTGGGTGGATTGATTAAAACTCTGAGGCGAATCATTCAAACCTTTAGGAGAAAATCCAATAAATTGGTGCGAATCAGACTTTTTCAACTTAAATCAAAAGAGGTATTACAGAAGTCAACACTCCTGTAATACCTCTCTTTTACTTATTAATATGCGCCATAGCCACCTACATAGGAAGTTCCAACAATGATTAGAAGAATAAACAATACAACGATTAACGCAAATCCTCCGCCATAGCTATATCCTGCACTCATATAATTAGCCTCCTTTCAATTGCTATACTATCAACCTATGTATGCATAAATAAATTGGAAGGGCGACTGTCCATGTTCAGATACTGTTTTATATAAAAGATAATTAAAAAAGCAGATTGTCTCCTTGAAGACAAACTGCTTACTTTTGTTTAGTAGAATTACGGATGATCAATTCTGGATTTAGGATAACTGATTTGACAGTGTCACGTGATTTCTTTTGTGAACCTATTCCTACGTTCACTAGGTCAAGGATCATTTTCGCCGCCATTTCACCCATATCACTTTGAGGATGCTTTATCGTTGTTAATTTCACTTCCGAAACACTCGCGACAAAGGAATCATCAAAACCTACAATCGAGATGTCATCAGGGACTTGTAAATTTCTTTCGCGAATGACATCTAGTAGTTTGAGTGCTAGTTCATCATTGTAACAAACGATAGCCGTTGGACTTTCGCTCTTACTTACGGATAATATCTGTCTTAGTGCTTCTACTGGTTTGTCAAACTTTTCTTCTGTGTTATACGTAACGATGCTATTTGGGTTAATTACTATGCCATGTGTCCGATGGGCCTTCAGATAACCCTTCAACCGATTTTTGCCTTGTAAATCATCATTTTTAAATAACCCGACTATATTTGTATGTCCCAATTCAATCAGATGCTCCGTCTGAATAAAACCGCCTTTTTCATCATCCAACGAAATGCTAAGTGGCTCTAACTCATCATAATAAGCATTAATCATAATATAGGGGATGTTTTGTCTTTCAAAATTTAAATAGTAGTTAATATTGGGATTCGATAAGGCACTTTTAGTTGGTTCAACGATAACTCCATCAAAATGTTGAGTTAATATCGTTTCTAGAAACCTTCTTTCCTTTTCGTGGTCGTTGTTTGTACTAAATAAAGTAACATTATATCCATGCTGACTTAAGTAAGATTCGGCACCTCTGATGATCGAGGGAAAAATATAATCAGAAATGTACGTCGTAATAAGCGCAATATTCTTTTGATTGACACCAGTCGCCGTGTTTTCATCCTTTGAACGATCAGCGCAAAAGGTTCCCGCACCTTGTTCTCTATATAGCCAACCTTGATTTACGAGGTCTCCTATTGCAAGACGAACAGTATGACGACTAACTCCAAACTGTTTCATCATTTCACTTTCCGAGTTAATTTTCTGATGCGGCTGATAAGTACCATCTAGTATTTTTGACATAATTGCTTGCTTCACAATATTATATTTTGTTTGAATGTTTATCACCTCTATACTAATCCGTATATTATATCATTCATATATGACTACTTGCTATCTACCGAGATCGAACTAGCACTATCAATAAAAATAATGCAGAGATTTGTATAAATCTCTGCATATACTTGATTATCTTCTCCAAATTGCCTCGTTCCATTTTAGCTCGTTACGGAATTGCCTAACATTTGTATCCTTATCAATAACAACCACTTCGATTTTAGCCATATCCGCAAAATCATATAGCTGATCAGTAGTCACGTCAAAAGAAAGAACAGTATGGTGCGCACCACCAGCATAAATCCATGCCTCTGTCGCTTCACTTAATGACGGCTCTGGCTTCCATAGTACTTTTGCAACTGGCAAATTTGGTGTTTCAATCGTTGGTTGCTCTGCTTTTACCTCATTGACTACTAGGCGGAATCTTCCACCTAATTCAACTAACGAAGCATTTACTGCATCGCCACCTTTGCCGTCAAACACAAGGCGCGCAGGATCTTCTTTCCCGCCAATTCCCAACGGATTAACAACTATTTTTGGCTTTGTTGCTGAAACAGTTGGACAAATTTCAAGCATATGAGATCCAAGAATCATTTCATTTCCTGGTTCTAAGTGATACGTATAATCTTCCATGAAAGAAGTTCCTTTGTTACCAGAGATTATCTTCATTAAACGCAGTAATGCGGCTGTTCTCCAGTCACCCTCACCAGCAAAACCATAGCCTTCAGCCATTAGTCGTTGTGCCGCAAGTCCTGGAAGTTGCTTCATACCATGTAAATCTTCAAAGTTGGTTGTGAATGCATTATAGTCTCCTTTAGTTAAAAAAGACTTTAAGCCAAGCTCAATCCGGCCTTGTTCAATGATTGAGTCTCTAACTGGCCCTGGTTCACTAGCCTCCGCAGGTAGATCGTAAAGCTCATTATATTGTTTATAAAGTTCATCTAGTTCTGCAGTTGTTACGTTATTCATTTCTTCGACTAAGTCACCAATACCATAGTAATCTACTGTCCAGCCAAATTTGATTTGAGCTTCGACTTTATCACCGTCGGTTACCGCTACATTTCTCATATTATCTCCGAAACGAGCTACACGAATATTTGAACCTTCAGTCACACCTACAGCCGTTCTCATCCAGCTAGCTAATTTTGCTTGTAGATCTTTGTTTTGCCAGTGGCCTACTATGACTTTTCTTGAAACATCCATACGAGTTCCAATAAATCCGTACTCACGATCACCGTGAGCCGCTTGGTTTAAGTTCATGAAATCCATGTCGATGTCGCTCCATGGAATGTCCCGATTATATTGTGTGTGAAGATGAAGCAATGGCTTTTGCAAGGCTGTTAATCCTGCAATCCACATTTTTGCAGGTGAGAATGTATGCATCCAAGTCAGTACACCTGCACAGCTTTCATCTGTATTTGCATCTAAGGCTAGTTGTTTAATTTCGGCTGCTGTTTTCACTACAGATTTGAATACAACCTTAAATGGAAGTTCACCTTCTGTATTTAAGCCTTCTACCACTTGTTTAGAGTTGTCTGCTACTTGGTGAAGAGGTTCTTCCCCATATAGGTTTTGGCTACCTGTAACGAACCAAAATTCATAAGGTTTTGTTAATGACATCTTTATTCCTCCTAGATTACTAGATTAGTGTTTTATAACAAAATTAAATCGCTGTAACACGTGTTTTACTATTTTTGACCATAATACGCGTTTGCTCCATGCTTTCTTAAATAGTGCTTATCTAATAGCACCTGGTCCATTGGCTGTGCGTCAGGATTAATCTGATAGGTACGTAAAGCCATTTTTGCTACTTCTTCAAGTACTACAGCATTGTGAACCGCTTCATTTGGGTCTTTCCCCCAATTAAATGGTGCATGACTATGAACCAATACACTCGGTAGTTCTAACGGGTTGATGTCTTTAAAAGTTTCTACGATAACATTACCAGTTTCTAACTCATATGCTCCGTTAATCTCTTCTTCTGTCATTCTTCTCGTCACCGGAACTGTGCCATAGAAATAATCTGCTTGTGTAGTACCTAATGCTGGAATTGGTTTGCCAGCTTGGGCCCAACTAGTTGCCCATGGAGAATGGGTATGTACGACACCACCAATAGTAGGAAAGTTTTTGTAAAGAACAAGATGTGTAAGTGTATCGGATGAAGGTTTTAACTTACCTTCCACCACATTACCCTCTAAATCTATGACAACTAAATCTTCTATAGACAAATCATCATAAGCGACTCCACTCGGCTTTATTACTACTAAACCTTGGTCTTTATCATAGCCACTTACATTTCCCCAAGTAAAAGTTACCAAGCCGTATTTTGGAAGAGCCAGATTAGCATCTAAAACCTGTTTTTTTAAGCTTTCTAACATTAACTTTTCAACACCTTTCCTAAAATACTCAATAATCACTTGTACGTATATGATTAATATCTTAGTCTTATATTAATACAATTGATACGTACAATCAACAAAGAAGTTGTATTTTTTAAAAAAACGTAAGCGTTTTCCTCAATTATTAGAGTGAGAACTTTTCCGTTTATACACGAATAAATTGTTTCCTATAAAAAAGCTGCAGGAGGTTCCCGTCTCCCTGCAACTTTATCTTTTCCAACCACTTATTTCAGATTATCTACTGCTGCTCTTTCGATTGCAAGTCCGTTGGTATAACGCTTCATAAATTGTTCAAAGCCTTCTACATCCTTAGGATCAGGAGACATTGTCTTTACTTCTTGGTTTACAAATACGTTCTCATTTAAATAATCTTCTAACGTTTCGTTTTCCTTTTTGTTAATCAAATAGGATCCAAGTAGTGCAATTCCCCACGCGCCGCCTTCTCCTGCAGTTTCCATAACAGAAACAGGAGTATTCAGTGCAGCGGCTAAGAAACCTTGAGCTACCCCTTCTGTCTTAAATATTCCACCATGACCTAAAATTTCATCGAGCTTTACTTTTTCCTCGTTAATCAGAATGTCCATCCCTATTTTCATGGCGCCAAACGCTGTAAACAAATGAACACGCATGAAATTAGCAAGATTGAAATTGCTTTCGGATGAGCGAACAAACAATGGACGCCCTTCTTCAAAATGGGTCATGTGTTCACCAGAAAGATAGCCATAAGACAATAGGCCGCCTCCATCGGGATCTCCCTCAAGCGCTTGCTTGAATAAATTTTCATATAATTTATCAGTGTCCACTTTGATCCCCATTGTTTTGGAAAACTCTTCAAATAATCCTACCCATGCATTTAAATCAGAAGTACAGTTATTAGAGTGAGCCATTGCTACCAGATTGCCTGATGGCGTGGTCACAAGATCGAGTTCTGGATGTACTTTGGTCAAATCCTTTTCCAAAACAACCATCGCGAATGCAGAAGTTCCGGCTGAAACATTACCAGTGCGTTTCGCTACACTGTTTGTTGCGACCATACCTGTCCCTGCGTCTCCTTCTGGTGGACAAAGCGGAATTCCAACCTTAAGCTCTCCAGAAACATCGAGAAGCTTGACCCCTTCGTCTGTAAGAACACCAGCATTGTCACCCGCGACCAAAACGTTAGGGAGAATATCTTCCAGCTTCCATGGTAGATTTTTAGATTCGATCAACTCATTGAATTGACCAATCATTGTTTTGTTAAATTTTTTCGTATTCAAGTCAATCGGAAATACACCAGAGGCCTCACCAACTCCTAGAACCTTCTGTCCTGTTAATTTCCAATGAACATAACCTGCTAGAGTTGTTTGGAAATCAATGTCACCAATATGCTCTTCTCCGTTTAAAATAGCTTGGTATAAATGAGCAATACTCCATCTTTGAGGAATTTGATAGTTAAACAGTCCAGTCAATTCTTTGGACGCCTGTTCTGTAATATTGTTTCTCCAAGTTCGGAAAGGTACTAAAAGCTTTTCCTCTTTGTTGAAAGCCATATATCCATGCATCATTCCACTAAAACCAATAGCCCCTACTGTTTGTAAAGTGACTCCATATTGCTGTTTAACATCATTAGCCATCTTTTGATAACTATCTTGTAAACCCTTCCAAATTTCCTCTTCGCTATAGGTCCAGATTTTGTCGACATGACTATTTTCCCAATCATGGCTACCAGAAGCGATGGACACATTATCTTCTCCAATGAGAACTGCTTTAATTCGTGTTGAACCAAGTTCAATACCAAGTACTGTTTTTCCACTTTGAATCGCATTCTTTACATCAAGACTCATGTGATTTTCCCCCAATAGATATTAATACATCTATTGTAAAAGATACGGCGAATAATATCAATTATAATTGTACGTATAACTTTATATGAGTGCGTTTTCTTTTTTGTGTAATACGTACGGGACACAGGGACAGGTTTCTTGTCCCAGCAAAAATCCTACTATCTATTAGATGATCACCTAGATTCGGCGCCTGTCCCTCTACCCCGCCTCACTATTGCCTCAAGTTAGTCCCAAGAAATCGTTCTGTCTAACGATAATTTGAAAAAATAGACACCAACCCTTCCTTCTGCTTCATTAAATTAACAGGATATGCAATAGCTATTGTCTCCACTAACTAGCCACTAGTTTATCTTCACTTTTGTGGTTTTAATTAAAAATTTAAAATGAGTTATTCTAACAAACATTATGTTAAAATAAAAAGATACTTTAAGGGGTGGAGAGCAAATCAATCCAGTCATGATTTGCTCTCCACTTACTAATGCTAGCAATTTATAGCTAAACCTAAATAGTAGATTAATAGCTTAGGAGTGGGATTATAGATGAACAAAAAAGACATTTCAAACATTCGAAAACAATTCAAAGTAGGTAATGACTTACTCAAAATCAACGAAATCTTTAATGTTTATATCATGAAAGAATCAAGTGAGATTTATCATTATCAAAGTCAGCCTTTTGAAATGTTAGATGAGGACCAGCAGGAGTTATTTATGAATAACTTTAAAAAAGTACTTACAGGGCAATTAGATGAAAAATTATTTGAATTAAAATTTCAGTCTGACGTAGAGGACAGCAGTCAGCTCATTCTTCATAGGGGACTTTTAGGTAGTCTAGAGGACTGGAGAGAGCAAATGCTTTTGCTTGTAGAAAAGATGCTTAAAGGCAAGCAGTATGAAAATGATCTTGTCGTGACTTTCATTAAAGCTGAGTATTTAAAACACATGAAACGAAGAAGCGAAGAGTCTGAGGAAGGTGGACGAGATGCCGTTTATTCTAATTCATTCCTTCTATGCAGTATAAACAAAACACAAGAGCCAAAAAAAGAATTACAGTTTGACTATGTCGAAAAGGAATTTAAGTACAATGTTGAAGTGGATCCTGTTATCAACCTCAAGACCCCAATAGCCGGATTTTTATTTCCTTGTTTCACAGATAATGCTGCAGATGTTAACCACGTTCTCTATGCCTCTGGCAAAGCACATGAGCCTGATCCCGAGTTTATCGAGGAAGTGTTAAATGCGCAAGAAACACTGACAGCAAAAGAAGATAAAGTCGTTTTCGAGGAAATAGTCAAGGACATAACAGGAAATCAACTTAATACGTCAACCCTTCACAATGTATATGAAGAAATTAACCGTGTGATGGAAGAGACGGAAGATAGAGATTCAGCAAAATTGGATCGTAAAGATGTCGAACGCGTTTTAAAAATGAGCGGAGTAGAAGAAATCACCCCAGAAAAGGTAGAATCTGCTTATCAAAAAGTCATCGATGATGAGAAATATGAGCTAAAAGCAAGCAGTATCCTACCAAAATACAAATCAAAGTCTATCAAAATTAACACGAAAGTCGCTAACATTTCTCTTAGTCCAGAAGATTTGAGATACGTGCGACAGATTAACTTTAATGGTAAACTTTGTATTATGATTGAGGTCGAAGAAGATACAGTTATTGAAGGGTTCACGATGATCCCAGAAGCCTATGGTGGTGGAGACAACAGTTAAATCCCCTCAAACGAAAAAAACTTTCGCATTTAGAACTAGATAAAGAGAAAAAAAAATCCTTTTGCATTACGATACAATGCAAAAGGATTTTATGTTATAACAAAGGGACAAGGTGCCTGTCCCTCTGTCCCGAACATATTTCGGAAGGAGCAATAATGATGAAACAAATGAACAGTTATATTGATTCTGTGTTTAATAAGCAAGATGATCTTTTAGAAGAAGTCCTTTCCTCCATTAATGTGAATGGATTACCATCAATATCGGTATCTCCATCGTCAGGGAAACTACTTACCATGTTTATTCTATTTCAGGTGCAAAAAACGTCTTAGAAATAGGAGCGCTTGGGGGCTATAGTGGAATTTGTCTTGCCAGAGGATTCAATAGTGAAGGACAATTAACTTCCCTTGAATTAGAGGAAAAATATGCAAAATTAGCACACAGCAATCTATCTAAAGTTGGCTTTGGCGATCAAGTATCCTATTTAACTAGTCCAGCTCTGCAAAGCCTCGAAAAACTAGTAGATGATAGGAAGCAATTTGATTTTTTCTTTATCGATGCCGACAAAGAAAATTATGAAAATTACCTTAACTACTGCATTCAACTGGCCGAACCTGGTGCCTTAATTGTTACTGATAACGTACTTGCTGGCGGCAGTGTAGTAGATCAAGAGATTAAACCAAAGGGTTATACAGAAGTAATGAAGAAATTTAATGAGACTGTGGCCACTCACCCACAATTGGAGTCCCTGCTAGTTCCAATTGGAGATGGACTAACCCTGTCTATTGGAAATAAAGGGACAGAGGGACAGGCACCGTGTCCCACTCTGAAAGCAGCCGGGACATGGTGCCTGTCCCTCTGTCCCATGTCATTTCATGTAGCGATATTCCATTAAATTAATCAACATAGTGACTTCTTGTAATAGTTCTTCTCCTACATTCGTTTCTAAAACCTTTTTTCTCTCAAGTTCTTTATCTACTAATCTTTTAACTGATAACACATCTGTTCCATTTAATAGAACATCCTCTTTTGAGTTAAAATGTTTATGAGCAACGAGTTGCATACCAAAAGAATTATATAATAACGTGTATCCAGCAATTCCTGTTGTTGATTGATATGCTTTAGAAAAGCCCCCATCAATAACAACCATCTTTCCATTTGCTTTAATAGGATTTTCTCCGTCAATCTCTTTCACAGGTGTATGACCATTGATGATATGACCTTGATCAGGATCTAAATCAAATTCCATTAAAATTTTACGGCAGATTTCTTCCTTTTCCCGCAAATAGTAGTAGAGATTCTTTCTCTCTATGTGGGTTTGTTTATCCTTAATGAAATATCTTTCAAAGGTCGTCATTTCTTTTTTCCCGAAAAGCGATGAATATTCTCCTGACCACAAATACCAAACCATATCTGTCGCAAGATCATCTGTTTCTTCAGGATGAGCAAAAGAATATCGTAAATGATGTTCAAAAATATCCAGCAGATCGCGTCCTGCATAGGTTTTATCTTCAATAACCATCTTTTCCATATTCCCTTTTTCATCAAGAGGAATACAGCCATGAATTAGCAGATTTCCATTATACTTTAAATAAAGACTGCCGTTCTTCATAAGAAATTTCATATGTCTGGCCAGTTTTTCAGATTGCTGAACAGAAAATAACAGTCTATCCAACACTTGTTCTTCTTCCTCTAATAATTGATCAGGTTTCTCTGGATTCACAGTTGAAAAGCAGCTATTTTCTAATGGATATACTGTCCCATCAATTATAATTTCATTTTTATCATAATCAATCTTTTCAAGCAAAAGCCTTTCAGACATTTTAAAATACGGGCGTCTCTTTATGATAGGACTCTCTAGTTTGAATTGAATCATTGCTATGGCTTGATGAATTTTCGTAATCTGTAATTGTTCATGATCAGAATGTTCTTCCTCGGAATTTCTCTTTGGTCTAAAAGCTGGATTGTCCTGATAATATTTCTCCGCAAGATTAAGAAGTGGTCTAAGATTTATCCCATACACATCTTCAATAATGTCTAAATTGTCGTACCTAGCACTAATACGAATAATATTGGCAAGACAAACCTTTGATCCAGCAAAGGCACCTAGCCATAGTACATCATGATTTCCCCATTGAATATCTACAGAATGATAGTTGACTAGAGTATCCATAATTTTATCCGGTTCAGGTCCCCGATCATAGATGTCCCCAACTACATGAAGGTGGTCAACAACCAATTTTTGAGTGGTATATGCAAGACCTGTAACGAGCTTATCGGCCTGACCAAGAGAAATTATTTGCTGGATGATCTTCGAATAATAAGGTTTCTTATTTATGTATTCATCTGTTTTGTATAGAAGCTCTTCTATAACATAGACAAATTGTTTAGGTAATGCTTTCCGTAATTTTGAACGTGTATATTTGGAGGAAGCATAAGCAATAAGCTTAATCATGTGCTCAATGATTTCAGTGTACCATTGGTGTAATTCTTCCTCATTAACAAAACTGTTCTTCATTAACTGTAATTTCTCTTCTGGATAATATACTAATGTGGCAAACTCATCAATTTCTTTTTCAGATAATCGTTCTTTGAAAATATCTGTTATTTTCTCTTTCACTCTGCCCGACCCATTTCTTAATACATGTTGAAAAGCTTGATATTCCCCGTGTAGATCACTTACAAAATGCTCTGTCCCCTTTGGGAGATTGAGAATGGCTTCGAGGTTAATAATTTCGGTAACCACTTTTTCTTCACTATCATATCTTTGAGCCAGTAGATCTAAGAATTTTGTGTTCAAAATTATATCCCCTTTCAAAACTCATCATATTTTGTACTAAGAAGATTTCTAGCGTCTACTCCATTTTATCATAGAGGAATGGGACATGGGGACAGGTTTTCTGTCCCACCATAAAGCCTAACATTTATCATTAAACAAACTAGACTCTCATCCTACCATTTAGAGTGACTCCACATTAAGTATCATGTTTAAAAAGTGTAATCATGAATCCAAAAGTTAACCCTTCTATATATTGTATGTCCCCAATAAAACTTGTACCACAAAGAACAAACCTCGTTAAAGATTTTTACTTTTTCTTAATTTTCTCTCGCTGGAGCACCTCTTATATTACAAAAATGTAACAGTTAAGAATCAAAACTTAGTTGAGTTAACCCATTTATTGATCAAACAGAAGGAAAACGGAAGATTGTTAAGTTATATTACAAAAAATTGCTATATCATCTCTGTGTGGGTAAGTTTGCCAATATAAGCCCATATAGACAATTTTTTGAAAATTTACCTTTGTTACAATATTTGTAATAATAGAAAAGCAGTCCTAAAAAAATGGAGGGAGTTACAAATATGAAAAACAAATTTTTCGGCATGATCACACTATTAATTCTAATATCCTTGCTTTCCGCATGTGGATCTTCTGATGATGAAACAAGCGGTGAAGGTGAAGAGATGGAAACATACACAGTTGCTACTGATGCAAATTTCCAACCATTTGAATATAAGAATCCAGAAACTGGTGAAATGGAAGGGTTTGATATTGATTTAATTACAGCTATCTCTGAAGAAGCTGGTTTCAATATTGAATTTAAAACAATGGACTTTGATGGACTAATCGCATCAATGCAATCAGGTAAATTTCCACTAGCACTAGCTGGTATTTCAATTACGGACGAACGTAAAGAAACAATTGCTTTCTCAGATTCATACTATGATTCCGGCTTAATATTAGCAGTTCCCGAGGAATCAGATGTTACATCTATTGATGATGTTGCTGGTCTTAACGTTGGAGCACGTCAAGGGTCAACTAGTGAAACATTCCTTCTTGAAAATACAGAAGCAGAAGTAACTGCTTACCCTGAGATTGTAACTGCCTATATGAACCTTGAAAAGGGTAGACTTGATGCAGTTTTATATGATTTACCAAATGTTAAATATTATATAGCAGAAAATGCTCAGGATACACTTAAAACTGTTGGTGATGTAATGGAAGGTCAACCATACGGAATTGCATTTCCTAAGGATTCAGATTTAGTGGAGCCAGTAAACGAAGCGTTAGCAACAATAAAAGAAAATGGTACTTATGATGAAATTTACGAGAAATGGTTTGGTACTCCACCTCCACAATAAGTAATAGGTGGTCAAAAAAACAGTCATTTCTAAACACAGTAGCGTAACAAGTAATCTAGCTTGTTACGCTATTTTTAACAAGGTTATATCGTTTAAGATGGATCATACTTCTTATAAATTTGCTAGTACTCTTTTAATCTATTAACACGTTTTTCTAATTTAAGGAGAGATATATTCATGATTGACGCAATATTAGAATCACCTTATATCAACTCATTACCCGTTCTTTTCGAAGGGTTAAAACTAACAGTATTAATTACATTTTCAGGTCTCTTTCTTGGTTTTATATTGGGAGCAATCGTAGGAATAGGCCGCTTATCAAAAAAGAAACTTGTCCGCAGTATCTCGATTGTTTATATTGAAGTTGTTCGAGGAACCCCTATCCTTGTCCAAGTATTATTTATATACTATGGATTAACTGAAGATTTAATTGGACTTAGTATTAACTCACTTACTGCCGCGATAATTGCAATCACAATTAATGCAGCAGCCTATATTGCAGAGATTGTCCGCGGTGCTGTCTATTCTATTGAAAAAGGACAGGGTGAAGCAGGTCGCTCTTTAGGTCTTACCGAAAATGATACGATGCGATATATTATATGGCCTCAAGCTTTCAAACGAATGATTCCTCCACTTGGAAATCAGTTTGTCATCAGCCTAAAAGACACCTCACTATTCTCCGTTATAGCCGTTGGAGAACTGCTTTACATGGGTAAACAATATTATAATGTTACCTATGAAATTTTCGAAACTCTTTTAATGGTTTCAATACTATACCTATTAATAACCATCCCTACATCAGTATACTTAAGAAGATTAGAAAGGAAGCTGGATGTATAAATGATTACAGTAAAAGATTTACACAAATCGTTCGGTGACTTAGAAGTTCTCAAAGGAATTAATGCAGATGTAAAAGAAAAAGAAGTAGTATGCGTAATTGGGCCATCTGGTTCTGGAAAAAGTACTTTTCTCAGGTGCTTAAACCTTCTTGAAGATATTACTTCTGGCCACGTCTACATTAATGGTGAAGATTTATCTGATCCAAATACAAACATTAATAAGCTAAGAGCAGAAGTTGGAATGGTTTTTCAGCACTTTAATCTTTTTCCACACAAAACTGTATTAGAAAATATTACACTTGCTCCAATGAAGGTCAAAGGCCTTTCAAAAAGTGAAGCAGATGACATTGGTCTTGCGCTACTTGCAAAAGTAGGACTTTCTGAGAAAGCCAATGACTACCCGGAAAGTCTATCTGGTGGACAAAAGCAACGTGTTGCCATCGCACGTGCTTTGGCAATGAATCCAAAGGTGATGTTATTTGATGAACCAACATCCGCACTGGATCCAGAGCTTGTTGGAGAAGTTTTACAAGTTATGAAAGACCTTGCTGAAGAAGGAATGACCATGATTGTTGTTACACATGAGATGGGCTTTGCTCGCGAGATGGGTGACCGAGTAATTTTTATGGATGAAGGAGCCATCCAAGAAGAAGGTGACCCGAATCAAATTTTCTCAAACCCACAAAATCCGCGTACACAATCATTCTTAAGTAAGATTCTATAATTAACCCAAAAACTACCTATTAATTTTAATAGGTAGTTTTTTTGGGACATGGGGTCAGGTTTACTGTCCCACCGCAGTAGGTCCGCTATCACTGACATAATCATCGGGACACGGTGCCAGTCTCTAGTTTATTAATAAGATCTGGCAGCCAATCGGTCAGGGTGGAAAACGAAAAGCCTAGTTTATGTGCCTTACTTGTACTCATCGTCCAAGTATCTGAGATGTTGTAGGGAGAATCGGACGGCTCGTAAGCATAAATAACCTTTTTATTGGTTGCACTCTCTATTAATTTCATCAGATTTTCTAAACGTATCGCTCCGGTTGAACAAGCATTGATTGGACCAACAAAGTCCATCGTCCCTGCCCAAGCTAAAAATTGCCCAGCCTCTTGTTCTGAAATGAAATTCATTTCTGCTTGAGGATTTGTCAAATAAACGCCTTCGTTATACTTCACTCTTTTTATATAATACAGTAATCTTTCTGTATAATCCTTTTCCCCTAGCACAATCGGAATCCGCACAGCCACGACGGGAAATGGGGCTTTTTGAAAAAAGACTGCTTCAGCCTGCTGCTTACCCTCCTGATAGGAAAAATCTTCGTTTTCAAAGACAATATTTTCATGATAAGGATCATAATCTTCTTCTACTAACTGCTCCCCGTACTGTTGTATGTCATAGACCGAGAGCGAGGAAGTAATAATGTATCGATCCGTTTTGTCCTTAAAAGCATGGATGGCAATCTTTGCATCCTTCGCGGAAAAACAAATCTGATCGTAAATAATATCCCATTTTGTATCTTTAAACGTATCTTTTAAACTATCACCGTCGAAACGATCACATGTTACACGTTTGACCGAATCACCAAATGAATCCTTCGTTAATCCTCTTGTTGCTACAGTTACCTCAAACCCCTTTTCCAATAACGCTTGAACCAGAAACGTCCCGAAAAATCTTGTGCCCCCTAAAACCAATATTTTTTTCACTTTAGTTTCCTCACTCTCCTGGAAATTAATAGGGACAAGGGTAGGGACAAGGGGACAGGCTCCCTGTCCCTACTGCACTTGTTCTTTTAATGCATAGTCTTGATCCTTAATAGCTTTGACTGATTCCTCTTGATCTTTTACTCGTTGCTCTAGGCTAGGGATAATTCTTTGGATGATTAAAAAGCCAATCACTCCCGTACATAATATAAAGATACTCATCGTCTCTTTTGAGAGATAGGCGCCTAATGTAACAGATAATGAAGCAAGAATCATCGAACCTTGATAAGTGAAAGCACCGACTGCCATGTAGCTACTTCTTTTGTCATCAGGTGGAATGGCTGCCATATAGCTTTGCTGAACAGGTACTCGCATTAGTTCTCCTATTGTTGCAATCACCATCGCAATAAATAAAACCCAAATGTTATCAAAATAACTGATTGCGGTATAACCAATCGCAAATAAAACGATTGAAGTCAAAAAGACATGCTTATCTTTATACCGTTGAATCAATTTCATAACAAGTGCAGCAAATATAACAACGAGAATTGTATTTTCAGTTCTTAAAATTCCTGTCATTTTTAATCCATCAATCGACCATTGAAATAGGTTTTGGTCTGGCATCTGTTCATGTAGTCGAACAGCAATATAGTTGGTTAATTGAAATTCAAGCGATTGGATAAATAACCCGGCGATAACAAACAGGATAAAAACTTTATCTCCAGCTACCGTTTTGTAACTTTGAATGACGTCCGTAAACACTTGGAATTTCCCTGTTCTCTTCTTTTCTTTTGTTGCTTGATCTGGAAAAAAACTTTCCTGGATAAAGAAAATTAAAACAAAAGTAACTATAATCGACATGATTGTCATGCCTATAAATAATTCGAACAAGTAGTCTTCAAATAAGAACGCTCCAACTGCTCCTCCTACTGCAATAGAAAGATTGGCTGACCAATACATGATCGAGTACATCAACTTTCGCTCTGCAGGTTTACTAACATCAATCAGCATCGCGTCTGTTGCTGGTCCTTCAATTCCCCAACAAATACTGCCGACTACAAACATCACAAATGTAAGTATAGGTGATTCAAACCAAGGAGAATTAGCAAGTGTCATCACGATAAATGAAACAACCCTTAATACTTCAGCGATGACCATCAACTTCTTACGTCCCATAATATCAGAAAGATAACCACCGTAGAAACCAACTAAAGAACCAATAATAATATTAATAATTAATAGAATTCCAGTTAATTTTGCTCCGAAATGGACGGCAAAGTAAATTGCCATAAACGGAAAGATCATACTCCCGATAATCTCAGTAAAAAATCCAAATATAATTCTTAATTTAATATTTGGATGAAAATCTCTAAAACGCATAAATATCCCCTCTTATCTTTTTTCTCGGGTTTTAGCAATTGGTATAAACGTAATAATTCGGTCTATTCAACTTTTCTACATGTCACCCATCCGATTGTTTTAACAGTTTTAATCATATAACGATATGTCATCAATGAAACCGTCCAATAGAATGAAAAAAACTCCGTCCTAAGACCGAGATAACATAAAAATTGGATCTCTTTCCAAATAGAAAAATGCAGAAAAAATAACGGGTTCTATTATTTATCCTAATGTAACACTAAGGTGATAATATAACCCATCTCATTTTCTAGGTTTGGAAGTCCATGCAATATCTTCTGCAAAAAAAACGTCGCGACTACGCCGAACCTTTGTTGATATCTTTGCTTTGATAAGAAATAAGCGAATCCTCTTGTTGAAGATTCGCACCCATTGTTCAACAAACTAAAGCTCTATTTGTTTTAGATTTTATCCATTTCATAACCATTTACAAAGTATTCTATTGTTTCTAATTCTTCTTCATTTAACTCTCTATTTAGCTTTTGTTTATACTTTGACTTTATTTTCTCAGCATCACCTTTATACTTCTCAGTAAGTAATCCGATAGCTTTTAACAATTTTATTTCTTGCAAAAATTCACTTCTGTTTAAATTTTTCGAATGTGAAAGGATGTAAGTTTCTGCATCAATTGTTTCTAGTTCTTGTATTAATTTTAACGTGCGTTTCGTTGTATAGTTATTTTTGGCAGAAAAAATATCCGGATAAATACTATCACTTAGAAATAATATTTTTTCTTCCTTAACATGAACAACAACAGAGTCTTGTGAATGGTCACCTCCCACATGTTTTAACACACAAGTCACACCTCCAAGATCTATTTCAAGCTGATTATCAAATGTTAATGCAGGCAAAAGAATATGTATATTTCTTTCATCACCATACTCTTCTTTTATACAATTAGCACAAAATTCAATTTCTGTTCCTTCTTTAACTCGTTCGTCTAAAGCTTTATCTGTCCATTCATAATCGGTCAGTTTATTTATTGCTTTTTTCGTCTCTGACGTTGAGATAGACAAAGAATCTTTTAGTGCCGACATTCCAAAAATATGGTCCCAATGCCAATGAGTTATTGCAACAAAATCCGGCTTTGAAATATTTTGTTCACTTAACTTTTCTAAAAACAAACGTGCATGTGCCTCTGAATTACCTGCATCTATCATCAAGTTCATTTCTTTGCCAACAACCATTCCTAAAGTCGGTCTGTCAGTCTCTGATACAGGTGTCATATACCAAAATGAATTTCCTATTCTTTTTAACTGCTGCATCCTTCCCCCTCCATCTGATACTATATTATTATTGCCATTAAGGAAAAAGCTGTACTAAGTTCCACACTATCTGTATTTATCTTAGCATAATTAGATAATTTTAAAATGAAGGAATCATATGTATTACAATGTGCAGGCGATCCGCAGGTCAAACCCACTTTCACTAGTTATTGTACCCAATTCACATTATAAAAAAGGTCAGGCACACAATAGACATTTGTCCATTTGTGGTGCCTGACCTCTCATTATCCTTAATTATTAGCAACACTTGGCCTTAATTATAGCCAAGTATTTAATATCCTTTACCTTGTTCACCTCGTGCAATTTCTTTACCTGAGCTCGCTCCAATTCTAGTAGCCCCTGCTTGGACCACCTTTCTTGCAGTATCAAGATCTCGAACACATGCAGATGCTTTTACTCCCATATCAGGACCAACCGCTTCCCTCATTAATGCAACGTCTTCAGGGGTTGCGCATCCGGGTCCAAATCCAGTCGAGGTTTTTACAAAATCAGCATTTGCCATTTTGGCTAGTAAACAGGCTTTTTTCTTTTCTTCATCTGTTAGATAGCCTGTTTCAATAATGGTTTTTACAATTGCCTGTTTGTTAACAGCAAGTACGACTCCTTCGATATCTTTTTTGACAGCTTCGAAATCGCCTGTTTTTAATGCACCAATGTTAATTACCATATCAATCTCAGTAGCACCTGCTGCGATAGCATCGCGTGCTTCTGCAACTTTAGTAAATGTACTATTTGATCCTAACGGAAACCCGATAACAGTGGTAACTCCAACGTTTGAACCTGCTAGTTCACTTACAGCCGTCGAAACCCAGTAAGGATTAACGCAAACTGTTGCAAATTGATATTCAATAGCTTCCTTACATAGGTTGACAATCTGTTCTTTTGTGCTATCTGGCTTTAACAATGTATGGTCAATCATTCTAGCAATTTGCGGGCCCGTGAGTAAAGTCTTATTATAGTTATGGGTATTTTCTTTTTGAACCCCACGCTTTTTTTCTACAACTGTTTCATTTTGATTTGAAATCTTTTCCATTACTATATTTGTAATTTGCTCAACTAATTGATCAGTGTTCACCTGGTTCACCTCCGACATTGATTTTCCAATCTATTGTAACGTTACTATTTCATCACTCTACTAGCTCATCAATAATCCCTACAATGACGGCATCGACAGCTGCATCTGATTTCCCGAGAACTTGTCGGGCCGATCCACCTTCCTCAATAACCAGAACAATGTCACCTATCCCGGCCTGTGAACCATCTACTGCAACAAATGAATTTCCAATCGGCTGATAGTTTTGATCGACAGGACTAACTACCATCAATTTCATATTGCGATGACTGTCGGTTTTAATTGATGAAACAACATTTCCTATTACTTTTGCTAGTTTCATTTTTCCGTAGGTAGGATTCTCTCAACTTCTTGATGTGGTCTTGGGATTACATGAACGGACAACAATTCTCCTACGCGACTTGCTGCTTCTGAACCAGCTTCTGTGGCAGCCTTTACCGCCCCAACATCACCACGGACCATTACAGTAACTAGACCGCCGCCTACTTGCTCTTTCCCTACTAACTGTACATTCGCCGCTTTAACCATAGCATCAGCAGCTTCAATTGCGCCAACCAATCCTTTTGTCTCAATCATTCCCAATGCATTATTCATTATAATTTCCTCCTATATAATAGTGATCAATAATCCCCATAATTCCAAGATCAGACGCTACGACATCCCGTTCTAGGGGGAGACTAGATTCTTTGCTTTTTGCTAAATAAACGATGTCTCCTTGGCCAGACTGACCAATCGTGTCAATAGCGATAAGTGTTTTTCCTCTTGGAGACAAATCATCATTCAGCGGTTGAACAGCTAAAAGCTTTATTCCCTTCAAGCTCGCATCCTTATGAGTACAAACAACAGTACCAGTCACTTTCGCTATAAACAATGTGAAGCCCTACTTTCATCTTTTAATAAAACGGCTTTCTATTTCCATTATCTTGGTAACTCTACGACTATGTCGTCCACCTGAAAATTCAGTTTCCAACCATTTTGTGATCATTTGCACGGCTAATCCTGGTCCAATAAACTGTCCGCCAATCGAGATGACGTTGGCATTGTTATGATCCTTACTATTTATTGTTGAGGATAGATCCCAGCACACTGCGCACCTGACTCCAGGAATTTTATTCGCAGTCATTCCACTTCCTATTCCAACACCATCGATAATGATGCCTAGATAGTTGTCATTTGTGGCGACACACTCTCCTACAAGAAAAGCTACATCAGGATAATCTACTGATTCTTTATCTTTGCAACCAAAGTCGACATATTCATATCCCAATTTAGTAAGTTCCTTTTTGATAATCTCTTTTAATTCAAAACCACCATGATCACTTCCAATAGCAATTTTTCGCAAAGTTAACCACCCCCTTAATCAAATGCATGGACAATCGTTGAAAATCCAGTTCCATCTAAGCTTGCTCCTCCAACTAATGCCCCATCAATTTCTCCCATTTCAGCCAAGCTAGCAGCATTATCCTGATTGACAGATCCACCATATAGAATCGGAATTTGCTCTGCCACTTGCCCAAATGTTTTGAGAAGTGTTGCTCGTATTTGTTGATGTACTTCCTGTGCTTGGTCAGGGGTTGCAGAAAGCCCTGTCCCTATTGCCCAGATTGGCTCATATGCTAGTACAACTCGAGATAAATCCGACACATCCGTTAAGGCCTGAAGGAGCTGCCCTGTTACAACTTCATTCGTTTGCGCTTGTTCGCGTTGTTCCATTGTTTCACCCACACAGATAATAGGATCTATCCCGGTTGCCAATGCCTTCTTAACCTTCTGATTAATCACTTCATCTGTTTCCCCAGATGCTCTAACCTCTGAATGACCAATAATGGCAAACTCACAGTCTAGTTCCTTCAATAGATCAGCAGAAACCTCGCCAGTAAATGCTCCTTTATCCTGCCGGTGAAGGTTTTGGGCCCCTATAGTAATAGATGATTTATTCTCGTTAACAAGTTCATTTAATGGATAGATCAGTGGATAAGGCGGACAAATCACAACCGTACACTGTTCCTTTGTAACAACCAAATCCTTAACAAATTTTCTGGTAGAAGCTAGATTCATATTCATCTTCCAATTGGCTACTACCAATCTGCGACGGCTCGGTACTAAATCTGCAGTTACTAATTCGTTTTCAACAACTTCCCTTACAATAGTTGAGATATAGGCTTTAATCGTGTGATTCATATAATTTCACACCTACTCTTATTTTGGTAAAATTGATTCAACTTCGCTACTTGGTCTAGCAATCACGTGAACTCCAACCAATTCTCCTACACGATTTGCTGCTTCTGAACCAGCTTCTGTTGCAGCCTTTACTGCTCCTACATCACCACGAACCATTACGGTAACTAATCCGCCACCAACTTGCTCTTTCCCTACTAACTGTACATTCGCTGCTTTGACCATTGCATCTGCTGCCTCAATCGCACCAACCAATCCTTTAGTCTCAATCATTCCTAGTGCTTCTCTAGTCATATTATTTCCTCCTTTTTTAGTTGCGTTTGCTTTTGTTGCTGGACTTTTTCGTGTTTTTGGTGTCTGTTCTTTTTCGTTTTCAATTGCCTTCGCAGATTCCTTAGCCTGTTTTCCTTTGTTGGCTTCTTCCTGATTGTCGCTCATCCTATCACCTCACTAGATAATTCTCAGCCCATCGACTAAGACACAACGTCGTTGGCGAGTAAATGTTCTTGCAGAAGTTAGACCTTCACCGGTAGGACCTGCGATCGTTAAGGTAGTAAAACCCTCACTATTGTAGCCAAGACCTGAAACGGATGGGCCATTCTTCACAAAAATAGTTGCTTCAATTTCCTTTGCCATTTTTGTTAAATTCGTTATATTTTGTGAGTGCATTACTGCTGTATGACGATTGCCCTTTTCTGCTTTAACAGCATATTTAATTGCCTTATCCACACAACCCACTTTAACAATTGGAATAATTGGCATTAGCATTTCGGTTTGGACAAGTGGATGGTCAACGTCTGTCTCGGCAAAAATAAGTCGTGTAGCCGCAGGCGCATTTATTCCTGCCGCCTTAAGTAATACGGAAGCATCCTTCCCGATATAATCGCGATTAGGATAGTGCTTGCCATTCTTTTCAACGAGAATTACCTTTAGTAGTTTATCAAGTTGGAAACCTTTCAGTTCAATCGCATTGTTTTTTGACATCTCTGATTTCAACGAATGTAGAACCTTTTCTACGACAAAGACTTCTTTTTCAGCAGTGCATAATACGTTGTTGTCAAAACTTGCCCCAAGTACTATGTCCTTTGCCGCTTTTTCAATGATTGCAGTTTCGTCCACCACAACTGGTGGATTACCCGGCCCTGCGGCAATGACCTTTTTCCCAACTCTCATTGCTGCCTTCACAACAGCACCACCACCAGTTACTACTAACGCATTGATTTGTGGATGATTCATCACTTCATTACTTGTTTCAAGACTAGGAGTAGCAACCGCCGTTAACACATTGTCGGGTCCACCTGCTGAAACTATTGCTTTATTTAATAGCTGCATTGCCCGTAATGATACTCGCTTTGCACTCGGATGCGGATTGAAAACAACCACATTTCCCGCTGCTACAATGGAGATACTATTGTTAATAATCGTTGCCCCTGGGTTTGTTGAAGGTGTTATCGCCCCGATGATTCCAATAGGTGCGTATTCTACTAGAGTTAACCCATTGTCTCCTGTAAAAGTTGAGCTTGTTAAATCTTCCACTCCTGGCGTTTTTTCAGCAGCCAATGTATTCTTGATTAGCTTATCCTCCACGCGTCCTAACCCTGTTTCCTCGACCGCAATTTCAGCTAATTCTTCAGCATGCTTAATTGATGTTTCTCGCATCGATTGAATCATATTTTTTCTGATAGAAAGAGAAACATTCTTCATTTTTTCATTGGCAATCTGTGATGCTGCTACTGCTTCATTAACGGTCGCAAAAACACCATGACCGAGTGAAACGCTTTCATCTTGTTGACTAGAAGTGGTAGCTGGCGAATTGGTCTGGCCAACTTGCTGAAGGACCTTCTCTACCAATTCCTGTATATTTTTTTCTGAGATGTTCATCGTTTATCAACCTCCTTTGTTTTCAAAAGTAAGCTTACCTTCAATCTCAATGTGATCGATTATACCTACAATCGCTGAATCTACAGGTGTTCCCTCTGTACTTAATGTTTGTCTTGCTGAGCTTCCGCTAACAACCATGACGACTTCCCCGACACCAGAACCCACGGTATCAATACTTACGAGCGGTTTGCCATCATTTTCAATTGTGTTCATATCAAGCGGTTGAATTACCAATAACTTTTTCCCTTGAAGTTTCTCTGCTTTAGATGTCGAAACAACACTTCCTACAACTCTAGCAATAATCACTTTTGATCCCTCGTTTCATCATTCTCTCTTTTAACAGTTATACCTAGTTCTCTAGCAATATCCTTACCCATTGGGGTTAGAATGCTCCCCTTTGGAAGTGTAAGTTCTTTTTCACCCTGAACCGATATTTTTTCAATATGCTTTGCGAGAATAACTGGCTTCTTCTTACTTAAATTCGCTATTTTTTGTTGCACCTTGATGGTAGGACTTACATGGACTCCATCCTCTCTAATTTGTTTCCAGTAGTTTTGGATCCGCTTTTCAATCGATGGCTTTATCATAAAAATAGTAGATCCGCTAGATGGTATTTGATCATTTGCTATTACTACTTCCTTGCCCTTCAACTGAGTCTGAATTATTAACCAAGAAGGGATATCATCATCGATAAGTAAGCAAATTTTTGCTAATAAGCCATAACTTATAGTTGGAACGTAAAGAAGGTCAGATTGATTGAGTAATTGATCTAACTCTTCCTTACAACAATCCTCCATACTAATGACTGTCGTGTTATCTAATGGTCGTTCTTGAGAAAGCTTCCAAGCATTGTCCACACATAAAGTTACATTGTGTTTAATTGAAAGCGCTTTAATAGTTTCGATTACCAACTGTGCGTTACTAGCCTCATAGACTAATAGGATCAAAATATCTTTTCTGTCTTTGTATGTGGATTTAGTTGGTAACAAGTCGTTTAAGGCTTGCTGAACTAGTTCTCTGATTGCCTCTTTCATTGTTTCGTCACTGACCTTTTTAAAGTACCGATTGCTCCACTTTTTAAATTGGCGGCATTGGCTTCGTCAAAATCAACATGCATTTCTAACTGATAATTGGGAGAAACACGGATTAACGTATTTTCAAATGTAATTGCCCTTGGACCCTCTACAACTACACCAACCACGTCACCATCTGATACCCCAAAAGTGACTGCATCCCTGGTGTGCATGTGAATATGTCTAGCTGCACAAATTAAACCTTTATCTAACTTCAATTGTCCTTTCGGTCCTTGTAAAATTATGGGCGGAGAGCCTTCGATATCCCCTGAATTTCTTATTGGTGGCTGTAGACCGATAGTATGAGCATCAGTCAAAGACACTTCAATTTGCGTTTCTCCCCGAGTTGGTCCCAACACACGAACATTTTTCAGTTTGCCCTTTGGACCAATGACAGTCACTGTTTCTCTCGCAGCAAATTGGCCAGGCTGAGATAAATCTTTTAGCTTTTTCAATTCGTACCCTTGTCCAAATAGTCTTTGCAACGCAGTTCGTGAAAGATGTGCATGTCGATTTGAAACTGCAATAGGCACTTCATTTCCATTTGTTGAATGATTAGACAACACTTCTTTTACTGTTGATTCAATAATTTGCGTCAATTCTCTTTGATCCATTTGCATTCTCCTTATAGAGGTTGTTTCTGGATTTTTAAAAGGTTACCTTTCAACTAAGGATTTCGCAGTAAATTGATCGGTAATTAACACATTGGCATAGTTACCAGTTAGTGCGCCGATGATGCCATTCACCTTCTTAATCCCACCTGCGACAAGAATGGTAGAATCTATTCTTCTTAAATCCTCCAATTCAATACCAATGGCTCTCGCATTAATATCGTTACTACAAAGTTGACCTTCAATATCGATAAAGCGGGAACATATATCACCAACCGCTTGCTTTTCTTGCAACACCTTCAAGTCTTGTTTTGTGAAATAATCTGCTTTAACAAGCGTGGAACCTTCATTCGGATCACCTACAGTAAACAGTGCAATAGTGGCTTTTTTTCCTAGTTCTAATACTCTATGTATATGGCGATCTGCCACAATGGTCTGAGCGACGTATTGACTGTCGACCACCGCTGGTAAAGGTAAGAAGTGTGGAGATGTATCAAATGCTTTCCCTAAATAATTGAGAACCTGAGATGCATACGTATCTGATTCAGAATGGCTGACACCTCCATTTAGTTGAACAACTTTTACATCAAGTACATCCTTACGTTTTACTCTTCTAGCTATTTCAAATAATGTAGTTCCCCAGGTTGCTCCTACAATATCTCCCGACTTTACGGTTTCCCAAATATAATCCGCTGCCTTTTTGCCTAGATATTCCTTAACAACCTCATCCTGATAAACCGGAACATGAACAATAATACAATCTTTGAGTTTGTATTTATTTTTAATAACTTCCTCGAGCTTCTGTCCATCCTCTGCAGGATCGTTGATTTTAATTTGAACAATTCCACGGTTCTTTGCTTCTTGTAATAGACGGGATACAGTGGGTCTAGAAATATCCAATTCTTTTGCTATGGCTTGTTGGCTATATTCGAGTTGATAATACATTTTAGCAACGTTTACAACCCTTGATAATTTAAATTCATCTCTTTCCATCTCGTAACAAGCCTTTCCTAAAATATGTAATTCAGAATGAAATTATGTTTATTCCGTTTTGAACGTTTGTTTATTTTTATTATGACTTAACTAATCTGAAAAATCAATCACTTTTATGAAAACGCTTTACTTTTATTTGAGGCCGACAAAAAACCATACCAAGTTAGGTATGGTCGATTTACACATCTTATTATTATTTTTATGAAGTATTATTAGATTGTAGTATCGCCAATTTGGAAGGAAATATTTAATGCACTAGATATTCGTTGAAGGTCTGACACAGTTAAATTAGCTGGGTTTGTATTAATTTCTTGTAAAACTTCAGCGGAGATTCCACTTCGCTGAGCCAACTCTTCTAAAGAAATACCTCTTGATTCCAATGTTTGATTGAGATGGTAGCTTATATCTTCCAAAAAAATCCCTCCTCACAAATAATGATAGCGTTTTCATTTAGTATAACATAATCATAACAATAGTCACTAAAATTTTCTCCAACTTAAGTTTTGACAATTAACCTATAAAATATTCATTGGGACAGAGGGACAGGTTTCTTGTCCCAGTGAATAAAAAAGTGTCAAGCACTAGTAGACTAGTACTTGACACCTAAATAACCTAATGGGAGTATATAGTTCCCTTTAACTTAAGATCAATCTTTGATTTTGATTCCTTCATTTCCTTTAATTTAAGTTCTTTTGCTTGATTAAAGGCATCTAACATACCTGTAGCATCTATTATTATTTCTTTAGAATCAAGTTGTTTTGGTTTATTCACAACGAAGATGTATTGTTTCATGATGAGTTACTCCTTTATTTAATTTAGTTCTTTTAATATAATACTACAAAAAGTAACCGCTTTCAACAAAAACATACAAAAAATTTCAAGAAAATATTATCGGGTATTATCGGGGACGGTTCTTTTGCTTCCATATAATGGACAAAGGGTCAGGTTTGTTGTCCCAAACAACTCCACCAATTAAAAAAAAGGAAAGACATCGTTTCTGGCCCTCCTTCAAAGTTGATTGTTTTTTTCAACTCCTTATCACCTTAGCTCTTAGTTGAGAACCTATAACTGATTCAATGATTCGATCAACTATGGCTACTTTACTATGTCTTGGATTTACATAAACATCTAGTAATTGTGCAAATTGAATGATCTCTTTTTTGGTTTTAAGCGTCTCATGGGCTGTAAGAAACTGCTTCGCTTCTACTCCATCCGTTAATTGTAAAAATTTTTCCATAACCTCATTTAGTTCAACATCCTTTGATTCTTGATAATCTATATTAAAGTGATTGGCTATTTTCTTGAACATCTCCTTCTTTGTATCCCTTCCTTTCACATTAATTCGATTGGATTCACAAAATAGAATAATATCTTTCTTTAAAGAACCCTTGAAATATCTTTCAACGTCAGTTATTTTTTCGCTTTTTAGAATGGAGTCTTTCAACCGATCATCAATGGGGATAGTATTAGTTCTCTTATACTCAATTACAGCGTTTCCATTAACTAAGCTCTCATATTGTTCATGATTCAAACCGTTAATAAACTCAGAAAAAATTTGAAACATAAGCTGTGACTCTCTTTTTGACATATCCCTTAATCACTCCTTTATAGCTGCTAACACCTCATCCACCAAAGCTTGGGTTTCTCTTCTTATTTGCTCTTGTTGAGTATTTCCATGATTCATCACAACCGGAATTCCTGCTTCAGGTGCGCTAGCAAAAAGGGTTTTATTCTCTCGCAGGGAGTTATTAAAATATGGCAGACCACTTCTCTCAATCTGTGAAATATATTCTCTTTGTGCAGAAATTGGAACTCCGCCATGGTAAGAAACCATGGTAAAGACTATTCCGAGTATTTGAGGTGAAATTGGTGGAATGTCTCGATGTTGTTTCACGTTAAGGTGTTGGTTATATTTTTTGGTAAGGGTATCAACGTGTTTCAATAATGTATTAATTCCCAGGGTAGACAGATAGTCCGTTTTAGCAGGTACAATATAGCAATCACTTGCGACAATGGCGTTCTGTGTTATGAGATTAAAGTTTGGAGGACAATCAATCAGGACGACATCATACTCTCCTTTTATTTCATCTAATTTAAAACGAAGGCGAGATAATACATTAAAGTAGTTTTTTCTAATCGCACGATCGGTATGCCCACCTAATTTACTAGAAAGCTCCATGTCAACTTCGACCAATTCCAAATGAGAACAGATCATATCCAATCGACCACCATTGCCATTTTGTTTGATCTTCGCATTTACCCTTGAAGGCGTAATGGCTAACTCTCTTAACGAGGTGTTATGCTCATAATCTAAATATTGATCATACCAGTGTTTGATAGTCCTTTCTTGCCTATCCAAGTTTTTCCAGTCCTCAATACTTACAAAAGACAACGTTAGATTAGCTTGTGGATCCAAATCAATCAGTAAGACCTTGTTCCCCCTATCCGCAATATCAGCTGCAATATTTGCCGATAACGTTGTTTTTCCTACACCACCCTTATAGTTCATCACTGAAATTACCCCAATAACATCCACTCCCCTTCCCGATATGTATGTAATGATTTATATGCAGGAAAGTTAATGGTAATACCGGGGACGGTTCTTCCGTTTCCATTGAGGAACACTAGGTCAGGTTTGTTGCCCGAACAAGTCCACCAATAAAAAAAGGAAAGACATCAATTCTGTCCCTCCTGCAAATTTATATTGTTTCTTATACGGTAGGCAATCCCAAACAGAAGAATCACCGGCCTAACCTTAATCACGTAATCGACGACAAATGTGGACTCAATTCATCTTCAACAATATATTGAATGTGATCGAACAAATCAAAATCGCCTTTTAAATAGTGACATGCCAATTCTCTTTTTAATATTTTGATCCATACTTCTTTGTGGTTACGACGTATCTCATAACAACAATAATGATCCGTTTCATGAATCTTTGAAACTACTGCATGATAGTTATGTTGAAGATATTCCATAAAGGGATCTTCCTCCATAACATTTTTCTTTTTTATCGGAAGTAATGATGAGAGTATATCATAGTAATTAGGTTTTACTGGATCAATCATTTGTGCAGACGTACAATTGTTAGATTTATTATAATAGATTTTTAAACGACCGATTTTGTTATTAGCGGAACCAACCTCTAATATAAAGTGATAATTGTGATCAACTCTAGTAATAATGTCGATGTCGTACTCTTTTAGACATTTTTCCATTGCGAGATAAAGATCCTCCGAGCTTTCATAAAATTGTTCTGCTAGCTTCGTCATATGCTCCAACCCTTTACCACTTAATCGAATAAATCTAATTGGACAACTGAGGTTTGTTCTAGTTTTACAGGAATCTCCTCTGAATTTGTTAACTCCTGCAGCCTTTTTGAAATCGAATTTTCGACAATAACAATGTCATGACTGTTACGTATAGGAAGTGCATCTTCCTTTAAAAGTGCTTCGATACCTCTCGTTGCTGGCACCTGTTCAAGTGGTGTCGGACAAAACAACAAGCGATTTTGACTTCTAGCAAACTTTATCGTGTGCTGTGTGCCTCCCTTAATATCCGTTTGAACAGGGCAAACCGCAATAGACAGTCCACTTTGAATCCGGTCTCTCTGTACAAAGGCTGCTCGAAAAGTTTTTGTTCTGATTGGATATTCAGAGATTAGCAATCCACCCTTTTGTACGATCTCTTCTGCTAGTTTCTTATTTTCCTTTGGTGTGATGGTATCAAGTCCGTTAGCCAAAACTGCAACTGTTTTTCCATTCACTTCCAGTGTTCCTTTGTGTGCTTCTGTATCAATTCCTAACGCTAGTCCACTAACAATCACGTACCCTTTTTCGGAAAAAATCTTAGCAATCCTTCTCGCCATTCCCTCACCCTTCGCGGTCGGGTGTCTAGTTCCAACGACAGCGATGCTTTTAGATTGTTGCAGGAGGTCTACATCCCCCTTACAGTAGAGTACAATTGGTGAGTCATCGATTTTTTTTAATAGTTCAGGATAATTGTTATCGGCTATTGTTACAACACTAATATCATTTTTTTCATGCAAGCGAATTGTCTCTTCTGCTTTTTTGGTGTACTGAGCGATTAATTCAATATCAGATAGGGTCTCACTTACCTTTTTATTACCGATGATTTTCTTTATTTTTTCTAGATTAGGACCTTTAAAATCAGCAAAGGTTAAATGAGGAAACTCTATGTACACCTTTTTAATTCGTTTCGGTCCAAGTCCTTTTATATATGTAAGTGCAATCCATATCGACTTCATATAAGCTCTCCTTTCATTATGATTTTGTTCTACCTAATGCAAGCTTGGTTACATGTAAGGCGCCAGCTTGCATTAAAAGCTGCTCACTTGCAATTAGAGCACTCCCCGAAGTCGTGATGTCATCCAGAAGGAGGACGTGCTTGCCCACAATTTTCCCCTTGTTTTCCACGAGCATTGTATTCATATGGGCTTCAATACTTCTATCTCCACCTAGAGAGCTCTTTTCTTTAGATTGGTAGCGAACTAAACAATTGGTCGCATCGATTGCTTGTTTGGTGCTTAAGCGTTGAGCAATTTTTCTAATTCCTGAATCCAGATTTTCCTTATCAGAAGAAGGGACGTAACAAATAGCAATGTCCTTCAATAATAGACTTTCTAGCTGCTCCAAGAAATACAAGATTCCTGACTCTTCCTTGTCTTTTATTTTAATAATTTCCTGTGAGAAAAAATCTTCAAATCGTTGCTCAGGTAAATACGAGTCCAAATAATAAATAGATGTCCCTCGTTCAAAAAAAAGACGATTATCTAAATCGGCTTCGAAAGCAACAATACGGCTTACTTGCTCTAGCATTGACTGTCCCTTTTCCAAGCCAGATGTCACCGACTTCTTCATCCATCGATGCGAAACATTAGCCTTGGCTGAGGAATCGTTTGCTTTTAGCTTCGTTTTTCCAAAGAAAAACTGGGCGTGTGGCAAGCCTAAATTGGCTGAGGTTCGAAGGAAAGGTTCAGCTAGTTCGGTTTGGTTGTCGATTTCATACCGGTAACCAATTTCATAGATAGCTTCTGCAACCATTAGTTTTGCGGCTTCCCACAAATAATAATCACTATCCTTCTCTCGATCTACTAAGGCAGGATTTTTTTCTAGTAATTTCGAAAGTTTATATTGAGCTTGTCCATGCCCTAGATTGCTAGCGTCCTTTAAAAGCTTTACATATCTTTTTCCATCACGTGCCTGTTGGGCTGACATTGCATGATCATACAAACCTTTCAACTTGTCTTGAAAAAACACATCATCTTGCTTTTGCACATAATGGAAAAGTTGATGGTAATTTGAGACAATCCCATCAGGCATGTGAAAAATCATTTCCGCTAATCCTAGATTGCCAAAACAAAAACCAACAGCATGGAACCCTGCTATTTTTGCTGCGACGATATCATTTGGGTCATCTCCAATATACATACACTGAGCTGGCTCAACCTTCAGTTCTTCTATGCAACTCATCAGTTGATCAGGATAGGGTTTATTCCTACCATGCTTTTGGTAGGCAACTAGATGATCATAAGGAATCTGATGATATTCAAGTAATTTGCTTGCATATACATGTGGTGAGTTTGTCACAACTGCTATTTTTTTAACGATCAAGGATTGTAGAAGTGATTGAACATGTGGATATATACTCGTCAATTGCAAATGATTATAGCATTCATCCCATGATCGTTCATCCCGCCATTTTTTAAGCGCTGATGTATCTATCAGTGTCTGGTCTAGGTCAAATATGATTGCTTCATACACTTTCAGGATTCCCTCCGAATCTATAAGTTTGCTAAATAACCACGATTTCTATCGCTTCTTTTGATTCCCGTTGTTTCTTCTGATCAAAGGAGTTCATAATATGAAAATTCACTTTGCTATTGACATCAATCTTACGCGTCCTTACATTTCGCACTTGGAAAAAGAGGTCTTCACCCGTGTTGGATTCAATAAATCCTGCATTCCCTTTTGGTAATAAACTCTTCACTTTTCCAGTACCTTTTGGTAAGGATTGAAGCTTAATCTCTTTCCAGAATTCAATTAGCTCGCGCTTAATGTTATTCGGAGCACTTTCTTCTTGTTGAAGTAATGCAATACGATCCTCAATTTTCGGAATTATTGGCCAGTTATTGTCTGCCCGTAACTTTACAACAAAACAATAGTGTAGCAAAGCTTCCTTTGGCTTATCTATCTTTTCAAGCGCAAAACCCATATGTACTAAAAGTTTAATTTTATGTTTAAATTCACCGCTTTTTTCTAATAAAGCAAACGAGCCCATTTCCAACGCTTTCTCGAACTTTTCTTGTTGTATGTATAAATGAAATAGCTCCTGATAAACTGTCCAGTATTGTTTTTCCCGGCCAATTGCATGCAACCTTACAATCGCATCCTCTACATCCCCAAGTTGCCCAATCGACACTGCTTGTCTAATTCGAAACCAAATATCGTTACTGTAATGAAAGGATTTTATCGCAGACATTGCTTCATCAACTAAACTTGAACAACCTTCGTATTGTTTGGTCTCAAACAGTGCCCTAATCCGGTGCTGGTACCAAAATTCTAAAGGAGAAGCTATTTCCATCCTCTTCCCTTCATCGGTTGTAAACGAAAATACTTCCTGATTTAATAGCTTAGGATCTAGCTGTTCAGTCCAATACAACACTTGATTGTAGTTTGTATTCGGTTTATCCTTCATGAACTTTAATACTTCTATCACGGTACGTTCATACGGGGAATACTGTTCTTGCTTCGTATGTTTAACGATAAAATTTGCGGCAGATAATAGTTTTTCTTCGTTATCAGCATTCTTGATTGAACTTTTATGTAAATGCCAGCCATAGAGATTTAAATTTGGAGCAAAATCTGGTTTTTTCTTAAGAAGAAAGTGGTTTACTTTAAGTGCAGCCTCCAACTTCCCTATTTTCCCTAAGGTTTTACTATAAAAATACCAAGACCACTCATTAAAGGAATCTAGTTCACCTTGATAAGCTTTCTCAAAATACGGAAAAGCCTCCTGATAACGATTACCCCTAGCAAGCTCAATTGCCTCGTTTAGACTCATGCAAAACACCCTTTGTTTACGGGGACGGTTCTTTTGCTTCCGTTACCCTTTTTATTAAATAGAACTGAAAATCCCAATCTTTTTGAACCTTTATAGTACGACTTTAATACTGTTACAGCAGCGCCCTTAGCTCTATTTAGAAGACTGCCAATTTCCTCGTCATTTAAGATATGGTCACTACCATACCCTCTTGCTCTCAAAATTGTTGGGACAAGGATCCTGTCCCTCTGTCCCTTATTATAGTACTTCTTACCTGGATTTGGTATGGAAAAAGCAAATAAAATGGCTTTTTTGTATAAATTTGCTTATTATATTATCGTTTTTTACTGAGGGGATTTCCATCCAAAAATTACCTATTTCATGATATGATTGCACTATAAACCTATATTGAGGGGATGGTACTGTGTGAATTATGATATATACTATTCAGACACCGCAAAAGAAGAGCTTTATTTAATGTCTGAAAAAAGACTTGAACAACTTTCTGAACGGATGGATATGCTCCGAACTGGAGAATGGCAAAATGGTACGAGGGTAAAAAAACTAAAATCACTTAACCATAAACGAACAATCTATGAAGCTAGAGCAGACGGTGCTAGAAGAATGCTATTTACAATAGTAAAGAATCGTAAGGAAACTGAATTTGCCGCTCTCCTCATTTTTCACTTTGAAGTCGAACACGACAAAGTGATCCGAACAGCCAAATCACTGATGCAAGACCAGTATGATATGAACAAATACGAACAGGATGAAGAACAAGTTTGTTCTTTGAGCGAACTGGTTGCTGAAACAAAACCCATTTGGCTACACAATAATGAAATCTTTCATACATATTTAGACCAACTAAAATCCTATGAGTTAAATGATGAAGCACTGTTTCGGCTCATGCGCCGAAAAGAATTAAATGAAGATGAATTCTACGAGATGAAAATTAGCTTAAGTCCTGAGCAGCGAAGCTTTGCACAAGTTTCCCTTCCATTCCTTCTAAGCGGTACGGCAGGAAGTGGTAAAACAACAATTGTAATTCATAAACTGCTTGAAATGGACCCAAATACATCAAAATTATATGTTACCTATACCAAAGATTTATGTAAAGAAGCTAAGCAAATGTTCCATCGTCTTGTCAAGGGGATGGACGAAGAGGAAATGTATATAAAAAACGTTCACTTCAAGACTTTTGATGAACTAATGCGTGAAAGACAGCAGGATAAGGTGCAGGACGTTATTACTAGAGAACGATTTTTACTAGAATATAAAAAGTTAGCACGAAAAAACAACCTAGAAAAGGATTTTCCAGCCCTTATGATGTGGGAGGAAGTACGTGGGGTATGGAAGGGCGGCTTACACGGGAAAGACTATCCATTAACTGAAAAGGAATACCTTGATCTAACCAATGATCAAGCCCCTAACTTTGTTGGCAATCGAAAGGAAGCTTACGCTCAGTTTGAACGCTACCAAAAGATGTTAGAAGAATCGTTCAAAGTAGATGAACAGGATTTATTGTACGAATCCATTAAGTACAATAACGTTACTTATGATTATGTTTTTTGTGATGAAGTCCAAGATCTATCAATGCTACACATTCGTCTGCTATACGAGTTAACCGGGGAAAACGCTACTAATTTATTTCTAACTGGGGATGACCAGCAAATTCTTCACCATAGCGGTTTTAGATGGGCAAATATTAAAGATCTTTTTACTCATCACTTTAATCACAAGCCACCTACCCTAGAGCATTTAAAAATGAACTATCGTAGTGTTGGTGCAATTACAGATTTAGCAATGTCTATTAATAACTTAGAAAAAAAGTACACATCTAAAAAAATTAAAGCAAAGCCTTCTCAAAGTCTGCACTATGGTGAAAAGCCCTTTTATTTTTCAGGTTTCTCCCCAAATGAGATGATCAATTCAGTCCATAACTTTGGTCCTCATCAAGCGATAATAGTTCGTTCTGAAGAGCAGAAGGATGAGCTTAGATCTATTTTCCAAAAACAATATGGACACCGGCCTCTTATCTTTACAATTTTTGAAATAAAAGGACTCGAGTTTGAAAGAATTTTAATGTGGGACTTTTTTCCGACAGATTCAGATGAAATGGAATTTTGGAACACGACCACTCGAAAAATCAGCCTAGGTAAAGAAGAAGAATTCAAAGCTGACCCAAAATTTCAAAGGGTATTAGCAAACGAAACCAACTTACTCTATGTAGCTGTAACTCGTGGCAGCCATTATTGTTACGTGTTTGATGGCGAGGATTCTACATCTTTTTGGAAGTTACCAACAATCAATGACAAGTTGCAGGTACACGATAATTTGTCTGTTTTTAAAGCTTCAAATCCAACTGAGGATAAAAGTGCGGATGTTGATTGGTTCAAAGAAGGAATTCGTCTATTAGATAAAAAGCTCTACGAACAAGCACTAGATTGTTTTAATCGCTTAGAACCTTCGGAAAAAATAAATAAAAAGAAAAACATTTGTCTTGGATTCATTACGAAAAAGGAAGAAAACTACACCGAAGCAATTAATCACTTTAAGGAAGCCGGTTTACATGAAGAAGTAATAGCTTGTTTAGATATTCTAGAGGAGTTCAAGGAAGCAGAAACATATATTAAGAAAAATGTGATTAGGTCATTAAAAGACCCGGAAGAAATAGACCACTGGAATGAGACGAGCTACCAATATAAAGTTAAGGAATTTGATCGGATTGAGAAATGGACAGGCAGTGGTATTTACTGCAAGAGACTACACCAATACTATGAGGCTGCGATTCGATTCGAAAGGGCATCTGATTGGATACTTGCCCGAGACGCTTATGATCGCGCACTAAAGACATGTGATCCAACCGAAACAAAGCGCCTCAACCTACTACAAGAAAAATATAACAAAGTAGCGATGAAACTGGCCAATTAGTGACGGTTCTCCCGCGTTGTTTATCAGAATTAAACCTTCATATTAACGAACACTGGAGAGGTGTTCGAGTTAAAAAAGGCTTAGAGAAGTTTTGTCTCTTAGCCTTTTTTAGTTGGCACACAAGTTCTTATTAGCTTACTTTATTCCACTCGTACAACAACTAATTCTTTAAGAAAAATACAAATATGTTTTATACTATTGTAGATGTGTAAGGTAAATTATCGTTTTAATAATCATATGGATGATTCATTGGAAGTCCATTTGCCTTGACCAGGACTTTAATACTGTTATGGAGTTCTAAGCTCCAATTAGATTACCAATTTACTTACATCCTCGCTATTCATTATAAGAACAAGTAGTAAGTCATTACAACTCCCCTCATTTCTCACAAATAGATTGGGACAAGGTGCCTGTCCCTCTGTCCCGTTACAACAAAGTTTTTTATTGTTCAAAATTGGGTACATTTTCATAGAGGAATACTTGAGTCATTAGCTGAGAGGAATAGAATCAATTTTTCACTTATCTTTTCACCGTTAGAAAAACATATATGAAAGGGGAAGTAATTATGAATAAATGGATTATTGTTGGTTTACTACTTTTGGTTACTTTAGGAACTGGCTGGTATTATATCTCTCAAAATTACTTCTTTAATCCTATTACTTTTGAGAAAGACAATGTCACCTATCTTGATTGGTCATTTTATCAGAATCCTTTACAAATCGATTATATGGTTCGAAATGAAAATCATAAATGGGAAACTACATCAATTCGTGAAAAAGAAGAAATTCATTATGTTTTTAACAAATTAAAAGAAGCCAACCCCCTATTCAACAAAGATTTGGAGTTCGACCAAAATGAGACAAAAATAAAGATTTTAATTCGCCATATGAAATCTGAATCAAAGGGGTCAGTATTACTTGGAGCTGAAGGTACAACAGAAATACTTTTCCTTCATCCTACAAATCCCGAAAATCCTGGTGCGGTTGAAATTACCGGTCAATTAAAAGAACTAATTAACAAACGAATATCTCAAGGAACACTAGATTAGGTAAATTAAATTACTTAATTGATTGTGAACGAGCATATATTCTTTCTCTACACAGTCACATCCTGTAACTATCAAAATAGTAACCTACAAAAATTAAGGTAATGTTTTAACTTTATTTTTTTAGGGCGAATCCCGTACATTCATAATATATAACACATGTATTATGAATGCCTTTAATTTTAGGAGTTTATGGATAACGAGCACTTTTCCCACGGATCTTGCTGCCAAAAAGGAAGGGACAAGGACCTTGTCCAACTACTCACTTTTTAAATTGAAAGAATCATAACGAAATCCATTTGGGTGGGATTTTTTGTTTTCTTGCTTTTTATTTTCTTCATAAGTGTCGCCTCCTAATCTATTTATTCTCTCTAAAATATTTCATACTATGCAATCTAGCTAGTGTATATTTAAATTCAAAAAGAAGCACGTCGACAGTTCTTTTTTTCATTTTGAAGCAAAAGAACCGTCCCCACGATTATCTTCCGTGTCGTGACCAAAACACTATTGGAATTAGTATTAAAGATAAAAGTCCACCAACTAATGATAATGTTGCGTAGCTCGAACTAGCTACTACCATACCGGACACTGCACCACCGGAGGCTCCTGCTAATGCTATAAAGACATCGACTGTACCTTGGGTTTTTGCACGTTTGGATGGCTCTGTTGAATCAACTATTTGAGTAGTCCCACTTATAAGACCGAAGTTCCAACCAATCCCTAGTAGTGCAAGAGCGATAACTAAAGAAATTAAAGATTCACCTGGTGCAACTGCAGATAATACACCCGCAACTAGAAGAGTAACCCCAGAAACAATAGCCATAAAATTCCTACCAAACTTGTCAACTAGAATACCAGTAATAAGTGATGGGAGATACATAGAGCCAATATGGACACCAATAACAAGACCAATAGCACTTAGTCCATGACCGTGATGCCCCATGTGTATAGGTGTCATCGTCATAATTGCTATCATTACCATTTGAGTGAGTACCATAATTGTTGCACCAACCGTAATGCCCCTCTTATTTTTGTGTAAATCAGTCGCTGCTGAAGTTTCATCAAATTCACGGTTCTTTTCGAGATTACCTGCTTTCATTGCCTTTATTAATAAAAATGGATCTGGACGGAGCAATAGAAAAATAACAATACCCGCTATGATGAATGCAGTTCCAGATAATATAAAAGGTCCTGCTAGCTTAGGAATCCCAATCTGAAGAGCGAATTTCCCCATTGTATCCACTAAATTGGGACCTGCAAATGCACCAAATGTCGTAGAAACCATCGCAACACTGATGGCCCTGGCACGTTGATTCTTTTTTGCTAAGTCAGTACCAGCATAACGTGTTTGTAAGTTTGTTGCTGTCCCGGCACCATAAATCAGTAGAGATAGGAACAAAAGGAAAACATTATTCATCACCGCTGCAACTACAACACCCAGTGAACCAAGTCCACCGACAAAAAAACCAATTGTTAAACCTGTGCGCCGTCCATATCGTTGTGAAAGTCTACCCACGATTAAGGCTGCTCCTGCAGAGCCTAAAGTAAATAAAGCAGCTGGTAATCCTGCATAAGCGTCGGTACCCATCATTTCTTGCGCAAGAAGTGCACCTACAGTAATACCAGCTGCTAACCCAGCCCCACCAAAGATTTGAGAAATACTCACTATTAGTAACGTGCGTTTGAAAAGCATTGTTTGTTTCATAGGGGATTCTACATAGTCTTGAATTAAGTCCTCTTCTTTACTAGCCATTTTTATCCACCTTCTTCTAAAATAGAGCATTTTACTACTCGTTCCAATCCTAATTAAGACTTTCTGGGTGTTTCATCATAGCTACAATTAGAGGAGACCTATTGCACAAATAATATTCGTTATCTATTGAAGTAGACCAATGAAAAAGTGATGCAAATAAATATAAAAATTTTCGCGAGTAACAATTGATTGACCCATGCAAGTTAATGAATCCCGGTCAACCTTAAATCAAATTTTCTTTCTAAACTAAGTATAAATCCGTTTCATTTATAAGTGAAATGCATTATTATTATCTTACTTATGCATTTTACACATCATATTTTGATAAAATAAAAAAACAACCGCAAAGGCAGTTGCTTTAATAAAAGGAATTCTTTGTTATAATAGGAACTTCATTTTTCTCTAGTACCTTACCAATCACATAACCGTTCTCTCCCTGGTTAGACAACTCTTTTAAAAGCTCATCCACCTGGGGCGCTGCTATAAAAATCAGTAAGCCCCCAGAGGTTTGCGGGTCATATAAGAGTTGTTCTTCTTCTGTTGAAATTTCAACCATGTTTCGTACTCTGCTTCTATAGGAAAAAAGGTTGTTATCCATCCCTTCAGAAGTTGCACCCTCTTTTAGTAGAAAGAAGGAATCAGGTAAGTATGGAGTGTGTTGAAGGTCGAGTTCAACTGTTACATTACTATTTTCAGCAACGTCACATACATGACCGATTAAACCAAAACCTGTTACATCCGTGCAGGCGTGAGTTTCCACTTGTCTCATTGCTAAGGAAGCATTTTTGTTTAATTTTAGCATTTGATTAATTACTACTTCCGCTTGTTCTTTGGTAGCAAGTTTTTGATCAATTGCTGTTGTGTAGATTCCAATACCTAGAGGCTTGGTCAAAATAATGGCATCTCCTACCTTAGCACCATCTTTTCTTATAAAACTGTTACCAGCTGGTATCTTCCCAGTAACAGAAAGACCATATTTCGGACTTGTATCATCAATGGTATGTCCACCTGCGATGTAGGCACCAGCTTCAAGTACCTTATCTACACCGCCTCTAATCATTTCTTCTAAGTAATGTATTGGGAGCGTAGTTGCAGGAAATCCGATAATATTAAGAGCAAATAATGGATCTGCTCCTTTAGCATATATATCACTTAATGCATTTGCACAAGCGATCGCTCCAAATTGATAAGGGTCGTCGACAACTGGCGTAATCATATCCACAGTTTGTACCATAGTTTCATTTTGCCATCTATAACCTATCGCATCTTCTCCAATGCCTGCTAGTAATTGTTTATCATTTGGTTCGGGTATATTACGCAAAACTTGCGTAAGGTCCAATGACCTGACTTTACTTGCTCAACCAGAGCCAGTTGAATATGAAGTTAACGAGATTTGAGGTTTCACCTGAAATTTCCTCCTTTCTCTTTCGACTATTAAATAGTTTATCATTTTTCCCTTAGGAGGTGAATAGTATTGGAGTTTTATCAACTAAAGACCTTTTATGCTGTTGCCACTCATTTAAATTTCACCAAAGCTGCAGAAGAGTTATCTTTGAGTCAGCCTGCAGTTTCGAGACAGATTGATGCATTAGAAAAATATTATGAATTGCCTTTATTTTACCGGACCAAGAAAAAAGTTGAACTCACGGATGCAGGTAGGCACTTACTTAAATATGCCATCCAAATCACCTCTTTAGCTGATCAAGCCGAGAAAACAATGTTTTCTTTAAATGATTTGGAAAGTGGTGAACTCTATGTAGGATGTGGAACAACCATAGGGAACTTTGTAATAACAAACTTAGCAATTGATTTCCAAAAGAAATTTCCTAATATTAAAATTCACCTTATTATAGAGAATACAACAAATATTATCGATAAACTAGAAAATAATACGATTGATCTTGCCATTGTAGCCAAAAATATAGATGACTCTCAGTTTAACTACCAGCCTTTATTTCAAGATAGTATTCATGCTTTTTGTTCAATTGAGCAAAAAGAGAAATACAAAGATGTACACTCCCTTATGGAATTACAAGATGAAAATCTATTTGTAAGAAGTAGAGGCTCTCATTCTAGAGAATGTGTCGATGATCACTTTAGTAAAACTGAATTTTTACCCAATAATTTATTTGAACTTGGAACAAACGAGGCGATTAAACAAGCCATAATACATGGGCACGGGATTGGTTTTCTCTCTTCAACCACTGTTAACGTGGAACTTAAGCATAATCTTTTGTTTCAAATACCTCTAGCAGAAGATTGCAACAGAGAATTTCATATGATTACTCCAAAAGGTAAATATGCTTCACCGGTTATGCTTATTTTCACTTCTTTCATTAAGAAAAATATAAAGAGACTCACTAAGAACAAATGACTATAAGTTCCATGCTTTGAATTGCATTGCTGGGGACGGTTCTTTTGTTTCCATTCACCTCTTACAGGGACACAGGAGCAGGTTTGTGTCCCCAATTAAATCTACTAATTAAAAAAGGAGAGACACCGATTCTGTCCCTCATCTCATCTTTATTGTTTTTTTAGCCGATTAATTTCTAACTCATTGTGGCTGGTTTTGTGATAGGTGATAGTTATATCTGTCTCGATGTCACTTAGAATTGTCTGAACCTCATTAAAACGTTGTGTCAACTCTTCGCGAGTACCTTGATGACCTGATTGTATAACTTTTAGTGAAGTTTTTGTTTCTGCTCGAAACTCTTTTAATTCCTTTTCAACATTTCCTATTTTACCGGTCAACTTCTTCTCCATTTTGTCTATTGATCCAGTAAGATTTACCTGACCACTTTCAACGCTGCCTATTCGTCCTGTCAATTCCTCGTCCATTCTGCTAATTTGGCTAGTAAGACCTACCTGACCACTTTCAATGCTGCCTATTCGTCCTGTCAATTCCTCTTCCATTCTGCTAATTTGGCTTGTAAGACCTACCTGACCACTTTCAACGTTGCCTATTCGTCCTGTCAATTCCTCGTCCATTCTGCTAATTTGGCTTGTAAGACCTACCTGACCACTTTCAACGTTGCCTATTCGTCCTGTCAATTCCTTTTGACCACTTTCCACATTACCCAAGCGTTGGTCAAACCCTGTCAATTTACTAAGAATAAGATCAATTTTCTGCTCCATCTCATTCACCTTCTTTTTCAATAATGTAAATAGCTTGTTATCAATTAAAAACTAGTGGAGTTTATTTTAATTGGGGATAATTATATGTCATGTTTATTGTTTTAATTAGATTAGCTATAAAATAGCATATACTTACAAAAAGGTCTAATATGCAAAAAGCAAACTCTACCCCTTTACAACTCTACAAAATGCTTTTTTTTACGGGAAAAACTTCTTACCGGGGACGGTTCTTCCGATTCCATTCGATTTTAAAATTAAAATCAGTTGAAAATTTAATTCCTTTTTAAACCTTTCTACAACATATTTTAATACTTTTTCAGCCTAGCTTCAAACTCCAATTAGATAGCCTCTTTGCCACCAGTATCCTCATCATTCCTAAATAAGACCAGGTAAGTCACTACAATTCCCCTCTTACTCCTAACTTAGCCGGGACAAGGTGCCTGTCCCTCTGTCCCTTCATTTACTCTTTTCCTCTCACTTCATTTGTTCCTTAGTAGACCAATATGTCGAGCACTAATAATCCACTTTTTAGAGGTCTTAATAGTTATAGTTTTGACTCATATTGATCCTAGTCGAACTTTTTCCCTTAACTTGCTTTAACGTTGCTACTATAAGAAAGCTTACAATCACCAGTAGGAGCCATGAACTCACCTTTCCTAGATGAACGAGGCTCCATGCATCGGTTTGGTTTGGATATTCCCAGGCATTAAAGAAGGTTGCGATATTTTCAGCAATCCATATAAAAAATCCGATTAGCACAAAAGAAAACACAAGTGGCATACGGTAACGCGACCCATTAATCTCGTAAGTGACCCAAGATTGCCAAAAAACGATGATGACAAGTCCAGATAAGATCCAAGGAATGTCCATCAAATAATGGTGAGTGAAAAAATTCAAATATATCGCTGTTGCAAGAGGCACAACTACTATAAATGGGGGCCACTTAATCAGTTCAACCCTGAGCCTTCGCCACGCCTGACAAAGGTAACTTGCTACACTTGCGTACATGAATCCACTATATAAAGGTACTCCGAAAATTTTAGAATATCCTTCTTCTGGATAGGACCAGGAGCCCATGTGTACCTTAAAAAGCTCAAGAGCAAGTCCAATTAGGTGGCACAATGTGATAACCTTTAATTCATCTCGGGTCTCAAGCCCAGAACGCACCATCCACCACTGCATCAGAAGACAGATAATTAGTAGCCAGTCGTACCTTGGCAGGAAAGGAATCGGCATGGTTTGTGTTAAAGCCAAAGAGGCAAAAATAACGACAGGAAACAAACATGATAAGGCCTGCTCCCAACCAAAGCGAACGAGTTGCTTTAATACTCTCATGATTTATACCTCCATTTTAAATGGTTAAATTCATGAGTAATTTTCCTTTTATGAATTTGACCCATCTAGACACACCTTAATCTTCGGTGCCTTCATCACTTCGGTATTCTAAAATATCTCCAGGCTGACATTCTAAGGCCTTACAAATCGAATCTAAAGTTGATATTCGAATTGCTTTTGCTTTTCCATTTTTCAATATGGAAATATTCGCCATCGTTATTCCAACCTTTTCCGTAAGTTCAGTCACGCTCATTTTCCTTTTAGCCAGCATCACATCAATATTTATTATAATCGCCATATGAGTCACCTCAGACCGTTAAATCATTTTCAGATTTTATATCGATAGCATTTTCAAGTAACTTTTGAAGGACAGCAGCAAATACTGCAATCACCATTGAAGCAAAAATTACGACCATCCCAATCAATATGCCTGGTGTGTCATCTACCTTTGTAAGCATATATAAGACTGGTAACTCCAGAACAAACAAAATACTGATTGTAATTGCACAGTTTTTTATATTCTTTAAAGCCTTTACAGATGATTCTGAGAAAGCTTCATCTTTGTCAATATAACTTAAAAGTTTTAAAGTCTGATACAACGCAAAGAAAAAGGGTATCATTGCTGCATACATTCCGATTAATAACGGATATTGCAGATTAGCCAACTCTGGTAGTTGCCAATATGGGGAATTCGGGTCAAATCTAGATAATCCGTATATACACACCGCAAGAATTGGGATTCCTATAAGAATAACCACAGTCTTTAAAAAGAGGGTTGATCCTCGTTTCATAAAAAGCACCTCACTTATTTATTGTCAATTTGAATTTAACACATAATTTATCGTATTACAATATAACTTTATTAAAATATATAATATTTATGTTGTTATAGAGTAAACAATTATAAAAGCATTCCACGTTATAAATTTAGTGCCTCGCATAACTTTTTTATAAATTGCTTCTTCATAACTGTATTAACCTATGATTTTGTTATACATCTTCCACTTACAATCAGAGCGTACCTTGCTTGTGTACTTTTAATAAAAGTATTTTGGTAAATTATGTTAAAATATACATAAGATATAAAAACTTTCTTTAGTAACACAACAGGTTAATTTAATTTTAATAATTTATTGTATCTTTCAATTGTTTAAATCGTATGTAGAGTTAAGGAGGGGTTTTATGGATAACAAAAAACTCCATCTCTTAATTATTCTTATATCATATCCTATAACAGTTCTACATTTTATCTTTGGTGATTACACAATAGAAAAACTAATTTCAGGGATATCATTTTTTTTAATTGTCACTGTTATTTATGTCGGGGTTGTATATTTGTTCTTTAAAAATGATATCGGTAGGAAATTAGTAATGTGCCTATTAATCTTAATTGGAATTATTTCGATTCTCTTAGCTATTACAACAGCATAAAGTAACACTCTTATTGTGCTATGGTTCAGAGAGTTCAATAGCTTCCTACGTAAAACGACAGAATCTTGTTATTACGCCGACTAAAAAGAACGTATAGGTTCATAAATATATTTATCGTATTAAAAAAATAATCAGTTGTAACTGGGGTGAGAATTTTGTTCGTAGGTCGTGCTTTATACATATTAGGTTTACTGGTTGTATTCTTTAGCTTAATAGCACTAATAATGATTTTGTTCTCTAATAATGGCAATCTACTTATATCTTTTTTTGCTTTACTAAATGGATTTATGGCAATGGGAATTGGTGATATTGTTATAGACTTAAATCATAGAAAAAAACTTGAAAATAGGAGTAATTAAAGCGGCTTCCACTATTAGGTGATATTGATTAACGAGAGATTGCTTCTTGTGTACAGTCATAGTTTACAAGCTTGGTCATTTTTAAATAAGAGAGAGTTGATACAAAATGCATAAAAAGAAGTACTTTATTCTCATGCCACCTACGTTAATAATTGGAATTGTTTTGTTGTACTACCTCCCCGTAAGCCAGAGACATCATGCGTTATTGGCTCCTATCATTTTTTGGATAATTTATTATGCTTGGATATATATTGAAAGAAAAAAGATGAAAAACTTTTTTTGATACATCTGCGCCAACGGGTTTAGCATAAGCAATTCTGAATTCTAAGAACAAAAATGGAAATAAAGAGGGATTAACATGAAAAAAAATCTATTGTTTATGTTGCTCTTATTTATAATTGCTTTCTCTGGGTGTAGCTCTTCAAGCACAGAAGGAGAGTTTGAGGATTTAGAAGCAACAATTAGCGAGAAAATGGAAAAAGATATAGCAATCATTGAATTTGATGACCTAGAATTATCTTTCTCAATGATTATGTATGACACAGAAGATAATATAAAAGAAGCTAGTTGGGATTATGAAAAGTTTGAAGATGAAAAAAAATTGTCTCTTACAGAAGAAGAAACGATGCAGCGAGAGAAAGAATTTAATAGTGAGTTTTTATACGGACCGTACGAGGGAGGGATTCCTCTAATTCGGACAGTTGTTATGGACAAAGAAGAAAATTTGTATAACTTTGAGGATGAAGAATTTAAGGAAGAACAAATAAATGAACAAACAGTGTACTATTATGAGTTGAAAAATCCAACACATCAGATAACCATTTTCTTACCTTTGGATACAGTTGTATATGGCTCGCGATTTGAATTAAGTTCCGGTGAACTAAACAAAGAAACCGCATTTGAATATATAGAAAAACTTATGGAACAAACACAAGGAAACTAAAACAATCATATCTGGGTTTTGACAGAGCGCGAATAGCTAAACTTATACTAAATGGGCCTAGATTTAACAAAGGATCGTCAGTCGACGATCCTATTTTTTAAAAGATTTTTTGGAATTTTATGTTAAAATTTATATAGATTAACATTTTACTTAAGAAGCAGATTAAATTAAAAAATAATAAAAAGGCGGAAATAATAAATGAAAAAACTAATCGTGATACTAATAGTAACTATACTGGTATTTTCTTTAGCTGCCTGTAATGCTTTTAACTCTAACACTATTTCTATTGTTGAATTAACGGAGAGAGAAAACGCCATACTCTCAACTACTTCAGAGAAATCATTTGTATTTGAATTCAATGTAGACAGTGAATTCGATGAAATATCTGTATGGATTGAAAAATATGAATTTGGCAGATTGGTTGATGAAAAATTAAATCGTATATCGACACAGGTAGAGAAAAATGGTTCGATTATTTTTACTAACTCAATAAATAATAACGAAAATCAAAATACATTTAATATTGGAATTGGTAGCAACGGTGGCGCCGTTTCATCACATGGTTTTGATAAAAACGCCATTGGCTTAGACAAAATGTCGAGTGTATGGGGTAACTTTCAAGGAAAGAAAACCTTCGATGAAGAACAATTAGTTTTAGCAAATATTAGTTACTCTAGTAATGAAAATAGTACAAGTTCGGTTTCCACTAGTTTTTTTGAAGATGTTGAGGGGCGCATGATTGATTTGAAAGAATATGACGTTTCTTACCTACTAAAAGTTGAATTTATTAAGTAAATTGTTAACAAGCGCAGTCTAACAGAAAAAAGATTAATACGAAGGGGAGTTAATATGAAGTATATATTATTAATATTGTTAATAGGCTCATACTTGTTGGCATTATCAATAAATTTGATGCCATCTATCAAACATCCTGATTCAAATATCAATATTTTTAACTCACTTGTAACAATCCTGTTCATAGTCATGTTACTAATGTACTCTAAAATAGGGAGTAAGTTATTAAAGTTTTTTTCAATATTCGGGGTCATAGCAGGTTTAATTGTATTTGTCATTACCACTTTTGAGCATATGATGATCGGTAATGGTATTTTAGATGTAATAGCATCCATTCAGTTTCCCTTTTACCTAATCTATATCTCACCTTTATTTGGAGGTAATATACTATTCGATCTCAGTATTGGGTCATACTCATTATTGATGTCACTGGTTTATGGAATTATATTCGGGTTAACAGTATATTTTAAAAACAGGTGAACTAGTTGGATAACTCAACGTTTTTCTATGCAAAACCGTACTTTGTATAGGAAACGGTACCCGTTAAAAGGATATTCTTCTATCGTACTACTCTATTTAATGTTCCTCACCAGTTATTTCAACGTTAATACCTGCTCTTTTTTAGTCATATCTTTTAAAAATTTCTTTGATAACACACTCTTTTCTCTATTTTTTTAGCACATCCAATTCATACGTAGATAAATAATGTACCGTGTATCATTCCAAGTTAATCATAATTATATTTTCAAATTGTCTTAAAAATGAGTTTGTGACATGCTCTACACCAATTTAGTTTATCTTCCATTGTTTTAAAAGCATTTGCACGTTTTCCGGATAAACAAATATATTTCGTAAACCATATGATTATTAAAACAATACTTGGAGGAGTTTTTTGTGAAAAAGAATAAAAATAATACGAAACAGAATACAGATTATCTGAAACCGGAATTTGCTGGAACAGATGCACAACAAGTAAAACAACAAATTAAAAAAGATGTTAGAAATGGCCAAGGTGCAATGACTTCTCGTGAGGCAGGAGAAATGCAAGATTAAACAATCCCAGAGTCAAAATACCTCTAAACGAAAGAAAACTCTATCTTTAAAATATCTTATTGAGAAAATTCTAAAGAAATTTCACTTTTCGACGCTACTCTGTTCATCAACTCTCCTTTCCAACAACAACCTAAAAACGTGTCAAACACTATAAAGACATTATCCATCTCTAGTGTTTCTTATTCAAGGAAATGAAGCAATACCTTGGCAAATTCAACACTACTACTATTGGGTACTAATAGAACCACTCTAATCATACTCTTATTACAAAAGCCTATAAGAAGGAGTGAGGTTAGTTGAAAAAAGTTAAGGTGAGTTTACGACCCATTATGAATAACATCAATTTACCTACAGTAATGAAATCAACTATACTTCCAGGAGACACAATGGAAACCATGTTCGTCGTTACCCAGGTAGGTGAGATCTTTTACATAAAAAACGGAGAAATTAGAACCTTTTTAGATATTCGCCCCCAAATCATTGAGCTAGATGGATATGACGAACGAGGATTATTAGGACTAGATTTTCATCCTCAATTTTATTATAACGGATTGTTTTATCTTCATTATTCAGTAGCTGGTACACAAGGTCCAGGTGCTCTTACTGATTCATTCGAGCCTGACCCTTGTGATTCAAGCACTTTAAACCTAAAGTGGACAAATAGAGAAACTAACTATGACCATGTAAATACCATCGAAGAATGGATAGTACAACCGAATAGTCAACCTGTAAAACGACGTGCATTACTAAACACCCGAAGACCATTTTCAAATCATAATGGATTTAATACTTTAAACTTTTCACCTGAAACAGGAAAACTTGTCTTTACAACCGGAGATGGTGGATCAGGCTATGATCCGTTTAATTTAAGTCAAGATGATATGGAAATAGCGGGTAAAATAATTGAAATTGACGTTAATAAACATAATACTATCCAACAGCCTCCTGTAGTCACACGTTTTAATGAACTTCCTACACCTATCCAAGAGACTCTTACCGTAATGGCAAAAGGTGTTCGCAACATACCTGGCATTTCCTATCAAAGGTTTTATAATCAATACATAAAATATGCGGGGAATGTTGGACAGGATTTGGTAGAGTCAATTTTTTCTTTTGTTCACTATAAAGCCATACCGGTAACTCAGCTTGTTCAAGCTTTTTTAAGAGGGGTTGAACTTAACCAAGAAGGATTAATAAACTTTGGTTGGCGAGCATGGGAAGGTGCTTTTCCTACTTCAATTTTAAGGGAATGCTCGGAGAATTCAGAGCAGGACGAGAAAACAATTGCTCACTACAAGGAAGCAGTAAAAATATCAATTAAGCGGATCAATCCTTTAACTAGTTACCTTCATCAAGAACCTCGCCCCGATAAATTTGCGGGTACGGCAATTACAGGAGTCCAGTCCTATATGGGTTATGAAATTCCCACTTTAACCGGAAACGTTGTATTTACTGATTTAGCTCAGGGTGATAAATCTGATTCCCCGGTTAAAGGGGTTTTGGCTTATACCAGGGTAAGACCAGATGGTAAATTAAGTGATTTTAGTGAGATCCAGATCGATTATCCGTTTGAATCACAATCAGCTTATTATGTTAGTTTGGGAACTAACCGGCATCAAACTAGACTGTACTTAGGCGTTTATGGTTCTATGAAAGTAACCGATTTCAACCAAGGAACTGTTTTTGAGATCATTCCATAGGGACAAGGGGACAGGCTCCTTGTCCCTAGCCTTTCTTATAAAGCGAGCTGGTGAAATGCCTATTTTTGAGTATTATATACCCAAAACAAATGCCTACGCATACTATTTATTAAGTTAGAGCATGGGAGGTAAACTTATGTACCAAAATGATTTTAGACAGATGAATGCTCCAGGCGAGGATCTACTTCAAACTGAGCCTGACATTTCACCTTACCACAGACCAAGACCACGATTTCCATTTCCTTATTGGTGGTTTTTCCCGCCATATTACACACCATATCCGCCATATTATCCACCATACTACCCGCCGTACCCTCCATACTATCCACCAAGACCACCGTACTATTAATGGAACAAAGGGACAGGCTCCTTGTCCCACTTCATTTGGTAGGGACAAGGAGCCTGTCCCCACGTCCCTGTTTTAAATCACGTGCGTCATGATATTTTTAAAAATAGGCTCTGGTCTTTCCTCGGTGATCAAATGACCTGTTTTTTCATACGTAATTAATTGTGCATTAGGCAAATCCTTCACTAACTTATGACCGACACGGATAGGTACTACACTATCTTCTTCACCCCATATTAATAGTGTTGGAACTCTTATTTCCTGGAGTTGTTTGGGTAATAAATCACCTTCTCGATGCCGCAGTAATCGGATTAAAGATGTATAAAATGCTTTTTCCGATAATGGTTTAGCGAATTCATTAATTATCTCATCATTAATTAATGCTTGGTTGAATAAGGCACCTTTTAAGTACTTTTCAACACCTTTTCTACGAATAAAATAGGAAATACTTCTTTCAAATAATGGTAAATAAGAACTGTAAATGAGAAGCTTTTTGGAACTTTTCGCATAACCGGAACTACATAATAAAACTAGTTTATTTACTTTTTCAGGAGCAATTCGAGCCATATGAAGAGCAATTTGGCCACCCATTGAATGCGCAACAATATGCGTGTTCGATATATTAAATTGATCCATGCACTCAATCAATAGCTTCGCATAATTTTCAAAGGTATAAACAAATGAAGTAGATTTTTCACTTCTGCCAAAGCCGGGTAAATCAACGGAAATAATAGAAAACTGTTCTTGTAATAGAGGTATGATACGTCGAAACGTATAGGTTGAAGATGCAAAACCATGGATAAGGAAAATTGGTGGTTTGTCATTCAATAAGTATTCACAGTACAAGTTGATATTGGCTACTTTTATGTAGGTTTGTTTTAATTCAACGACAGACACATTACTTCACTCCTCTTAACGAATCCAATCTTTCCATATGTAGTATTTACAAAACAAAAAATTTGATGTAGGAGTGAAATACTTAAACAAGCTTGTTCGTCGTTAAATTCTCTGCTATGTTGGATTGGAAGCTAAGACTTCCACAAGTCAACAAAAGCCACAGAGAATATGTCCTCTGTGGCTTTTGCTGTCTAACTAATTTTTTTGAATTTTTCTATCATACAAATTCATCTCAAAAATCACAATCACTTCAAAACAAACGACTTAAAATCTAATTTCCCGGAGCCCTCATAGGTGAAATAGAGTGCATGCTTCCCATTTTTCATGTTCAATTCGGCACTATAATACGTATAGTTTTTACTCGGTTCAATTTCGATTTTTGCAATTGGTTCTGAATTTAAAGCGTTAGATATTAGCATAAACCCTGACGCATTACCACGAACACACACAGCTATGTCCTGCAAATCCTTTATCATAAAATATTTATAGCCTGCAACTGCTCCATTTCTCATATTTGCTATATACTGTGTTGGATTGTTTTCCCTGTCCTTGCCAGTTTGTGTGAAATAGGGATGATTTTTATAAGGTATATTGCCAAAATACGTGCCATATCTGCCTGCACCATTTTTTGACCTCAGATGACATGCAATACGTGACTCATACTCTCCGGTCCCATGTAATGGTCCATTGTTTAATCCGCAACTAGTCAATTCTACTTGAGTGATATGACCATCACTATTTATCTCAATCGGTTCCGCAAGAGCCTGTCTAGAATAATGATGCCGGTTGGTTTGCCGGTGATGAAAAACATACCATTTATTTTCAACACAGACGATGCTTCCATGGTTGTTGCCGATATAATTATGAGCAGCCTGATCTTCGCTATGACCGTTTATGTATAGATCTCCATTACTAACAATTGTTCCACCATATTCAAACCCGCCAGTTGGGCTTTTGCTGGTAGCATAACAAAGTTCATGGCCATTGATTGAAGAATAGATAAAATAATAGGTATCTTCTATCTTCCTTAACGAGCTAGCCTCAAAAAATTCATGTCCTTCAAACCCAGTACCAGCTGCTTCGCCAGCCTTAGGAAAAATAAACTTTGGCTCCCCGATGACTGTCTTCATATCAGACTCTAACTGGATTACGTAGCCGCCGTCACATGTACGTTTTTTCCATCCAGTAAGAAAAGCTGGCACTCCAGTCTTTGGTGCAAATCCAGAATATAAGTAGACACATCCGTCATCATCTACAAATATACCTGGGTCAAAAACTATCGGATCCCCGCTTTTATTCCACAAAATTTCACCATCATAACGACTCACATATCCATAGAACTCATACTCGCCAGCTGGTGTATCACAGACAGCCACAGATATAATGCATTGAAATGCTAGTGTATAATACAAGTAATACCTTCCATCCTCACCTTTTGCGACATCAGGGGCAAACATTTGATAAAAACCTAATTTGTTCTTAGGATCCTGCTTTTTTCGATAGATAACTCCTTCATATCTCCAGTCGCTTAAATCATCAACTGGAGCAGACCAGCAGACATAATCATTCATGCAAAAAAGCTTTCCGTTAAATCTATCATGTGAACCATACACATATAAGCGATCCCCAAACACATATGGCTCTCCATCCGGAATATATTCATAACTTGGTAAATATGGATTAAAAGCTTGTTTTTTCATAACTTGCCTACCCTTCTCCATTAACAAAATAAAACCAAAACTGCTGCGCAGCCCAAAAACAGTTAATAAAGCCCCAGCTAACATTATTGCTAGCTGAGGCTTTTTGTACCTATTTCTATTGAAGTTTGTACATCTCACCAATTACTTAGACTCCATCACGGCAGCTTTAGAAGCCTTCAACTTCTTTCTTTTTTCCTTCAAAAGATGACCAAGTCCTTTAAAGAAATGACCATTTACCATCATTAAAATCCCATCCAACATCGGCATATTGACAACGCCACCTGTCAGTCGAGCAATTCCCCTAAACGGCATATGGTAGATAGACATCATAATTAAATTAGCAGTACTTCTCTTACCAATTTTCTTTAAGAACCAATGTGTGAATACAATAGAATGATAAACTAAACGGCCAAATATCCCTTTTGCATACTGGCACTGTTCAATTGTATCCGTATATCCTAGTGGTTTTGTACGATCCCAGGTAGAAACAGGCACTTTGTGTCCCAACAATGTTTCAAATTCGTCCACGGCAACATTGTCTGCCTTTCCTGAATAATAAGATGGTAGCTTTTCCTTCTCGTACGGAAGTGGTGCTCCGGTACCCTCCACAAAAATAGATGCCTGTAACCGGATATCTGCACTTGATGCACCAATTATAATCTGGTAGTCAGCTTCTTCTATTTCCCATTGATTTGTTTTGACGTTAAAATAACGAAACGTTTTGTCGTCAAACGGAATGGCGACTGTCTTTGTTTCGCCAGCATTTATAAAAATCTTATCAAAGCCTTTTAATTCTTTTTTTGTTCTAAAAATCTGCTTCGATTTGCAACCAACATAGAGTTGGGCAATTTCCATGCCAGCAACGTTCCCTGTATTGGTAAGTTTAAATGTAACTCCATCCTTGTCGACACGAACATCAGAATACTCAAAAGTAGTGTAGCTAAGACCATAACCAAATGGAAAGAGAACCTTCACATCTGCTGTATCATAATATCGATAACCGATATACATGGCTTCTCTGTATTCAACACTCGCTTCATTTCCACTAAAATTATGAAAGGATGGTGTGTCTTCATAACGAAGTGGATACGTTTCAGCCAATTTACCAGATGGATTCACATCTCCAGAAAGGACTCTAAGAATCGCCCTCGCTCCCGCTTGTCCACCTAAATAGCCATGCAATAAACCTTTAACTTTATTAATCCAAGGCATTTCAACTGCAGAACCGCATGAAAGAATCGCAACAATATTCGGGTTGACTTCATGTAAAGCATTCAATAGATCGACCTGATTATCTGGTATCTTCATGTTCGGTCTGTCTAATCCTTCAGCTTCGGTATCTTCATCTAGACCGATGTACAAAAAGACGACATCTGCCCCTTTTGCCAGTTCACAAGCTTTATTTATTTTATCTATATTTTTCTTTCCATACCGTTCATAACCATGTTCAAAACCAATACTAACGATACCTGATTCCTCAAAACAATCCATCGTATGATCGAGTATCGTCGGATTTACAATCGATGACCCGGCACCCTGATAACGTGCATCTTTAGCAAAGTCACCGATGACAGCGACCTTTTTTCCAAATTTAAGCGGTAACATATTATCTTCATTTTTAAGAAGGACAATAGATTCCTCAGCAACCTTCTGGGCAACTCTATGGTGTTTCTCAACATCGAACTCCTGCTTATAAGACCTTTCAAAAACTTCATTAGTAGAAAAAATAAGTTCAAGTACCCGATCTACACTTTCATCTAATAACTTTTCTTCAATTTTCCCAGTTCTTACTGCTTGAACAATTTCTTTATCAGTCTCTCCTGCTGCTGATGGCATTTCCAGTTCATTTCCAGCCAATAGACCTGCAATACGATCATTGCTTCCACCCCAGTCCGTGACCACAACACCATCATAATTCCATTCGTCCCTAAGAATGTCCTTCATTAAGTGTTGGTTCTCGTTTGTATAGTCACCGTTGACTCTATTATAGGAAGACATGATTGTCCTTGTTTTCCCTTCCTTAACTGCTATTTCAAAAGCAGTTAGGTAGATCTCTCTTAACGTTCTTTCATCAACTATTGTATCAATCGACATGCGTCGTTCTTCCTGATTATTGACGGCAAAATGTTTTACACAAGCAGAAACTCCGTGGGACTGAATTCCTCTGATATAACTTGCAGCCATTTTACCTGCATGGTATGGATCTTCACTAAAATACTCAAAATTACGACCACATAATGGATTTCTCTTCATATTGACACCAGGTCCAAGTAAGACATTTACTTTTTGAGTAATGGCTTCCTCGCCAAGATAATCTCCAACTTTTTCGCCCAGGTCAGCATTCCAGCTATTGGCTACAGTTGCAGCGGTTGGGTAACAAGTTGCCGGTATACCAGCGTTTAGTCCCAGTTGGTCTGCTGCTATCTCCTGTCTTCTTATTCCATGTGGCCCGTCAGCAAGAAACATACTCGGAATGCCAAGACGCTCTATATCCTGCGTTTGCCAGAAGTCTTTTCCAGACATCAAAGAAGCTTTCTCTTCTAGCGTCATTTGTTTAATTAACTCGTTGTACTTCATTTCTATTCCTCATTTAAATTTTCAGTGGTACTCCCCAAAGAGATACTTCCGAAACATTTTTAGTTTTATGGTTTATGCTCATGCTATAAAAATAGTTTACTATAGAATTCATCTATTTTCTAATACTTCTTGTTTATCTAGAACTCTACTTTTTATAATTAGCTATTGATATAAAACACAAGATTTGGATCCATTTATCCTTACCTAGAACATTACCCATTGCTAAAATTAGTAGTTTCTTCGTTATTCACAGCTCTCTTTTTACCGAGTTTCTTCCTATTTATATAGATAATCTAAGCGAAATATATTGGTAAAAATAATGAGAACATCATAATATGTTCTCATTATTTTTTATATAGAATTGTTAAAAAGTAATTCTCTCGATTAATTAAAGCCTACTAATCTTTGAGATATTTTATATGCTCCTACAGAAATCTTGCGACCTGCACTGCCAGGTAAATTAATTAATCCACCCATAATCCCGTACTTAAGATTCTGGTACAAGTATAAATCTTTTTCTTTAATATACTTCCACAACTCCCTCTTCTTTTGAAGGTTTTCAGCTGTGCCTGAACGAATTAATAAAATTGCAGATACTACCGTAACGATTTCCAAATGTTTTAACATATAGTGACGAAGATTCGGATTTTCAATCGATTCAATAGTTACTTCTTCTATCATAAGCTTATTTACTTTAATCTGCTGATCAATTCTCTTAATCATAATATCCTCTTGAACGGATTGGTCTTCTCTGCCAATATAGTATCGATAAAAATCGACATTGACATAGTAGATAGTCTTAACATGTTCAAGCGGTGTATAAACATAAAGATTGTCAACATAAAACGTATGCTTTGGAAGCTTTAGTCCGCAGTCTCTTAGCAACTGGGTTCTGTATATTACAGAATGCATCAAAATATACTGACCTTTACGAAACTGCCTGATGTCATCCCAAGTAAAAACCTTATCTTCAGGAAGCACATTGTCATATTTCATAATCTTTTTATACTTTGCGCCTTCTTTTTCATAGACAAAATTGCTAATAACCATATCCACTGATTTTTCTTCTGACTCTAAGTCTTTTAATGCTTTTAATATTTTAAGATAAGCTCTGATATCTACCCAGTCATCACTGTCCACTACCTTAAAATATCGCCCGGATGCATTTTTTATTCCTGTATTGACAGCTTCTCCATGTCCACCATTTTTTTGGTGAATGGCTTTTACAATAGTAGGATATCTTGTTGCATATTCATCAGCAATTTCTGCTGTTTGATCAACAGAGCCATCATTAACTATCAGTATCTCTACGTTTTCCCCTCCAGGCAACAGGGACTCTATGCAATATTTCATATAGTCTTGGGAATTATAGCTAGGTATAACTACTGATAATAATTTCATAATCACTCACACTACCTTTTCTAGTCCTATTTCTCAGGCTCTTGTTTAAAAATTATTTTAAATATTGGGAAGAATACCCAGAATGAAATAGCACTATTTATAATCATGGTAATAATGTCTGCTGTTGTTTCTCCAGCAGCACCCATTCCCCATGTATTCATTAACAAGTCATAGATCGGTGCTTTGTAGAATCCTTGCGCTGCTGCTGCACCAATTGTTATTATCACGTATGCAATTAGATACCAAAATGCGGCGGTCCAAATATTACTGTTCGATTTAAATGTAATGCTTCTTTGTGCAAAAAAGTTAATGATCTGTGCGACGGCGATTGCTATTTGTACGGCTAGGAAATAGGCTAACCCACCTCCACCACCAGCTGAAAGCGCCCCTGCAGCATAATCAAATACATAGTACGGATTACCGTCAAAAGTTTGGCCAACCTGGAAAACTTGGAAACTAGTACTTACTAATGCTGTTTGCGCAAAGACACTTTTTAAAACTGGCATTAACACCAATTGTAAAACAGTTACACCATTACTCAGCAAGAAAAATACTAGGAACTGTGCAATACCTGGATGATCTTTTTTATATCTAGCCCAAACCTCAAACGGTCCTGACCTCTTTGCTTTTACTTTACCACTACTCATTTTACCTCTCCTTTGTCACTTAGGCTATAGTTAATTATTGGCTTTAGCCTTTAGCAACATTTAGCTTCTTACTTCTTTCTTTTATCACATGACGAAGTCCTTTAAAGAAATGACCATTTACAATCATTAATATACCATCCAACATAGGCATATTTATCACGCCACCAGTCATTCTGGCAACTCCTCTAAATGGCATATGATAGACTGACATCATAATTAAGTTTGCTGTTTCTCTCTTACCAATTTTTCTTAGGAACCAGTGCGAGAAAGTGATTAAACGGAAGGCAAATCTAGCAAATCCACCCTTAGCGTATTGGCACTGCGCAATTGTATCATTGTAGCCTAATGGTTTTGATCTATCCCATGTAGATACTGGCACTTTACGTCCAAGTACACGTTCGAATTCTTCTTCACTCACGTTATTTACTTTGCCAGAATAATAGGTTGGAAGTTTCTCTTTATCGTATGGAAGTGGCGCGCCCGTACCTTCTACGAATAGTTCATCCTCTAACCGAACATCTGAACTTGATGCACCAATCATAATGTCATAGTTTGCTTCTTCGATTTCCCATTGATTCGTTTTCACATTAAAATAACGGAATGCTTTGTCATCAAAAGGAATTGTTACTGTTTTTGTTTCACCTGGAGCTAAAAATATTTTAGTAAATCCTTTTAATTCCTTTTTAGGCCGAAAAATATCGTTTGATTGGCAGCCAACATACAACTGTGCAATCTCCATTCCAGCAACATTACCCGTGTTTGTTAACTTAAAGGTAACTTCTCCTTTATTAACTTTAATATCAGTGTAATCAAATGATGTGTAGCTTAGGCCATATCCAAATGGGAACCGAACATTGACACTTGCTGAATCATAATATCGATAGCCAATATACATTGCTTCTCGGTATTCAACACTAACCTCTTTACCCGGAAATTGGTGATAAGCAGGTGTATCTTCATAACGCAACGGGTATGTTTCGGCTAATTTCCCAGAAGGATTTACTTCACCTGTTAAAACGCGAAGCATAGCCTTTGCTCCAGCCTGTCCACTTAAGTAGCCGTGGAGTAATCCTTTTACTTTATTAATCCATGGCATTTCCACTGCAGATCCACAAGAAAGAATTGCCACAATATTCGGGTTAACTTCATAAAGCGCATGTAACAGATCAATCTGATTCTGCGGAATATTCATATTTTGCCTGTCTAGCCCTTCAGCTTCAGTAGCTTCATCTAGACCAATATATAAAAGAACAACATCTGCTTTTTTTGCAAGTGCACATGCTTGATCTATTTTTTTCTGGCTTTTCTTACCATAACGTTCAAAGCCTGGTTCATATCCAACACTTACAATTACTGATTCATCTAAACACTCTAAAGTATTGTCTAAAACAGTCGGATTTACAATCGACGACCCTGCACCTTGGTATCTTGGTTCTTTAGCAAAATCTCCTATCGTAGCAACCTTTACTGCTTTGTCTAACGGTAAAATGTTTTCTTCATTTTTAAGTAGAACAATAGATTCTTCAGCAACCTCTTGAGCAACCTTATGATGCTCTTGGACGTCAAACTCTTTTTTATATGGCTTGTTATATACTTCTTCTGTAGTAAAAATTAAATCTAGTAAACGCTCTACATTTTCATCTAACACTTCTTCTTTCAATTTACCATTTTTGATGGCTGCAATGATTTCCTGATTTGTTTCCCCAGCTGTTGTAGGCATTTCTAACTCATTACCTGCTATAAGACCTGCTACGCGATCATTACTCCCACCCCAGTCGGTGACAACAACGCCTTCGAAATTCCATTCATCACGAAGAATATCCTTCATTAAATGGGTGTTTTCATTTGTATAGGTGCCATTCAACTTATTATAAGAAGACATCACTGTTTTTGTTTTGCCTTCGTTAACAGCAATTTCAAAAGCAGTAAGGTAAATTTCTCTTAATGTTCGTTCATCAACGATGGTATCAATCGACATACGTCTTTCTTCCTGATTATTAACAGCAAAGTGCTTTACACAGGCAGAGATGCCGTGGGACTGAATTCCTTTTATATAACTTGCAGCAAATTTCCCAGCGTGAAAAGGATCTTCACTAAAGTATTCAAAATTTCTTCCACATAAAGGATCTCTCTTCATATTAATACCAGGTCCAAGTAAGACGTTTACTTTCTGTGCCACAGCCTCTTCACCTAGATACTGACCAATTTTCTCACCTAGCTTCTCATTCCAACTATTCGCTACAGTTGCAGCAGTTGGAAAACAAGTTGCCGGTAAACTCTCATTTAGTCCTAGATGGTCAGCTGCCTCCGCTTGTTTTCTTATTCCATGCGGGCCATCAGCAAGAAAAATATTTTTAATTCCTAGTCGTTCAATATCTTGTGTCTGCCAGAAGTCTTTCCCTGACATTAAGGATGCTTTTTCTTCGATTGTCATTTTTTTAATTATGTCTTGGTATTTCATCTCGATGCCTCTTTTACAATTTCAGCGGCACCCCTAAACAGGAGTACCGCTAAACTATTTTTTTGTTTTAGACAAACTCTCTATCAATTACAAGTTGTTAGCTGTATTTAGCTCTTGTTCTTCATCTCTTTTCTTACTGTTACGGAATGTGAAATAGAAACCAAGAATAATACCTAAAGCAACTAGAATATCAACAACAATTGTGATAATAACCCATTGTGGTGTATCTGTACTCATACCATCATCAATGGCACTACTATTAGCAACTGTGTACATCACATTCTTAGCTGCATCTCTCATTGCCCATAATGTATCATTACTGTCTGTATTGATCTCTGGTACACCAAATGGTGCAACACCAGTAAGAAGGATATCGTTACCAGCACGTACAGCAAGCTCAACATTCATGTACGGATAAACATCTATGATATAAAAGTCTGTGTTAACTACACCGTTAAAGCCCCACTCATTACGTAACACTTCTTTAAGTAGGCTTTCATCTGCACCGGCCCATACATCACCAATACTATTAAATGATGACATCATACCTGATGCTCCGCCTTCTTTAACTGCAACTTCAAACGGTCTTAAATAAATTTCGCGAATTGTTTGTTCATTACCCCAAGTCAAGACACCAAGTGTACGATTGTCTTCCTGGTCATTTAAGGCAAAGTGTTTTAGATAAACAAATCCACCTAAACTTTGGTAACCTGCTGTAGTAGCAGCCGCAAATTCACCAGAAAGGAATGGATCCTCTGAATAGTACTCAAAGTTTCTTCCTGCAAATGCTGTACGGTGAATGTTCATCGCCGGAGCGTACCAACCTGTAACACCATAAGCTGCCGCTTCAGCACCAATTGCTTCACCCATCGCTGTTGCAAGTTCAATGTTCCAAGTAGATGCTAACATTACTTCTGCAGGGAACGGGATACCAGATAATGGTGATCCTGAAATGAAATTACTAATACCTGCTGGTCCATCATAATCAACTGTTGCTGGTTTACCAACAGAGGCAACTTCAGCTGTTTTATAACCACCATTTGAAACAATTTTAACTAAGTCAGCAACGGATAACTGATCAAGTAAAGGCTCCCAACTTTCATCATCAAAAGGGACGTCTGTAAAGTCAGCTAAATCTAATCCATTGTCTGCGCCAGTAGTAGGTGCTGTCTCATGTGTATCAGCTGGCACGTCATAACGCTTGCTATTAACCATATCAACAAAAGCAGCGTCTACTAGTGTACCTTCTACTTCTCTAGTAATTCCTTCTTCATTCGTAACTGTAAATGTTTCATTTTTATCAATCTCATCTAGATTTGCAAAGCCATCAGCTCTAGAAAGATATGTGTCAATACTTCCTTCACCAGTAACTTCCTCATCAAACTGGTTGACTGCTATTTGCTCATCTGTAGAACGACCAGAGTCATAGACAACTTCTGATAGTGTTTTCGATCCTACATCAGCGATTTTCTCATGAGAATTTTCCATCAAACTAAGTGCATATTCGCCTGCTTCAAGCACATAAGAACCATCAGCACTAAATAATTTATTGTGGTCATATGCTGCCATTTCTTCCACTGTGAAAGATAATGTAACTACTTCGGACTCACCTGGTTCAACAACACCAGTTTTTCCAAATGCTGCAAGATTAATAGATGATTTTTCAATTTGTCCAGTGTACGGTGGAGTGAAATAAAGCTGTACCACTTCTTTACCCGCTACTGAACCTGTATTTGTAACCTCTACATCCACGGTAATATCGGTATCATTCCATACTAAACTATCAGCTACTACTTGTTGTTCGAAGCTTGTATAGCTTAAACCATAACCAAATGGGTATAGGATTTCTTCATCATAATTGATAATGCCTTCTTCAGCAGCGGTTTCATAATACCGATAACCGATATAGATACCTTCTGTTAAATCAACATATTTTAGTGGAACACCTTTAGCGTCACTTGCTGTTGAAAAAGTTCCATCTGCATTCTCAACAACGTAATCAAAATCACCAAAGTTGCTAATTGCAGGTGCATCAAGTACGTCAGCAGCATAGATATCTACTGTTCTACCTGATGGATTCAAATCACCAGCAATTACTCTACCTAACGAACCAAATCCACTTTGTCCTGGTCCAGCGATGTTTACAACACTCTTAATTTGCTCGTAATCTTCAACCCAACCAATTTCAAATGTATTTGCACTGTTTAAAACGACAATGATGTTATCAAAGTTGGCTGCTGTTACAGCGTCAAGCATTCCTTGTTCTCTGTTTGTAAGCTCAAGGTAGTGTTTGTCCGGGTCTTGGTCATCTGCGAATCCAAATCGTTGACCTGTTGGTCCCTGTGGACTACCTTCAGGATCATACGTATCTGCCCCAAACAAGCTAGTTGGAAGATCTGCACCTTCTCCACCTGAACGAGCAATAAAGATAACAGCTGTATTAGAAAACTCTTCCGCCTGAGTCAATAACTCATCTGTGTAGAAATCTTCTGGCTGAGGCTCTGGAATTGTAAAATCTTGGCCTTCTATTCCTATTACAGGTCTTTCCAAATCTGTTGCAGCATAAGCATTATATAATTCCTCGTTAATTTCAATTCCTGCTGCTTCCAATCCTGCTTTAGGTGTTATAGCAGTTGAAGCATCTGTACCACCTGAACCAGCACCACCATAAATCGGGGCAGTAAAGCTCCAACCGAATACGTTTACTTTTGTTCCCTTAGCTAGTGGTAAAGCGTTTTCTTCATTTTGCAAAAGAACAATTCCTTCATCTGCAATTTGTTCTGCTACTTCTGTAGATTCCTCACGTGCATCAATTGCTTCAGCACTAGTGGTGTCAATTTCTGAGAAATACGATGTAATAACACCTGAATATTGAGCTAATGCTATGTTCACACCAAGAGCAATGATTAGTAAAACACTAAGAATAGAGCTCCATACAATACGGAATTTTTTCTTACTCATTTTTTTCTTTGCCATGTCTGTCTTGACCTCCTAAGTTATCAAACGATTACAATTTAGAAATTACTTCCTAAAACAAAAATTCTAAAGTTTCCCTCCCTAGAAATATGTAAAGCGCTACCAAGTTCACATTCACTTTTGTAAACGTTTTATGATTGCAACCTAAGATTAACCTAATTTTATCTCCTGCACTATAAACCAAAAGTTAGGGGGTAGTAACATAAAGTTTTGTCACCATGAAAAAAGTCGATTTAACGGGCTTTTTAGCACATTAAACCGACTCAACTTATTTCATTTCTATCTTTTATATAACTCTTAAACAACATAATTGCCTTAGATTGTATCCCTCTTTTTCTTGAAACCAAGTAAATGTTTTGGGGGATTTTTTCTTTTAGTCTTATCATTTTTAAGTTTCGGTGATCTATTGAGTTTTCTACATAGTCGACTGAGATGGCTACAAAACCATTCAATTCAACCAATCGATGTGCTGTTAGAATACTCCCAAATTCATGGACAATATTTGGTGTGAAGCCTTTCTCCAGACATTTATCGACAAAACTGTGCTCTTTGCCTTTTCCAACAGACTTGATAACTAGAGGCTCTTTCTCCAAGTCCTCCACCGTAATTTCATCCATACTTGCTAATCGGTGATCCTTTGAAACAACAACTACAGCTTCTCCGACAGAAATTAACTCATGTTCACAGTTTTCAATATCTTCATAATCAGTAACTAGCCCAACATCAACTTCTTCTTGGAACAACTGATTTAGATAAGATTCATCGGGTAACTCACTAATTTTTATTTGGATATCTGGATAGTTTTTTGAGAAATCATATAAAAATTCAACAGGTATCACTGCTGTTGAAGAGTAAGTAACAACCACATTCAAGGTTCCTTTACTTCCACTAATAATACTAATCTCTTTTTTTAAATCTTCCATAAGATAAACAATATGCTGAGATCTCGCATATAACAATTCACCAGCCTCGGTCGGATCCATTCCACGTGGCCCTCTATCAAATAACTCAGTCTCAAATTCTAATTCGAGTTGTTTGATTGTCTTACTTAATCCTTGTGGTGTAATAAATAGCTCCTTAGCAGCCGAATTTATACTGTTCATCTGATAAACTTTATTGAAATGTTGCAATGCTTCTATATTCATATTTTCACCTTTTTGTTAGTCTGTCAAAACTGTAAATCTTAGTATAGCATTCTATTAGTTCTTTCTGCAATCAACTATATTATGCCAATTCCCCCCATATGAATGAAGCGTTTTATCGAATTCTTTATTAATTGAACTTACTTTGATATAATTCTTGAGCATACTTAACCTTGAATGACATTTGAAGAAAAAAATTCTATTTAAACTATATACTTAACATAATAAGGAGATTTAACATGTATGATTATTTAGTTGTTGGTGCTGGTTTGTTTGGATCAGTATTTGCACATGAGGCTAATAAAAGAGGTAAAAAGTGTCTAGTCGTTGATAAACGAGACCATATTGGTGGTAATGTCTATACAGAGCAAATAGAAGGTATCAATGTTCACAAATATGGGGCTCACATTTTTCACACAAATAACCAAAAAATCTGGGAGTACGTCAATGGTTTCGCTGAATTTAATCGATATACGAATTCACCAATGGCGCACTACAAAGGAGAATTGTATAACCTTCCTTTTAACATGAACACGTTTAATAAATTATGGGGAGTTGTCAGTCCGGATGAGGCCAAGGAAAAAATTGAACAACAAAAGGTTGCTTCCGGGATTAGCGAGCCTAAAAATTTAGAGGAGCAGGCCATCTCATTAGTAGGCACAGATATTTACGAAAAGCTTATTAAAGGATATACCGAAAAACAATGGGGACGATCAGCCAGAGAATTACCAGCTTTCATCATCAAACGATTACCAGTCCGGTTTACCTATGACAACAATTACTTTAATGATCGATATCAAGGAATCCCAGTTGGCGGTTATACTGGCATTATCGAAAAAATGTTAAAAGGAATAGATGTCCGATTAAACGTTGATTTTTTTGAGGAACGCCAAGAATTAGAAGGTTTAGCCGACAAGGTAGTTTATACAGGTATGATCGATCACTATTACGATTATAAATATGGTGTCTTAGAATATCGTAGTTTACAATTTGAAACGAATATTTTGGATGACACGGATAACTATCAAGGTAATGCAGTTATCAACTATACAGATGAAGAGATTCCCTACACACGCATTATTGAACATAAGCATTTTGAGTTTGGCACCCAGGATAAAACGGTAATCACCAAAGAATATCCTACGGAATGGAAGCCTGGAGACGAGCCCTATTACCCAATCAATGATGACAAGAATAATGAAATGTATAAAAAATACAAAGCATTATCCACTAATGAAAAAAATGTAATCTTCGGCGGCAGATTAGCCACCTATAAATATTATGACATGCACCAGGTCATAGGAGCAGCTCTAGCAACTGTTGATAAAGAGTTTGGTTGAAAAAGGCACAAATAGAGAGACCTAACATAAATAAAGCACCACCCTGGAGTCGTATGAGTTTTCATACGACTCCAGGGTGGTGCTTTTCTCAGGGTGAAGAACTGGTCCTGACCATTAACACTATGATACAATTTATTTCACCGATCCACTTACAATTCCATTCACAACCTTTTTTTCAAACATTAGGTACACAATTAATATTGGAATAATTGTCATTAATGAGAAAGTATTTACTAATGGCCAATTCTGAATACCCATACTATCACTTAGCATATATAGCTGGTACGGGAGCGTTCTCATTTCAGTTGAAGTTGTTAAAGTTAATACAAAAGGGAATTCGTTCCATCCCTCTCTGATAGAGAATATACTTACTGTTAATATACCTGGGAGTGTTATAGGAATTAAGACATACCACATTAGTTGCCATGGCCTTGCTCCATCGACTATCGCAGCTTCTTCTAAAGCTTTAGGTACACCCTTGAAAAATCCCGACATAATCCAAACACCCATCGGAACTGCAGTAGCTGTATAACTAATAATTAAAGCAGTATAACTATTTAATAGCCCTAACTCAGCAAATCCCATATATAAAGGAACAGTTAAACTTGCTCTTGGAATAATCCTTGGTACTAATAATATTAACAATAGGATGTGACGAAACCTGAATGCATAACGTGCAAAGGCATATCCTCCTAATACACTACACACTATTGCCAGTATGGTTGAAACAGTAGTTATAAACAAAGAATTAATAAAAAACCTGAAAAAATTATCATCAGAAACCACTTCATGATAGTTAGATAGACTCCATTCTTTTGGAAGAAAGGAAGAAGTATCATAAACTTCTAATGGTTGCTTAAATGTTGATAAAAATGTCCAAATTAATGGAAAGAGAACCCATACAAAGAGTATTACGATTATAAACCATACCATTATTTGAGTTGAATTTTTATAAAGAAATGACCTCAAATTCATAATCCGCCCCCTCTCAATGAAATTAAACTTTGAATACTTTTAAATAAACGAAACTTACTGCTAAATTTAATGTCATAATTACAATCATAACTGCACTCGCCATAGAATAGTTCAAATCATTAAACGCTAACTTATATAAGTAAACAGCTAGAACTTCTGTAGATCTTCCAGGACCTCCACCTGTTAATGGTAGGATAATATCGAACATATTAAAGCTCGCAAAACTCAACCAAATTAGACTAACACCAATCATTGAGGATATTAGTGGTATAATAATTTGAAATACAATTCGCAACTTTGATGCCCCATCAATTTTAGCTGCCTCAAAAATTTGTTCATCAATACCCTGTAAACCCGCTAAAAGTATTAAAATCGCAAACGGTGTTACAAACCAAATATTTGCTAATATAATAACAAATAGTGCTAACCATTCATCAGCTAACCACAATACCTCTTCCATCCCAAAAACAGATAAAAACTGATTCACCATTCCTACGTCACCTGCAAATAAAAATTTAAACATTGTAGCAGCAGCTATACCAGAAATTAAATATGGGATTAAGGTTAAACCCTTAAAAAAACTTTTCATTATTGTTAACTTATATAATGCTATTGCAAAAACTAAAGATAAAATTATCCCCACAACAACACTCATGAATACAAAAATTAAAGATTTATATAATGAATTTAAAAATGTAGGATCCTGAAATATATAAATATAATTCTTTAAACCAACAAAAGGAGTTTCTAAACTATAAACATTAACTTCGAATAATGAAATCACTACTCCATAAATTACACCGTACCCTAAGACTCCTATAACGAATAACATAGAAGGTATTAACAACACATAAGGAACAGATTTCTTTTTAAGTTGTTTATAACTAAAATCCACATCCTCACCCCTTGTCTTCTAAAATGCTAACTCTACATTATTGTAGAGTTAGCACTTTATTAATTTACTGTACTATTTGATCAATTTGTTCTTGGTATTTTTCCGCCATTTCTTTAGCATCCGAGTCTGGATTTTGGATAGCTTCTTGCATAGCATCTAGTAATACTTCATATATATTGCTTTGTCTTTCATGAGATGGAAGTTCTACAAGTTGTGCAAATGCTTCTTCAAAATCTGCCGCCCAAGGCTTTGCTTCCAAATATTCTGGGTGACTTAAAACTTCAACATTTGTTGTTGGTTGGTAACGTAGGGCAACGTCTTTTACAATTTCGGTTGAAGATAAATATTGTAATGCTTTTAAAACTGCTTCGGGGTGCTCTGTTTTATTACTTACAAGATATGGCCATCCTAAAGCCATATATGCAGCGTCACTTTCCCCACCAGGTCTAACAGGAGGTGGTGATGCACCCCAGTCTTCGTTATAGCTCATAGCTTCCTGGATCGTCGGAAAAATGTTGTCACCAATCATTGCTTGCCCTGCTTCTCCAGTTATAAATGCTGCACGCATATTATCTGCTTCCCACGCAATTGCATTTTTATCAGTAATATCTTTACCCGCTAATTGTTGATAAAAATTTAATATATATTCCCCAGCATCTGAATTTAACTGTGGAACACCGTCCTCAAATTGACCTCCCATAGACATGAAGGTGGACAAAAACCAAACCGGATCATGAGCTCTACTTCCTATCACAGAAAAACCTATGTTCTCTCCATCACTAATTGCTTCACCAATTTCCAAAACTTCGTCCCACGTTTTAGGTGCTTCGCTATATCCAGCTTCTTCAAATAAATTTTTATTATAGACGTACCAGAAAGGACCTGCATGAACAGTAACACCATATGGAGTTCCTTCGTTACTAGCCATATCCCATGCTAGAGGTACCATTGCATCGTAAGAATCAGAGTTTTCCTGTTTCCATTGGGCTAAGTGGTCTGTCATATCTAAGAGCAATTGCTGTTCAGCTAAAATCTTTGTGCGATCAGAAGGGACTTGAACAATATCTGGTTGATTGTCTGCTTTACTAGCTCTAATAAATTCTTCAGTTGCATTCTCAAGTGGAATAACATCCGTTGTTATTTTAATATTAGGGTTTTCTGCTTCAAATTGTTCAAAAGCATCATCGGGAATAAAATCCTCTCGACCAAACCACAAAGTTAATTCTATTTCTTCTACTTCTTCTGTCTGCTCATCGTTTGTTGTTTCCGTTTCATCTGTATTACTTGTATTATCATCAGTTGTATTACTAGTACTCGTATCCTCTTGACTACACCCTATAACTAACATCAAAGCAGCAAAAATACTAAACAGTACTATGAGATTTCTTTTCATTGGAAACATCCTCTCTTATTTGTATTGCTTTATTTATCGTTTCAAACAACTCTAACTTTTCCTTAACAAGTTGATTTGAAGCCTTATTAGCTATTCCTAAAAAGTTCCTTGGCTCATAATCATCGCTCAGATTATCTTTAAGAGATTTATAGAATGCAAACTTTAAATCAGAAGCTATATTTATTTTTGTAATGCCATACTTTATAACTTCTTTTACGATATGTTCTGGTGTGCCTGATCCTCCATGTAATACTAACGGAATATCTGTGACATTATATATCTCTTTTAATCGGTCAACATCAATCTTTGGTTCTCCCCTATAAAGGCCATGTGCAGATCCAATTGCTACTGCCAAAGAATCAATACCTGTTTTGTCAACGAACTCTTTTGCAAGTAGAGGATCTGTTAGCTGATCTGCATCAAATTCCTCTGTATGGGCATAATCATCTCCTTCTGCACCTCCTATTAGACCAATTTCACCTTCCACATCAACACCGAACATATGAGCAATTCTTACAATTTCTTTGGTGTTAGCTATATTTTGTTCGAAAGGTAATTCAGAACCATCGTACATAACAGATGTAAATCCATTGGAAATACATTTCATAACGGTCTCTATGCTATCACCATGATCTAAATGCAATACAACTGGTATATGCGTTCTGCTCGCTAGACTTTTTATAATACCTGTAATTTCTTCAATTCCTGCATATTCTATTTCAATCGGATGGACAGAAACAATTACAGGAGCATTATATTTAGTTGCAGTTTCAATAACTGATTTAGCAAACTCTAAATTAAAGACATTAAAGGCTGGAACCCCATAATTACCTTTATATGAATCACTTAAAACTTCTCTCATTCTAACTAGCGCCATAACAATTATTTCCTCCTTAATATTTCTCTATTAAGTTCATATAACCTAGTGTATGTTTTTCTGTAGATCTCTTCATATTTGATAACGCTTTCATTTTCAGGATAATAAACTTTTCTTTTGACATTTTCATCTAATTGTATTGGTTCATTCAAAGCATCTGCCACTAGTTTTGCTGCACCAAAGATAACTGCATCATTAATTTCCAAAGTAATTACTTTCTTGTTTAAAACATCTGCTTTAATTTGCATCCATTCCTGGTTTTTAACCCCACCACCGATAGCTAAAAATGATTCTAGATTCCCGCCCTCAAATTGATCTATAATTAGTCTAAATTCAAAGCATAACCCTTCAGTTATAGATCGAATTAAGTCGTTAGAGGTCGTTTGAATAGAAAGTCCAACAAACATACCTCTCGATGTTGAATCAACATTTGGTGTCACGCATCCCTTTAAATGTGGAAGGAATATAACTCCGTTACTACCAATATCACTTCCTCTTATCGCTTCTTTTAATGAATCAAAACCTACAGTCCCAACATTCTCATAATTTAGTATAGTTTTAATCGCCCATTCAATTGTCTCTCCCCCTGAAGGCATCCCTCCCAAAATATAATAAGAATCATTAAATACATGTCGTCCTTGTGAAAACCCAGGATAATAGGCATCTTTATAGCTATTTGAATATAAACATAATGATTCTGTTGTACCAATAGAAATAACAGCTTGATTTTCAAAATTAGCTCCTAAACCATAACACCCAACCATGTGATCAAAGCCACCTGATACAACTGAAACATTACCTTTAATACCCCATTCTTTCTTAACACTACTTTTCACAGAATCTATAATCTCTCCAGATGGAACAGGCTTCGGTAGAAGTTTAATATCTAATTCTGCTACATCTAGAAGTTTACTTGACCATTCTTTATTACGGATATCAAACAACATCGTTCTTGAAGCTAAGGAATAATCCATAATTATTTTCCCTGTCATTTTTCTAACCAAAAAGTCAGATAAACAATGCCATTTATGAGCCTGTTTATATATAGAAGGTGAATTTACTTTAATCCATTGCATCTTGAAAAGACTATGAATATAATTAGTTTCAATTCCTGTTATTTCTCGAATTTCATCTGAATCGATTTTACTTTCCAGATTATCAATCATAGATTTCGTACGATCGTCATACCAAGCAATAGCATTCATTAATGGAATACCATTCTCGTCAACGAACAACCCTGACTCTCCTTGACTACTAATTGCAATTCCATTTAGAGTATCCTGACAATTGTAATAACTAGTAATCTTCTTTACAGAATCCGAAATCAAATCCCATAATGTATTGCAATCATATTCAGCCCACCCCTTACGAGGATGTATGACAGGAGTTTTGAACGTCATAGGTTCTAATTCTCTTCCATCTTTGTCTACCAATCCTAATTTACAATTCGTTGTGCCTATATCAATCCCTAGGTACACTTTCCCACCTCCTCTCAAATGTCTATTTTAGATTCATATTAAAATTTGTATTTCTCTCTTCCAAAAGTAGTATCCAATACTATAGATTAGTATTTCTTTGAATAAATAAATCAACGTCTCACTATATATTATGAAGTTTTCCTTCAAAAAGAATAAAATTTTTTTTTAGAACTGTTCAGACCTTATTAGAGCATTACTTATTTTAATATTTTTTAAAGACTCATCCCATTTTCTAACGGTAACAGCACTGTAAAGAGCATTAATAATAGACATAGGGACAACTTCTGAAAAATTTCCAGCCTCACTGGTGTTGTTAATACTCTTAGGGAGAGTAATAACCAAATCACTATATTCCACAATTTCTGATTTTGGACTTTGAGTTATAGCAATAGTCTTCGCCCCATTTTGCTTTGCTATTTTTAGTGATTTTACTGGTATTCTTGATTGCCCTGATCTCGAGTAAGCGAAAGCTACATCATTTTCATTTAATGATTGGGCTAACATAATTTGTGCACTAGAGTCTAAAGTAGCAAAACAATTTAAACCTATTTTTGAAAACCTTAGATAAGCATCATAAGCGACACTAAATGAACTTGCTATTGCAAAAAATCCTACTTTGTTAGCGACAACTAACTCATTTACCACTTGGTTTAAAGTGTCTTTATTAATCATATCCATTACAAATTTCAAATTTTCTAAGTCAGTTGTAATTGATTTTTGAAATATTAATTCAGGGGTATCTTCTTGTTTGATATTACCGGAAACGGGTAAATCACTTTCTGCACCGAAGTCTTTTGCTAGTTTAATTTTAAACTCTGTAAAACCCTTAAAACCTAATTCTTTAGTTAGTCGAATCACAGATGCTTCACTTGTATGAGTTTCTTTCGCAATCTGGCTTGCAGTCTGGTCAAGAACCCTACCTGGAAAAGATAAGATATACATAGCCACTTTTTGATGTGCTGGTGTAATACTATTTAAATTATTTTTCAATATAGATATAACTAGCGAGTTATCATTCATGATTTATGACCATCCTTATGTAATCTTTTTGTGATTCATGGTTAATTATAACTAATTAAATTCAACTAAAATTAATCATTAAATCAAACCTCCTTATCCTCATGCATTGTTAAGTCATAGCACTAAAATTCGGGTGACGAATTAATAATTCATAATAATTACTTTTTATATGAATTATTCCTTCACACTTAATTTAACTTATGATAACGTTTACAAAAAAAGCACTCAATAATTTGAAAAAATTTTTCAGCATTTTTTTAAGCTCCGTCATATGGAAGCATTAAACAAGTGGGACAAGAAACCTGTCCCTCTGTCCCTAGAAAAAAAGGAAAAAGACATTCTTTGTCGAATAAATATATAGACAGAATAATTTCAATCTTGTTCAATAGAAAGATTTTTCAAATTATGCTTCTGGGATTAGTAATCCGTACATTTAGACCCGTAGTAGGAACAAGAATGATAACTCTAACAGCGCTATAGCCTAATTGTATGTTTAATCTCTTTACACAAGAGGAAAACTATTGTTAAAATGTAAATTTAACGCTATCTAATAGTCTTTTGGATGTATAGAAGGAGAAAGGAAGATTAAAATGGACATGAAAAAAGAAGGAGTTACCCATAATGTAGAAGCAGGCGACAAGATACATTTTGAAGGTAATAACGGAAAAGTAATAAAACTATTAGAAAACTCAATAATTGTTGAATACTTTAATAACGAGACAGAGGATATAGATAGAACTGTACTCACCAAAGAAGAATACACAAAGAAATAAAATAGAACAACAAAAGCGAGTGTCATATAATTTGACACTCGCTTTAATCTTGTCCTACAAGTACTCATTATCAACTTTGTGAGAAGAAAGGGACGGTTCTATAGTTGCTTTTCGATTTCCTCGCTTGGTAGTGGTTTAGCGAAGTAGTATCCTTGCATTTCTACGCAATCCATTTCTTTTAACATATTATATTGCTCTTTGGTCTCGACACCTTCTGCTACTACGTTTAATTTCAAGGCCTTGGCCAGGTTTATAATCGCCAAAACAATTTCTGCATCATCCGAATCTTCCTGTAGATTAGCAATAAATGAACGATCAATTTTGATAGTATCTGCCTGAAATTTTTTAATGTATATCATGGATGAATAGCCTGTTCCAAAGTCATCAATAGCGATTCTTATTCCTAATTTTTTTAAATTTCTTATATTTTCTTGTAGACTTATATCTTGTTCCATCACAGCCGATTCTGTAATTTCAATTTCTATATTTTTAGGGTTAACACGATGTTTTTCAATGATTTGTTTAACCTTCTCGTGCAAATCCTTTCGCATAAATTGAACTGTTGAAAAATTAATCGATAGTTTAAAATCTATATGTCCTTGTTGATTCCAAATCCGCAACTGTTTACAAGCCGTTTCTAGAACCCATTCCCCCAATGGCACAATGACACCCGAATTTTCTGCTATCGATATAAATTCAGCAGGGGAAATTAAACCAAGCTTTGGATGATTCCATCTAATCAATGCCTCTGCACCCAATGTAGCACAATCGTCAGCACGAATCCAAGGTTGGTAATAGAGCATGAACTCATTATGATCTATGGCGGTTCTTAAGTCATTTTGCAGTCGAAAAGTTCTTTCATTCATCTTTTCCATTGTACTATGGTAAGTTCTGAATGTATTTTTTCCGGCCTGTTTCGCTTCATACATAGCCATATCGGCATGCTTTAATAATGAATCTTTATCCAGTCCATTATTGGGGTAGGTAACGATTCCCACACTTGCAGTTATATAGCAGTGGTAATTAAAGATGGTTAATGGTTGATTAAACAATTCGATTATACCTTCTGCCACATCGTTGGGGTTCGTTTTGTTCGTTGTATTCCACAGCAGAATAGCAAACTCATCTCCACCCATTCTCGCAACCTCCCCTTGACCATTAACAAGTTCACTTAGTCGAGTTGCAATTTTTTCCAATAGTTTGTCCCCTGCATCATGCCCAAAGCTATCATTAACATGCTTAAAGTTATCTAAATCAAGAAAAAGCAATGAAAAACTATCATTCTTATCAATTTCATCAACCAACAATTGGTTTAATCCTCTTTTGTTTAGAAGGTTTGTAACATCATCATGAAACGCCATATGTTGGATGGTATCGTAGGATTTTTTTTGAGCAGTTATATCTCTGAAATTGATGACAATTCCGTTTATACTTGGATTATTGATTAGATTTGTTGAGACCATTTCAATATAAATAGATTTTCCGTCTTCATCTTTTATCCTTAGCTCGCTTTTAATTGCTTCGTTTGGATGATTCAATACTTTGTTTGTCTTTTTCATTGAATATTCTATATCATTTGCATGAATAAACTCTATTACACTCCGCCCTATGTTGTTTGTTATGTTAGTCCCTAAATTACGTTCAACGGATGGACTAAGATATTTTATTATTCCTTTTCCATCAATAATAGCGATCATATCATAGGAATACTGAACCAATGAACGAAACTTCTCTTCACTTTCTTTTAACTTTTGTTCTATTATTGTATTCTCCGTGATGTCCTGAACGGTACCAACCATAAGGATCGGTTGCCCTTGGTCATTAAACGTAACTTCTGCTTGTGCGTATACATGCCGTTCCTCCCCATCAAGACGAATAATCCTATGCCTAATGGAGTATGGTTCTCCACGTAAAGCCTCTTCATTTTTCCGGTTGACGAATTCCCTTTCATCTCTTGGAACAAAGTTTAAAAAGGATTCGTAGTTTTGGACAAATTCTTCGGAAATACCGAAAATCCGATATGTCTCTTTTGACCAATAGAATTTATCTTCAATTAAGTTTAATTCCCAACTTCCTATATGAGCCATCCGTTGAGATTTTTCTAAAAGAGCTTCTCTTTTTCTCAGTTCTTCTTCTTTTTCTTTTCTTTCGGTGACATCTGTTCCAACAGCTAAAATTGCGTTCTCACCTTTATAGATTATCTTTTTACCAAGTGTTTCAACATACACCCTTGTTCCGTCTGGTCGAACCATCTGATATTCTACAGTCTTCTCATCAAGACTTTCCTCTATAAAATCCTGTAACCTCGTGTGGTACATTTCTTCACTAGTCGGATGCATAAAGTCTAAAATCAATTGATTCAAAAACTTCTTGTCCGTATCAAAACCAGCTATCCTAACAGCAGCAGGATTTACATAAACGATTTCTCCGTATTTATGAATTAAGATAGGATTTGGGGAGGTCTCTACCACACTTCGATAAAGCTTTTCACTCTCATTTAATTGAGCTTGTTGTACATTTATTTTTCTTAATAAACATCCTATCAATATTGCTAATGCAAAGGAAATCAACGTTAACCCAATATGATTTAACGTCCGTACATAAACATTTACCTCATATATCATTGGAAGGACAATAATTCCCCAAATGAAGTGAATAGAATTAATTGAAATAAGTCCAATTGCAATCACTCTCATATCATAATGAAAAGAGATATAAATAATTGGCACTAGAAATAATCCATAAATGGTAAGTGGAGTTTTGGGATATAGAAAATATTCCGCAATGATTGGCAGAATTGTACTCGAAATAATCAAAAAAACTAATATAATACGGATTTTTCGGGTATCAGCATTTGTGGACCTCTCATGTTCCAACATGGTTGTTCCTCCTTGATCAAGGCCTAGTGGTTCATATTGCAGTTATTTACATACATCTTACCATTTTATCGATATAAAAGAATGGTGAATACGACAATTTGTGACACTGGGATATTTTCCCTAAAAACATGGGACAAGGGGACAGGCTCCTTGTCCCGCTATATGTCCATAAAAAAAGAGAGACTATATCTGTCCCCCTTTTAAATCTTATTGTTTTTTTAAATACGATAAATCTTTGCACTTTGATCTCCGATTCACTAAACGAATCAATACGTCCATTCTACTATCTCACTACTCTCTTTAATTCATCCTATTGTTCCCATAAAGCAAAAGAATCACTCGAGAAATTCTCCTAAAAAAAGTAAATTGCCAGACAAAATTTCCTCCCATCAATACAGGTTAGTGTTTCATTATTACCGGTTGGAATAACCATCCGGTAATAATGAATGGTGCTTGGGATTGCTCTTAATTCTCTTCCCAAACTTCTTTGGAAACATCGACAATAAACCTTAACTTTTCCCACTGTTGTTCTTCTGTTAATAGATTACCGTGATGTGTAGATGCGAAGCCACATTGTGGGCTGATACATAATTGGTTTAGTGGCACATGGTTGGACGCTTCCTTAACCCGTGCTTTAATTGCTTCTTTATCTTCTAACTCGCCATTTTTAGAGGTGAAGACACCTAGAACCACTCTTGGACCACCAGCTGGGATGTGGTTTAGTGGCTTAAATCCACCAGAACGGTCATCATCATATTCTAAGAAAAATCCATCTACTTTTTCCTTTGCAAGTAATGTTGATGCAATCAGATCATAGCTACCTTCAAATGCCCATTTAGATCGATAGTTTCCACGGCATAGATGTGTGGTTACTATTAGATCCTCCGGTTTGTTTTCTAACACACCGTTAATCACACGAAGGGCTAAATCTATTAAGTAATCTCTTGAGTATTCACCATCGTTAAACGGAATATCTGGTGAAGAAAGACCGGCAATATAAACATCATCCAACTGTAAGTATCTTACACCGGCTTGATAAAATGCCTCTATCGCATCACGATATGTTTTGATCACATCGTTCGCATATTCCTCAATGTCCGGATAAATCGATTCATCCCTAATACCTTTATTAAACAGTTGATTCGGACTTGGAATCGTTTGTTTGGCAACAGCTCTCCCACCAACGATATCATTAAACTCCAAGAAATCCTTTATATGTGGATGATCGGGATTAAAAGAAACCTTCCCAATGACACGCACATCATACCGTTCTGTTTCTTCCCCTTTAAACTGGAATCCTTGTTCCGGCACATAACCTTCTACTCCGTTCAAATTCTCCAAAAAATCAGTATGCCAAAATCTACGTCTAAACTCACCATCTGTAACTGCCTGTAATCCCACACTAATTTGCTTATCTACAATCCGTTTAATTTCTGTTGTTTCGATTTCATGCAGATGTTCTTTTGTAATCGTACCTTCCGCGAACTGTTTTCTTGCATTGTGAATACTGGCTGGACGAAGTAAACTCCCAACATGATCGGCCCTAAATGGTGCTTTTGTTAATGTTACTGTCATCGTAATCTCCTCTTTCTGTTTTTATTATTTAACTAATGGCTGGTAAAACTTTCTGTAAATCAGCAAACAAGTCATCGACATGCTCTAATCCAACAGATAGTCTTAGTAAGCCATCAGTAATTCCCCTTTTTTCTCTTTCTTCTTTTGGCATTGCCGCGTATGACATCGTAGCAGGATAAGACAAAATGGATTCCACTGCACCGAGAATCACAGTAAACACTGGCAATTTTGTGTGCAGACTCTGTTGGTTGCTTTAACCGAGCTCCGAATGTTTTTATTCCTAGAATGAATGTTCCACCGACATATCCCTAGTAAAAATAGACTAGAGACGAAAAAAAGACCTTCTATAAGAAGAAGGCCTTTAACATACAAGCACAATCTTCTTATCTCCTAGGTTAAAAACCTATTGGAATTAGCACCATACCTCTAAAGGCTGGTTGCTGAGACTTCAAAGGGCCGAATCCCTCCATCTCTCTTGATAAGAAATACTATTAAATTTTCGAATTTTCTGAATCTAACTTGAGACTAAGTCTAATATATACTGGTAAATATTACAAGTCCTTTTTTTAAAAAATGGAAATTAAGGTAAAGTTCACTGGCATGTTCATAGGGACGGTTCTTCTGCTTCCATTCATTTTTCGAAGAATTAAATGTAAATTACGACTTGCTTACTGTTAGTTCTGGAACATTAATTCCCCCTCTTACTCACTAAACAGACTGGGACAAGGAGCCTGTCCCTCTGTCCCTACCTCTGTCCCTACTTAATATTCTGTATAACTCTTTTGTCGAATCCATTGGAGTATGATTGGGCAACTCTTACGCCCTTTCCAAAATGGTATTCACTTGCACCGACTACATTATGAATTACCTTTATATTATTTTCATTTAATCCAGATCCTGGCATAATAATGGGACCATTATGGATTTGCGAAAGCTCTACAAGTTGTTTCAAAGATTCCTTGCCTTTTACACAGTCTACCTCACCACCAGAGGTTAAAATTCTTTTTATAAATGCCTTATATTTTACTAATGTCTTGTAAGCTTTTTCTTGTGAGGGAACATAATCAAATGCCCTATGGAAAGTAAAACTAATTTCATCAGATACAGAAATAACCTCTTCCAATAAACGTTCATTGATCGTACCATTCTTATTTAAAGCTCCAAAAACAAAATTAGATGCACCCACTTCAATCATTTGGTTAATTTGTTCTAATATAAGGCGTTCCTCAGCATAGGAATAGCAGAAACTATAATCATGAGGCCGAATCATAACTTGAACAGGAATTGATACACTTTCTACCACACTCTGTACTGTATCAAGGCTAGGAGTTAAGCCATCTTTATCAATTCGAGAGACTAATTCTAACCGATCAACCCCTAATGCTTCTGCTTCGATTGCCTCTTCTTTATTTTGTACAATAACTTCCATATACATCTTGTTCAACTTCCTTCTGTATCAAATCTACTAATAAGTTTACAACAAATATAGCCGCACCAACTGTCTAATACCACTAATCTCAGAGAAGTGAAGAGACTCCCTTTGCGTCTATGAATGTGTTGCATACCGCGACATGATAGTATTCCCAATAGTTGATAGATTCTTAGCAAAATCATGTACATTTGTTTCTAAGTCATTTTCCAACCATTTTGCAATATAGCCGACGGTACCAAATGCAGTAAATGCTGCGAATTCAGGATCCTCTAAGTTCTTTTCTAATTCGGTACCAATGCGTTCGGTAAATAGGGCTATAAATTCCTTATCTTGAAATCGATCTTTATAAAAAGATTTATTTACTTTAATGTGCTCACATATTTTCAAAGTATTAGAAGATATACCATCCCTAGATAAGTTAAATGATTCAACTGTATCTACCACTGGATGGGAATAAAATAGCAAAAATCCTTCGACTAATTCCTCGGTTATCTCAGAAATAAGGTCATATTTATTCTCAAAATGAAGGTAAAACGTTGATCTACTAATACCAGCTTTGTTTACAATTTGTCGGACAGTTATTTTTTTGAATTGGGTAGAAGCAAGTAGGTTTAAGAATGCTGTTATTATGAATCCTCTTGTACTTGTAGAATACATGCTCGTTTGTTCATTTCCCAAAATAATCCCTCCGTTTAAATGGACATTTTCACCTAGAATGTCTCTTGAAGTAATACTTTCTTAACCATAAACTATATGTAAGGGGTTTCTTAATTAAACATCATACATTATTTGGGGAGGAATGGAAATGAGTAAGGTATATGTAATTACCGGTGGATCCGGTGGAATGGGGAAAGAAATTGCCAAACGCTTTGGAGACAAAGGAACTATCGTTCTAGCAGACGTTAGTGAGGAAAGACTAGCGACAGCAGTGGAAGAATTGGCAGCAGCTGGCATAACAGATGTTATTGCCCAAACAGTGGATATCACTAACAAACTTCAGGTTCAAGAATTGGCCGACAAAGCTGCTAGTTTAGGAGACTTAGGTGCTATTGTTCATACAGCAGGTCTTTCACCCACAATGGCAGATTCTAAGCGCATCATGCTCGTAAATCTAGTTGGAACAGGCTACATATTAGATTCATTCTTAGCCTATGCAAAAACAGGAACAGTTGCCGTTTGTATCTCTTCCATGGCTGGACATATGACACCGAGCGGTCCATATGATGAAATACTCAAAAATCCATTGCAGGCAGATGTTGTCGAAGAAATGGAAAAGTTTACCAAAGGCTCATCTGGTGCAGCCTATAGCTTGTCCAAACTTGGGGTACAACTAATCGTAGAAGACCAGGCCTGGGCATGGGGACAAAAGGGAGCCCGAATCGTATCCGTGTCTCCAGGTACATTCAACACCCCAATGGGGCGTCAAGAAGCAAGCCAATCTCAGCAAATGAAAATGCTATTGGATAACACTCCATTAGGGAGAGAAGGAGAACCTAGTGAAATTGCCTCAGTCGTACACTTTTTATGCAGTGAAGAAAGCTCCTATATCACTGGCACAGATATCCGCATTGATGGCGGCACAATAGCTAATATGCGGAAACTGAGTAAAAGTCAGGAACAGTAGAAATTTCTTGGATAATCAAAAGAGTTGCTATACATCACGTGATCCTACCAAGTAGACAATGTAAAAATAGTATGATAGACTACGGTCTTTTTCTCGGTTTTCAACCGGGAAAGACCTTCCTTTTTTTCATGGATCATACCAAAGTTTTTTACTATGAATTTTTCATTAGTTATTATTATAAACCACTGGCGTTTTAAACTTCCAATTCTCCCATAATTTATCATCTGTTGCTAGTTCAGCCATAAAATTACTTACATTAATTCTGCTAGTTTTACCAGCGTTGAATATTGGGCTTCTTACCGGGGATTTACATACTTGATAGGAACTTTCTTCATCATGGTTGACTAATGTATCTGGTCGCACAGCAACCCAACCGACACGTTCGTCTTCTATACCAATATTTGTTAATAGGTAATTTGCTGCCTTGAGATTATCACGATGAGGAGGAAGCATAAGCTTTAGGAAAAAATGGATGATTTTTTCTCCAATAGAATTTATCTCTCCAGATAAACTATTCGTATATCCTGTTGTACTCATAAGGATGAGTTTTACCTCTTTGTCTTTCCTCTTTTTGACTGTCTCACAGATTCTTCTTATTGTATTAAATACCAAATAATAAGGTTTACCAAACATCCCTTTGAGCGTAACATTGTGACCAAGACAGGAGATAATCACATGACAATCACATAAAAGGTTATTCAGCTCAGACTCATTTAATCCGTAGATATTCCCTTTCACGATTTCCACTAATGAATTGTCTGTTATGTCGTTGGGAAGGACTGCACTTTCTCTGATGAGAACCCGAGTATTAATTTGTCTTTTAATTAATTGCCTGACAACTTGTTTACCGGTAGCGCCGCTTGCCCCAAGAACTAATATTCTCATATTTTATTTCCCCTTAAAACGAATTTATTTCAATAGAATTAAAACCTCTGACTATCAGATATATCTAGAAGCAGTTCGCATAACACAATAGGTGAATTTAAGATAAAATAGGTCAGATTCATTAATGTGATGATATTCAACATCAATAGTAACGTAGCCATGAGAGTCAGTGTATATCCAATAATCCCCCATAGGAGGGAACAAAAGAATACCAGTTCTTCTGTTTGGTTCCGTGATTATCCTTTTCCAAGAAATTGTAAGAGCCTTAAGTTTGTATAATCACTAGCACTTTCAGAAATTGATAATACAAATTCATAATCAAACTGCCTATCCATAAATGGCAATGAACCTTTTTCTGCAGTGCATTACTTGTTAATACAAGCTCGTATTGACTTTTATCAATACAGTTAATCTCCAATTACATTATATAATTGAAGATTAACGATTATGTTGAAAAATCCATAAAATAGTTGCAACAATTATTGAGAATGAAAAGGCGTAAAATTTAGATAGTTATATGTGATTAAAATATACCGATTAACATATCCTCACCATGCACCTTTAGCTTTTTCACTGCATTCTGATAGTGATGATTCTTCCATCAGATTTCACCTGTTATCCTTTTAAAATACGATTTAAATAGCTTTAATTTATATTTCAATAATCATATGGTATAATTCAATTAAGATTAGAATAAAACTAAAAAAGACCACAGCTACCAACTGTGGCCCTAGATAATCGGTTCCCCCAGAGGGATCGGCTATCCTTGTTAGGAGTAGACCTCACCTAATCACTTAGCGGGTAAATAGGGAGGTCTATTTTTTATTGATCAAAGAAATGACCAATGCGAGTAATGCAATCAAGAAGGTCCCAAAACCAATCAGCACCATGAAACTCTCATACATACCCATAGGCATCACCCCCTCTCAAGTGGGGTTAGCCGACCGCTCCCTAAAAGTACCATTACCTTACTAGATTATATCATAGAAACAAACCAAAAAGAACAAACGTTCGTATGTATTTCTGATGTCTCTCCACTGTTTAATTATCAATTTTAGAATAAGTTCCACGATACCACTCTACTAAGTCTCCATATGTTATTTTGTTGCCACCGATTTCTAAGATAACGGTACCTGGTTCAAACAATCTATCTGGATACTCTTTCTTCCCATTAAATTCTCCAGCTGTTGTAAGCCTTCGTTTTGAACCTAACGCTCGTAAATAATTGTAATTATTTTCATGATAATCACCGTTACACCATTGACTAATTCTAGCACTTTGTACTTTTTTCGAACAGAGTTCTTGGGCTAGTTTTTGTATATCAACTTGTTTGAAATAAATGTTTTCATTTTTCCTAAACACTAACTCCTTATACGTTAGCACTAATGTTGCCAACCAGACAGCCCCAAAAACATTATCTGTTTTTCTAGTCAAAATGACCTTCACCACTACCACCTACCCTACTTAAGTTTATAGTGATACAATTCGACTTTAACTAGAAACAATCCTGTAATTATCTAATTGAAATTCATAAAGACTCTAAATAGTTGCCTCAGAATTCGACCAAATACATCTAACTAATTAGTTTTGGATTCATAATTAGAACCGTACTATGAAGCAGTTGTCCAATAAATGAATTGCATGGTGAAGGTTAACCTATTTTCCACAGCACTTTTTATACTTTTTTCCACTTCCACAAGGGCATGGATCATTTCTACCTACTTTTACACTTTTAGCAGGCTCGTCCGACTTATAAGGAGTCGATGGCAAAGGTTGCAGATGTTTTCTTTCCTTTTGACCCAACTCGTTTGGTGAATGACCTTTGAGTACCCATTGTCTCGTATTATTCATCAAATCAACCACGCGATCCATTAATGCTTGAATCTCATCTAAACCAACTAACTCAAACTCCATATTAAAATTCTCTAACAGTTCATTGGGGCCTGAACCATTTTGGATGTCATACACACTATCTTCCACAATGTCATCTGCTTCTTCCTTGCTGATGTCAAAATTTCGTGTAAAGTACTGAACCATTTGATGATAACTATCATTTTTTTCAATAAACTCATGCTCTCCTGCTTTCAAGAGTTGCTGCTTACTGAAAGGATAAAAAGGTACATCCTTTCTCTTTTCTTGTTCCTCTACAACTGATTGTGGTTCTACTACAGCTTGGTCAGAAAATCCATACCCACCGACTTGAAAGTCTTCCATGTATTCATTTGCGTCAAAAATCACTTGGAAAAAGTCTCTAACTTCAACTGTTTCTTTTGAATATGTTTGAACCATTTCTATTAGCTGACTGCTATTTAACGTACCATAATAATAGAGCAGACCTCGCGAAAGGGTTAACCATTCTGAGTTTCTTTTCGCAGTCGCCCTTACATTCAAATCATTTTTCATCGCCTTGATTCGATCGATAAGATCATTAGGGACGGCTACTATTTCCTTACCTTGATAGCTTCCGGTGAAGATAAATCCAGTATTACGAAAATACGTCGCCTGGTCCATTCCTACTGACGAAGGTGCCGTCATTTTCCCACCGTTATCTGCTATTTTAAAAAGTAATGATAACCGTTCACTATCCCAGATTCGATAAATTCCCTCTAATTTATTGGGTATTATTTCTTGTAGAACATTAATTAAATCAGCCTTTTTCAGACTACTGACACCTTTTATGTCTAACTTTTTTCTAATATCGTCTAATTCATGTTTAGCATACGCACCCAATCCTTCTTCAAGCGAAAAAGGAAAAGTTATTTCACCCCAGAACTTCTCGTTACGCTTCCTTAGATGGTCCGTATTAAAATCAGTCAATCCCCCTAGTAATTTATCCATCGCTTGCTCTAACTCCTTATCCGAGTTGTTAGCCAAAACATTCACCAACCTTTTTATGTTTACAGGGACGGTTCTTTCGCTTCCCTTTACTTTTCAAATTGAATGTAAAAAGGAGAATTCTGTTCCTTTTTCGTTGCCTTTATATAGTGATTTTAACACGGTTACTGCGAACAATGCTTCAATAAGGTTGCCAATTTGCTTATCGATATTCCTGTCACTCAAACTTAGGTCACCTATCCAAAGTACTTTAGTCGGTATCTTATCATCTGAATTTCTCACAAAATAACCGTAACTGTCTAAGGTGCTACACACCTCACTCCAATACTCTTTTGGTAATCCAACTGCATTAAATTTTAATTCATAGAATGGTAAAAGAGCATTATGATCAGTAACTAGATACTTGTGAAACCCATATTGAGTTGTCATTTCTTTTTTACCCTGTCCTATTTTCACCACTATAAACCGTGACTTATCATTATCAAATGCTGATCTGTTGCCACGATAACCAATGGTTCCGAGATACAATTCACAAGGAATTCCATCGGATGGTCATCTGAAATAAACTATACACACCAAATGATTAGCTCATTTAGCAAGTAACTAACCCATACTGCCAATCACTATCAAGTGTTGCAATAAAGTTAAGTAACCCATCAAGATTATTAGCACTTTCTTTGCCCGCATAAAGCTCTAGCACAAGTTCTGAAATTTGATTTGGATAAAGAATTGCTGTCCATGATTCCCAATCGGTTTGTCTGCCCTTTAACTGGTTATCTGTTATTTTGTTGATGAGCCAAATAACTTCAATTGTATATTATTTTAAGGAGGTAGTTGATTTGGATGTTGAGGTTTATATCGGTGATCTAAAATGTAGAAGAAGGCGACAAAATATATTTTGAAGGTAATAACTTGAAAAGTAATCAAACTATTAGAAAACCTCTATATTTGTTGAATACTTTAATAATGAGTTAGCTGTACTCACCCATAAAGAATAAATAGCAAAACAAAAGCGAGTGTCAAAGTACACTCGTTTTGCTTTACCTATAAGTAATCACTATCAAATTTTAGAGCATGTTCTTCGTTTGGTTAGAGTCAAAGTTTTCTATTAATCGGGACATATAATCAAAACTAATAGTAATACTCTGAATGGGATCCTTCAATGTTTGATCCTGTTCAACAAAAATATACTGTATTTGTTGTGTTTTGTTAAATGCCTCAATGATTGAAGGAATATCCATGATTCCACTTCCAGTTTCTGTGAATTCATCCTTCTTAACGTTTTCTTGCAATATTTTCATAGTAATTTCTGTGTCATACCCAATCTTCTCGAATAAATTAACAGATTGTATATGAGGAGGTAGATCTTTTTGATGTAACATACCACATCGTTCTCCAAGTTTTTTGATATAAGGAATAGGATCTACCCCTGCCCTTATTGCCCAATACGTATCAAACTCAACTTTAACTAAATCAGGTTCGGTTTGTTCTAATAAGGTAGATAAGACAGATTCTCCCTTAAATTGTTGAAATTCTTGAAAATGATTATGATAGTACAATGTTATTCCGTTTTCCTGTAAGGTCTTACCTACTGTATTTAATTGATTGGCTAAATGTAAAACATCATTCCTATTTTTAAAAAATGCAATAGCCACCCCAAGACGTGATATACCTAATGTTTTGACATATTTAATAAATTCAAATAGTGTTTTCTTAGAATCCCAAAATGTGGGATTAAAATGTGCTGAGACAGCATTTAAACCAAGGTTATCCAATATTTTTTTCAACTGATCCGCTTCCAAATTATCTGCCTGTTCCTTAAAATTATCTTTATTATTAAAATAGAACTCCAAGTTTTGATAACCTATTTTACTTATCTGCTCCAAAGTTCCCACGAAGTCTTTTTTTAACGAATCACGAACCGAAAATAGTTGTAAGCCTAATCGTAACGACATGTTAAAACCTCCTTTTTTTCTAATTAAATAAATATAGAACTAAACTCTAACAATGATTGCTTTTCCCTTCTATTTTCTTCACTGACTTTGAAGGAAGAAGCATGCCACCGATATAACAAATCCCTACAGATTCCATCCTCTTAAACTAATACAAACGGACCTATATATTTAAACGAAGTTTAAGAAAATCGTCATCTTCGTTAATCTTTTGTTTGATTTCATTAAGCTGGTCATGTACTGAAACAATTCGTCCTGCAAATTCATCATAATTACCTGAAACTAGCTCATATATATATTTAGGAGCTTGATAAGGAGATACGTCGACCTTTTCCTTAAACAATTGTTCAATTCTACTTAAGTATTGCTTACCGATTTCCGTTTCTCTTTGATTTCGAGTCATGTCGGTATCATTTAAACCTGGATCTAAAGCGAATACTTTTATTGGTGAATTCTCAAGCTCTTTTGAAAGATTTTCTGTAAACCTTGCAATTGCTGTTTTAGAAGTTCCATAACTATTACCATACCTAAAAGCATTAAAGGTACCACCACCTACAATATTAATCACTCGACCATACTTCTGTTTTAGCATAATTGGAATTACTGCTTGGATAGTGTTAAAGACGCTAAATAAATTAGTCTGCACATCATTGATCCAATCTTCGAGATTAACCTCCCAGGTTGGTCCAATAGCCGTAAAAATTCCTGCATTATTAACCAAAATATCAATCTTACTATAATTATTAAGAACTGATTGAACTGTGGTAGCAATTTGTTCAGGTTGTTTAACGTCCATAACTATTGTTTCAATTGCTAATGATTTCTGCTTTAAATCTGCTTCTAAACTTTTCAATCTCTCTATATTTCTCCCTGTCGCAATAACGGTAAATCCCTTTTCAGCTAAATATATAGCAGTATTCCTACCAATACCTTTACTGGCTCCCGTAATAAGGACAACTTGATTATTTTTTATCATTATTTATGCACCCCTTTGATATTAAAAAGCCCCTGAACTCCAGTTTGGTCTACCATTATACTGGGTGTCAGGGGCTTCATTTTTCGTTTCTGATTATAATCTAAAGATAAAGTTATCCGATTATGATTATCATTGTTTTCATGTTTTAGTAGTTTTTCTCGTTTAACGCTATTCTTTAGAAAAAAATGGTACGATTTGTCAGCATATTATTTGGTTAATTGCGGACATTCAGGATGGTATTGCATTAATTCAATTTTGTTCCCATCTGGATCACTCACCCAGCTTTGGTAGTTCATATCTACCCCCTGTTTTGGTTCTTTATCTAACTTAACTCCTTTACTCTTAATGTGTTCAGAAATTTGGTATATGTCCTCTACCTCTAAGCATAAATGGCTGTAACCAATTGTTTTAACATCTACCTCTATTTCCTTCTCTCCACCATAAAACAATTCAATAAATTGATAATCACATATTTTAAGGTAAACAATCCACGGTTCTCCATCACGATCTAATTCAAACACTTTTTTAAAACCTAATACATCACAATAAAAATTAAGTGCTTTGTCCATATCTTTTACTGTGTACGCTGTATGTCCAATTCCTTTAATCATAAGTATTTCCTCCTTATTTTTGTTCATTATACTTAATGTCTAATTATCCTTTAATAGAACCATCCGACAGTCCTTTTACGAAGGACTTGTGACATAAAATAAAAATTAATAAAACAGGTACTGAAATGACAACTGAAGCACTCATCATTCCTCCCCAATCAATTACAAATTCACTGCTAAACTCATTTACAGCAATAGGTAACGTTTTAACAGACGATGAATTACTTAATATCAAGGCGAATAAAAATTCTTCCCATGTGTGTAAAAACGTATATACACTTACTGCTACAATTCCGGGTTTTGATATCGGTAGGACTATTCGAAATAGCGCGCCTAAATTACTACATCCATCAATTTTGGCTGCTTCTTCCAATTCTCTCGGTACTGTATCGAAAAATGTGCGAAGCATGATTACACCGAGTGGTATAGTAATAGCCATATTAGCAAGAATCAATGCCCCGTAAGTATCAATTAAATGCAATTTTCCAAACATCATATATAGAGGCATAATCAGGACTACCCCTGGCATCATTTGTCCAAATAACAGGCCAGTTGAGATAGTATTGGAACCTCTAAATACAAATCTAGAAAAACCATAACCTGCTAACATAGCAAATAACAAGGTAAAAAAAGTTGTTAAGACTGTAACTACTAAGCTATTAAAAAATGATCGAGGGATATTAGAATCAAATATTACCCTTCCATAGTTTACGAGTGTTGGGTTATCGACTGTTAATTTAGGCGGAAGAGTAAAGACCTCCTCCGGTGGCTTAATAGATGTAATAAACATCCAAACAGCTGGGAATAAAGCTAGGAAAAGTAACAAAAGAAGAAACAAATAGCTAGTGCTTTGAACTAAAATATTCGTTCTTAGCTTTCTCTTCATTACCTCTCCCCCCTTCTCATCAATATGGAAATATAGAATACTGCAAATGTCGATGTAATTAAGAATAAAAATACACTTGCCGCAGAAGCCATACCAAAGTCATAGTTTTGAAATGCAAATTTGTATATAAACATAGACATTACTTCTGACGCATGAGCTGGTCCACCTTCAGTCAACGCATAAACAAAAGTAAAGGCATTAAGTGTCCAAATTGTCAATAATAAAACTACTGTGTAACAAGTACCAGAGATATGAGGTAAAGTCACGGTGAAAAATATTCTCACTGTATTTGCACCATCCATTCTGGCAGCCTCTTTTAGTTCATTTGAAACCGATTGTAATGCAGCTTCAATCATTAACATTACAAAAGGGAACATTTTCCACACATTCACTATTGTAATTGATATAATTGCTGTATTTGCTCCTGATAACCACGAAATATTTTCTGAAATAATACCTGTAGATATCAAGAAGTGATTTATAATACCGAAATCAGGATGATAGGCCCATTTCCATATATTCACCCCAATAATACTAGGAAGCACCCAAGGTACCATAATAAGTATTCTAAACAGCATCTTGAATTTTATAAAACTCTGATTTATTACTAGGGCCGCAAAAATCCCTATGAGAAATTGAAATACCACACTTCCTACTGTCCAAATAAAAGTTGCTCTTAAAGAATTTATAAACAATTTATCCTTGATTAACTCGATATACTGTGCAAATCCGACAAATTCAGTAGCATCTGACATCAAAGAACTTTTGAAAAAGCTAAGAAAAATCGTATGCAATAAGGGATACAATAATACAAGTGCCACTGCTATAACAGCAGGAGCTACAAATAAATAACCGGGATTTATTTTGAAAGTTTTTTTTCCGGGGGATTCAAGTGAATACCCCGGATTTTTCATTTTTTTTTGTAACACACCTTCTCATGCTCCCTTCTATGTGAGTATGGAAATCATATAAAAAGTTTTATATTGAATTTTTACTCGAGTATAGCATCCACTTCATCCGAGGCAGTTTGCATTGCCTCTTCCGCTGAAATTTGCCCCATCATAGCTAATTGAACATTATCATGAATAATCTGTCTGATTTCTGCCATTTCTGGAATTGCCGGCATGGGAACACCGTATTCAATCATTTCAACAAATGGCTTCACTAGCGGATCTTGATATTTTTCATGATCAGCTGATGACTTTCTTGCAGAGAACGTTGTACTATATTCTACTGAATTATCTGGTTCTGCTAGAAAATTAGCTAATTTCCATGCAGCTTCTGGATGCTCACTAAATGCAGTAACAGCTAGACTCCAAACTCCAAGAAGTAACTTTCTTTCACCCTTTTCGGGATACAATGCCGTTCCAAAGTCCAGGTCAGGATTTGCTTCCTGAATTGGTGCGATATCATAATTACCACTTAAAAACATCGCTACATTTCCTGTTTGAAATAGATTCCGACTCGCTGTATTATCATTTTCCATCACACTTTCAGGTGCAACACCATGTTCAGTATGCATATCCACATAATATTTCACTGCCTCAATAGCTTCAGGCTCGTTTAACATTGACTTTGTATAATCTTCATTTAGAATTTCTCCACCAAAGCTAAGAATAAAATTCATTATCTGGTAAGATACATTTCCCACTTGATGTCCTACTAATCCAAATCCAAATGTACCATCTGATGTGGTTTTTTTCGAATATTCTAATAATTCATCGAATGTTGCAGGTGCTTTCGATGGGTCCAACCCATTCTTTTCAAACAACGTTTTATTGTAATAGAGTGCATGTGTTTCAGATCTATACGGCAAAGCATAATAGCTTCCATCTACATTAGCAGTTTGTAACGCACCTGGGTAAAAATCATCTAAATCAAGATTGTCTTTTTCAATAAATTCGTTAAGTGGCTGTAGTCCGCCAGTTTGAGCAAATGGTGCAGTCCAATCACCGGCAATACTCATAACATCTGGACCTGAGTCATTCATTAGTGCTAATAAATATTTATTATTCATACCGTCAATTGGAAAAAACTCCATGTTAACTTTAATATTGGGATTTTGGGCCTCGAATTCAGTAATAAGACCCGGTGCAATGGATTCTTTCCAAGAAGGATTCCAAAGTGTTAATTCTATGACTTCATCAGTTGAACTAGAATTGGAATCGGATTCGGAGTTATTGTCGGACGAGGAGTCATTTCCACCAGTGTTATCAGCAGAACATCCAACAGAAATAGAAACAAATAACATAGTGATTAAAATAAAGATTAATTTTTTCATTTTAAACATTTAAACCCCACCTTTTTTTAGTTTTTTTACTAAATCATTTTATAAAGGATGGTTCATTCTAGATGAGTTTAGTTCACCCCCCTTATATTTAATATCTTTGCTCAAGATGACTCGCAAGAATGCCATGAAATAGAAGATAAATGAAACCGGTACCAAAAGGAACTGAAAAATAGTTATAGATATTCATACTTAACTAAATTAATCCTGATTTACATCGTCTTCTAGCAGTTCAATAATTAATTTCAAATCTTCTAAACAATCCATATAAGCGTATTGTCCTCCTGCATAACCACCACTTTGAATTAAAGGCATATTACACTCTTCCATCCGACTTTTTATCTGTTGCATATTATTAATTTTAAAGGCAATATGATGAAATCCTTCACCTTTTTCATCCAGCACTTCTCTCCATGTACTAGGGTTATTATCCGGTTCGATGAGTTCTATTACGATAGATCCTGTTTTAATAAAAGCAAGTTTGGCTCTGGCTTCTGTCTCCTTTCCTCTAAATTTAGTGTTGGACTCATTTGATGGTTTCGTCAATTTCCATTGCGGCTTTTCTACCCTGAAAAAATTTGCATATGCTTGACTTGTCTTCTCAATATCATTAACAACTAAAGCCAAATGGAGCATTACATCTGTACCTAAAGTACTTGAATCATTTACCATTAAAATCCCTTCTTTCACTATAAATCGTACTTTTAATCTATCTCTCCGACTTCCTTGTATTCCAAAACTAATCCTAATTTTTCAAAGGTATCAAAATAGGCATATCTTTCATGACCTTTATCATGTTTAAAAGTTAGAGGAAAGCCCAAGTCTTCCATAAATTGAATATGCTCTCCGAAACCATCAATGTAAAAGGAAATGAAGTAAACTCCATACCCATGTTTATCTACAAAATCCGTGTATGGATTTGGAACATCTGGTAAAGGTTCGATCAACTCTAAATAGACCGGTTCTGTATAAATCTTCGCGAATTTACATCTTGGTTTTCTATCACTTCCTTTATATTGCACATAACTTTTCCCAGTTGGATCTGGTGCAGTTTCAGGACCAGGAATCGAAATATCAGGAACTTCAACACCAAGTATTTTTGCGTAACTATTCGCAGCTTCTTCAACATTCTTAACAACGATACCCAGCTTCACCACATGTTTGCTTCCTACAGATTCCAAACAAATCGCCTCCTAATAAGTAATTATCAACAATATTTATATTAAATTATAGAGCTATAATGTAATACCTTTTTTCTTAGCTATTGAACGTACGAAGTCAGCTCCCAGCTTGTATTCCTCTTCATTGGGAAGATGTTCTAATAAAAATGAAGTATCTTTAGGAAGCTTATTCATTTCAACCAAAAACACACCATAGTTTAATGTCCCCTTACCCGGTCGTACTTCGTCCAAATGAAATGTAAGCATATCTTGCAAAATTATATCCTTTGCATGCACACTTTTTATATATAATCCTAGTTTTTTAAAGCAATCCTTTAGGAATTCCGAATTATTATAATATTTCTCTAAACTAGTTATCATATTAACCGGGTCAAGGTGTACTCCGAACCGTTCTCTATCTATTGCTTTGATTAAACGTAAATAGGTATTAATGTCATAAGGGAAAATCCATGGCATCGGTTCCAGCGTAAAAAAGGTTTCTTTTGGTTTTACCGAATCGATAATCTCCCTAACAGTATCAACAATAAGAGTAAATGTATCTTCTGACATATTATCTGGATGAGGGCTAGTCCATTTGGGTCCTTTCGATCCAGAAATATTAACACAACACTGTGCTCTCATACGATCAGCAATAGTTAACTGTTCCTTGCAATACTCTAGTGCTTTTATCCGCTCTTCTTCATTTGGGCTTATTGGATTGCTCCATGCCCCTACTTCAGCAATAATAATATCTTCTACATGAGCAGCTTTCACAAAAGCATCCTGTAGCTCTGTGTCTTTGATACCTACATTTTTCGGAATAGTTCCCGCAGTATATCCTAGTTCTATTATTTCTTTTACCCATCCATCTGGATCTTGTGCTTTAACCGGCCCACCTAACCTCATTTTAAAACCCTCCCAAAATTAAGGATGATTGACGCTCTTAATTAAGCGCTTACATATCTAACCTAAAATCATTTCATTGCTTCTTCTCTGTTCCTAGCACAGGAGTTTTTGATTACTAGTTTTGTTTCAAATAATTTTCTAACCGGATTACTAGACTCTTTCTCAATAAAATCAATGAGAACTCTAACACTTTCTTTTCCCATCTCATAAAATGGTATGGAGATTGTTGTTAGTTCTGGTCCGTTGTAGCGTTTGTTATATATCTTCTGGTCATCGAAACTGACAATAGAGATGTCTTCTGGTACTTTTAAACCAACATCTGCAATTGCTTGAATTGCTCCGTAAGCACGATCTTGATCTGATACAAAGATAGCAGTTGGTCTTTCGTTTAACGATAAAAGTCTTTGCATACTGCTATATCCTTCTTCAAATTTGTTATTATTGCTGTAGTTATATGCTAAGTATTCTGGTACAATCATCAAGTTAAACTTTTGCATTGCAAGTATAAAACCATTTAATCTTCCCAGTGCGATTTTTGTATTCATATTTCCTGTAATATGAGCAATTTTTTTATGATTAAGGCTTATAAGGTGATCGGTTGCTTTGTAAGCTCCCCCCTCATGATCCATTAAAATACTGTTTGTTTCGAAATCTTTAAATTCATTTTCAATTAGCACAAATGGAAATTTTCGATCCGATAACTTTTTAATTATTGATTCATCTGAAATATAAGATCCAAAAATAACAACACCATCAACAGGGCCATTAGTCAAATAATCAATATATCTGCTCTTAACCTCTGGCTCACCTTTTGCATCACAATAAATTAAATTATATCGGTGGTCATCCCAGAAACCGATTCCTTGAATCAACTCTGAAAATAAAGGATCATACAAACGTTCTAAAATTATCCCAATACTATTTGTTTTTTTCGAAGAGAGTGCTCTAGCTGAAGCATTTGGTCTATAACCTAAATCATCTATTACATCAAGAACAACTCGTTTAGTTTTTTCACTTACATTTTCGTTATTGTTTAACACTCTAGATACCGTTGATTTAGATACTCCAGCATGCTTAGCAATGTCTAAAATACTGACCACAAAACATCAACCTTTTCTATTCTTATATTTGGGAACGGTTCCAATTATTTTTAAAATTCAATATATTCTGTTATTTAACCCAAATTTATCACTAACACAACTCATTGTCAATATTTTCTTTAAATATTTGGAACCGGTTTCATTTTGTGTCAAAAAAATATAATTCTTTTTTAGTGGCTTAATATTAATGTTTATTTTTTGATAGTATTCGAACCGGTCCTATAAAAAATATAATACCTCCTATATTAAAGTGGCATGGGACGTCCATTAAAATCTATAAAAGCAATTTTACTATAACTCTTCACTTTACCTTCCATAATATTAATAACTTTTGCAGCAGTATTTTCCGGTTCATATGGTGCTTCCATACCACCCATATCGGTTTTCATCCATCCTGGATGAACAGCATAAACTCGAATTCTTTTGTCTTTAAGATATTCTTTTAATCTTTCAGAAAACATGTTTAGGGCTGTTTTTGACATGCTGTACGGGTAATTCGTTGGAAACGCGTTCATAATCGTACCCGCTTCAGATGAAATATTTATTATAGCTTGGTTTTCACCAGCATAGATCAAAGGCAAAAAATGTTGTACAATCCTCATTGGCCCAAATGTATTTACTTCGAATGTAAGACGAACCTTATCCATATCAAGGTCTTCTACTGTTTTCTCTCTTTCAATCATAATAGCTGCATTGTTAATGATGGAATCAAGATAGCCCCACTGTTTTTCTATTTGGTTAACGACTTGATTTATGTTTTGCTCTGAAGTGACATCAAGCTCGACTAACAGAAGAGTATTTTGATATTGATCTTTTAAATGTTTCATTTGCTGTTCTGCTTCTTTTATGGATCTTACACCAGCTGCAACACTATGTCCCTTTTCCAATGCCATTTTGGTTAAATGATTGCCCAGACCACGATTAGCACCTGTTATGAGTATTTTCATTAATAAGTCTCTTCCTTTCTTAGATTTTATTAGTTAAAACTACTTTACATCACACTTTATGGTACCGGTTCCAAAAATAATTAAACTTTACAATATCTTTGAAAGTATCTTACCATGCAAATTTATTTGAGTCAATCGAATTGTCAGTATTATCTAAATTTTCTTTTAACTTAATACCTTATAAAAAAAGAAAAAAACACATAAAGAATCGGTTTCATTTAAATATACTCCACACTCAGTCTTAGGGTAAAATAATGATGAAATATTCTAAGTCTCCTCAAGCGGTACACCAAATATTTGGTATTTTCCTGGCGATAAAATTGAAACAAAGGAAGATAAATATTTTTAACAATAGGTACCATATTAATTTCCTTCTCTTCTTTTATTTCTTCACCGACTCCTAAATTAAAATTTCTTCAATTAGTTGCGCTAAATGGTCCATGGATTGAAAAAATCCCCCAATCTAGTTTAAATAGGAGCGATTCAATATAGGATCGGTTAGCGTTCTTATCTAAACAGAACGGGACATGGTGCCTCTCCCTCTGCCCCAAATTTTTATTACTTTATTGTTACAATAAATATCAAATTTTGAGCCATAAAAAACTAAACTATCAATCCATACCTAAAGGGAAATGATCTCGTAGAAATTCTATTGCATCTTGATTTTTAAGTTTACATACTACGTTCTGATTAGCAAAAATCCCTGGTTTCGTCACAGGTTCAACTCTCTCCAATGCATTAAACCAATTTACTCCTACAACCCCAGTCTGCCATATTAGGATTGTCCTTATTTTCCTTTATGTTGGGCTGCTTAAGATGATTGTCAAAAAAATATGTAGCATCTTCCAATATAAATTCCTTAGCAATCACTGCATTCGATATTATTTCACCATATCCTACGTATCCTTGGCCTTTCAAATAGGCAAATATTTTATCACCATTCTTAAGCTTCTTCATGGCATCGCTGTATTTGGCGCGTTGACCTGCACTTAAAAAGCCGTATTTTTACAATCATCCCAACTTCTATGTTCGCCATCACCTACATTTACTAAGTATAGGCCCGACCAAGGAGTACTTTTTTTAGACATTGTTTGTTCTGAAACTCCTTCCGGGTCCATCAACCATAATCTTCCCAATAATTCTTGATTACCTTCCTTAAAAAAAATCAAAGAAAATACTACTCAGCACCTCTATAGTGCTAGTATTCTCTCAGATATCTTCCCACTCATTTTTCACCTTCTTTATGCACAGTATATAGGTCCAATTCCATAAATCCTTCAAATTAGAACTGATGATATCTTTTTTTACTAAGTTAGTAACTTTTATTCTTCTTAATCAGAAATAATCAAATTAATTCAACAAGATTCTAACTGTGCTTCCCATCAAATATAGTTAAGCCTTCTTTTATTACTTCTGGATGCAAAGCTAATACATCTTTAAACTCTTGTTCCATCTGAACCCCTATCTCTAGTTATGGTAGGAGCAAGTCCCTATAGTCTCTTGCCAAACCAAACGGGACATGGTGCCTGTCCCTCTGTCCCTAACTTATTTTGTCTTCCACTCTAAAGTAATCAAAGTCTACGAATCCACCAGTTGTTTCTTTTGCGAAGTTGAATAAAGCAAACCGATATCCCATAAAATGATCTAGTTTATAGCTCATTTGAAGAGTGTTTCCAATCTGTATCCAGTTTACGTCATTGAGACTATAATAAAAATATGCCTTGTCTGTCTGATTTTTATAATCAAAATCAATCTTAAAATATACTCGGTCCTCTTCAAGTGGAATACGTTCAATTTCTTCTGCCAAACCAGTACTTGCATTTACCATTACAATTGATCTTGCGCCTTCCATCATTTTTACACCGACAAAACCATAATCCTTTTGAAAGGCAGCAAAGCCAGCAACGTCACCATCCTTCATATTTATTGTCTCAATTGCGATTTGACCAGAACATTCTGGTCCGAACGTTCTTTGGGTAAGTGTATTTCTAGCTTCTTCGAGGTCCGCGCTAATTTTGCCATTTTTTAACCTTAAAAAACCTGGACGCTTGGTTAAAGACCAATTTTCTTGGTCAGGATTATGATTCCATTGCCATACTAATCCTACGTTATTGGTCTCATAATTAAATTCATCTGATTGAACAATGTATTGCTTAGAAGTCTTGTTATTAACCGGACAAGGCATCTTGTTTGGAATAATACCTTTCTCACCAAATACTGGCCATCCGTTTTCCCAGGTAACCTGGAGGAGACAAGGAAGGCGGCCTACAGATCCGTTATCGCGAAACAACATCCCATACCAGTTGCCATCAACCGTATCAACAATGCCTCCCTGTGCCGTGCCAGTGATGTCACTTACTGCAATTCTACCTTGATAATCACCATCAATCGATTCCGCACGATGTACGAGCTGAATACGATGGCTATTTTTCGGCCATGTAATCGTGAACACGAAATAATAGCCATTAATTTTTTGGATGTGTGCGCCCTCAGCAGGAAGACCTACGTCCTCTTTTGTACTCGCAGTTATGCTGGCATCTGGAATAATGATTTTGTTTAGGCCATCCTCTTTTATAGCTGTCGCATCTTCAGTTAGTTCAATAACCTTTATATCCCCAACATCATAAACCATATATACACGTCCGTCATCGTCAAATAGTAAAGACATGTCATGATAATAGCTATCTAAAATAGAGCGTTTAAAGGGGCCCTGTTCGATATTCTCTGTTTGAAAGATATACGTCTTTCCGGTAGCAAGCGACCCGACTACCAGGTAAAAGATGCCCTGATTGTAACGAAGAGAACTTGCCCAAGAACCTTTTCCATATTCGTTTTTTCCGTTACTTAGGGTTTGTTCATCGTTATCCGCAAGCACATCATAGACATAATTAACAATATCCCAGTTCAAGAGATCATACGACTTCATAATTGGTACCCCTGGGTTCATATGCATCGTGGTACTAGACATATAAAATACTTCCCCGACTCGAATTACATCAGGATCTGGGACATCTGCCCATAGGATAGGATTTTCGAAGGTACATTGATTATGGTTGTCCAGCGGTGCATTTCCATCTGAGCTTGAATTTTTATTCATGGATTAAAATTCCTCCCTATTTTTCGATAGTCTTTCCCTTTAGAAGAGTAGATTAGCTACTTAGGATTGCATACACTTTTAATAAGTTTTTTAAATTAATCCTTTTACTTTATGTTTAGTGACTTTTCCACTTTTTTGTCGATCCCAATAAGTTTCATGTGGTCCTTTGCCAAACCATTCCATCTTATCAAATGAATCTGATAAACCAAACCTCATACCAATTTCCGGAATATCCGAGGATCCTTTCCCGGGTTGTAGCAAATGTTCAAATGTTCTACCTCTACCTTATTTGATCCATGAATGGTGTAACGGATAGGTATGGCCTGCTGTCGTTTCAAACTCTGTTCTTTCGTTATTAAATAAGACTACGCATTTTTCTCCTTCTAATGAATGAATAATAGCTTCTTTCAATTCACCCTTATCCCACGACAAGTCAACTTCAAATCCACCTCTTGCTTTTAAGCCACTGACACTTCCATTAGTCCATGCTCTAGGTAGTGCCGGAAATAAGTGTAACTCATTGTTATGGCTTTGAAGTAATAGTTCAGCAATACCTGCTGTTCCCCCAAAGTTTCCATCGATTTGAAATGGTGGATGGTTATCAAATAGGTTCGGTAAGGTGGAAGACTTAAGCAATTCAAGAATATGTTGATAAGCTAGTTCCCCCTCTTCTAAACGGGCCCACATATTAATAATCCAGGCACGACTCCATCCAGTATGGCCTCCGCCAGATTGTAGCCTTCTTTCTAGCGTTACTTTTGCTGCTTTAACTAAGTTCGGTGTAGTGCTTGGTGATATTTGCTTTCCAGGATACAGCGCAAACAAATGTGAAATATGACGATGCCCTTGTTCTTCTTCATCATAATCTTCCAGCCATTCTTGAATTTGACCATGTTTCCCAATTTTCGGTTTTGGTAATTTTTCTCTTAATTCGAGCAATTGATTTCGAAAAATTTGATCCACGTCTAATATTTCACTAGCACTAATGCAACTCGTAAAGAGTGCGAATATAATTTGACTATCCATTGAAGGCCCTTCACATAACGTTCCTTTTTCACCATTTGGTAAAATGTAGGTATTTTCGGGTGATACAGAAGGAGTTGTTATTAACAGTCCATCTTCATTCTCGATAAGAAAATCAACAAAAAATAAAGAAGCTTCTTTTAAAGTATCATATGAGTTTTTCAAAAATTCCACATTACGTGTAAACTCAAAATGCTCCCACAAGTGTAAACATAACCATGCGGCACCCATCGGCCAAATTGTGGCTGGCATATAAATGTCTTGTGGTGCTGTGTCTCCCCATATATCGGTGTTATGATGTGCAGTAAAACCTCGACACCCGTACATGCTTTCCGCGGTTATTTTGCCATTTTTCTTTATTTTTTCAATATGTTCAAACAGTGGCTCATGGCATTCAGATAAATTACAGATCTCTGCTGGCCAATAATTCATCTGAGCATTGATATTAATAGTAAATTTGCTGCCCCAAGGTGGCAGCATTTTCTCATTCCAAATCCCTTGTAATGTCGCTGGTAAAGAATTAGGTCGACTAGAAGAAATTAGTAAATACCTTCCAAATTGAAAGTATGTGCTTATTAATGATAGATCCTGTTTACCTTCCTTCACTAAATCTAAACGTTGATCTGTCGGTAGATCAGAAAATTCTTCTTTGGAATGACCCAATTCAAAATTTACTCTATTAAATAATTCCTGATAATCTTCCACATGATTTTGACGTAACTCTTGGTATGCCTTTCCTGATATCCGCTCAATAGTTTTCAAACATTGATGCTCAGGATCATCGTATCGATATGATGTAGCTGCTGCGAGAATCAATGTTACGGCATCTGCTTTTTCAACGATTAAATGATTTCCAAGGGTTTTTACTGAACCATTTTCAGGTATTGCCTTTATTTTACTTCGAAATACAATTCCATCTTTTCCACCTGTTTTCCCTCGCATGATCAATGAATTATTAGATATAGACTCGAGTTCATCATAGTTTCTTGCGTTTCCACGGTCTAGCAAGGTTCGAAAGGATATAGAGTTAGCTTCAGAGGCTGTTAGACGAATCACCATCACCTGATCTGGATAACTAGTGAATATCTCCCGGTTAAACGTGACATCGTCTACTGTATATTGCACCCTCGTAATAGCAGTATCCAAATCTAGCTGTCTAGAATAATTAGATATCTCTGTTTCTCTGTGGTCCATATTTATTAATAGGTCACCTAGCGGCTCATAATGGCGCTGTGTTTCTGGTGTGCCTGTAAAGGTAAGCGCCGCCAAATCTTCAGCTTCCTTCAATCTGCCATCTGATAATAACTTTCTAATTTGAGGTAAGTGCTTTAATGCATCTGGATTATTTCGATCTCTTGGTCCACCGTACCAAACTGAATCCTCATTTAGTTGTACTCGTTCCTTAAGAACACGACCAAAAACCATCCCACCTAATCTACCATTGCCTATCGGTAAAGCTTCATTCCATTCTTTTGCTGGTTGTTTATAGTAGAGTCGTTTGTTTTTATTTTTCATGGTGCATCTCCTTTCTTAATTTAAAGGTGAAACTTTATAAATATACGTATTTAGGTTTAAGATAAATTCAGTCAATGCCCCTTCTTATCATAGGCAATCATGTTGATGTGTACGCTGATTACCATCCTTTGCGAAAGAAAAATTACTTTCTTGCAGATAATTTCCTGTCCGATCCAAATATACCGTAAATTTTACTTCCTCAACTCTGAATAAAGGGATGAATTTCATTTCGTTCCCTTGACCATCATCCACAGAATATTCTAATCTATCCTTCTCTGAATTAATGAAAATTTGATTAATATCCCGATTTCGATTTCGAATTATTAATCATTAAGTTATTTATGTATTTATACTCTTTGGGAAGTTGAGCCAATTGAATTTCAATTTTGTGCTCTCCTATTTCCCCTCTTATTACATACGCTAAGGACTCCATATCTGATCAAACCCATTCTTAATCGAATAGTCATAAAGCAGAATAATTTTCTTGTCCTTATAATTTGTCATGAAACTCATCACATGAGCATCCTCTTCCTTATCTATCAATTCACTATTCCTATCGATAATAGAATCCAAGAAGTATCTTTTCGGAAGCTTATCACTTTTAGAACCATTACATGTACTACAGGATAGAACAAGATTCCATATATGATCTGACTGAACAAAGGACCACGGGATAAAATGATCGACATGAGTTTGCCTTTTTCCTGCAGACAAGGCCATACCACAATAGAAACAAGAATGTTCGAAATGGTTCAACAAGAGTTTCTCAAAAGGACGTAACGTTGAACGCCTAGCGATAGTCTCGACCTTTCCAAGCAGATAATTGATACTTGGTACTTCGTTCAACTGCTCAATCATTGCTGCCATATGGTAGTTAGTAAGATTCACAATTAGTCGCTGATAGTTCAACATAAAGCTATGTACAGCTGGGTTTATCTTAAAGTATTCATGCTTATGATCAAACGCATAAAATTTTTCCCTTGTATCCCCATAGAGTGCACCAAACACATTTTGTTTCATCGTAGTCTTCACTGCAGAAACCATTTTAAGTTGTATTTGGGCATCTATTTTATCAAAACTGAATTCAGCAGGTATCTGATACTTTGATTGAATTTCTTTTATAATCGTTACAACTCTCGCATTCTTACCTCCGTTTTGTTTGATCAAATCATGTTGAATGATAAGATTCCAATAAACCTTTGTAAAAGAATAAGCAAGTTGATCATAGGTCAGTTCAAAACGATCATTGACCTGGTACAAATTTTCTATCAGTGCTTTAATCAGCGCATATTTGTAGGTAGATGACTTAGCAGATTTACTAGACAAAACTACAGTGAAAATACGCCAAATTTCTTCATCAGTTAGATAATGTTCCTTGAGCTCACCTACTTTTAACTTATGACTCATCCACTTACCTCCTGAAGGAAAATCCGCTTATCAAATCCTCCCCGACGATCTTTCTTATCAGCTTTAACCTGTTCTACCTCTTGTATAGTTGAACCATTTAATTTGATTAGCGCTTCAATCACTTCAATTACATCGGCAGCTTCTTCCACTACTTCAGAAGAAGAATCTGTTGAAATTAATTCCTCTACCTCTTCTACTAATTTTCTGTATAAACTATCACGATACTCCTCATTAGATAGAATCTTACTTGTAAAGCTTTTCCCGTCCTCTTTAATAATTTCCGGTATTTTATCTCTAACTAGTTTGTTGTATGTTGGCAATGGATTCACCTCTATTATGATATAGTAAAATACGAATATTACTTGAAATCACTCTACATAATTCCAGTATAACAAAAATTGTAAAAATCCCTACCAAATACCAACCCATAATCTAGTAGCTAGAACGAATAAATGCTATCATTACAATTATTCATTTATAAGGAGTACGGAAATGAAAAAACAGTGAAAGTAGTTGCAGCAGTTCTCGAAAATGACAATAATGAATTTTTTTGTGCTCTAAGATCTTCTCAAATGGCTATTCCAAATATGTGGGAGTTCCCTGGTGGAAAAGTAGAGCATGGTGTAGACTTATACAACTGCCTTAGTAAGAGAGATTGAGGAAGAATTGAACTACCAAATCAGGCCAAAAGGGCTGTTTCATGAAAACACACATGAATACGGAAATTTTATTATTAACCTAATAGCGATTAAATGTGAAATAGAAGGCATACCCATTGTAAGTAAACATTCAAAGCTTATCCGGCTAAAGAGGGAAAGTTTAGATTCTTTAATATGGGCTCCAACTGATATTCCTGCAGTAGAGCAATTGATCACCGAAAAGGTATAGTCAACTCAATATGAGAGACTATACCTTTTTTGTAGACTCAGTATACAAATTAGTTGGAACTTTATTTTCCAATTTCAGTTTAACAGTAATCGGATTTTCACCTTCAAGATCAACCGTACCATCCCGACTTTTAAAAATAAATGGTTCTGTTTAATTCTTTTCTATCTCTCTACATCTCCTTATAAAAAGATGAAGGTTTATATCCTTTCGTTTATTTTTTTGCCTCGATCTGAAGATTGTTTCGTTTTATTGGGCGTTTGGTAAAGCTTCTGTCTATGTTAATTTACCATCATCACGCCTAACTATTCTGACTCTACTTTTAAAGAAGTCCTAATTTAAACATCCAAAAGCATGTAAAACGCTGTCATCATCTACTTAATACCATCAAAGTAAAAAGTAACCTGTAACTTTGTAAATTATCTCCTGTCCAGATAGCAGTACAAAAAGTATTATTCTGTGTAGAAGGAGGATATTCTCTCCTTTTCCAATGTTTATAATGCTTCCCATCCCTCTTTAACCGCTCTCTGATACAAGAAGTAAAGGACTTTTGACTGTTTCTCTGATGGTAGTCCAATTCTGCCATCTGTGTATTTCTTTAAAATATCCCTTTGTGTAATGGTTAGTGATCTTATACCATTACTATTTATATAATAAGAGTAAAGTTGAATCCAGTGTTCAAAGTTGGTCTGAACCACAAATGCTTGAATTTCAATACCGTTGTCTAACTCTTTTTGTTTTTTCTCTGACTTTTGCTCATACCTTGCTTCTTCCGTAGTGATAAGCATTTTCTTAATTGGTACCAAATCAATATCTATTCCACGAACATCGTTCCAGCAGAGCTCTTTTTTACACCATTGCGTAATGTTAGCGGAGCCTGGTGGTGGATTTGTGATTTTTTCATGGACTTTCTTTGTAATTACCTTCATTAGCTCCTGTAACGCCGTTGGCAAACGTTGTTCTTCCCAAACTTTGCTAAAATCTAAAAATAGCTTTTTCTTTCTAATAGTTTCAGAGAGCAACGCAATAGAATAGGTAACGATTTGTGCCCTAAAAGCATTTTCATACCAAGACGCATTGGAAACCATCTTTTCCGTTGAACGGAATAAGATCACTCTAGAAACTGCATCCTTAAAATAATTTTCTGTGATCGCTAACTCATTTTTCTCCAGTATATCTGTTACAGAGTCAGCAAATTCTGCAAAGCTATACTGAGCACCTTTCGATACGATATGTGGCTTTCTGTTCCATGAGTTTTCACTTTTTGCCAGAAATGTCTTTTCAATTAATTGATGCTTTGGGTTTTCAATTTGGAACTGTTTTTTCTTTGCCGGTGTTAAGTAAGCCTGTTCATTTAAATATTCTCCCCGCACTCTTTCATAGAACCAATGCGTCCGTTTCTGAGAACCTCCACGTGTAGACACCCAAACGCGCTTCGAATAATCTTTCATTTCTTTATGAAATGGACTATTAGAAAAGAAGTCCGATTTATTTACTTTATTCTGCGTATTGGCATATTGCGATACACTCGAAACAAATTCACTCTTCTTCTCGATATTTTTAACAACAGATAATTTCATTTGTACCGAAACATTTGAAATATCTAATTTGGAATTCTTTTTTGCAGCATAAATAGATGACGTTGTTTGTCCACCATTAACGATTTGAAAATCCCTGATTTTTGTTATAAAACCATCTTTTGTTTCCACATGTGTTGCAGTAGCTGTAATTCCGTTATTGTAAGCAAAAAACATGTCGGGATTGTACTGGATTGTATTTCGAATCCCCTTATTTACGCCACCTCTAAATTGCAGAAAAGTACGGACATTTTGCTCTAAAAGTTTTTGGCCATATTCATCGTAAATATTGAATAATTGCTCCCCATCTAAAATTCCTAAATAGGATTGATATTCATTAGATGCGCTTTGTGCTTCGAGGTATGGAATGTTTAAGTCAATTTCGTAAGATCCAGAACTATTTTCTGACTTAAAGATACCGTATAAATAATCAATATCAATAATTTGGTGTTCACACTCAATATCATGAACTAGATCGTTTTGTATACTAGTAATATTTTTTGTCATCTTTCCATCGGTTAAGATAAGAAATCGAAATTTATCGATTAAGTTGTTCTGATTATGACGGTGTATATTATAAGCTAGAGAATACGCATCAGAAGTCTCCTCTAAATTCTGATACATTCCATCCATACTTAATTCTGCAAATTTCTTTAGCCGTTTAAACTTCATACCCACCTGTTGTTGGGTTAATGTTTCAATCACATCGTCTTGAAAAAATTGAAAATTAATCAGTGTAAATAACTTACGATCTTCGTCATAATCGTAGCCGTAGACCTCGACACCAGTTTTTACAAACTCAGCCATTTGGTAATTTTTAGTCAAGTCTCCTACTTGCATGAGATCTTCACAAACTAATTCAAAGAAAGACTGGGCTTTCATTAAGCCTCGACTTTCTGAATCAGAAAGGATCGACTGTATGAAATCTTGATGGAACTCCTCTAAAGATACCATTGTTACAACCCCACTCTTAGAATATTGTATCTATATTTACTTTATAATCTGAACAACCTGTTAAATCAATGCTATATTTAATCTGATTAATCCATGGTGAAACCTGGTTTAGTGATAATTTAGGAAACCCTTCCCTCACTTCAAAGCCACTTATTTGCTCCATACCAAATTTTGATAATGTGTCTTTGTGTATTTCCGGGATATACCCATAACGATCTACTTTTTCTAAAAACTCAATTAAAAGATCCTTTGATCCAATCTGCCTCTCGATAGACTGAACCAAGTCATCTACCGTTTCTCCGCTCTCTCCTTCATACAAAGCACAGGCAAGTAGGTAAAGAGGCTTTTTATCTGAATTTAATTGTTCTTTAGAAGATATCCAAATTGTATTGCCCGAGGATATTCTATAAGACTTCACCTCAATAGCAGCATTCTCTAATAGGAAGTCTTGTTTATCACCAAGGGATCCAACCCAACCATGAATCCCATTTGTCCAACCACGCTTCGGAACGATGTAATCACGCAAGACTTTTAATTCACTGAATAAACCCATCTGTTCTTCTTTTGAAAAAATCTTACTTGTTTTCTTTTGTAGTAACTTCTGCCACCTTTCTAACCTCATTAGTACATTTGTTATTACATCTTCATCTTGTTCCTTCATTTCATCAATTAAATCATTACAAAGGATTAAGAAAATCTCCCAATCTTTCATATCGTTTAATATGAGTATAAGTTTGTTAGGTACAGAAGAGTCATCTAGCAGAACCTGTATCCCGTTCAACTTGATTGATCTATTAGGTGCAATAAAATCTTTGTCAAATTGGATCATTAATCCATATTGATTTTGTGCATCTATTACCCAGTAAGCATTGTAATTAGCGTTAATTGACTCTTTCACTCTTATCCTGCTTAACGGATTTAAACCGATCCATGGATTAGTCTTCGTAATCACCATAATCACCAACTTCATCATTGTATGCTTCTTCTATTTGTTTCCTGTACACACTATTAATTCGTACTTTTAAACTATTAATATGCGAAGTTTCCATAATTGGAAAACTTATTCCGAAACCAACAGCACTCCACTCGTTTTCATTTTCCTTGAGCGTTAAAGCATGTAACATTAATAATGGTTTCTCCATCTCTTTTCTCATATCACGTGAACTTAAGTTCTTAAATTCATCAGGCATAATTATTTTTTCAGGGTTAGCCCTAGAGAGTTGTTTATTCGATACTTCATAATAACCCGCTTTTTTTGTTACTTTTCGAACTTGTCGGTTAACTTTCACCGACTCGAGTTCAAATTCCTTATTACCTGTTCCATTAAATAGGACTACATCCCAATCTAGTTCACAATCTTTTATATATTCTTTTATGAAGTCAATTGGCATTCTTGATTTCAAACCTAAAGGATCATTTTTATACGTACGATAATCACTTACAAAATCTTGAATGATGGTGCGATCAACATCTTTCCACACATGGCTCTTATTTTCTATGTGCTCATAATCATTCGACAACAATTTTTGAATTGTTTTTACTAAGAGCGTTTCATTCGTCTCCATGTCATCAGTTAAGCTGCTAAGCCACCCTGTTTCTTTTAATTGGCCATCCAGATTCATCTGCAAAAACATATCTTCTGTGTTTTTTGATTTATTGCGAGCAGTTACTTGGAGTAAACTATCTGGATGCAGTTGCACAGCCAAGCCAAAGTCTTCTGGTGTTAAATTCTCCTCACGCATATCATGTAAACGACTAACTAAATCATTTGTGGCTTCAATAATAAATCCAAATTTCTTATTTAGATCATCGGTCAAATACACCCTGCAGATGTCTTCATAACCAACGCGATAACCAAACCAACGTCCCATTTGCATCAACGTATCATAATAAATCGTGGTTCTTAAGAAATAACTAACACTTAGTCCCTCTAATGTAAACCCACGTGACAAGCTTAAGCCACCGATAACAATGACATTTGTCTGAGTATCTTTTCTATACTCTAATTTGATTTTCGCACTTTGGTGTACATCTCTAATTTGAATGGTGTCCACCATCTTACAGATCGTGTTCAAAATGGTTTCGAAATCAAATTCAATATCTTGTAATCGTGTATCAAACGTATCTTTCATTTCCTTCAAATCCTGTGAATATTTAATAGGATCGGAAACACTTCCATATGTTTTGATTTCTTTTTTTAGTGTGTCAAAATACTCAGCTACAAGCTTTCTAACTTTCACATGAACATTTGTGAATCTTGAAATATGAATTAACATGCTGTTGTGTTTATTTTGATTTCGAAGATTACGGATAGCGATATTTATGACAAATAACCTGACGGCATCATACAAACTTTCAGGCAAGTGTTCCAACTCATATTGATAGTCTTTCTTATGTTTGATAACAAAAGGGTACTCATTTTTAGGATATAGAATGTTTTCATCCAACTCATAAACGGCTTCGTTATCAGGAATTTTAACTACGTACTTCTCATTCTCTTTATTAAAAATCTTTTCAGCACCAAAATAGTTAGATGGTGCATCTAAAGCATAAATAAAATCACTAGGGAACAAGTCTCTGCCCGCCTCATTATTTTGTGCAGCATGATCAATAAAGATATTTGCATAAGGTGTGGCCGTGTACGCAACATATGCACTCTTCTTAAATTTCTGTAAGAGTAAACGGATTTTCTCATTTATAACTGTTGGATCTTCCTCTTTTTTAGTATTAATGGAAGCATAGTCAGACTCATCATCTATAACCAACATAGCCTTATCTACTTGGTTTTTATAATGATCATCTAACCATTTTAATAGATGAGATAACGTTTTTGTGTGTTTCTTAATGACAACTAAAATAGGCAATTTCATATTTTCAAAGTTCGTTGTTCCCCGTGCTCTAGCTGTTTCAATTTTAAAGTCATTATCAGCATTCGTTAAACTATCAGGCATTTTTTCTCTTTTAAATCCGGCTAACTGCCCAACACCTTGATAGTTTGCACCTACAAATACTTCGTCCAATCTCGTTTGTGTTTGATTGCGCAAGTTATTTTGTCCACCTGCAATGACAACAATAAAACGATAACCTGCATCTGCAGCTTTACAAATTAAAGCAGCATAGTTAGAGGTTTTCCCCGATTGTACGTGTCCAACTACCATACCGTACCTGGAAAACGCATCTGAATCTGGATCAGCAAGGTTATTCATGATTGCATCTGTATCTTCATGAATAGTTTCTAGCACTTGAGGTGGTAAATCACTTTTCATGTAATTCATATAATTGGTAAGATAATAGTTATCAGATTCTAACTGTTTCTTACTCGTCCACCAAGACAAATCTCGCTTTTTTTGGTCCGTTCCAGTCACAAGTATTCCCGTTGTTATTCGAACGTCAAAGGATTGTTCTAATTCATTTTGAATATAAGCCCATTCCTCTTCAGATAGCGGTCGTATATTATCCGCATCCGTTATTCCTAATATTGTCTTCAGAAAAGCAGGAGGGGTAGATTCTATTAATTTCTTCCATTCCTCCACTAGATCTTTAATTGTATCCTCTTGAAGACTCTTTTGATCTTCGAGAATTCCCGCAATCTTCTCTTTGACATGTTCATACATCATATTCTGATCAGTCTGTTGTTCATTTGCCATCCTCAAAATAAGCCTCCTTATTTTTATATACTTCAGTTTTTAATAATTCTTTTATAAACATTTCACTTATGCCCTTAGAACGCCAATTTTCAACAAGCGCTTTAATGTCATTTTCATTGATTAAAGTTTCTTGTTTTACTTTCAATGGATTACTGTTCAACTGCGCTACGATAGCATCAAGTGGCAGATAACTTTCTAGTCCCATTAATATGACGTTTAATAGACTTTGATTTTCATCTGATAGTTCACTTTCCAAGTCTTTGATTAATGGGTGCTTTCTATTGATCGAAAAGTGAATGTCACCATTGTCAGATACAAGTTCCCAAAACCTAGTAGTTGTCTTATCTTCAATCTTTTTACCTCTACCTGTATATGGTCTTGACCCTTTTACTGTCACTTGTTGTATAATTCGTTTCAGATCTTTCTTTATTACGCTTATCGGGTTTGCGATTGATTTCTTAATATCTATACCCCATGCATAATCTTGATTATTAGGAATATCGATCTTAATCCGAACAAGCTTATGCGCATCGTTCGTTCGATGCATTCCCCACCAAGTTCCGTGAACTAGTAAGCGATTGGCACGATATAAATAGAATCCCTGAGACTTGGTATAGCCATCTTTCGTCGCATACTTATCATACTCTTGTTGAGACAGTTTAGAATGATGTGGCAATATAAACGGCTGGACTACTATTTCTGAGCCTTGGAATTTTATTTTTTCAGGTACTAACTGTTGTGTAGCGATATGTTTTGGATTGAATGGATTAAAAGGTTCTAATTGTTGCCCATTCACAGAAATACTTAATGCACTTTTCCCTGGAGCAACCCCTTCCAAAAAACAATGAAAAACTAAAGATAAATGGTCTCTTAACACATCTACCTTACTTGGGATATCTGATTCCTGAAACGTATCAATTCCCTGCCAAACTACTAAAGTTCCGCTTTCTTGGTTCATAAGTTCTTCGAATAATGGTATGCCTTCATACTTTTTAATATCGGGGGTTATTAATAACCATTCATTTTCTCTTGAAATATATTCTAAATCCCATTGTTTTATGGAAATTGTTCCATTCTTTTTTGATAAAACTGTTAAATCCTTGCATTGAGAAAAAGAGGCAGTTTTTAATCCAAGCCCAAATTTCCCTAAATCAGCACCATCTCTTTGAGAGTCTGGGTCATTGGTTGATAGACGCATCGCATCAATGAGCTCACTATTCGACATACCTACCCCATCGTCTAATAACGTAAAAACAGTTTTAGGGTTTGGCATACAAGAGATTTGTATGTTACTAGCTTTTGCAGTAATGCTATTATCAAGTACATCTGCAACAGCTACTTCAAATGTGTACCCTACATCTCTCAAAGATTTAATAAAGTTTGATACAACTGGTTGAACTACTTCTGTATTCAATTTCTCACCAACTCTTGTCAATTTTTTAAATAGTATCATATAAAACTATGTTTATAACATAGATTAGTGTCTTCCGATCAAAATATTATATTAGAATATATATTAGTCTGAAATGTTAAATTATAGTATTTCCACTTCCATTTTACTATATTAATTGATAAAATTGTTCAAATTACGACATTTTACATAAATCCCCAATACAAAATTCTATATAAGAATGGGGAGTTGTTTTTTCACAGCTAGAATTCTATAAAAAATACCTTATATACAGGTTTGTCATGCTAAATTACAAACTTGTAAGTAAGGTATTTACATTCATACTGACTTTTTTATAGATCATGGATAAGTTGAAAATTATAGTGATTTAGCTAGATACCTATTAGAAAAGTTTATATATTCATCTATATGCAAATAAGCAACTTTCTAAAAAGAAAGTTGCTTATTTATATCATTTATTTGTAAATATAGTGAAAAACTTGATTTTCCAACTTAATTAAAATTTTCACCAAATATATGCTCCATTCTCCATTGCAAAGCTTCTCGATCTGGTAGTACCTCATTTCTTTCTGGAAAGAGAATGTATTGACCATGATATTCATTTAACGGTGATGAAGTCCTAAGAATCTCTGGGTGCACAACTATACTATAATCTTCAGGATCTATAGTAAAAAAACCCTTGTCAAAAGCCCAGTGCAAATCACGTGTCATCGCAATCCCATTAGAAGGATGATCTCCTCCTCCATTTTCTTTTGGTATAATATGAGCAGCTTCTAGATTGCAGAATCCCTCATAATAGAAAGTTGATGACTCTTCACTGATTGCACATTTATAATTATACAAATATAAAATTACTTTTCGGAAATCTGTGTCGCGTTCAATAGAAGTGCTACGTCTACTTCCTAATTTCCTTTTCACTTCATCCTCTACAACATTCTTACCTAATAATTCATCTAAATCTTTTGAAGGGACAGTTTTTTTCCTTGGTGGCGGTTTAGTCCCACCATTAACAGGTGTTGGAGATCCACCACTCGTTGAAGGACCACTTGATGTAATACCTAAGCTCTTTAAAAAAGTACTTGATATTAATTTACACGTTGTTTTCGGTTGAGCATCTAACAGTGATTGGGCTACGTTGTAATATGGATCTGTGGTTGAAAAATAATGTAATTTATAAGTATTCGGAGCAGTGTGCTGTAACAGTACGATGTCACCAGCACTAAACGGGCTTGAGGTGCTTCTAATACTATTATTTATTGTAAGGCGGTAAGCATCATTTCCGCCTTGGTCCGGCTTGCTATATTTACTGTTGTAGTAAGTGTACTTCAGTGAAACACCATTGACTTGTAAATATATATAATCATTTTCTTTTGTTCTACCTAAAGATGGAAAGAAGGACTTGGTTTTTTTGTGAATTAGCAAGTGCGGTCCTCTTGCTGATTCTCCATTACCTAATTCATTTGGCAACAATTTTTTCAATAAAAATGTCATACATTACTCTCCTTTATTAGAATATCGCAATCTATATTTTAGCATTAAATAGCATAGTGTTGTTTGACTAGTTCATTATTCTTTCTACTATCATAGTTATACGCTAGGAACACACATTCTCTATCCGTGCGCTTTTCAAAAAAATGATATATAATCTTACTAGCTATTTTTCACGACAACACTAGGAGGTTTAAGACATGTTATTTCGTAAAGGTGAGCTTTTTAACGGTCCAGGAGGGCTTGCTTTAGGAGCTAAAAACGTTAGAGTCATAGACCATAATAATAATGAATATAAAATAGAACATGCTTGGGCAAATGACATATGTGAATTTGCCTGTCAAACATATACACAGAATATTTGTCCTAACAAACCTGACACGGTGTACCATAAACCTGTTCAGGAGTTGGAGATTGAGAACCTTCCTCCAATTGATGCATTTGCGTTTGGATTTCCTTGCAATGATTATAGCCTTGTTGGTGAACATAAAGGGGTCGACGGCGATTACGGCCCTTTATATTCCTATGGTGTAAAAGTTCTAAAACATCATCAACCTAAATTCTTTGTTGCGGAGAATGTAGGTGGATTACAAAGTGCAAATGAAGGACAAACTTTCATCAAAATTCTTGACGAGTTGGCAACTGCGGGAAAAGGGTATAAAATCACCCCACATTTATACAAATTTGAACAATATGGTGTTCCGCAAACGAGACATCGAATTATTATTGTAGGCATTCGGAAAGACTTAAACTTAGAATTTAAAGTACCGGCACCAACAACAGCAGAAAAATATGTAACTGCTTCAGAGGTTATTATGCATCCTCCTATCCCAGATGATGCGCCGAATCATGAGTTTACGAAACATAACCCTAGAACGGTTCAAATGCTAGATTCAATTCCTGAAGGAAAAAATGCTTGGTATGAAGGGATTCCAGAGGAACTTCGTTTGAACGTAAAAGGTGCCCGAATGAGTCAAATCTATCGTAGGCTCGACCGAAATAAACCATCTTACACAGTAACAGGATCTGGTGGAGGTGGTACACATGTATACCACTGGGAAAAATCACGTGCACTTACCAACAGAGAACGTGCTAGATTGCAAACATTTCCTGATGATTTCGTATTTGAAGGAAAAAAAGAAAAAGTACGGCAACAAGTAGGGATGGCTGTCCCACCTAAAGCAGCAGAGATCATATTTGAATCGATTTTAAAAACCTTTGCAAAAGTGGATTATCCTTCCGTTCCATCAAAATGGAAGTATGAAGATCTTGTAGTGCAAGAAGAAATTCCACTAAATATATAAAATGAACCCCCTTTCGCTTGAAAGGGGGTTCGTCTATATTGTCTAAACATTTAAAGTAAGTTGCTCATCTTGAACAACTTCTAATAATTTGTTGATCTCTTGTGCGATTTGTTTTGCAAGTAATGGTGGTACAGCATTTCCCACCTGCGTATATTGACTAGTTTTACTTCCTGTGAAGTAGTAATCATCCGGAAAACTTTGTATTCTTGCTGATTCTCTAACGGTTGGAACTCTATTTTCCTTATAGTGAAAATAATTTCTATGTCCACAATCGATGGTGGTACTTGGTTTTTCACTATCCATTCTCTTAAATGCCGTGTTGTAATTTCTTACCGTGTAATATTCTTCCGGTATATCTTTTATAGAACCTCCATCTGGAACCAGAGATATGATATTTTTGGTTTGTTCCGTATGATTTGTTATTTCATTATTTGATACTGTGTCACTATTATTTCTCATGAGTTGTTGATAGTCATTTTGGGGTTCTGTTTTATAAATCTCTTGATCGTCGCCATTATCCAGACTTGGTAAATCAGAGATTGCTTGACTTGTAGATACAGAATTTGATTCATGTCCTTTAGGAAACGCAAAGAAAGTATCGTTGAACACATCATTTCGAAGTCCTACAAAAAATACTCTCTCTCTATTTTGAGGAACACCGTAATCAGAAGCTTTTAATAGTTTATACGTGACGTTGTATCCTAGTCCACTGAATCTTTCAATAATGTCATCTTTAAAATGGCCTTTTTTAAGATTAAGCAATCCTTTTACATTTTCTAATATGAAAAACTTTGGTCGAACGACTTCAACAAATCTAACGTATTGTAAATATAAACTATTCCGGTCATCCGATTCATCTCTCGTCCCTACCATACTAAACCCTTGACAGGGAGGTCCTCCAATAATCCCAGTTATATCATTTTGTGCGATTAGCGCTTTTAGCCGATCATTATCAAATTCATTTATATCAATGCTAATGCCTACTTGGTTATCCCTATTATGGTTAAACGTATTTATGGCATGATCCCATTTATCGATTGCAAGAGAAGTTTTAAATCCTGCCATTTCAAAACCTAAACTAAATCCCCCCGCGCCACAGAATAAGTCTATTGTTTTATAATCCATAATAATATCCTCCTTATAATGCTCCATCTAAATATGGCTTTAGCGCACTAGCTATAGCTTTACTTAATAATGGTGGTACGGCATTTCCTACTTGCCTAAACTGAGCACCTTGTCCACCTGTAAATATGAAATCATCAGGAAAACTTTGTATTCTTGCTGATTCTCTCACTGTCGGTACTCGATCGTATTTAGGATGGAAGTAATTCATATGTCCCGTATCTATTGTAATGGATACGTCTTGACTATCCAATCTTCTATATGCTGATGAGTGTCTATTTGTACGCACATTATCCCATAAATGTTCCGGCACGTCTCTCCAGTTGCCGCCTTCTGGTACGAATGCCATTCGGACTTGAACTATATCATTCGGATACTTAATGTTATGATTGTGTAAAATATCGCTAGAATTCTTTCTCATCAACGATTGGTACATACCAATTGTCTCTTGATCTAAGTTGAACTTGTCTTCTACTGTTGAGTTCTTTGTTATTTTTTCAAGTTTATAGATATCACTAATTGCATTTTCCACTGTTACTTTTGCTTTTTTCTGTAATGTATCAAAATCAAATGTATCTCCTATTTTCTCATTAATTCCTACAAAGAAAGCTCTCATACGTTTTTGCGGCACACCATAATCAGAAGCCGTAAGTACCTTCACATCTACCTTATAACCTAACTCGCTCATAATTTCTAGCATTGCTTCTCTTACATGGCCATTGTCTTTCGTTAAAATTCCTCTTACATTTTCCATCACAAAAGCTTTTGGCTTTAACAATTTTACAAAACGGATAAACTCATAAAATAGTTTGTTTCGGTCATCTTCTTTGTGATCTTTTTGCCACATGTTCGCAGTACTGAACCCTTGACATGGTGGACCTCCAATTACTACATCTACTTTTCCCTCGAATTTTCCTAGTATATACTCGTTCTCTAACGTTGATATATCACCACAAAAGTGGAATCCGTCCTCGAAATTTAAAGCATGTGTATCTATAGCTGCTTGATCGAAATCAACGCCTCCAACTATGTTAAAACCTGCCATTTTAAATCCTAAACTTAATCCCCCGGCTCCACAAAATAAATCTAATACATTGTAATTCATATTGTTCTCCTTCTACTGCTATAGTATATTTCTATAATTGAAATTCCTTGATTTGAAGCGATTCTGATTCTATGCATAAATAGTCAAATATAGCTTTTTTCGAAGTCTTATTATATATATCTTTTAAATACTGAACATCACCTGTTTTATGGTAATAATGATATCCAAAGGTTTTTCTTAATGTCTCGTTTCCAATATGCACATCAATACCACATTCATGAACTGTTTTATTTAATATCTTATATAAATGCGAACGATTGATTGGAACTTTCGATTTTTGACTTTCAAATAAATAAGAATCTAAATCGATTTTCCTTTTAAGCCCAAAATCTGTGATTGCCAGATTTATAGATTCATTAACAAAATAAATAGAACCATCAAGATCTATGTGTTCTTTAATGGTATAATTATGATCCATCACATCTTTAAACTTTAAGGTGAGCATCTTATTTGACTTCATACCTGTGTTAATCCCAATCACAAATAATAGGTAGTTTCTCTTGTTAGATCCTCTAAGGTGTGATTTAATTTTATCTATATCGCATATATTGCGTATTGGTTCTACCTTCTCCATATCGCACACCTCAATATAATACAACTTAATACCACTTTTAATAGATTGTGCTGCATTTTATTATAATCTTTTATCTATTTTTATTCAATATTTTGGCCCTTTTTGTCGCATCTTATCACACTGGTATTTCTATAAGTTTCCGCCTGTAATATCTGATCACCCTCGTACATAGATATCTACATACGAATGTTGGAATAGGAGGAATCTTATGATGAAAAATTATCACTGTTACTATTGTAATGATCAACTGTTGATGATGATAAATGACAATGCAGAGGATGTAAATCACAATGTGTCCATCCACTCTTTTATCTTAACTTATTTTCTATGTACGAATTCAGATTGCGAAACAACGCATATCGAAGAGTCTGATATCAATGGAAACCTATTATTTTATGGTCCTTTGCAAGATAGATGAAATTAACTCAGAACACTTGTTCCTATTATAGCATAATCGAATTATATTTGGCTATCACGAAGTCATTGAATTCCCGAATTTATCTAGGGGTAAGATAGAGGTGATTTCTCGCCTGAGGAATCGATCAAGTTCGTTGAATTTTTATACATAGAAAAAGGCTATCCCAAATGCGTAAAGGTTAGGATAGCCTCTTTTACGAATCCTATAAGAAAGAATATTCTTCCGTAATATTCACTTTTTTGCCTCTTAGATAATAATCATAAAGTATGCTCGCAGGCAATTTCACAACTAATATATTACTTAACGGCGGATCTGATAGCCCCTTTAACATGTCCATTTCCGCTTCTCCATTAAGTTGAGCGACATCATGTTCAGAAGGGATTAAAAAAGCATTTTTAATTTTTGTAAATCCATGCTTCTTTATAAATGGATTATAAGCAAGTTGATATAAATATTGTTTGGTAACATCACCGACACCAGGATTACTTTCTACTCTTTTTTTATTCAATTTGATATCATAATACTTTGCATCAAAAATGCCAAAGCACATCCCATTTTTCGTCTCGTATAATGAGATCAAATCAGGAATTAGTGTATCTTTTGCTTTATGTTGATACCGTGATTGATCAGAATCTACATAATACCACGCTGGTTTTTCAATAATTTCAAGTAATGTTTCATTTCGTCTATGTTGATAATCATGATCTAGCACTTTAGGGAACCTTAACTGTCCTAGTGGTGTTGCTAACTTATTATCAAAAACCTCTGCACACACTTTCTCCCATACCAGGTTAAAACTATTCGTTCCATATACACTTAGGCCATAGCTATCTTCAAAAGACTCCTTATGCGCGATGTACGTATATAATGTCTTTAATAATCGCTGTTTTTTTGTAATAAATTGCGTATTTAATTCTTGTTGAAGGCGATATAAAATATAATCTTTATCTCCAAAGTCAGCGATGTCTTCTTCCGAAATATGAATCTCATCTAATTCAAAAACTTCTAATAAATCTCCCGCCTTTAATTTCCTCGAGCATTCAGTAATGATATATTTATGCAGTCTAGTGAAATAATCCACTTCATTGCTCACCACATTTCTGGAATGTAGCTCAGTATAAAATGGACGATTGTTAATGATAATCGGAAAAGTTTCATTAATGGTAGGATCCCATAATATTTCGCCTTCCCCATTAATTTCTATCATATCTTGTTGATTAGAGTAAACGCCATTTTCATGATAATCATGAATGAGGAATAATATGATCGATATTAAATTAAAGGCTTTTTGTTCATCATCCCCACTAAAAAGATTGATGACTTGTTCTTTGGCGTTGTACCTGTTTATAACCTTTAGTACTTTCTTCATTTCGTCTAATGGTGATGGATTAAGCTTCAAATATTTTGGATAGCATTTAATAATTATATTACCGACTGTCAGTATCCCTACGAAAACAAATACATAATAATAATGACCTGCCTCTTCATCGACATCTACCACTTCCATGTCTTCATCTGTCAAATCACTTAAATCTTTTTGGTTAGAACCAGAAATAACCATTTTTAAGACGCCATAAGCCTTTAATTTAAAAACAAAGTTTCTAATTTCCTGGTCATTTAGCTTAAATATTTCTTTTAGTTCATCTTTCGAGTATCGTTTTTGCTCTCTAATGTACGTCGATACGATATGCATAACAAAAACACCTACTCTTCATCAACGTTCGTAGATCCAACGACTGACTTAGACGTTACATCTCTACCAAAGATTGCTTCTCCAACTTTTTCAAATTCCTCACACACCGAAGAATATTTAGAGTAGTCTTTACATCCCTCAAATAATATATGTTTATACTGCTTTCCAAATTCTTCGTAAAGATACATTAATACCTTGCTCTTAAATGCATTAATAAACGCTTTGTTATTATCTACTAAATAGCTACCTTTAGCTGTTCTTATTACATCTTTTGCCAAGAAGTAAGGCCCTAATAATTTATCCTCATTTACCCTACATTCATTGGATAACTTATCATTAATTGCCATTCTTAAATTATTCCAATTTACTTCATGTTTATCTACACCTAATTTGACTGTAACATCTTTTATTTTTTCTGCATTTTCATTAATTCCAACATATTCAAAGTTCCATCTACGTTTGAACGCGGTATCCATCGGAAATACACCTTGGTCGGCACTATTCATCGTTGCCCAAATATACATATTTTTTGGTATTCTAATTCGGGTAAACTGTGATTCTTCCCCGTTAAATTCTGCAGCTAAATAGACTCTCATATCTTCACTTGTTTCAATCACATATTCACTTTCCCCATCTTTTCGATCTAACAATTGGAATACATCTCCAAACACAGCAGCTACATTTGCTCTATTAATTTCTTCAATGAGTAATAAATAGGACTTTGAATCGTTCTCTTTTAAACTTCTTATCGCTTTAACATAAGTTCTCATAAAAGGACCAGGAACATATTTATAGGTAATGGTTTGCGCATCCGTAACTTCCCCATTTTGGTTAACCATTTCCTTGGTTGGTACTGGTTTATATGTTCCTACAAACTGTGCGTAAGAGTAATTAGGATGAAACGTAACTCTTTCAAAATTATCACCGAAAACTGCTTTATCTTCTTCTAATGTAAAACTTTTACCTGTTCCTGGTGCTCCAAAAACAATTCTATTGTGAGGTAATTTTTTAAGGTAATCTTCAGTTGGTTCTTTCACACCGTCTTCTGCCTTTAATTGCTTATACTCCACACTGCTTGATACCCCGTTAAACATCACATCCAGTGTTAATACCTTATTGGTAACATCTATATGTAACAGTAATTTATTCCCCGCTAAGTTTTTATCATATAATTTAACAAACCAACTATACGCTTCCTTATCCAGCTTATTATAAACTACTTTATATAACTGGAATTTGTTATTAGAGGAACCTAAAGACCCAATAAATTTATTTTTTTCATTGTTATATTCTTCTCCAATTAACCAAATGACACCTAGACCTAATCTAAAACTATACTCCTCTGTTAGTACATATGCAGCACCATTTTCACTTTTTTTCACATAGTCGATGTCCTGGTCTTGCTTTAGTACATTCTTGTTTATTGCTTCTTCAAGAAAATCGGAAGGTAAATTGTATGACGACTGTCCCCCTCCACCTGGTTTAATCATATTATCATCTTTACTAATATAATACTTTGCTTCTGATCTACTAATTAATTTCGTAAACTCCATATTCGAGTCTCCTTATAATATGTCTAAATTCATCCCATAGCCAAGTATACCCGTAAAACATGCTTGAAGTATATACTTTTAGCTTCAAAGCGTCAAATAGCCATAAGTTATATGAAAATAAGCTTTTCACACCCGTAAATTGTCTGTTTCACCTTCCCCTCCTTTGCCCGCACCTCCTCCACCATAAACCTCTCATTTAAGTGAAAATTCCTTAAGAATTTACTTGCTAAGCTATTGCTATCAGAGATTCTCCTAATCGATTTTAATTTATGTACATCCTCTGACCCGTAAATATTTAATAGACTTGTTGTTCGGATGTAAAATGAGCAATACCTAGCTATAACGGACCAACCATACCAACTGGAAGTTAAACTTGAAAATAAGACTTCTGACTATTTTGCATCTTTTCTTAAATCCATGATTATTCTCCTTTTTCGATTATTGTATTTCGTAAGTGAAAATGGAGCCCAAAGAGGCCCGGAGTCCTAAAATCGATAGAATATGAATGAGTTGAAATTTTTTTCTCCTGTTATATATACTCTTTCCTTTTCTATAACCCCTTGTAACACTACTAAAGTGGGTCGGTCTGTTACATTTATAACCGATTGAAGAAATCCATCTTATCTTTAATTGGTCCTTTCATAGATATATTCCAGCTAATAACTCTTAATTGATCCAAATAGGCACCTCCAATTAAAGGAATAAGTACCAAGTATTGATGAACGACGCTTTTATCTTTCTTTTTCCGATTCTAATATTCTCGGTTTATTCTAGACTATTTTATCCTGTGCTATTACTTTTGTTTAATATTTAACAAATTTCCAGAAAACAAAACTTTAAAAATCCAGCATGTGATTGATGGTTACTGCTTTTCAATTTTCAAATATATTAACGATGTTACCCTTGATTATCTCAGTATTACTTAAATCTTCATTTAACTAAAATCACTCCATCCTTATATTTGTATGGGAGGAAAACAATATGCAATGGATCAAAGATAGAAGAATGGAACTACAAAGAATTATTGACAGTATTAATAGTTTAATAATCATAGATAGTACCTAGTATTAATTACTGCTATACAAACTTTGAATATTTTTTTGAATACCGAAGTTTAAATAGTTAAATGTAATCATAACCTAAACAGAAAATGTTATTTATTGTAACAAAGGTACACTTAGTCATTATTCGCCATAATTCAACACTTCCCTGTAATTATATACGTGAGTATTTTAATTTTCTTAGTTATTTAGCAAGAAATACTAAGGGTCAGATACCATATCGCAAACGGTATCTGACCCTGAAATCACTATTATTAAATTATTACTGACATTTATTACTTTTAAGGCATCTAAGTTTGTACCTGCCATCCTCATCCTTTGTCAAAAATATTACCCAATGCGACTAACCCAGTTGAATACTGATAAGCCTCTACTGTAAGATTAAAAGTATGATAGTTTTTGACGCATACCTTCAAATATCTTCATTAGATTTAATATCATTTTTTTGCACTTCTCACTACTAACAACTTAGTTCAATGTTATATAGTCCAGATAAAACTCTTAAATTGAAATAATTACTACTAATTCTACTCCTGCATACCCATAATTATGTGGCGGTGCTTTCGTTTCTAACTCATCTATTACTACCAAACTAATACATCCAAGCATGGAAGCACACAAAACCATCCCCTACTTCATCTAACTTTTACAATCCTAGCAATTCCTCTAATTTATTTCTTAACCTTTGTTCTTCTCCACTCTCAGTGGTTTTCATTCGAATAATTGGGATACCGTATTTGTTTAAAATCCTATCTTTCATCTCATCCCGCTTAAGCTGGACTGGATTATCTGCGTGATATGCATGGCCGTCCACTTCAACTACTAAAACAGGCATTTTATCCAATTTACTAAAAATGACGAAATCTGTGTGGGTTAAAATGTTCATCGCATACTTTCGATCTTCCTCACTAAGTTTAACTGGATCCTTAATCAGCATTCTTAGAGGCTGATGTAGAAGATGGTCAAGACTTTGGAATACTGACTCGCCAAGTACTTTTTCTATCACGGCATTCATCAGGTTTTCCGAATGATACGTAGATACTTGCTTACTATTTTTCATTACTTCTAGTAATTTTTCCGAATAACTACTATAAAGTAGGTCAAACACCGAGTACACGCTACTCTCAATTACTTCAAAATTGTTATAGTTAATATATCTTACTAAATCACCAATATTTGTCCCTTGCCAATTTTCACTGCCCTCAGCTACTACAACAACAAGCTTATCTACTGCACGCGAGACAGCTACATTAATAAGGTTGGGATCATCAACAAAGTCATTTGCTTCAACCCTATTCGCAACAGTAGTGATAATAATAATTTCTTTTTCCCGGCCTTGGTACTTATGAACAGTATCTGCCTCTAAATCTTGATTTCCTATCGTCTTCTGGAGTTCGTCTGCCTGTAAGCGGTACGGCGAAATAATTCCTACCGATTGTTTACCAGCATTAATTTTTTGTTCAGGAATAATCTCTTCAAAGACAGCATCTATTTGTCTTTGATTAAACTTCCCTCTGGCATGATTTCCTCTAGTGGTCTTATATAGAATCAGTGGTTTATCTTCTTCGTTTTCATCTGTTAGGACAATAAGCTCGTTGTTGTAGAATTTTTGATTGCAAAAACCAATAATTTTAGGATGACATCGGTAGTGTTCTCGCAAAAGTGTTTTGGGAATATCCTCATACAAGCTTATTATAGAAGATAGTAAGCTATGATCTGAATAATGATAAGCTTGGTCTAATTCGAAAGACTCATAGATTCCATTGGCAATAGTTGCAACCTCTGTTGGCACTACATTGGGAAGCTGTTTTAAGTCGCCAACAATGACTGCATTTTTAGCGCATGACAACGCCAAGGCACCTGTTACTATATCGACTTGTGAAGCTTCATCAATTAATACATAATCAAACAGATAATTTATAGCAGCACAATTCCGCAACGAGTGAGTCGTACTTAGGATGACAGGATATTCCTTTATAAAACGGTCGAAATCCTTCCAAAGAACATCATTATTAAATGCAGTCCTATTTCCACCACTATCATACCGATTTACTAATTTAGCCTTAAACAACCTCATAGATTCGAAGCTATAGTTTTCCATTGCCTTATCAAAGTTGAAGTTCTCCAGTTTCTTGTCTAACTCTCCAATTTGTTTTTGGAGTTCGTTCATTTTTGCATCATAATAGGTTTTCTGTAAGTAAGAAACAATGATTTCAGGTGGATACTTATAAATCTTAAAACTATATATTCCGTAAACAAAAAGGTTATATAATTTATTTCTTAAAGTAACTTTTCCTCTTTCAACAGCTCGTTTATACTCCATTAGTACTTTTAATATCCGATCAGCTTTAAATGAAAAAAAGGTACCCATTTGCAGATCTTCAAATTTAGAATCAGAATAGTAGTTATTAAAATACTTATTCTCTGTTTTAATCTCAGATAATTCATGTTTTAGTAAAGCCGATTCATTTTTATATTCAAGCATTTTATCTAATTCATGTCGTGATGAACTTAGGTTATTTTTTATAGACTCGGCATCTGATTCAGATAGTGTCCAGCTATCCATGTTTGGATAGTTTTCATTTTGTTCAGCAAAGAACTTTGCTTTGTTTTCATTATTACCTAAATAAGCTGCCATAAAATCAACTTCATACTTCTGCAATTTTTCTAAAACGTTAGCTGTTGCTGAGTTATTATTAGACACAATGGCAACTGTTTTCCCCTGTATGACTGCATTTGAAATGATATTCAGGATCGTCTGGGTTTTCCCTGTACCTGGTGGTCCTTCGATGACACTCATTTGTTCGAGCATTGCTTTCTCGGCTGCTGCTTTTTGACTTAAATTGAATCCAAATGGAAAAATAACCTGTGATTGCTTCGTTTCCCTTCGTAAAGGTTTTCTCTCTAAATAGGCTGATAAAACGCTTCTTGGACTAATATTAGTGATCATACTATACTGCTTACCCAAGAAGCTACGATCACCCTCGAGCTTAATACTTACCTGATCGGCAAGTCTTTTTAAGTATTCAAAGCAGTTATGAGCATTCTGATTGGTTAAACACGTTTCTTCAATCACAATGCTCAAGTTAGGATACAATCTTTTATATCCAGTCTTAAACATGAGCTTCGTATGCTGACCAAAGTCTAGTATTCTAATAACCCCAGATATGGGTATATTCTTTTCATACACCACGCTAGTTGTTGGATCTATTAATTTAGGATTTTTAAACCAATCCACATTTTGATAATTGTATTGATACACCTTACTATTATTATGATATTTGATTGTCCATTTCTTTTGTTCGTATTCACAGGACTGTATTTGTTCCGTCTTATCCTCTTTTTTAACCAGAATTAGATGTTCTTCAATATTCAAGGGGTAAGCCACCTCATTAAAATCCTAAATTGTACTACTCATTTGTATTTGCTATTGTAAGAGTTATAGTTCTATAGTAGTTTTTTAAAACACTCTTCGATAATACAGTGAAAGGATTAATTAGTATGCCTGTATTCCAAACTTTAACAACTTCTTAGGCAAAATATCGTCTAGATTCTGGATGTCAGCATCTTGTAACTCTATTAGGTTGAACCCATATTTTTCATATATTCTTAATTTCTCTTGCTTTCTTGCTGCATATTTCGGTTCATCTTCTAGACCCCAGTACTCGATATACACTTTTCCAACAGGTAAATAAAAATCGGTATAAACATCTTCTTCTATTGGTAACTTTCTTTCATATGCATGTACAATTTCAGACATATATAACCAATTGTCTATAAGCATTTCCGCTCTAGAGCGTACATAATGACCATCAGCCGATCTATGTTTAGCTACAAACTTTTCTCTAAAACCTAAAGAACTACTTTGATCTGACTCTAAGTTCTCTTCTGGGCCATTTCCTTGCAGTTCATTCATTGTTTCTACTAAACGTTTATTTTGCAAAATGCCCTCTGGCCAGTTAACATATGGTACCCCAGTTCGGTCATATTCAAGCTGCTTACCACCAATACTTAGTCCAAGCTTTGTTACTGTCCAACCTTTTACATTTTTTTGAACAAAACCTAACTCCGACAAAATGGGATTCATTTTAAATTTGGATACACCAAAGTGATTACTTAATGCTGTAGCATTTATAAGTGTCTCATTAGTTTTGTTAAACATATTGTTATTCTTAATGGTTTCGTCCCAAGCTATGTATTCGCCAATTCTAGGATGTTTTTTTATTGTTCCGCCTATTTTCCTGCCATTATCAGTCAGCACCCAGTTTTCCTCAACTCTATTAATCAATCCATTAGCAAGGAATATCTGAAATACTTCCTTGACGTTCATTTTTAGTTCTTTTGATAGTGCTGTAGTTGAAATATATTTAACTTTATTAGATGTACTCATCGTTTAACCCCCAGTTGTATAAAATTTCCTATTTATATAGTACTTCTTATTAGAATCTCAAACAACAGTTTGAAGGGTATTGGTGATTAATAGGGACTTTTGTCATGTCATGCCTTGGTAGTTTGCGAACTTACTCACTTTCCACTTAATTCAAGTTTCATCAAAAAAAGTGTCAGGGCTCTAACATAGACTACTGTCTACTAAGCTCCTGACATTTACAATTACGTGAATTATGGTTTATAGTTTTTCCTAATTGTTTGTCCTGAGCCTAACTCAGAAAAGCTACTACTATTGGAGCCAATACCGATACAGTAATAGCACTAATAGTCATAGCCACCGTACTAATTACCGCTTCTTGTTAACTATCATCCACCATTTGGGCGGTTCCGATTGCATGTGATGAGCTGCCCATTCCAACTCCTCTAGCAATTGGGTGGGTGATCTTTAACCAAACAGTTAAGAACTGTTGATTAAGGACCAGACAATTTGTTATCCAATCTTAGCACCTAATTTCATAATCCGTAACAACCATTGCATGGTCACTACCTGCCTTTAAAGATTCATCTAATCTATATTGAACGTTTTTCACATTAAAATTACTTGAATTAAAAATGTAATCGTAACGTTTGTGGTATTTCTTATTTATAATGTGTGAGGTAGTTAGAGGAATGTACTTTAGAGTCTTTTCATCTTGTGCAGCCTGTTGCTTGTCTTTAATTTCATTAAACACATCCATGTTTTCTACTAACCATGTTCTATATGAATCTCTCATGTTATGTAAAGGGTTAGAACTCATAATCAGTGCTGCACCCATCCCTTTATCACCAGCCTGATTAAAAAATTTCACTTTCTCTATGTCATAGTGATCCACTGCAGGCTCATTTGCATCAAAACAGCAGATCATTGGAATATCTCTATGCAGATGTAAATATTCAGCTATTCCAACATATTGAGTAGTTTTCGCCTTTTTATAACCAACACCAGTAAGTGAGTGAAAGCATATTAATTTAAATGTAAAATTATCAATTGTTATATCAGTATATAGAGTCCTATCAGGAAAAGGAGTACGTTGAATGACCCCAGGATTACTAGCCTCGGAATTACTTGTTACACCAATCATGCAACCTAACTTGCGGTTTCTTGTATCAAAGGGGCCTGGAGTCCTAAAGTCGATAGAATAGGAATGAGTTGAAAATATTTTTTCCTCTGTTATATATGCTCTGTCCTTTTCTATAACCTCTTGTAACGCTACTAGTGTTGGTCCATCTGTCTCATTTATAACTGACTGCAACAAGTCCATCTTATCTTTAATTGGTCCTCTTAAAGATATATTCCAGCTAATAATTCTTAATTGATCCAAAAAAACACCTCCAATTGATAGGAACAATTACCAAGTATTGATGAACGATGCTCCTATTGTCAAAGTTATGTATTACAGTAAATAATACTAGGTACTATCTATGATTTTTAAACAGGTAACTGGTACCCTTTGTAAGAGATATTTCGATTGTCTCTTTACCTAATGATGAGTCAGTGTTAAAAGATTCACCTCTTCTACAACGTTATCAACCAAATCTTCCAGAAAAAAAGAAAACAAATTTCATTATTTGTTCATCACCTTAGAAGCAACTTCATTTACGAAATCTATAAACTCTTTATTGTCAAAACTATATGTAGCAGACATATCCTCATATACTGCTATTCGAACTGAATCAAACGGACTATCTTTTCTTAATCGAATACCCGATACTTGTTCATCCTCTTCTTTTACATTTAATCCAATTCGTTCAATTAATTCATCCAATTCATAACTACCTTCCGGGAAATCTATAGCAACATAGAATCTGAAATCATCTTCAAATGCTTGGCCCCATTTTTTACTTCTTCTTGTCTTTGCCCAGATAACGCCATTTGTTGAATTTAGTGTAAAGCCTGTTTTGTTATTAGTTGTATAGCAACTATTAATACTGTCGATGATTCTTTGTAATTCTAGTCTTCTATCTTTAATCCATTGCATTTTGTTTTCCTCCCATACTAATATGCTAAGTTAAAATCATGAAAAGTGTCATCACTTTGTCCTTATATTGAACAGAAAATGTTATTTACTGTAAAAAAGGTATACTTAGTAGTTATTCGCCGTAATTCAACGTTTTCCTGTAATTTTATACGTGAGTATCTTAGTTTCCTTAGTTATTTAGAAAGAAATACTAAGGGTCAGATACCATCTCGCAAACGGTATCTGACCCTGAATTCACTATTCTTAAATTAATACTGACATTTAGCAATGGTGTTAGGCACCATTGCTAAATATCTTATTACAGTGACTAACACCCAAATACATATCAAACCTAAAAGGTTAGACAAGCTTTTTCACTCAATCATATTTTGGTAACCAATCTCCATGCTCTTCAATTAAAGCATCACATAAAGAGATGATATCATCTATCGATAGTTCTGCTGCTGTATGGGGGTCTAACAATGCCGCTTGATATATTTTACTTTTCTGTTTTGTAACTGCCGCTTCAATCGTTAATAATTGTGTATTAATATTTGTACGATTTAGTGCAGCACACTGTTCTGGTAAATCACCAACATAGGTAGGGGTAATTCCACTTGCGTCTACCAAACATGGAACCTCTACAACTGCATTTTCTGGTAAATTACTAATTAATCGTCCAGCATTCAATACATTTCCGCCAATTTTAAATGGCTTGTTTGTTTCCATCGCTTCGATAATGTAAGATCCATATTCATGTGTACGTTCATGCTGTATGTTTTTATCATGAATAAGATCATCACGCATTTGCTTCCAGCCTTCAATTTGATTAATACAACGACGAGGATATTCATCTAAAGGAATGTTATATTTTTCAATAAGCTCTGGATAGTTACTCTTGATGAAGTATGGATGATATTCTGCATTATGTTCAGAAGATTCCGTTACATAATACCCAAACTTATCCATCAATTCAAAACGAACCATGTCATTATGCTTTTCCTGTTGTTTCTCTTTAGCTCTTTTCCTTATTTCAGGATACAAGTCCTCTCCGTTACGAGTTATTTCTAATAACCATGCCATATGGTTAATACCCGCAATTTTCCACTGGATATTATCTTTTGACATATCCAATGAATCTAGTAAATGATCCGCACAGATTTGAACACTGTGACACAATCCGACAGTCTTAATTCCCTCTTGAAGCATAACATTCGTCAATACTGCCATTGGGTTAGTATAATTCAAAAACCATGCATCTGGACAAACTTCCTTGATATCTCGAGCAAATTCTTGCATAACAGGAATCGTTCTTAAGTTGCGAAATATACCTCCAATTCCTAACGTGTCTGCAATCGTTTGTCGTAAGCCAAATTTTTTCGGCACTTCAAAGTCAGTAATCGTACAAGGATCGTAACCGCCTACTTGAATGGCATTAAACACGTACTTAGCATCACGTAGTGCCTCTTTACGATCATGGTATGTAACTACTTTTACAGTAGAGTTTAAACTTTCCTTCATATTATTTAACATCATCTCTGAATCTTTTAGTCTTTCATGATCGATATCAAATAAAGCAAACTCAAAATCCTGCAATGCATCTACCGTCATGCAATCACCAAGTACATTTTTCGCAAAGACTGTACTTCCTGCACCTAAAAAAGTAATTTTCGGCATAGTTGTATCCTCCTTTAGCACATATAAGGAATATGCTTATATTGTTGTCTTACCAACAATATAAGGGAAGGAATGCGTTTTTACAATCGCAAATAAATTTGAAATAAGTAAAATATTGCTCTTTTTTTAGTCGAGAAACAACTGATTAACAGGCATAAAAGATTGACTATTGCGATACTCACTAGGGTTCACATCTAACACATTTTTAAAAACTTTACTAAAATAATTAGCATTTGTATAACCTAAAGTTCTTGCAACTTCTTCAATGGTTAATTCCTTATTCTGTAATAACTCCAGCGCATGATTCATTCGTATTTTAGTTAGATACTTGATTGGTGTATCCTTAACTGTTCGATGAAATAGCCTAGTGAAATGGTATTTTGACAAACCAGAGACTTCAACCATATCAGTTAATGTTAAATCTTCTTGATAGTGTTGTTCTATAAATTGAATCGTTTTTGCAATGGCGACCGGTAACTTCTCGATCTTATTTTGATCATGCTCAAAATATTGCATACATTCCATTAAAAAAGTGTAAGCGTACCCTGACAATTCATAGGCATGATGAATACCTGTGGTTTGAACCTTATCTAATAAGTGAAGTATATGTTTTACTGGTCTTGCATTTGTATCTAAATCTAAAATATGACCCTGTTTCTCCGTAATCGCACTAAAATAACGAAGTGCTTCTTGACCGTACAAAGTAATAAATATAAATTCCCAATGACTTGAATCATCTGGCAAGTAATAACAATGATCACTAGGGATTTGAACCAAGAAAGCTTGTCCCTTTTTTAAGGTGAATAATTGTTCACCAATCCGAATAGCCCCTTCCCCGTCTAATGTAAACTGAAATACGATTCTACCAGTCTCATTACGTTTTAAACCATCCCATCGATACAACTCATTGGATCTATATTCCTTTCCAATGGAATGAATTCCAGCAACACGTTGTTGATGTTCTCCCTTCAATTTAAACCCATATGTATCATGATTATGTATTCTACTCATAAAAGTGATTCCCCTTATATACAATTAGGACTTCTTTATATCAATTAATGATAAAGCTATATTGCCTCTTTTACCATAAAAAATCGAGGGGACGGTTCTTTTGCTTCTTTTTCAAATACCAAAAAGTGTCAGTCACTAAAATGGACAATTATCTATCCATATATAGTGAATGACACTTTAATTTTTTTTTACGTATGAAAAGAAGCACACGAGAACCGTCCCTATGATTATTCTTGACCTAACTAAGAAAAGCTACTACTATTGGAGCCAATACCGATACAACAATAGCACTAATAGTCATAGCCACCGTACTAATTACCGTTTCTTGTTCACTATCATCCACCATTTGGGCGGTTCCGATTGCATGTGATGAGCTGCCCATTCCAACTCCTCTAGCAATTGGGTGGGTGATCTTTAACAATTTGTAAAGGTTAGTATATAAAATGGAGCCACTCATTCCTGCAATGATAACGAGGATGGAGGTCAGAGTAGGATTGCCTCCGATAGAATCTATTATTTTTATCGCGACCGGTGTGGTCACTGATTTTGGAATTACTGAGTGAATGATTTCTTTATCAAATTTTGCCCAGTATGTAAAAAGTAGGCCACTACTAATTCCAACAATAGATCCGACTATGGTGCCTGCTAGTAGTGAGATAAGATAGGCTTTTAGTATTTTCCGTTGTTTATACAAAGGAACCGCTAATGCTACAACTGCCGGACCAAGTAACTTTTCGATCCATTGACCACCAATGTGATACGTTTCATAAGGAATTTGAAAGGTCACTAATACAAGAACGATCAACATAGAGGAAATCAGAATAGGCAATGTCAATGGATAAGGATACCTTTTATTTATCTTCCTCGCTCCTATATAAACAGCAACGGTACCAACAATCGAGGTTACTGCAATCAAAACTGTATCATTCACGATTCTTCTCCACTCTCCTACCTGTCCACTGACTTACCAATCCAGAAGAGGTCATAACAAGAATGGTACTGAAAATGGTGATAACGATTAACAATAGTCCTTTTCCGGCAAATAAATCAAAATAATTAATGATTCCTACAATAATTGGTAGAAATAAAAGCGGCAAATGCCTCACAAGTAAGCTAGATCCAAGTTCAACCCACTCTTTTTTTACTATTTTCATTGATAACAAGAGAAATAAAAGCAACATCCCGATGATGCTACCTGGAATAGATAAATGAAGTGCTTCTTGAATCCAAGTACCAATTACATAGAAAATATATAGAATACTAATTTGTAATGACAAATAAATGATATACACAATCCACCTCGCTTGCTCTAATAAACAAATTCTCTTCAGTTGAAAGCCAAATGATGACCCTAGGCCAAAGATCCTTTTTCATGGTTCCTAAGGGACTGGACTCCTAAAATTTTATCTGACATCAACTTCCTAATACAATTTCTCTCTGCTTCTACTTCTCAATATTTATCCATACTGCAATAGTAAGCCTCGACATCAAACACTTCTTAATCTGTATACTCACAGTTATAGTCTGCCATACGTTATACTTTGGATGCCAGGGTCGCATCCATTCATTCTAGTTCTGACTTAGAAACCAATGCAATTAATTCAATAACTAATCGGCTTTAATACGTTTCTCCCATCCCTCAAGGTATCCTTCTTCTATTAATGAAATGAACCCTAGTAAGGAGCCCCAATGGTAATATCTATCACTAGATGTCTGGTCACATCCCTCACCAGTATCAGCATTATAGTTTTCGTGGATATGCCCATGAGCATTCCATTCTTTTAACAATAAAGCTTTTGATCTTGCTACTAAATCTTTCTGAGCATCCGGAAGGTCATAGTTTCTTAATCCTAAATAGACAAGAAAGTTCATTGGTGCCCAGATTCTACCTCGCCAATATTCTTGATCAGGATAAGCTTCATCATTTCTAGCAATCGATGGCATGATCCATTCACCATAAAATTCATCTGGATTGTAGAAATGTTCATCAACCATCCGGCGTGCTTGTTCCTGGCTAGCCACATTTCCTAGTAATGCATAAAAATTCGTTGGCGAAATACGTTTACTAAATTCACCGCTGTCCGTTAGCTTATTATAATAAAATCCTTCACTCTCACTCCAAAGTTCGCTCATATTTCCCTTAAGAGATTCTGCTCTACTGATTAATAAATCTTTCTCTTCTGTTTTACCTAAAACCTCACATATTTCCGCTAGCGTCTGACAATCCATAATATATAGACCGTTTAAACCAACATCGTGTAATTTCATCATGTGTGTTTCCGAATCAAATGGAATATCATCATACATAGGAGAATTATCTAAACCAGATTCTAGTGCTCCACCAAACGTGTCATTTACTCCAGCTGTCTCCCAGTAATTATCAAACTTTGGTTCATACGGTGTCGAACCCCATGATAAAAGGTTCCCATTCAATCGGTTCTCGTAAAACCAATTGTTCCACCCTAGCAGGTCGTCGACAACCTCATCTAGTAACCACTTGTCACCAAACTTCCGATATAGTTCATGAATAATTAGTGATCCTACTGGTGGTTGAGAACGATCATAGCTTTTAAATCCGTTCCCCCAAGCACAGTTTGGTACAAATCCAGCTTCAGTCTTTTCCTTAGTAATTTCAATTGCATTCGCATAAGCTAGCGCCTTGTTATCGATTGATGCCATATAAGCCGCAAAATAATTATCCCAACAAAATAAAGCATATCCACCATGGGTACAATTCCAAATACGGGTTACAGGTGTCACCACTCGGTCATGAGACGGGTCGTAAATCGTATCCCAAGCGATACATGTCTGCATAGCTTCATATACCTCTTGTAATTCTCCATACTTTGATTTTTGTTCTTGCTGTTTTTGCTTTTGATCGGCTATCACGTTCTGGATTTCTTCTATGCTTCTGTTCTTACCTGTCGAAAAGCCAACTTTAGAATCTAATTTCAAAGCGATGTACGGGGTCTGGGTTTGGACGGTTGGTTCGATAACTTCCTCCCCTGTTGCATATCCTTTTACTGTTCCATTATTCGAAGACCACAGTAAGCTTTCACCTTCACGAGAAACGGTTCCTTCCCTATTCCATAAGATACCTGATTCTATAATTAATGTAGGTGTTTTTATCGTTTGCTTGAAAGGGGTAACTAGCAGCACTAGATCATCATTGATGGTCGCTGACTCCACAACCAGTTCTATACCTTTCCATAAAACTGTTAAACTTGTATAACTGCTATCGTAGGCACGCGAACCTGGGATTACCTTTTCTGCGTTTTCGTCTAATCTTCCTATTAAGGATTCCTTTAAATAATCGCCATCTGAATATTCTTTTATTCCTAAGTTAATCGCGAATCCTTCAGGTAATAATACATGGGAAAGTACACTTCTTGTATTCCATGTATTCCATCCTTTAGCAAGCTCTTTTTTCAACATTTGGTAGTTGTCGACCATAAATCACTACTCCTATCCATCCAATAAAAAAGGCAGGTAATTGTGCAACCTGCCTTTTCATTACTTATTCGGCACTGAGTGTTTTCAATGAAACTGGATCATCTCCAACAATATTTATTGCACCTGTACAATCTAAAACAAAACAATCAACAGTCATAGTAGTATTTTATTTTACTAGTTTTTCACTATTGCAGATTTTCCCCCAAATTTGATTCATGTTTTTTTCTTCTACTTTTCCATCATGGACATAGAACGTGTAGTTTAGTGTCAATGTGTCACCCATTTTCAATTCAAAAGGCTCATCGAATAAGAACGATGCTGATAAAAGCTGCATGTCTTTATAGTCATACGTGAGTTTCGGTGAAGGATGTCGTAAGTTAGTCGGGTGATCAATAATAGATACTCCAGCCCATTGTTCTTCAATGAAACCGTCTAATTTCCCAGAATAATCACACCATTTGAATGACTTTGAATAAGCTTCCTCAGCTGTATATTCACCCAAATCCGTTTTAATTACCGGGCCCAAAAAGTTACGATTTAATCGGCATGACAAACCAGCATATCCACCCCAAGGAGATTGTTCGGTGTACTCTGTTCGATCGAGAGTAACATCAGCTCTAGGAGTAAAAGTCCCTTGCCAGTGGATCAAATATCCTCCAGGTCCTTCTTCTAAACGGACTTCTCTACTTTCCTCTAATACCTTTTGCCCTTCATGAGTTATATAGGAGAGTGTTTGGTTGAACCCAGGTCCATCCTCTTCCACTGGTGCAAAAGAATCTGTTACAATTTTGTTATCTTGACCGTGATATCTTGCCTCCCAAAAGTTCATTCCGTTAATGTACTTCCATGAAAAGAACATTCCCGGGTGCCAGGGATGATCCCATGGACGATATAGGGTAATTGTGTTTCCACCAGTTGTTTTAACCAGGCGAAACGATGGATTTATGTCATCATTTTCGCCATAAACGTATTCCAATACCTTCGATCCGTTTAAATTCACTTCCCAAAAAGCTTTTTCTTCCGTGTACTTTGTTTGAAATCCCATGTGCTGCACCTCACTTCTCTGGCATGATTACAAACCAGTATTTGTTTTTCCTTCATTTTTTAATGGAGTTCCTTTACTTCCTGAAGCATACATTGCTTCTACCAATTCAATTGTTTTTATAATTTCCCGACCATCCGATTCCGGACGCGTTTGACTGTTCACACTATCAATAAAGTGTTTAAGTTGATTTGTCTGAGCATGTTCAACTAGCCCTGGAGCTAAACTTGCGACATCTACGTGTTCATAGCCAGCAGTAGGATCAACAGATCTCGTTTTAGAACGAATCCACAACCCAGATTCACCTTGGTAAGGACCAAAGAACATGGTACCTTCTTCTCCGTAAACATATAGCATGCCATTGTCAGGTGGGAAAAATGGGGTGAATCCTGTAAAAAGATGTCCTAAAGCTCCATTTGCAAACTTCATTTGACACATCGCCCAGTTCTCCGCTCCGTTTGAGGACCAATCATCAGTGTATAATTGATTCGTATATACCTCTTCCACGTCACCAATAATGAATCGAAGTGCATCCACATTATGTATGGCTAAGCTTGTGATTGCTCCTCCTCCAGCTAGTTCACCATCGTAGATCCAGTTTCCTTTAGGAAATGCATCTCTAAAGTTGAGTAACCATTCTGTTCGAACTGCTTGGATGTTTCCAAGTTCACCAGCTTCGACAATGGATTTGGCAGCAACACACCAAGGAGTATAACGCCAATTTTGGGCAACCATCAGTGTTACATTATTTTGTTCTGCGGCCTCAATCATCCGCATACACTCTTCACTCGTCCGCGCCATTGGCTTTTCAATCAAAACATGCTTACCAAGGTTAAGGGCACGGACAGTCAAACTCTCATGAAGATGGTGGGGAACTGCCAAGACGACCGCATCCATGTCTGCCTCTGTAAAGAAACGATCAATGTCATTAAATGTATCGCACCGTCCCTCGAATTCTTTTAATTTAGATTCATCTAAATCACATACTGCAGACAATGCAGCTTCTTTGTTATGTGTCAAAATCGCTTTAACATGCTGTTGTCCCGGCCAGCCGAGCCCTACAATACCAAATTTCATAATGATGTCCTCCTGATTTATAGACTAAATTATTTTTTAATGCCAGTTGTCGTGATTCCTTCTAAATGGAAACAGTCTCAACTCCAGAGCAAATGACACAGAAAAACTGAAGGAATTGCTACTTAGATTTGACCTCACCTAATTGGGCTATCATTCTCCCAAGTTAGCAAAATCAGTTAATATTGCTCTACTCCTTTAGACCCATGAATAAGAGTATCAGGTAATATGAACAACTTCTCTGCATTTTGGAAAATTGGGACAGCCGTAAAATAACTTTCCTTTATTATCGCCTTTCTTAGCTTCACGCTTAACCATTTGTGCTCCGCATTTTTTGCATTCTGGCGCTGAGTCATTGTTTGTTTCAGTGGAATTCGTCTGGCTACCTATAGGCGTTGCTTTTTCAAATCCATTAAGTGCTGAATCAAGTTTTTCCTGTAAATCTGACATGGAGTACGCACTTTTATTCTGAAATCTTACTAGAGGTAATTCAGCTGTTTCAAAGACTTGCTCCACGAATTTATCACGTTCCATCCGATCTGCTCTTTGATGAGAACGATCATCTAGCTCAATTCCACATATTGGCTCTACTGTGTCTGTTGAACATAACAGAAAATCAACATGCTTTCTGCTAATTTTGTTGTTATAGGTACTTCTTTCACTCTGATTACCTTTATTCACAAAGAAGATATCCTGTAGTGAAACTTTCGGACATATGATTGCTTTATTTCCTATATATTGCTGAAGAACCTTATAAAAGGATAGCTCAGCATTCGATAGAAAGTCATCTCGTTTTGAATAGGGTAATTTAACTACTTCAATAACATCTTCTTTTGGTGCTATGCCAAATAAATTAAAAATGAATCCAAGGCACCCAGGATTGTTGCTAGACATTTAACGGCCCCACTTCTAAATAATATTACCTTTTAAAAACCAACTTCCACTTCCATAATTCGATAAGTCTCGATGAAATCCTGCAATATAGGGACGGTTCTTTTGCTTCTTCTTCCATTAAATTGAATTTAACCATCAAAATTGTCAGTCTCTAAATGGGCATCTGTCCATTTAGAGACTGACAATTTAATGTATTTATTTGATTACACACGAATCGTCCCCTACTTCGTTTTTGCTATTTCCAAATTGGATAGCAATAACTCAGTTGACATTGACCTGAATCGTCTGGTAATTCCCTTAACAATTAATCGAGTTCTCTCCTCGCTCTTTAATAAAAAAGACACAATAATGTACCATCTCTGTATGTTTTTCACCTGCAGTTACCATGAAATTTACCGTTTGCTTTCAACTCGTTTCCCAGTTGAAAAACACAAGAAATTTTGAAGAAAAAAAGCCTAATTCCTCATATTATTACCGAGAATTAGGCTTTGGTCTTCACCATTGAATATCATTTTCCACTGAATAGAATTCTTGTACTGTGTAGCAAAGAGAACCTAGAAACAACAAGTCACAGTATTCTCCTATTGCCACCTATAAATCAGTGACCACTTAACTCTTTAGTAGAATCAAGGTGGTTATTTTTTGTGTGCATTTTCTATTCGAGCTTGGGAGAGAAGTTACTCTTCCTTCTCCCTATTCAACAAGGCATTTACCTCTGGTCTTTCGCGTGGTGTAATATTCATAATGAAATAGCCAATAATGAGCACCAATATCACAAGTGAATAAACTAACGTGTCTATGGGTTGATCATAGTCAACAATGATTAATCTTACCATTGCCGTAATACCAATATACAAAAAGTATCTTAATGGAAAATGGTAATCCTCTTTGAAGTATTTTACGATCATTGCAATAAACTCAAAGTATAGGAAAAAGATTAGAATTCTTGCTAGAAATTCCTTATAATCATTAACACCAGCCGTCCATAATATGTTAAAGAAAGCAAACAACTCTTGTACTAATAAAAATGACAGAATTGCTGCTAAGAAAAGAAGAGACACATTCAAAACGATTTGAAAAAACTTCGGGGCCACTTTTAATACGTATGTAAACTTTCTTCTCATTTTAACACCCCTTCTTCTTTATAATCATAAACACAGCCTTTAAACGAGATTCATCTTCAACATAAACCAATAAATTTCGCGTTAACTGGATACCATATCTCTTAAAGCTATAATGAATTCACACACGAGCATATGTTCAGTTTACGCATGCTTTTATTACCTGTAAAGAAAGAGGCATGGGGGTACCCTGATAGTCGAAATAGTATCCAAATTGTTCTCTCACTCGAGATGAGTGAAGCTCTTGTTTGTTTGCCTATAGTGGCTGTAGATACTTCTCTTCCTTATTTGATCACTTCTGTAACCGCAGCCCTTAAGAAACAATCTGAGATTGCTTTAGGTAATATTATTGATGAGAATTGGTTGCTGCGTAGTACAACGATACTGTAGAAAAGTTGCCTAACTAACCTACTCAATTAATGCCTTACACCAAGAGCAATTCCCTCTTAGAGTCCTTTTCAGCATGAAAAATATACTTCGACCAACAGAGGGAGCAAACCCGTTTAAAATTATCCCCCCTGTGGTAGACTTATGTATAAGTTGATAAACAATTAAAAAGACGTACTGAAAGAAGGTGAACACATGACCTATCTCTTATTGTTAATAGGATTTGCTCTTTTAATTAAGGGAGCTGATTATTTTGTGGATGGATCCTCGAAGATTGCACAAACTTTGAGAGTATCACCAATGCTAATCGGCTTGACAATCGTTGCCTTTGGTACGAGCGCACCTGAGGCATCCGTCAGTTTTATTGCTGCATTCGAAGGAAACAGCAATGTAGCTATTGGAAATGTCGTTGGAAGCAACATCTTTAATTCTACTTTCATTTTAGGAGTTACAGCAATTGTATTCCCATTGGCAGTTCAGAGCGATACAATAAGAAAAGAAATCCCATTTGCTTTGTTGGCAGCCGTTGCATTGCTACTCCTCATAAGTGATATTCAACTTCAATACTCAGAAATCAATCTTATTACGAGAACCGAAGGGATTCTTCTGCTACTTTTCTTTGCTGTTTTTCTTTACTATGTCTTTGAGATGGCAAGGAACAATCGAAATCAGATAGAAGAGAATCCTTCTGTTACTTTGAATACATCATGGACGAAAAACCTTATATTTTCAATTGGAGGCCTTGTTGGTATTGTATTTGGGGGCAGCCTAGTGGTCGAAAATAGTATCCAAATTGCTCTCTCACTTGGGATGAGTGAAACTCTAGTTGGTTTGACTATAGTGGCAGTAGGCACATCGCTTCCTGAATTGGTCACTTCTATAACTGCAGCCATTAAGAAACAGACTGAGATTGCTATAGGTAATATCGTTGGTAGTAATATTTTCAATGTCTTTTTCATTTTAGGAGCTTCAGCAACGATCCATCCATTAGCTGTTGATCCAAAAATATTTTTAGATATGTGGCTAATGATTTTTGTGACCATTTTATTACTTATCCTATCAAGAACCCATTACAAGATTTCAAAGATAGAAGGTACAATTTTAGCGATTATCTATATCATTTACGTTACTTTTATTATTTTCCGAAATTAAACATCAGAGTAGTACGATTAGATTATTGATAAAGCTTAGAACAATCTATCCTTAGCTGAAAGCTAGATTATATTTTCATGTTAAGAATCAGAACCGATAGAAAAGATTTCTGTCTGTTTTATTTATTGATATAAAAATAGCTCTTGTTCCATTAACGAGCAACCAGCAGTTGTACATTGCTTCACAAGTTAGCTTAACTGAGTCCTTTCTGTAGAACAGTGGTAGGATTAGGAAAGAATTTTTACCAAATACTTCTGAACGCATCCGAGCAACCCTGTTAAAGTGTTTGCTCTTCTTTATTATTTCTGGATCCATAATTTAATCAAAGTGTAATATAGGTTAGATTCTGAAAAACCAATTGAATACCTTTTTATACAAGGTAACTTCATCAGAAATCAGTTTAAGGTATTTATTGCACAGAAATGGTCTACTACGTAATATAAGAGCTATTCCACAATATGGCCGGATTGCTTATTATTCAACACTTACCTATAGTTCATATAATCCATGTTATGAGATTAAGTAAATACATACTTCGATATTTATTGTAAAAACTTTTATTTGGCAAATAAAAAGTGGTTACCAATAATTCGGTAAACCACTTTCAAGCCTTTATAACACTGTATCGTTGTACTGTCCAGCAAGTGCGGACTACGCAGACAAATAAAAGATATGCTTATGGACTATTGGCTTACTAATACTTTATTTTCTTTTAATTGGTGGTTACTTTTAGCCATTACAATTATCTTTTTTATAATATGGCTGATCATTCTCGATAAAAAAAAGAATTATTGAAATTGCTTCGTTTGGTCTTTTAATAGGAACTACAACTTTTATTTTAGATATTACATTAGTTTTATGTCTTATCCTGACAAAATAATACCAGTAATACCTCAATAATTGAAATTCATCATGTGCATCTACCTATTATTTATATGTTAATTTATCAATTCTTTAATAATTGGAGATCTTTTTTAAAAGCTATGACAATGGCTTCGTTTGTTTTTTCTTTTGTTTTTCAACCATTGGCAGAGTGGCTAGGGATTTATGAAATCTATAACTGGAAATACATATATTCCTTCCTTTTTACATTTTTATTGGTTGAATATTTAGGTGCACATAATTAGGGTCAACCAAATCGAAAACAGAAGTTAAAGCATTCTCTTTTATTGGCGAATGCTTATTTATTTCTTGATTGCAACGAAGATCGTTTCACCTTCAGGAATTTAATTCTTACATCTCATGTGTGTCAAAAGTTCGTTTTCCCATCTTGTTGTTAGTCTAAATTTTCTCCATCTGTTCTAGGGAAGCTCTTATGTTTACAATTCTTTTCTCCCTGGATTCTTCTACAATAAAACGAATGTGCTTATATTTAATTTCTGGATGGTCATTTTCACTTGGAATATACCCAAGCATTCCAATCATGAAACCACTTAACGTATCGTAATCTTCTACCGGCAGGTTCGCTTTTAACACCTCTTCTACTTCATAGAGATTGGCAGTACCTGGTAGAATAAGGTTCCTTTCATCTATCTCGATGATTGTATCTTCCTCATTTTCCGCTTCATCATGTTCATCTGTGATGCTACCGACGATTTCTTCCATAATATCCTCAATAGTTATTATACCGTCCGTTCCGCCGTATTCATCTATAACGACAGCCATATGTGTATTGATCTCTTGGATGTCTTTCAATAAATCATCGATTTTTTTTGACCCTATTACATATAAAGGTTCTCTTGAAAGATCTCTTAGGTTAAATTTTTCCACATCACCACTCTCCATAAATTGAATCAAATCTTTTACATGGAGAATACCGATTATATTATCCAAATTTTTTTCATAAATAGGAAAGCGGGTATATTTTTCAACATTGACTATTTGAATAACTTCCTTAAAGTTTAAATGAAGTGGTAATGCTACAATATTTGTTCGATGCGTCATTACATCTGATACATCTTTATTATCAAGTTCAAAAATATTGTTTATCATCATTTTTTCATTTTGCTGGATTGTCCCTTTTTCTTCTCCTACATCTACCATCATCCTAATTTCTTCTTCAGTTACATTGTCATTCTGTGCATTAGGATCTACTCCAAATAGTCTAACGATTATATTCGTTGAGACAGTTAAAAGTTTTACAAAAGGAGAAGAGATTTTTGATAATACTGTAAGAGGAACCACAGCAAGATTGGAAATAGCCTCAGCTTTTGTTAATGCAAGTCTTTTAGGGACTAATTCGCCTAACACTAATGTAAAATAAGCAAGGATAAGCGTAATAATTATAACGGAAAAGGCTTCAAGCAATTTTGCAGTCCCTGGAACACCCAAGGCTATAAGCCAATCGGTAAATCCTCTTGCGAAACTCTCTGCTGCGAACGCACTGGCTAGAAATCCCGCTAAGGTAATTCCAATTTGAATGGTAGCTAAGAAGCGGCTTGGTTCTGATAAGAGTTGGTGAAGCAAGATTGCCTTTTTTTCTCCTTTATCAGCCAACATTTTAACCTTGTTATCATTTAAAGAAATTAATGCAATCTCTGATGCGGCGAAAAAAGCATTTAATAAAATAAGAACTACTAATATAGGTATTTCTATACCCAAAAAAATCCAGCCTCCGTCAAATACATTTACTAGTCAGTACTTCTAACTGACTAGATTATTATAGATGAGTCCATTCAACTACTCAAACCTCAATTTAGTCTGTTTTAACCGTTTTTAAATCAATTTAATTCAATTCCCATATCTTTAAACGTCTTCTCTTTTATTATTTATTAATTAATCATGGTATATCTAAATCTCGTACAATATAAAACTAAAAGCTTTAAATTTCTTAGCAATTTCCTTATTTTAACTCTTTTAATACTAACTCTATATTGTTTATAAAATACCTTTTATTGCTTTCTCAGGAATAGCTTGAGTACATTCTTTTCACAAGTTATCCAAAACTGAAGACAATTACTGCGAAGTATTGTCTACTGTGCAATGGTTTTTAAACAAAAAAAATACGGATATCTATTTTAACTCCCACTTTTATAACCTTAAGTTATATGAACTAACATGTCCTTAAAAACAGTCCGAAAATTACTGTAATTAATCTTCCAAAAAAAAAGAGATACCCAAAACCTTTTGGATATCTCTCCCTTAAAGCAATTTAACTTTTTGGTTTTCACCGCACTGAAGGTTTACTTTTTTATAACTTTTTTATAATTTAATTCATCGTGAAGCGTAACCCATGCTGATTCATTTGCAAAATATTTACTCCAACTAGCAATTCCAGCCAAGTTATATTTGTGAACAAGTTCTGCTCTTTGCTTTAGTGAATGTTCGTTTTCTAACCACATTTTATATACGATTGGTTCTTTAGGATCCTTGTACTCAACATAGTGCTGTTTTGTCTTTGGATCGAGTTGAGGTTCAAGACCCTTATCATTTATCCAAGTCTTAACTTCATCCATTGATAAAGCTTTTGAACTGACTTCGGTTGATCCATCTTCCAGTTCTACCTCTTTCCAAAGTCTTGTGTAAAATGGAATACCGAGTAAAACTTTGTCATGAGGAACTTCTTCTAGATAGCGTTGTAGATTCTTCTCTACCCATGGCAAACTTGCGACACTTCCTGCTACTGGCGATGAACCCCAATGCTCATCGTAGGCCATTACCATCATATAATCAACGGTCTCTGCTAATGCTTTTCGATCATAAAATTTTGACCATGTGGGGCTACTTGAGATAAAAGTTGTGTCTAAGGAAACAACAAGCCCCGCTTCATGCGCTAAAGGTGTTAACTCTCTTACGAATTGGGTTAGTAGCACGCCATCTTCCTCATAAACATTCTCAAAATCTAGGTTAATACCATCTAAATCATAGATTTCAGAATAAGAGAGTAGCTGACTTATAATCGTTTGCCTTTTATCATAGGTACTCAATGCTTCTTTGGTTAAATCCTTATCAAAATCATTTGAAAAAAGACCCCAAACGACATACCCTTTTTCATGGGCATCCTTTACATAGTCCTTCGACCCATAATTTCGTAGCTCACCATTTTCTTCGTTAAGGTGAAACCATGTTGGGGAAAGTACTTGAACTCCTTCAAGTTTTGGTACCGTTTTAGGTGTGGCTTCTGCCTGGTAAATCGCATCCCAAGTGACATGAATTGGCCACGATAGATTACTAGGGTAAAACGAGCGGTCATCTGGCTTCGATTTTGTGGTGATTGTATTTATGCCACTCAACTTAATCGTGTCCTTTTCTAAATAACCGCTAATTCCATTAGAGGCGCGTATTTTATACCACGTACCATTGTCTTCTTCAATCGTCACTTGGATTCCTGAAGTTAACTCCTGCACGTATGGAGCGGTCAATGTGGGTTCCGTTCTCATCCGCAGTTGATCTACATTATCATTTTCTTCAATAACGACACCTGTTTGGTAGCTTTGATTGTGTTTATAAATAAAAGTAGTATTTGTTTCACTCACAAACTTAAACTCTATCGGATAAATATCTGTAAGCCATGATGTTGAAACAAATATATCACCATTCGTATGTTTAATCGCAGGAAAGGAAAGTTGAAATTCCTTGTTATTCAAATAATAATTAAGGTGGTCTGTTGGCATCTGATAGACCTCATTTGAACTTGTAACAATAACGGATGATGCTTTCTCATCATAGGTAATATATTGATCTATATTTTCTTTTAAAAAAGAAAAAGAAAGATACGTTTCACCATCGATTTGTTGAATCTGATCATATAAAACAGTGTTGTCAAAAATAAGAGGCCAATCTCCCCCTTCAAAAAATGTTACTTCCTCATCTGAAGGAAATGGATAGATAAGCCAAAACGTTATAGAGGAACCAATAAATAATAATGACAAAAATGCAACGATATAAGGAGCTTTTTTTCGGTTAGTCTGTGTATGTGTATCAATTCTCGACAAAATTCTCACCTCATAGTCTATGATATAAGAATTTTGTCGTTGTGGAAATACTTTCGTTAAAATTGGTAAAAAACGGATTTTTCTTGTTAGTGGTATAGAAAAGGGGAGAAGTCTGTTTGCTCCTCTTCAATTGAAGCTTTCACAGTGTTACCGTAATCATGATTTTTAACAGTCTTTTCCATTGATCCCCCTCCCAAAAGAATCTCAATCAGCAGCTATTGCATCGCACCCATTGAATATCGCAAACCTTTTGAAACAATTGTCTAAGGCTGTTCGCAATTGTTTTGTTTGCTTTACACCATTCTCATACCAGATGTTTTTAACGACAAGCCTCTTGTTTTTTCTCTCCACGATTACCTCGACACGTCCGATGAAGCTCTCTCCGTATAATAGAGGCAGCACATAATGGCCGAATTTCCGTTTGATTGCAGGCGTGTAAATTTCCCAGGTGTAATCAAAGCCAAATAGTTCGTTGATAAGCTTTCTGTCCCATATTAAATTATCCAGCGGGGCGATCAGCTCGCAGCGAAATTTCGGAGTCGGATTTTTTAAGACTGCTTCGATAATTGGTAAGTCCTCCGCACAGAAATACAGCGTATCCTTCATCTGCTCCACGGAGACAGCAATAATTCGAGCTTCGTCCAATAGCTGGCGGAAAACTTCTTTGCGCTGCTCCGCTTTCAGCCCCCATATGTTCAGCCAGGCATCGGATGCGCGATTCCATAAAAGGCCAACCGCACCGATTCGGCGCAGTACTCGCCACTTGTGATGTTCAAGCTGATTGGGTAACGGCTCCGGTGCATTCAGCAAATTTGGCTCTATGTATTCCTCCGAGATATCGTAGTATTTGCGCGTGCCTTTTTTGTGATGGATAATCAAATCGCCTGTCGAGTACATTTGTTCCAATACCGAACGGGATGAATTATTTCCACCACTCCAGTGAATGGCTGATTGCCAAGAGAAATCCTCATCTAATTTTATATCCTTCGAACTTAGAGCACCTTGATTTTCGATATGAGTCCGTACTTGCTCTGTCAAAGCTTGCATTTGAGGATAGTGTTCGGCATGTTGTCGGGCGACCTGCCTGTATCTCTCAAAATACGGCCAGTCCTCGACAGAGATAATCGCCAGGTTCTTATCGGGATAATCGACCAATTTTCTATCTGTGTACAACAACTCGTCGAGCATTTCCTTGGTAAATCCCTTGATTCGCGACTGTAGCACCAGTTCAGCGTTTTTTCCGCAAACATCGATAGGATCAAATTGAATACAGCCAGCTTGCCGAACGAAATCTAATACACCCTGTTTTTTTGCAAATTTGTATTCGCCCAGCAGTCCGTGTTTCAACAACAAAAATTGCCGTGCCTGACGGTTCGTTAATTTGATCATTTGAGCACCTCCTTATTCAAATATACCAGAGTAAACAACGTCATTATTATCATGTCTATTAAGGATATCTGCTGAAAATTGATAATGATAATAGATACCTATTATCCAACAATCTCAGTGTAGGTTATTATGGTTAATGAAACAAAACATTATGCCAGTCTGTAACCAATCAACAAAACTAAATAACTTTATAAATGTAAAGACAGCATAAATAACCTCCAGTTTCATATAAATTAACTAATCATAATAAGCTGGGGGAATGATGATGACTAATGAACTAGAAGTGGAAGAGTCCGTTGAAATATCGGAGGAAGTATTAAAAAAATACTATGATTTAAATAATCAAAAAAAAGTATTAGAAGCAGAAATGAATCAGATCAAAAAACAAATTCATACCTATTTAGATGAAAGCTTTGGCAAAGAACAAAAAGGTGAAGTGAAACGAGGAAAATATAAAGCAATAAGAACAATTCGCTCTTCTGTCAATTACGATGAAGAGAAGACAGTACAAAAATTGGAAGAATTAAATTTAGAAGACCTTATCTTACAAGTAAAACGACCAGATACAGAAAAACTAGAAGCTGCAATTAAAATTGATTTAGTTAAGGAAGATGAATTCGTAGATTGTAAAACCAATAAGCTGTCCCAAGCCCTCACAGTTAAGGAATTAAGCTTATAAATACCAGACCTATGTAATAGGGTCAGATCCTTAAATGGACAAGTATCCAAAGGGACGGTTCTTTTGCTTCCAAACACCTATTCCTATCAACTAATGCATCATAGAATGGAAGCATATGAACCATCCATATTTTTTACAGTTCTTCTCCGTTAGTTAGAAAAACCGAGGCACAGGCACCCTGTCCCACTAAATTAGTTCATATTCCAACTGGATGTCGCGTGGGTCACTTTCATAAAGCTTCTTATTCACTTCTTTTGCATCAACGCACCCAAGAGATCGATAAAATGCAATTGTTTCTTGTGACGATGCTGCACACAAATAAAGTTTTTCGGCTCCCCATTCCTTTGCCTTTTCAGTACATTTTTGAAAAAGGTGTTTTCCTATTCCATAGTTACGAAATTGATTTGAAACGAACATTGAATCAAGCAGGACGTACTTCGCGGATTCACCGAAAAGAGAACTATTTAATGTTACAAAGCCAACTAATCTTTCCTCTTTATCGAATGCCCCAATTGCTACACCACCCGCTAAAATTGTTTCTTTCAGTCCATCACGGTATTTTTCGTAGCCATCTGGCCAATCTTCTTCCATATAATCAATTGAAATCAACTGATACTCTCTATCCAAGTATCTCCAAACTTTCTCAATATACTGACTTGGATCGATTTCTGAAATTCGATCACATTCTTCTACTAATAAATCACGAAAAGACAATTTTGTTAACATACTCATTTTGCAATTCCCCCAAATGTTATATAAAGATAACCGATTGTTTTCACCTTAAATGAACAGAGGGACGGTTCTTTTGCTCCCAAGACATCTATTTCTAGCAAACTAATAGTGTCATAGAGTGGAAGCACACGAACCGTCCCCATGATTTATTTCCATATATCCATATACTTTTTTCTGTACTTTTTGTCGTCTACAGTATCAATCAAATCTAAAGCAGTTTGTTTGATTGTCTCATCATTAAAATAGTTATATAAATTTTTCATGTTATGAAGGATGTCATTACGAATTAAAGTGAAATTTTTCTTATCTGTTCCATTTTTAAAACGTTCAACCATATATTCCATAACCATTTCTTTTTGAGGTGTACCAGAAATTCCAACCTTCCATATAGATTGGAGGCTATGTCTAGCTGTCACGAACTTTTCATCATATGTTACCTCCCATAACTTAGGGAAATCTTTGATAATTCTCATCTCTGGATCACTTTTAGCTAGATTAGCTAAATATTGTGCTGCACGAGAGCGTTGATGGTTATCTTTATGTGATAAGTCCTCTAACAGTTGGTCCCATATTTCATACGCCCAATCAACTTTTTGATTAGTTACATTTAAAATATTTTGATATGCTTCATAACGCTCATCTTTATCGCCTGATTTTGATTTTTCAAATTCCGATTCCATTTTACTGTCCAATTTTGCACCACCTAATTTATTTCACCAATTTAAAATTATCCACTATATTCGTTCGTTAATAATTAGGTTACTTCGTGATCAAATTACTGCTGTATTATCTGAATAAGGTTGCCACAAGTATCGTCGAAGACAGCTATTGTTAAATCGCCCATATCAGTCGGCTCCATAGTAAACTGTACGCCCTTTTCCATTAATCGTTTGTGCTCTTTACGAATATCTGCAACGCCAAACATTGTTACTGGGATGCCATCTTCAAATAACTTCTCTTGATACTCTTTGGCGGCTGGGTGTTCATTAGGTTCGAGTAAAAGCTCAGTTCCGTCTTGTTCACCGGGAGAAACAAGCGTTATCCATCGATGTTCTCCAGTAGGAACATCATGTTTTTTAACAAATCCCAACGTCTCTGAATAAAATTCTAGTGCCTTGTCTTGATTTTCTACAAATATACTGGTTACTATAATCTTCAAAATGTTTTTTCCTCCTTTGATATTTGGTTGACGCTCTAATGTTTCTAGCTTGGTGCAGGTACCAAAAAACGTTAAGAGTTTAAATAAAATCACTCTATCCATCCATTCAGCAGATCTTTAAGTGGTTCGTTGTTGAATATAAGTACTCGATATTTCCCCCTTCTTTTCGATTTTACAAGTCCAGCATCTTCCAATGCAGAAAGATGTTTTGCTATCGCTTGTCGTGAAATGGCTAAGTCGTGCTTCATAATGAGACGTGCTGTAAGTTCATACAACGTTAGTTCATTGCGTTCGGATAGCTCATCTAACATAAGCCGTCGAGTCGAATCACTAAGTGCTTTGAATATAGCGTCTTTGTTCGAATTCATATATCGAGTATATGCAACCATAAAGTTGCATGTCAAACAAAACATAGGGACGGTTCTTTTGCTTCCGAAGCAAAAGAACCGTCCCCACTCACCCTAAATACTCCAAACTAGTAAAAAGCTTAGAAAACGTCTTACTCCCATAAGCATCAAATATAACTGTGATAGAATCTTCATCTTCCGACTCAACAATTCCCTCACCATACTTTTCGTGCTTCACACGTTTTCCGTCTTTAGCTTGCTCTTCTGGATCAACTTCCTTTATCGGCTCGGCATCTAGACTTTGAGTATTTTTGGATTGATTTGCCAGGATCTCTTTTCGAATCGATTGTAGGTCCACTTTTTGCGCCTCATTCTCTTCCTTAGCAACCAAGTGACTTGGTAGCATATAAACAAAATTACTTGGTCCTTCCAACACGCGATAATCGCCAGGATTGGTATAATAGGAGATTTCCAAATCATCTTTAGCTCTCGTGATTCCTACAAAAAATAATCGTTTTTCTTCTTCCTGCACCTCCGATGATGCAGTACGAAGTGGAATTAATCCATCATTTGCGCCAACGATATAGACACGGTTGAATTCCAATCCCTTACAGGCATGTAAGGTCATCAGTTTGACACTATCATTTTCTTCATCTATTGAATCTTTCACTATCTGTATGCCATACAATGCTGATGAATTGAGGTAGTCTCGCATTCCTTCAGTTAGAGATAAATTTTTTTCTTCAATAAAATGCGCCATACTATCGAAGAAATCCAGAATAAATGTTTTATTTTCTAGATAAGTGGATGATGTTGGCGATAAGTAATTGTCCAGTTCAAAGTAATCATAGATTTCTAAACTATTTCCTACCTCCGCATCCTTAAACCATGTGTTAAAGCCAAATATTTTAGCCAATAAGACAGATGAATCCTCCGCCTTGTTATTAAACAATCCTCTTATTTTTGCAAAAGAAAGTCCTTCCCCGAACCCCTTATCATTTAAAGCTGTGATGATATTGTTCTTATCATTGCTATTGATCGATGCCTTCAGTAAACTAACAAACCACCTGAGAACAGGAATGTCCTTTAATGACTTTTTAATGGAAACCTCAACAGGAATGTTTTCTTTAGTGAGTGCATCTTCAATCGTCTTTGACTGTCTTTGGGTGCGATAAAAGATAGCAATATCTTTATAGCTGACAGTACCCTCACTTGTCAGCTTTTTGATTTGATCACACAAATATTGGGCCTCATTAAACGGATTATAATGATTTTTAACGACAATTTTGTTCCCTTCCTCTCGTACACCTTCTAGCTCAGAGCTATCTGCTAAAAACTGCTTGGCTGCATCAAGGATAGTGGAACTTGATCGATAGTTAATTGGTAGGGACATTTCCTTGGCATCATACGTTTGCTTGAATGTCTTAACTATGTTTTTCTCGCTACCCCTCCAGGAGTAAATGATTTGATTAGGGTCGCCGACGACGAACAATTTCGTGCCGGTTCCACACATGGCTTTCATGAATGCTAGCTGGGCTGAATCACAATCCTGAAATTCATCAATAATGACCCACTTCGGCGTAAATGTCCCTGTTTTCAATAGTGTCATCGCATGGACGATTAAATCATCAAAATCCATTTTGTTTTGCTTTTGTTTCTCTTCTACCATGCACTCCCATAATGATCCGATATCATCTTCTCTTTTCATGTTTCCATACAACTTATTTCCGTTCTTGATTGCTTCGATCCGGTTTGTGAGTTTATTTTTAAATTTAATCGTAAAACGATGCTCAATTATTAATCGATTCGCCAATTCGATTAACTCATCTTGGTCCATAATGGTAAAATCTTTGGTATAACCAATATCTTGAATTGGTAGGGATTGAGACAACAATTTAGCCGCAACACTATGAAACGTACCAAAATAAGGCATGTCTTTCTCTTTTATCTCCGGATTTTCTACTTTAATGCGATCCTTGATTTCCTCGGCCGCTTTATTAGTAAAAGTTAGAACAACCATATCTTTTAAATCAATCTCTTTGACTAAATGAAGATACATCACTTTGGCTATCAGAACGGTTGTTTTTCCACTTCCGACATGAGCATTTAAAAGTAGTGCAGGACTATTATCTAAAACAGCATCTTTTTGATAGGTATTTAGTTTGTTGAGCATATCATCCGTTTTAATCATAGGACCCACCTATCTTTCAGTTAAATCTGAATATCGTCTAGAAATTTTATCTCTAGTTGCCACATTTCCCTTTGGTGCCGTTTCGAAATCGATAGCAAAATCCTTCGGTGTGTTGACGTAATGGTTAATCATATTTTTCAGCTTGCCTTTATTGTCACTCTCATTGATCCACTCTTTATAAAAAGGATTATCTAGAATAAGAATTAATGTCGAGCCTTCCATTCTGACAGCTGGTACACTCGCTAGAAAATTAGATAAATATTCTCCTGTTGCTTTCATGAATCTAGTGAAATTGGTCCACTCTGCTTGTAATTTTGAGAATTCAAATTTCTTTTCTATCACTACTTGCGGGGCAGCGACTGGTACTTTCATACCCTTTGGTGGTACCAATTGTTTAAATATACTTTCTAGTCCCCACAGCACGATTGTCTTATCGAGATTGTAGTCACCGATACAAGCCGGACACCCTTCGTTGCATTTACATCCGCTTACCATTTTTATCGCATTATCAATAATTTCTGTAAAATGGTCAAAAGCCTTCTCCGCATAGCCGAGTCCACCGATATATCGATCATAAATGCAGATGGAAGTTGTTCTCTCCTCATTGGTTGATTCCTCCAACATGGATGTACCGACATCTTCCTTGGTCGCCATCGTTAACATCAATGTCGCATTGAGTAGCGCATAACTCATGCCACCAAAATAAGTCTCCCAGAACTGATTTGGTAAGTCTGTTCCCTGATTAGGTACTAGTTTCCTGAAAAGAATATCAACATTTTTAGGGATTAGTAACCGAACACCTTCTGTTTCAAATGATTTGGATAAATGCTTGGCAAGTTCTTCAAAGCCTAAATTTTGATGGTTATGAAATTGGATTCTTTTATAACCAGTTATCGATTCCGTCACATTGACATCGCCAAAATGTTGCTTTGTTCTGCCAATGTCATCCTCTTTGAAATCCTTTATTTTGATCACTGATGTGCCACTATGTGAGGCCGTATAGTAATTGGCATCCATCGGTAGGCCGTAAGCTACTCTATTTTCTACATCTAAGTTCTCAATTTGATAAAGCAGCCCATCATGTAAATAAATCGCACCTTGATGGATTTCTTTAAACGCTTGTAATTCGTCCATTTCCGTAAGCACCGTTGCATCGGTTTTATTCACGAGCTTATATCTTTCTTTATCCATATTTCTTAAGCTAAAGTCCCCGGCTGGAAAAGAAGGTCCAATCCAAGTGAACTTGCCATTTTCACTTCTGAGCTCCCCTGCTTTAATCAAGACAGGAACGATTTCTCCAAGTTGCGGAAAAATAGCAATATCATCTAACGATAAAGGAATTTCAGGTGCAGCCGCGCGAACATGGGCTAGTTGAATAAATAAGTTATTCGTATCAACAACGGCATTTTCACTGCCATTGGAAAAGAGCCACTCCGGATTAATGCCAATGTATTGATCAAAAGGTAGATTATCTAATAGTAGATAGGTAGATGAACCGACGCCACTACGGCCTGCCCGTCCAGATTGTTGCCAAAACGAAGCCCTTGTCCCTGGAAATCCTACTAAAACCGTCGATTCCACACTTCCGATATCAATCCCAAGCTCAAGTGCATTGGTGGAGACAAGCCCTTTTAAATTACCGTTCACCATCTTAGTCTCTATTTCTTTACGCTCTTTCGGCTTATAACCTCCTCGATAGCCAGAAATCAACTGGGAATAATCCTGTACTTTTGTGCCGTCGTACTTTAATTTATCCCGAGCTTCTTTTAGCACCACTTCGACTGTTTTTCGCGATTTACAAAAGGCAATAAAGCTGTTATCTTGCATCACCAGCTCTGGTAAAAATTCGGTAGCTTCCTGAGCTGGACTTACCGGATAATCGGTACCTTTTATCATAGGTGGCTGCCATATGTAATAATTCTTTTCTGGGGCCGGCGAGCCGTCCTTATCAATCAGTGTAAAAGGTTTACCAGCGATCTTCTCTGCTAATTCCACTGGATTAGCTATCGTTGCTGAGCTACATAAAAATTGCGGCGATGAATGATAATAGTTTCCTATCCGATTTAATCGTTTCATTAAATGGGACAAATGCGAGCCAAACGTCCCTCTGTAGGTGTGCAGTTCATCAATGACCACGTATTTCAAGTTGGAAAAGATAAAGTTAAACCCATAGTTATTATGATTAGGTAGGAATGCAGTATTGATCATTTCAGGATTCGTTAAAATAATATTAGCGCTATTTCTGATCCTACTTCGTTCATTAACAGGGGTATCGCCATCATAGACTCCAGCTTGTATCTTATTTTTTCCAAAGTAATCTAACAGGGGCTGGATATTGCGGTATTGGTCATTGGCTAATGCTTTTGTGGGATAGACAAAAATTGCTCGTGTCATTGGATTTTTCAGTATTTCTTGTACAACTGGCAATAAAAAACTTAGTGTTTTACCACTCGCTGTTGACGTCGTAATGACAACGTTTTTCCCATCCAATGCTTGGTCGAACATCTCTGCTTGATGACTATAAAGCTGCTTAATTTTATTTTCCTTAAGATAATCTTGTAAGCTAGTTAATAGTCTATCTGGAAACTTTTTATATTGAGCCTTTCGCTCCGGCGTTACTTTTTGCGCAATGATCCGATTGTCAAATTGAGTGAAGTCATTCATGAACACCTCTCCTTTACACACTTCATAATCGAACGTTAGTTCCTATTTTAACATAGGGACGGTTCTTTTGCTTCTTTTTCTGTTGAATTAGATTTTGAATACAAAAAGTGTCAGTCACTAAAATGGATAACTGTCCATATCTACCTCCTTACACTTCAAGTTATTTCTTTGATTACGCACGAATGGAAACATACTAACCGTCCCTGATTCTTATCAAAATAGTTTTACCCTATTCCCTCCTCACTGCAAACTATACATAAGCCTTTTTTGTGACTAGAGGGGCCAATTACACAGGGACAGTTCTTTTGCGCCTTATTACAACCTTTTCACTATATAATCCATCTATTGACTAACTCTATAAAAGAAATGCCAGTCACTTTTGACGTTGAACAAAAGTGACTGGCTCTTTTTTAAAAACCATATGAAGACGGTTGTCGTCCTTCCTTTAAAGCAATTTAGTTCGGAGAGACTTGTTAAAGTCAAGTTATTGTATAAATAAATCAAGCCACAACGGAATTCTCAAGAGACAATGTTTGATTATACTCTTCTGCTAACATTGTTGTTACAAATTCAACAGTAGGATCTATGTCTTCAACAATTTCTCTTAGGCTATCAATATCCGTCTTGAAAAATTCTTTACGATAATTAACTTTATTTACCCTCTGTTCATTCAAAATAGAATGAAGCTTCTGCTCTAAACCAACTGCATCATCACTAAAAATCATGGCATGGACATCAAATTTAAATGGAACCGAAGCGTCCCCTAATTCATCAATCCTGTCCTGAGGCACCATTCTTCTTGTCATCCCTATTTTAAACAATTCATCACCAAAGGACCCTAGGTTTGAGATTACGTAAACGTATCCTGCCTTACCTAGTGATAGACTGGCAATTTCTTCTTTCTTTTCATTTATATTGTTCATTTGGACTTCCAACTCAATTAATCTGTCCATCAATTGCTTAATCTTTTCCTGATCAGTTTCTGTTTCTAATAATTCTTTATTTCTAGTCATTTCAATTTCAAATTTTTGCTCTTCTTTTTCAAGTTTTTTACGTTCTTCATCCAATTTCTTTCTTTCCATTACTTCCTGTTTCATTTGTTCTTTAATTAATCTTTGTTCTTCTTTCTCTCGTTCTCTATATACGTAATATTTATATTCAATATTTATTAGCTCCACATAAAGTGGCTCAATCTCTGATAAAAATTTAGTTATAGTTGAGAGTATCGATTGATTTCCACTTCCGCAGATTGCCAAATACTTAGTAAAAATATCCTTAACTAATTGGATAGATTCATCTAATTTATTGTATCTCAGTTGGAATAATAAAAGCTGCATTTCTGATTGCAAGCCTATGATCATTAAATTATAGATGGTCTTATTTGCTTTTGTAGTGTACCTACCTTCATACTTTTCAAGTACATTCTTAATCTCTTTATTAGTTGCATTAGAAAGTTTGCGTAACTCCTTTGAATTATCAGAATGCAAATAAAGCTTAATTACGGTTCCTAGAAGAGAATCTGCATCTAACTGCTCTTCTAATTCTTTTATTGAACTTTCGACACTATCAAAGTTTATAGTATGCGGAAATCGTTGATCAAAGTTTTTTAAGCCCATTACCTCTGATTTAAATTTCCTAGCTTGATTTTGATATCTATTTACTTCTTTAACTAATTTCTCATACTCTTCTGTCAACCCATTTATATTATTCTGATACTCTGTGGTCTTTTCAACTACCGCATGTAAACTCTCGTTCGCTTCTTGTACTATTTTTGTTGCTTGTAACTCTGCATCTTCAATAAGTTTGTTATTCTCTTTTCTAACCGAATCCACTGTCTCTTTTATTATTTTTTGCACTAGATTCTCTTTATTGTTTAGTACATTATTTCTCTCTTCAACTTCATTATTTTTTTGTTCAATGCTGCTATCTAGCTCTACAAGAATTGCTTTCTTTTCTTTTATCGGTGTATTAACTAGTTCGTCTTCCTTCAAAAATGTATATGCCTTTCTTCTTTTTACAAATTGGATGATGTACAGTGCAATTGCTAGGATAGCAGGTAAAATAAGAAAACTAAACAGTGATAGGATTAGAATAAGACTAGTTGAGTACCACCACTTATCTTTGTATAAACTCATAATATTTCCTCCCTTTTTCCATTATAATCTTGTAATATGTCAACATAACGATCTATGATTGTACACCTTCTTTCTCACTAATTTGGAGTACTATTTACCAGTTCTATCTTTAATCATATTTTACCAAATTATTTGGAAAAAATTTCAAAAATATATTAGCTTAATGTAATTTACCCCTTAATTCCAACAGTTTTTCTAATTTGTTCAACTTATCTTAGCTTTTCCGATTAATTAATCGAAGTTCATGTCACACGCGGATAAATGTAAATGTGGAGTGTCTAACCCATTAAAATGTTGTTTCAACCAAACTAAAAAGGTAAAGACATAGTAAAGGTGATGAGACAAAGTATATCAGCTGATCATTATTAAAAATAATAACTCCTTTACTCTAAACTTGTTCATTCTGAAAGAAACAATAGTTAGATGATTATATGAGGAAAATGATATAATAAGTGTAGTAAAGAAGGGATGCGATAAACATGAAATGGTCAGAAGTTAGAAGATTATACCCCAACCAATTTGTAAAATTAAAAGCGTTAACTTCTCATTTAGCAAATGATCAAGAATTTATAGAAGATGTTGCAGTTATTAAACCAGTAGCAGATGAAATAGCAACAAAGGAACTGTTAAGGTCAAAGGGTGATGAGTTGGTTTATCATACAGTTAATGAAAATATTGTTTTGGAAGTACGACAAGATGTAGGATTACGGAGATTTGACTTACCATGAAAATAAAATATGAATATGGGTTGCTTTTAGTCAATATTGCTTTATCTTTTAACGGAAAAAGTAAAATAATTGAGAATATGGTTGTGGATACAGGTGCTGCTAGAACATTAATTTCTCAAAATATTGTTGAAGATATTGGGATCCAAGTTGATTTACATGATACAATCGTGACTTACTTTGGAGTAGGTGGAAAAGAGCATGCCTTTAGAAAACAAGTTGATCAAATTCAAATTGACGATTGTTTGTTTGAAGGTGTAGAAGTGGATTTCAATGACTTTGGTTATGATGACATTAATGGATTACTCGGATTAGATTTATTATTAAAAGCAGGATTTACACTAGATTTATTACAACTCGAGATGAACAGAACTCCCTAGAGAAAATCCTCAGTAAATAAAACCACTTAGTTAAAGCCTCCTCTTTTCTACATTTCTTTTATTATTCATACCTTCGGGAAATGTTACAACGTGATCCTCCACACCTGCAAAAAGGTGTCAGCCGAGGAGATTCCCATATGATCAAATGTCCACTTGAAGAGCCTAACCCTTACTTAATATATTTCTTAATATACGTTCGGAAACAGACGAACCGTCCGGGACCAGTGAAAAAGTCCATTAAAATTTACGATTTTTAGAAAACAAATTTTCTCCATAAAAAAAACCTAAATGGTATAATTAGTACGTCGAAATACCAAACCATTAATTTTGATTGTTTAGACACACTTTTTCATAAATTCTGCATCAACAATAACTTTATGAATGACAAAGTAGTCTAAAAATTCTCCTGCAGCAGTTGGCGTTAATTTGTCTTGCCCAAATAATTTAGTAAAACAATTCTCGTCTTCTTCAAACTGTTCATCAAATTTTTCTTCGACATCACTGTCCAAATACTGATATCCATAATGATTTAAATAATCCTTGAAAAGAACAATGACTTTATCATAATCCCTATATGTTCTTGGCATTAATCTATTTTCTTGTTCTTAGAGAAACTCCTCTAAAATAGTATCTATACTTTTCACACGTTTCACTCCTTACCCCTATAATCAAATAACTCACCAAACCTTCGTCTTACCCGACATTCTTCACATCGTTTTGGAAAATCAAATCCTTTTTTTGCTTATAAAAATTGTTGTTCACCGACTGTAAACGTAAATCGATCTCCACAATCCAAGCATTTTAAGATGAAATCTTGTGGTGCAGATCCCTTTAATGCTCCAAGAATGTTTGCTTCCCTAATTTGTACGGCATTATGATCCTCCTCCAAAGCTTCATCTTCTCTTTTGAAAAATGTCAGTACCATGATGTTAGATAAAAGGTCAGACTCACCATATGGACAAATGCCCACGTAGAAGTCTGACCCCTTACGTAAAAAAATACTGTTTTTACGGTTTTCGTTCTGGTGTTACCTTACTATTTCCCTACATAATAAGATTCTGTCGGTCCCAGATAGCTTTTTGCAGGTTGCTTTCCTTCTGGGTAGATTACTAGTTTTTCTAACACGAACCCAGGACTCACTGCATAAATCCTTAGTGTATTTAATCCTGCCTTACAATTAATTCTATTGGAATGCCTATGGATATTATCAAGGACGCCTTCTGCCCATTCATCACCATTAACACGATATCCTTCAGGCTTGACGTTAACAATGTTAATGTCATCCTCATTTGCTTGTATCCCACAGAATAACAAATTGTCTTTAGTGACCGGATTGGAAGGCTGCATATATAATTCCAACTCATAAGAGCCTGCTTCCTGTACTACGAAAGAATACTCCAGATATGGCGCGTCCTGCTCTACCGTAAAATATTCCGTTGTTGGAAAAGCCTTTACTGCAGATAATGTCTTGCCATATTCCTGAAGGACTTCAAACCTGTTAACATCACCCTGTTGATTCGTTGCTTCCTTATTTACGGAATAATGCTCTGCTTCTATCGATATATATCCATTTGTATCGACAAAGGTCATTTCAGGGAATTCACTGAATTCAGTTTTTGGTGTAGCATTTACAACAATGATACAGGTACCAATCGACATTTTCACTTCAATTTTTCCTTCTGTCTCATCATTCATCGCACTACGGTCAATCTTTACATTGATTGTTTCGGTTGTTTTTTCTACACCATCTAAGCTGCCGCTCGTCTTAGAACATGTCAACCACTGATTTTCAGAAGTAATCTCATAATCTGCATGTTTGTCACTCATACTAGATATGGTAAATGTTGCTTCTTCAATATCCGGCTGTAAGAAATCATTTAAATATACTGTATTATTATGCCATTCAGGACCTTCGTTGTACTGTTCTGTTCCGTCCACCGTGACTACCATTCTAGGCTTATTAGCAGGTAATACATTCATTAGCACTGGGTTCTTGGCTTCTTCTTCATTCCAGTTGGTAAAACCGATGTGCTCAGAAAGTCCCATTCCATACCATTTACCTTCATCAATTGTATGATACTGTTCGACTAGCTTTTTATCCCTTTTGAAGCAAGCTCTAATCTGATCTGTCAGTTTGTTTGCTTCCATTTTACGAAGCTTAGCATCATAATGATTTTTTGTGGTAAGCAACCACATCTTCTGCAAGTTCAGATTTCCTACTGCAGGATAGTACACGAGTGTAAAATAAGTGGAAAAGTCACCATTATCCACCTTCTTATATATTTCTTCAGCAATAGTTAAAAGGTAATCGATTTGCTCCAGTGTATGGTCTGTTTCCTTGTAATTTACCGGATGATAAATAGCTTCATTCATTGCCTCAGGTCTACGGTTATGTGCTATTTTTGTGTAGCCTGTGAGCAATTCAAATACCTTCTCTTTATCCTCCGCATCGAATACACCATCAAACTGTCTGTCAATCCATTGTCTTGTATAAATATCTGTTGAATTAATCGCATTTGTTCCCCACTTTTCAAAATCATACGCCAAGTCCATGAAATAAGATAATGGGAATTCCTGCGTAGCAAGATCACCAACATTTACAATCCATAAATCGCTAACACCAAAGTCGTAAGCCATCGTCATCTGTTCCCATACCTTAGGAAGGTAAGAACTGTTGATCCACTCATAAGATGCTGGTCCACCATGGTAATCAAAATGATAATACATGCCATAGCCACCGGAATGGCTACGCATTTCTTCTGTAGGTAATGTTCGTAAGTTACCGTGGTTATCATCACAAAGCATCAGGATGACATCCTCAAGCACCTCCGAGTTCATCAACCCCGGTGTATCCTCATCCCCATAAAAGAATGGTTCTACCTCTTTATATAGCGCTAACATTCTTGGCACTTCTGAAAGGTTAGGATTGACATTTTCCTTGATCAGCTCGTTTTGAGTTTGTATCACATCTCTTAGGTATTCAATATTGTCAGCCAATGTGGATCCTTTTCCCATAATGGAAGTGTCTTGTTCACCACGCATACCGACAGTTATGACATTTTCAAATTGACCTCCACGCTTTAATCCGTCTTCCCAGAACTTCGTGATTCCCTCTCTATTCGTGACAAAGTTCCAAGCGTCTCCATAAATAGAGTCCTCTCCGCGCAGATACTTATATTCCTCTCCATAACGAAGAGCAGGCTCATGGTGGGATGCACCCATTACTACGCCATACTCGTCCGCAAGTTCAGCATTAGCAAGTCCAGGTCCTTCATCAAAAAATCGTGCTGACCACATGGCAGGCCACATGTAATTTCCTTTCATTCTTAGCAACAGTTCAAATACATGCTCATACATTTCTGCATTAAAACCACCAAATCTCTTCATCGTCCAGTTGCCAAAAGCAGGCCATTCATCATTGATAAAAAAGCCACGGTAGCGAACAGATGGCTCTTTAGATATGTATTTCAAGTCTCCATTTAAGGATATGGAATCTTTACGTTTTGGCTTCACATCAGCCCAGTCTACCAGTGGAGAAACACCAAGTAGCTCCGACAGATGAAAAAGACCATAAATTGTACCGCGTTTATCACTTCCCGCGATTACCAAGGCTTTTTCAACACCCTCAAATGGATGTTCAATCACTTGAAACAAAAATACTTCTCTCTTTCCTGTTATTTCTGATAGATCTATCAGCTTTTTCTCATTAAGTTCCTCAAGCATTGGACTGTGATCGACTGTTCCAAACAAAATAGCAGTCTTCCCTAGCTTCTCTCTATCTGTGGTTACTTGTGGTGCATATCCGAAAACCAACTCGATATCATGCATAACCTTGCTCGCAATCTTATTGACACCACTAAAAGCTTCTTTTTCCTGATAAAATAATGAACCTAGCGTTGATGAGTTATCATCTGCAGCAGATACATTTTTCAACATTTCTTGATTAATAACAAATTCCATAAAGTAATTCCTTTCTACTGTTGTACTTTCCATCTCACTTATATTCGATGGAAGCGTTATTATAAAAATCCTTACTGATACTAACTACAATTATTAATGCAGTTAATATTTATCCAACAGTTACTATTGACCTATAACAAATATAACATATTCCATTTTTTAATTTTCCAATAATGCTCTATTTCAATATAAAACATTATCGAATACAATCTAGCTTCCACAAAAAGGCCCGATTCAATGGAGCATATAAAAGCAGCGGATCACTACGAAAATATTAAACTTTTGTGCTAAGTGTTGTACAAAAGAGAGAGAATTGATAGAAGAGGTTCACCTATTCCCTCTTTCAACTTCTATATTTATATAAAGATACAGGCACCACGTGATTTATCCCAAATACTAATATCGAAAAAGTTATTGACATTGATAATCATTATCATTTATAATTCTAATTGAAAGTGATTATCAATAAAAACGCATACATAGGAGGACAAAATGAACAAAAATTTTTTTGGTATGGTTATTGTTTTAGTAATATCGTTATTTGCATTGGTTGGATGTAATACATCATCCGAAGATGCAGCTGCTGAGGAGCCTGAGGCAACATCTTCGGAAGAAACATCTTCTTCCAATGAGAATGAAACAGAAGCTGAAGAGGAAAAAAGTGGAGTTGTCAATTTATATACAAGTAGACACTATGATACAGATACAGCACTTTATGAGCAATTTACCGAACAAACTGGTATTGAAGTAAATGTTGTACAAGGTGATGGCGATGAATTAATGGAGCGCCTTGATCTTGAGGCTGAAGCAACAGAAGCTGATTTGTTTATCACTGCTGATGCTGGTAACCTAGCTCGTTTAAAAGAAAAAGGTTTAACACAAGCAGTTGAAAGCGAAACAATTTTAAATAATATTCCAGAAAAATTACGTGATGTTGATAACGAGTGGTTTGGTGTAACGAAAAGAGGCCGTGTCATTGTGTATTCACTAGACCGCGTTGACCCTAGTGAACTATCAACTTATGAAGCTCTAACAGAGCCGCAGTGGAAAGATAGGGTGTTAATTCGCTCATCAGAAAATATTTATAACCAATCGTTACTTGGTTCATTAATTGAGTTGAACGGCGAGGAAGCAGCTAAGGAATGGGCACAAGGCATTGTGAACAACATGGCTAGAGACCCACAAGGTGGCGATACTGACCAGATTAAAGCTGTTGTAGCTGGTGAAGGTGATGTTGCAATTGCAAATACTTATTACGTTGGTAGACTTGCAAACTCTGAAGATCCAGAAGATGTAAAAATCGCTGAGCAGGTTGGTGTATTCTTCCCTAATCAAGAAACGACTGGTACTCACGTAAACATCAGTGGAGTTGCTGTAACAAAACATGCTAAGAACGTAGACAATGCTGTAGCATTTATTGAATTCTTATCCAGTGTTGAAGCGCAGGAAGCTTTTGCAGAAGGAAACAACGAATATCCTGTTAATCCAGAAGCGAAGGCATCTGAGCTATTAAATTCATGGGGAGAGTTCAAAGAACAAGACATTGATTTGACAATCCTTGGAACAAATAACACTAGAGCAATTCAAATTTTCAATGAGGTTGGTTGGAAATAAAATGATATACATTGCCGTACCACTTACCAGTGGTACGGTTACATTAGTTTTTGGGCATAAATCATTCACTACAATATTAGACTAGGTTAAGGTGTTGGACAATGAGACTCATACAGCAAGTAAAACAACAAATAAATATTTGGGCTATCCTAAGCAGTATGTTTATTTTGGTTATTTTGCTACCAGCAATGCTTGTTGGTAAACATTTTTTTGCCAAACCAAACGAGAATTGGTTACATATAAAAGAATATTTGCTGCTAGATATTCTATCCAACACGTTAGTATTAATGGCTATGACAGGTATCTTAACGACGGCGATCGGCGTTAGTCTAGCCTGGCTGATCACGGTTTATCAATTCCCCCTTCGAAATTTCTTTAAATGGGCGTTGATTTTACCATTAGCAATTCCACCATTTATTGGCGCTTACACCTACCATGGCATACTAAACTATACCGGTGTTATTCAATCAACCCTTCGCAACCAATTTGATGTACAAGTAGAACAAAAATACTTTGACATTATGAATATTGGAGGCGCAATTTTCATCTTTACCATATTCCTCTATCCATATATGTATGTGATCACAAAGAGCTTTTTAGAAAATCAATCTTCATCTATTATTGAGAATGCCCGTATTCTGGGTGGGAACTCAATCGAGATATTTTTTCGAATTATTCTTCCGATTTCACGGGCAGCCATTATCGGTGGAGTCAGTATTATCGCTTTGGAAGTAATTAATGACTATGGCGTGGTAAAATACTTTGGGATTCAGACTTTTATCACAGCAATTTTCCAAACGTGGGCTGGTATGAGTGATTTGGACTCAGCGTTTAAACTAGCAGGAACTTTAATGGTAGTTGTAATTTTGCTATTACTATTTGAAAAATTCGCTAGAGGGAGAAAACGTTATAGCTATTCCACTTCAAAAATCAGACCAATTATTCCTAAAAAACTAACAAAATCAAAAGCAATGCTAGCATCCGGATATTGCGCAGTAATCTTCTGCCTTGCTTTTTTAATTCCGTTTGCACAATTATTTCTATGGATGGTCATGACCTATGATAAAATCGTAACAGTTGAGTTTTTCGGACTTATAAAAAATTCTTTTTTTGTGGCGGCTATTTCAGCAGTTATTATCGTCATCGTTGGCGTGATTATCGCGAACTACACAAGAATTTATCAAGGTATTTACGCGAAAGTGATTTCAAAAGTAACTGTAATCGGTTACTCGATACCAGGAGCAGTAATTGCTATTTCAGTTCTTTCCATTTTTGTTGCGCTTGATAACTATTTGTTATCAGTTTTTAATTACTTTCAAATGGATCCTCTAATTATTTTCCGAACGAGTATTATCATGCTAATCACAGCATATGTCATTCGCTTTTTAACAGTTGGTTATAACAGTATTGAATCTGGGTTCGAAAAAATTGGTAATTCTTTTACCGAAGCATCTAAGACGCTTGGTGTTTCTACTATAGGTACGTTTTTTAAAGTCGACGTTCCAATGGTAAAGGGAGCAATATTTGGAGGATTCATCCTTGTTTTTATTGATATTTTAAAAGAATTGCCATTAACGATGCTATTGCAGCCTTTTAATTTTTTCACTTTAGCAACGAGGGCCTTCCGCTATGCAAACGACGAGATGGTTAGCGAAGCTGCATCGGCATCTTTAATCATAATATTTATTAGCGGTATTTGTATTTATTTCTTTCATAAAATTTCTGAAAAAGGAAGTGAGAAGTAATGTTTGTAATGATTGAGAACTTGAAGTACCAGTACAATAAGTCAACGAAAGCCATCATTCAGAACTTCTCTTTAAAGATCAAAAAGGGAGAGATTATTTCTATTCTTGGGGAGAGTGGTAGTGGTAAAAGTACGATTTTACGCTTACTTGCCGGACTAGAAACGCCTAATTCTGGCTCCATTTCCATTAATGATAACGTAATTGTTAATCACCATCACTTCTTACCTCCTGAAAAAAGAGAAGTTGGTATCGTTTTTCAAGATTATGCTCTTTTCCCTCATATGACAGTGGAAAGAAATATTAAATACGGCCTAAGAAAAATGTCACGAATTCAGAAACAACAACGATTAGACGAAATGCTCCAATTAGTCAGGTTAGAAGATTACAAAAATCGCTATCCCTATGAGTTAAGCGGTGGGCAACAGCAGCGTGTAGCTTTAGCTAGAGCCTTAGCACCGGCACCTTCGTTGTTATTATTTGATGAGCCATTTAGTAATCTGGACGCTCATTTGCAAATAAAGATTCGGAACGAACTAAGGGAGATACTAAAACATACAAATACTACTTCCATCTTCGTAACCCATGATCAAACGGATGCCGTCGCCCTGGCTGACCGAATTATTTTACTAGAAAATGGGTCGATTGGCAACGAATTAAAACCCTCCGAGTTAGCAAGCACAAACTATATGCTACAGTACCGTACTGGGTTGAGGATTTGAATTCAGGGACGGTTCTTTTGCTTCTTTTTCCCGTGAATAATTTAAATACCAAAAGTGTCAGCCACTAAAATGGACATCATGACCATATCTAATGCCTGACACTTTAAATATACTTGATAAGGAAACATACGGATAGTACCCTGTTTGCTGCTTTCCATCTCACTTTATATTTGATACTAACTACTAATGTTAATGCAGTTGATACTTACCTAACAGTTACTATTGGCTATAACAAATAAAACATGCTCCACTTTTTTACTTTCCAATAACGTTTTATTTCAATAAAGTAATATAAAAGATTATCTAATACGATCAAGCTTCCACACAAAAGCGCGATTCGATGGTGCATATAAAAGCAACGGATCACTATCGAAATAAGTCTCTGATAGAAAAGGAGCTATCTTATTAATTTTAATTTCTGCTTCTGCTTGTTGTAGATCCCACGCAACATGATGAATGTCTCCTCGATAAACATGCTTACCTTTCGTTGTCCATAAACAATACCGGGCAGTTAACCAATCTTCTATGCTACCTTTTCTAGCAGTAAAGACCGGGGACGTTGGGCGATAAGCAACATGGAAGCTGGCATCTGGATAACCTCGATGTGTGCGTTCACTTTTAAAATCAATTCTTCCATTTACAGCTGTCATTTTCATGTCTGCATTAACGTATGGTAAGGAGAATAACGCTCGTGCACCTGCTACCGCTAGCTTATGATTTGCATCTAATGTAAAAAAATAAACACCTGGTTTTCCGTTATATTTCACATATGTCCGCACATTTAATTCAAGAAAGGACTTAGCATAAGGAACCTGTGGAAACCCGTGCATCCTAATTTTATTCATCGCAAATGGAACAAGGCCAATCCAAGCAGTTCCATCAAATGAGTCTAGCTCAAGCGAAGGTGGTATATGCTTTTTAAGTTCTTCAACGGGAATAGGCCAATGCATAAATAGCAATTGATCCCACACTTGTGTCATAAGCCATGGACTCTTTGGAAGCGGAAAAGGACGATGGTCAACCTCCTTCAGTTCTTGATACATTTTACTCATCCCCCTTATGAATTGTTTTTACATTCAGGCTTCGGAACGAACATAAAAAAATAGAACAGTGGAACATTATAATGAAAGATTTCGTACTCATTTCAGAAAAAACATTCTTGTTTTTATTAAACAAACCCAACTCATCAAGCCCCTTCACGCAATCGGACCAGGCAATTAGATAAAAAAGTGTCTGAACCAAGGGTCTGATTTTATTATTATAAATAACGGTACAAATAGCAAAAGTAAATAACCAAAAAGTCTATTCAAGGGGACGGTTCTTCCGATTCTTTATCTAATCAAAAATCTATTAAGCACAAAAAATAAACCTTCAATTTGAAGACCTTCGCTTAAATACTAAAAGTGTCAGGAACTAAAATGGACATCTTTCTGTCCATAGGTACCTGACACTTTAATATATTACTTTGATTACATATTGAAAGGAAACACAAGAACCGTCCCTATGATTATTTAAGTACGCTTTTGTTTCTTTCTGGAAGAGTCAGCTTTTACCCTCCCAGTTTCTCTTGATGTTGTTCCTTGACCTTTAGTTTCTGATGAACCCAAACCACTTTCTGTCGGATTAGCTTTTCTTTTTGACACTCTAATCACCTCCGATTATAGTGTTCCTTAAAATTAATTGGTTATGATATTTATTGTTAACCCTTATCCATAGGCAAGATCTGATGGGTTTTATTAAGAATAGGTCTCGAGTTCATTCATGAGCTGCTGGTACTTGTTTGGATCTTCAAACCGATTAGCGTGCCAGTTGTTCTTAATCCATTCTTTTAGTTGGACAGGATCGTTAAAAAATTCTCCCGTTGTGTCCGCATTTCGGAGCATATACCTACCGTTATCCTCGTCAATAATTACCTCGCATGCAAACGCACCATCTTTTGCTTTTATCTCAAACTCCATGGCTGAAACTCCTCTCGTTTTTTGCTTAGTTTGCTTCAACTACAAAGAAAATATAGGGACGGTTCTTTTGCTTCTTTGATTAAAAATACCCAAAATCTTAGATACTAAATGATCATCTGACATTTCTAATATCTGATACGAATGATGAAATGCACACAAACCGTCCCATAATCAATAGGAATGGATACCATTTCCTGAATTATGTACTGTTTAAATGAATAAAATTCATATTACAAAATAAGAATGGGAAGACTTATACAAAAGGAGGTTATTAATAAATGAAAAAATTCTATTTAGTATTTTTCTTAACCTTTTCAGTTTTCTCTTTAGCAGGTTGTGATGAAGAAGCACCTGAGGAAGGGGAAGAAATTGAAGAAATTGAAGAAGAAGATGAAATTGGCGACGGAGAAATTGATGATGAATAACGGTTAATTGCTTTATATCCTAAGAGTATTTTGGGTATTATTAGCTATCTTGTAGGAAGCACCTCTTCTGTATGGTAATGTGATTTTCGACAAATCTATTTCATCAAACAGTGGGGTGCTTGTTATATGTCAATATTCTTATCAATTACCTAAATTACTACAGGCTTTCATTGATCAATGTTTATTTAATGTTTTCTATTCTTTTAAAAAGGATTAAGTGGGTGAAGCAATAGGGACGGTTCTTTCGCCACTTTCCCCTACGAATTATATTTAAATTCCAAAGTGTCGGGCATTATAATATTCTAAAAAGCAAAAGGTATCCACCTAAACTTTCGGATACCTCTTAAAGCTGTTTTCTTTTTTAGTTTGAACTTTCTTCACAAACACATCCGTTTGTGAGCATTTTTCTATTGAATTGAGTAAGCACTCGTTTAAGAATACTTAAGCACTTAAAAGCCCATTATAACTTATATAGGATTATTTTTTGAGGAGATTTGACATAATGTCTTTGGTGAAAACCTTAAATTTATTTTCGATAAGTCCTAATTGGGATGAAATAATCAGACAACGCAGACAAATTAGAGATATGCTGATGGACCATTGGCTAAGTAATACTTTATTTTCTTTTAATTGGTGGTTCCTTTTAACCATTACAATTATCTTTTTTGTCATATGGGTCATCGTTGTCGATAAGAAAAGAATTATTGAAATCGCTTCGTTTGGTCTTATAATAGGAACTACAACTTTTATTTTGGATATAATCGGTATTACATTAGTTTTATGGTCTTATCCAGACACAATAATACCAGTGATACCTCCAATAATTGAAATTCATCATGTGCATCTACCAATTATTTATATGATAATTTATCAATTCTTTACTACTTGGAAATCATATTTAACAGTTATGACAATCGCATCGTTTATTTTTTCTTTTGTTTTTGAACCTTTGACGGAGTGGTTAGGTATTTATGAAATCTATAACTGGAAACACATCTATTCTTTCCCTATTTACATTTTTATTGGTTGGATTTTTAGGTGGACAATAATTAAGGTCAAACAAATCGAAAACAGAAAATAAAGCACTCCCTTTAATTGGGGAGTACTTATTTGCTTCTATACATTCATTCTCGAAGGCACCTAAGTAAAGTTTTTATTATGTAGTATATGTCTCCTACGTACTATCTAGCCCGCTTGCTCCAAGACCCAAAGAAGACAAGTCTACCCCCACATCTCTTTCTCTGTCCGTCTTCTTTTTTCTTCATACAAGACTTCGCGGCGCTTTTTCAATTCTTTCTCATCTACCTCAAAATTCCTTATCTCTTTTTGCAATTGTTCAAAATCGATTAGATAGTTGTAGATTTCAGCAGAAAATACACCATCCTGACCTTCTAATGCATAAAAATCAATAAACTCCCCTAACAAGTCATCAATCTGTTCGAGTAGACTTTCTTTCTTCGGTGCACCATACAACCAATACATATAGAGATCGTCTACGTAGTTGTTCATCCACTGAATGTACTCGTACCGAATAGCTTCGTAGTCATTAATATAAGGATGATCAATGTCATCTGGAGAATCCTCGAATTCCTCATAGCAATCGTCTGAACAAAAAAGAATCCCTTCATTATTAACTCGTCTCCTGATTCGTGGTTTCTTCCTACAAACTTTGCATCTTTTCATATAACCCCTCCTCACTCGGCACTATACATACGCCTTTTACATTTTGCTACGAGAAGTAGGCCAAGTACTCTAATCAGCCCAAATCACACTTTTCACTTTAAGTTTATAACACTAAACTTTCTTGGTTGACTGCTTCTAACGGGATTCCATTTAAATGAAGTTATTTACTTCGAAAATCCTTGTTGATAATTGCTTTCCAGAGTTCTTTGTAATATTTAGAATTAGGTCCCAGCTATAGAGTCATGTTTCGATTGTGCAAGAAACATTATACGATTCACATAACTTTACAAAAAAGGAAAACTGCTTTTCTGGCTATACACTATTGACTTCCGACATAATGACCAATTAGAATTCAGGTTAGCATTTTGAATAACTAAAATTGGAGTGAAATGTAATGAAACGTTTAAATAGATTATTAATACTCTTTGTTTGCTCGATAATTTTAGGTATTTCGTTTAACCTGTTCCTACTGCCTCATGAGGTTTTATCTGGTGGGGTAACCGGTCTAGCTATGTTATTTGGATTACTCACTCCTATAAATTCTGGTATTTGGCTAGTGATTCTTAATGCCCCAATTTTTATTGTCGGGTGGATGAAGCTAGGAAAGGAATTTATTTTGAATAGCATATTTTCAGTATTCATAACTTCCATAACAATGCAATATGTCCCTGTCTCTCAAATAACGGAGGATGCCTTGTTATCATCTGTATTTGGAGGAGTCATTGCAGGTGTAGCAGTCGGTCTTATTATCAGGTTTTATGGATCAACTGGCGGAGCTGATATTATTGGACTTCTGCTAACATTGAAACGTGATATTCCGCTCGGAGGATTAATTTTTGCTTTGAATAGTATTGTCGTCTTTATCTCTGGTTTTGTATTTTCATGGGAATTAGCTATGTACACAATGGCCTCCATTTATATATTCGGAATAGTTATTGACCGTATCCATACCCGTCATATTAAGCTTAGCTTAATGGTTGTAACCGACCGTGGAGAAGAATTGAAAAATGAGCTGATTAAAAATTTAATACGTGGAATCACCGTAATGGACGGTCAAGGTGGATATTCTAATACAGAACGCAAAGTGCTCTACACAGTTATTTCGCGCTATGAGCTGACATTAGTTAAATCGCTTATTACTAAGGTTGATCCCAAAGCATTTGCAAGTATCAATGAAACTGTAGAAATAATAGGTAATTTCAGAAGATAATATCAGGGGACGGTTCTTTCGCCTCTTTTTCCAATAAAAAAATATTTGGCACAAAATCTAACCTAATTAGGTAATTTAAGAAGCAGTCCCAAACTAACAAAGATTACTCTTCTCTATACTCGAACAAAAAAAGTGTCAGGTACTAAAATGGACATCTATCCATATTGTGCCTGACACTTTATATAATTACGCATAGTTAAACACACGAACCGCCCCATGATTATTAATCAGCATTGATATCAATTAAATTTAATTTTCGGTGCTCTATTTCATCTGCAATAATAGAGATAAATTCTGGGTCTAAACTCAATTCTTTTGCTTTTATATATGCTTCAATTAGGGTTTGGTCAGCCAAGTCCTTCATTATTCATAGCACGTCCTTTCTATCTTAACAACTCGTTTTTTATATGTAGTCAATTATTTAACCCTTTGCTAACACGGGAGGCGTACTCTCTAGATTGACTTTCATTTTTTAAAAAAATTTAAATTGATAAACTAGTTAATCTATCTACGAAATAAATAGTTTCATAGTTTCAGTATCTTCATTCACATCTAAAAAGAACATACGCTCCCAATCATATAATGAGGTAAAGAAATAATCAAGCTTCAAGCCTTAGCTTGTCCACCTCTTTTGGGAGCCAGAGTTCAGCTGGAAAAACTGACTTTTACAAAAGGCACCACATCCACTCTAAATAGTTAGATTTTTATGGGCTGAACTTTTTTTACGAGTGTATAAATGAGGGTAAAGGAGACAATAATTAGTAAAACCCCCGTGGCATCCTTTTCAATTCATACCTAAAGTATTTTGTGAATTATTTAAAAATTAAATGCATATTGAAATGCGATGGCGCACATAGTAAAATAAAATATTAGGATAGTAATTACGGAGCAACAATGAATGTTTTGCCTTTGAGAAAGCGTTCATCTTTAAAACAATATACGAGGGGTGGGGCTATGATGAACAGAAATCAGGAAAAAACACAAAAGATTTTCAACAGCCGCGAATCTGCGGCTTTATTAAATATTAAAGAGTCAACTTTACGAAAATATGTTTTATTGCTTGAGGATGCTGGTTATAAGTTTCATAAAAATGAGTTAGGACACCGGGGGTATTATGAAAACGACATAGTTTCTCTAAAAAAGTTATTAGAAATCAAGGAATTTCCCGAAATGACACTTAAACGATCAGCCTCCGCGGTAATGTCTTGGGTCCAAGGTGATGATTTGTCAGAAGCTGAAATATATGATAATATATTTTCGTACACTCGTCATAACGCTAGTTATAACGAACTACACAAGGAAATACAGGATTTTAAAAAAAGACATGAGGCTTACAACCATACACTAATGGAGCGTATGGAAAAACAAGAGAAAGTTCTGAATGAGATTCACGAAAAGATTGGAAAACTAATAAAGGAACAATGATTTTCCTAATCTGAATGGGGGTATCTAGTTTGACCTTGCGAGAGATGACTTACTTCAAACGATTGAACGATGAATTTGAAAGGAAGCTTAATCGTTCACTGACCATGAGGGAGAAGGAGTTTCTTAGATGGCTTGCAAAGAAGCGCTATTCAGAAACGTCATTATAGGAATACCAAACAAAATAAGCGACAATAAAAGCTTTTTTTGATCAAACTGCCATTTTTTTTTTATTATCCACTCATTATGATATACCTTCAAGTATTGGTAAATAAAACTACTGAAAAAACAATAGAATTCCATTTAAAAAGGAAAGGAAATGGTTAGAGATGGGACCATTACAAGATATTATGGGTGTCGAAGAAGCTTCAGTGTTATGGGATTTATCACCTGGCTATATCAAAAACCTTTGTGCCAACGATCTTGTTGAATGTAAAAAGATTGGAGGAACTTGGGTGCTAGACAAAAATCAATCAAGCCCCAAAAAGGTTAAATCTTCCACTTTACTCAATGATGGACTAAATGATTGACAAATAATCATCGAATTTAAAACGGCTTTCAGGCATGGCGCTTGTTCCTGCTTTGAAAAACCAGACTACCATAATGGTAGTCTTAGTTTATTCTTGTAGACTCTTTGTAAGGAACCACCAGATATCCCAGTCTCTTAACTACCAACAAGTAAGGAGAATTGCTACTGGCTAGCTAGAAATTACTCTCTCCCTCAATTATTCGTTTGGTTCAACCACTACCCCATATAAACAACTCTACTAGTTGACCTCAATACTTTTTCCTTTTCCAACACCTTCCCTGTCTCAACCTGTACCACGTTGAATTATTGCGGACAAAGTCTGAAAAATGCTTGCCTTAAAATTTAGTGTTAATTAAGGTTTGATATATCTGATACCCTTTAGCAAACCTTCATGATTAATGCAAAATCTAAGTGCTTTCGACTCGATAATGTATCTAGCGTTTTTTCCCTTTGATTTATATGAAAGCCACTTGCATATTAACAATCAACAACATAAAGAGCAACGGCAATTGTTCCGGCTTCATGGGTTATCTTCGTCCTGTATGTTTAAGTTCCCTTAGTGCAACACGCCCCTTAAACAGCCTCCACCTTACGATATTAAAGCGGATACCGACTGATATTGAACATCATAATTTAATCAGTGATACATTTTACTAACCCATGTAAATCGATTTTCCATTCAGGTTGGAAATAAAACTAATCCCAAAATGTATCTTTTTCAAGATTTAGGATTAAGAGTGAAACTTATAAAAAAAAGGCTTATGCCAAATATCGACATAGCCTTATCAAAATTAATTTTTAATTTTGCTCTTAATCTTTTCGTACATCTCATCGATACCCATTCCAGTTAATAAAGGTAACCCATCAATTACGTGTTCTTTAACATGGTCTGGAACAATGGTAGTAGAAACTACTATATCATAATCTTGAATTCTATTAATTTCATCAGCTACTTTTGATTGATAAAGAGTTACCTTATCTTTTAAACCCTCTTTTTCTAACCATTCTTTTACTCTCCCTGTAACAACCGTAGAAGTTGCCACTCCAGTTCCACACATGATCAATAGTTTCTTCATGTTGCTCACCCCTATAAATTAAATTAAATTGCCTTTTGTTTGTCAGACTCTTCAACTACTTTTTTGACTTTAATTTTATTTATATAAATCATTAATCCTAGTACGACAACTCCAATAAACGCAATACTATACCAGCTGAAAATCTTAGGCAACCATACAAATATGAATGTTGTCCAAACAGCACCATCTACTAATGCAGAAATACTAGCATTATTGCCTATATCAAAGTTTGCAGACGCAGCCGTACTGGTTAATAACGGGGAAACCCATGTTGCAATATATAAACCAACACCAATGTACAAGGAACCACCAATAATTGTACGAATAATATTACCCCGAAAAACAGGTACCATCAAGGCTATTATAAACGGAATAGTCGCTAAGTCAGCAAAAGGTAGTACTTTATTTCCAGGAAGAAAAACTGCCAAGAATAATGTTATTGGTATAAGTAATAAAGATGCTGATAATACAGCAGGGTGCCCTATCGCTATTGCACTATCCATACCAATATATAAATCTCTTCCTGGAAAACGTTTCTTAACAAAGTTACCTGCGGCTTCAGAAATAGGTGAAAGCCCTTCCATTAACAAGGATACCATACGAGGAAGAAGTAACAAAACTGCGCCTGTTTGAACTGCTAAGTTTAATACTCCTTTAATATCGTAACCAGCTAAAATACCAATTATTAAACCAATAATAACACCCATAACAGTTGAATCACCTAATATACCTAAACGTTTTTGGATTGTATCGGGATTCGCCTCTAATTTGTTAAACCCTGGAATACGATCAAACAACCAGTTTAATGGTTTAGCTACTATATACGATGGTGCTGATGTACCATGGGGAAACGTAATATTCTTAAACCCATAGAATTTTTCAATATCTTTTTGAATTAAATCAGCAAGCAAGAATAATAGCATTAAGTGGACCACAATTGTCGCAATACCGATTGCAAAGTTACCAGTTAGGGCATACACTAATGCACCAGTGAATGCAGCGTGCCAATAGTTCCAAATGTCTACATTAAGGGTACGCATGAGACCAAATGCAAGCAATACTACGTTTAAACCAATACCAATTGGTATTGCTAAACTTCCTAAAGCCGTACCATAGGAAATTGCGGCTGCAGCCGGCCATCCTACGTCAATGATACTAAGTTCCACACCAAAATTTTCTACCATTGCTTGAGCGGCTGGTCCTAAACTATTTCCTAATAATCCAATAACTAAATTGATTCCAATAAATCCAATACCAACCGTTAAACCAGCACGAAAAGCCTTCCCTACTTTTGTACCTAATACCAAGGCAAAAACGAAAATAATGATCGGTAACATAACACTTGCACCTAAGTCAACAAACCACTGTAATACACTCATTGCGAATCCTCCTCTTAGTTTTTTTATATGGGTAAAACATAACCACCTACATTGAATCCAACGAAACTAATAATTGATAGAATTCCTCAGAACTTTCTACATTGGCAATCCTTGTTACAGCATCACTATCTTGAAAAATCCCAGTCAATTTTTGTAGAACTTCAAGTTGCTCAAGAGGATCTTTTAAAGCTAACATGAAGATTATTTTCACATCGACTTCCTCTTCCAGGTTGCTCATCGATAAAAATTTAACTGGATCTTTTAATGTAGCAATTGCAATCTTTGGCTTAATGACTTTATCTGAATCCGTATGAGGAATGGCTAATCCATATGGACTTGTTGGTAATCCAGTAGGGTAAACCTTTTCTCTTTCCATCACACTTCGAACAAAATCCGCAGTCACATAACCTTCCTCGAATAATCGGTTACCAAGTACACTTAAAGCTCTATCTCTGGTTTCAGCTACAAGATTAATTAAAATTAATTCATCATCTATAATCATTAAGAGCCCTCCTTCTTTATATCCTGATTGACTAATTGTAAGTCTTCAAGGGTCTCCACGATGGATCTGTTACTATTTGCATCCAAAATTTTCTGTAACAGTAAATCATTTTCGGCCAACTTACTAAGCTGATAGATTGCTTTTACATGTTGTGTAGCATCTGTAGGTGCAATAACAACAATAAAGTTGATGTTTAACTCTTTCGAAAATAACACACCATTCTTTATAATTAGCAAACTCATACTAAGTCTGTTCACACCATTTTCTGGACTCGCATGCGGTATAGCCATTAATTTCCCTAAAAACATATATGGGTTATTAAAATCATGGGAATTAATCATTGTATCTACATATTCTTTTGTAATTGATTGGTTATCTAATAATGGTTTTGCTGCGAAACGTATTCCAGTTTTCCAATCCGGTACAGCATCAATCATTTGAATCGAATCTACATTTATTAGTTGATATAAATCTGGATTTTCATCCTTTGGTTCTTCTTCAAAAGGTTCGCTTTTTATTGGATTGAAAAATTCTTGTATACCTAATATTAAATTTTCACTTGAATGAATATCAGCAGATTTTCCAATAATGCTTATCAATTGTTCTATGTCGAGTGTTTCACTATTAAATCCATATAACCACTTCATTACTCTTTGCCTTAATTGGATTTTATCTTTTTCAGTTAGAAATCCATTAACAATAAAGAGATTGACACTAGATTTTATTGGTTCTGGAGAAAAAACTACTTCTACATCATCTGGTTTCTTCTCGTTGAATTCTCTTACAGACATAGTTTCATAGAAGTAAAATTCCGGAAATAATTTGGTCAATGAGTCTCTTAATAATTTTGATAGGGTAACACCGTTTCGACAAATAATAACAGCTTTTTTTCTTTCAATAAGAACTTGTTTTGTCTCAATTAAGTGTCCACCAATAAATAAAGTCATGTATAACCTTTCATTTGTTGGGATTTTACTATTTATATACGTTTCAAGTGGCTTTAAAGACATTCCAACGATGTGTTCAAGCTCCATATATGCTTTATCTAAACGAACTGCTGTTTCATGAAAAGTAGTCAGATTATATTTAATTCGATAATAAGCAGGCTTTAAATGCAACATCAACTTTTTCATTAAATAATCTTTATTTCTCAATTCTATAAATGCATTTTTTTCAAATAAATTAAGTGTTTCTAACAAAGCACCTTTTAAACCATATTCAGATAGTACTTCACCGGAGAATATATTTGTAGATAAAAGTTGTAACGTAATATATAATCTTTCAACCTCAGGCAAGCTCGTTTCGTTCTTTATAAGATGTTCGGTCGCTTCATATTCTCTTGTATCCGACAGTTCTTTGTATTGAATCTGAAAATCAAAAGTGATAATGTTTCCTCGCTTTACTCGTTCTAAGATAATTCCAATACAATATGGTAGCAGTTGCATTTTTTCATCAGTAAATTTGATTCCTAGGAACTCCTCGATTTTTTCCAACTGCAAAAAAATAAAATCGAGTTCTTGTTCATCTAGAGTGGCAAAATCTTGAATCAAAGCAAGTCCACCATACCTAACACTTAACTCATGAAGAATGTAATACAAAAGGTTTCTTTGACTCCACTCTTCACCAACCAATCGATATCCTTCAGCCCGTGAATAGTTTATTTCTAAATGAAACCCCTTCACCTGTTGTTGCGCTTGTTTCATGTCACTTAATATTGTTACATTGCTAACCTTAAGAGCTTGTGTAAAATGGATTAAGGACAAATCACTTTGAGCTAAAAGTATAAAGAGAATTAACAAAACCCTTTCTTCTTCTGATGGTATGTAATTTTCTGCAACCCGCAGTTCGTCATTAGCATGTAATTCAGCTAACGCTGGGTGAATAATAAATTTCCCGTTTTTCAGCCTCTTTATCAAAGGATAATTGTTATCCTCTAGCCAATTATTTATTTTTTCTACACTATATTTAATTTGCCTTCTAGTAAGTCCAGTTTTACTCTCAATCTCTTTACTAGACATATTTGGATGACTGATCAGGTCTTCCAAAATACTCTTACTTCTCTTATCAAGATACATTCGGAGCTCCTCCTTACTTTTTCATTTTACCACTGTCGCACCAATTATGTATCCGCTTTCAATTAAGAATTTTATACTCAAAATTGTCTTACTTTTAAATCATATTTAAACAATACTTAAACCAAAAATATACTTCTCTTCATTACACTTATTTTCTCTTAGTTTTTGAACAGACCTAATATGACGTCACATTTTTTAGTGGCTTTATGAAGAACTATAAGTATTGTCTGATTCTCTAAGCCAACTTGATTTAACTCGTCTATTTATGGGGGCTCCCTTACTTCGCACAATTCCACTTGGACATGCACTACTTGTGTTAAACTTTTGCCATTTCAAAAGTGCAAGAAATTTCCACCCAGTAGTTTAATGTGTTGCCTAATGCATAAAAAGACTACTTCCTGAACGGATGTAGTCTTTTATTAAGAAACAAATAATGTTTTAAGTTAGGTGGGAAAATTCACTTAATCATTTCTGATAAGAGAGAGGTGGAGTATTACATCATGAGGCTTATTATGTGTGTTAGTTTTTGTTTTTTATTGCTGCTTATAATCTTTTATTATTTTTCGCGCTCCTTTAATATCTTTTGCAACTCGGTACGGTTTAGTCATAACACGAATGGGTAAACTGAACAGAAAATGACTTAAATCCTCTCTATATTCTTTAGTCACTCTAGAGGGTTTGGTTGCAACTCTATTATAAGATTCTTTGAATAATTCGTTCATTATATCTACTCTAATTTCGAGTATGTTGTGACATTCTTCACATTCAACCTTAGTTATTTGATTATTGACATATGTTATTTTATGAACAGTATGGTCCAAACACTGAATGCAAAACAACTCAGATTCTAGATATGTTTGTTTCACTAAACTTCCCCCTACTCTCACAGCCTATTTATTTACATTTATTATAGTACAAAAAGATGTAGAATATCCCACTTAAATATTAATTTTCCATTTTTTATATTTGTTTATTACGTCACCCTAACATTAAAGAAGCTATTGAATCGTCGATTTCACTATTTAATACAGTACAACACAGTCATCATAAAAGTAGAAGGGGCTCAACAAAAACCTTTCAATAATAATTAAGAGTGCATCCCTTTTCCCAACCATACTGCTGCGGCTTCAAATAGAGATTCAGATACTGATGGATGGGGATGAATCATATTGGCAAGCTCTTCAATAGTTCCTTCTAAATGAATAAATGCTGATGGTTCTGTAATCATCTCAGTAACATGGGGACCAACCATTGTTACACCAAGAATTTCACCATATTTTTTACCTGCAATAATCTTAACGAAGCCTTCTTTCTCATCAAAAGTTAATGCTTTCCCATTACTATTATGGTCAACTCTTACTACCTTATATTTGATACCTTTCTCCTTCACTTCTTCCTCCGTTAACCCAACACTTGCTACCTCTGGGTTTGTATATACACAACGAGGAATTACTTTATAATTGACTGTTTCATTTTCACCACTAGCATTCGCTCCCGCTACAAGTCCTTCGGCACTCGCAACATGAGCTAGTTGATAACCACCAATTACGTCTCCTACCGCATACACTGATGGTTCACTCGTTTGCATTTTTTTATTTATTTCTATAAATGGACCATCTTTTTTCAAGTTTAAATTTTTGGCTGCAGAAAGGTTCGGCTTACGACCAACAGATAATAGGATAATCTCAGTATCAATTATTTCCCTACTACCATTTGATTTTTCAATGTGAACTTGTTTATTACCATCAGTTTGTCCAAGCTTCATAACTTTTGTTTTCGTTAAAAACTTTACGCCTTTTATCTCTAATGATTTTTTAAGTGCTTTAGAAGCTTCCAGATCCTCTGTAAAAATGATTCGGTCAGCCATCTCTACGATTGTAACGTCTACGTTTAAACTAGAGAATATACAAGCAAATTCAACTCCAATTATACCACCACCTATAATTACTATAGATTCCGGAATTTTTTCTATATTAAATATGGTATCACTCGTGAAGTATGGAGTTTCATTCACGCCCTCAATTGTTGGTATGACTGGAGTGGAACCAGTTGCAAGAATAATTTTTTCTGCTTGAATGGTTTCCTTTCTATCCTTCAACTGAACAGTAATCTCATGGTTAGGTTGGACTACACCAAAACCTTCATAAACTTCAATTTTTCCTTTTTTTAACAAAAATCCAATCCCTGTTCTCAACTGTTCAATTACTTGGTCCTTACGTTTTAACATCTTTGATAAAGAGAAGGTTACTGGTCCCGTCTCAATCCCCCAAGCCTTTGCTTTTTCAATATTTTCAATAACCTCAGCATGCCTAAGTAATGTTTTTGAAGGAATACACCCACGGTTTAAACACGTACCACCAAGATAATCTGCTTCAACCAACGCTACCTTTTTCCCTAGCTTTGCAGCTCTAATCGCAGCGACATAACCACCCGGGCCGCCTCCTATTACGACTACCTCATATTTTTTCAAGATTATCTACCCCTCAGACTAATAATTCAAACGGTTGTTCAAGAACCGATTTCAAATCAGTTAAAAATGCTGCAGCTGGTGCACCGTTAATAATACGGTGATCAAATGATAGACTTAATGTCATCATAGGTCTAAGTTCTATTTCTCCGTTAACACCGATTGGCTTTTCATTGATTCTTCCTACACCTAAAATCGCGGATTCTGGTTGGTTAATAATTGGTGTAAAGGTGTCAACGGCATACATACCTAGATTACTAATCGTAAACGTACCACCTGACATGGAGGCAGGCTCTAACTTGTTATCTCTAGCCTCTCTACCCAATTTCTTGCATTCTGCTGTCAAATTTGCTAAGCCTTTTTGGTCCACTTTTTTAACTACTGGTACGAGTAGCCCATTTCCAACCGCTACTGCAAGGCCAATATTAACATCCTTATGCTTAACAATTTCATCGCCTTGAAGCGAAGCATTAACAATCGGGTGCTTCTTAAGTGTGTGTGCTACAGACTTCATAATGATTTCAGTATAGGATAACCGATATCCAACTTGCTTTTCGATTTTATCCAATAACTGCTTACGCATCGTGATAACTTCAGTCATATCAATTTCACTTGTGATAGTAACATGTGGTGCAGTAAAGGCACTTTCCACCATACGTTTTGCAACCACTTTTCCAATACCATCAAGTTTAACTCGATCACTAGTGGCAACCTCAGTTTCAAGAGGTACCTCGTTCTCTTCTATATCAGAGCGATATATTTTACCATTAACTCCAGTACCAGCCACTGTTGATAGATCGACTCCTTTATTATTGGCAACCTTTATCGCTAACGGAGTAGCTTTTGGCGATGAGTGTGAGTAGTCACTCACATCTTTTGAATGAATTCTGCCATTCGGGCCAGAGCCAGATACATCAAACAGACTAATACCTTCTTTGTCAGCTAATTTTCTAGCTGCTGGTGTTGCACGCACCTTATCCCCTGACTCTCTTTCTATTGTTTCACTGACTGCTTCTGTTGACTGGCTTTGTTCTTCTCCTACTTCATTTGTTGAGCTGGCTTCTTTCTCCGATTCATCAGCTGCTCCAGATTCACCTGGTGGAGAATCTGGTACATTTTCCCCTTCTTCTCCGATAAAACCAACCACATGATTTACCGAAACTTCATCGTCTTCCCAAAAATAACGTTTGAGTAGGACACCCTCCTCATAAGCTTCAACTTCGATATTGATTTTATCTGTCATAATTTCAAAAAGTGGGTCGCCAATTTCAACACTGTCTCCTTCTTCTTTAAACCATTGAAGTAAGGTTCCAACTTTCATCGTACTGCTCAATTTGGGCATGAATACTTCTTTAGCCAAACCAATTCTCCCCCTTCTCTATGCATGTGTAGCAATGCGTTTGTTTAATGTTTCTTTTACTGCTTCAATAATATCCGGCACTTGAGGCACTGCTGCTTTTTCTAATTTGGGGTTATAAGGAATCGGAACGGCCTTTCCACCTAATCGTTTGATAGGAGCATCTAAATAATCAAATGCGTCACTTTCCGCAATAACACTTGCAATTTCTCCACCATATCCTCCACGTTTTACCGCTTCGTGTACAACTACTAACCTACTAGTCTTTTTCACAGATTCTATAATAGTTTCTGTGTCTAATGGTACAAGAGTACGGGGGTCAACAACTTCTACACTAATTCCTTCCTTTTCAAGTTCGACTGCAGCTTCTAGCGCTTTGTGAACCATGATAGCGGTTGCGACAATTGTTACATCTGTACCTTCACGCTTAACATCTGCTTTCCCTAATGGAATAGAATATTGCTTTTCAGGAACATCACCTTTTGTTTTATAGAGTAATTTATGCTCATAGAAAATAACTGGATTGTCATCATCCATCGCTGCTTTTAAAAGACCCTTTGCATCATATGCTGTAGAAGGTTGAACTACTTTTAATCCTGGAATATGCGTCATCCATGCTTCTAGACTTTGAGAGTGCTGAGCAGCTGCACCTGTGCCAGAACCCGCAGGAGTACGTAAGACCATTGGTACTTTTCCTTTACCGCCGTACATATAACGTAGTTTTGCCGCTTGGTTAACGATTTGATCCATTGAAATCGTTATAAAATCTGAGAATTGCAGTTCTAATATTGGACGCATGCCTGTTAATGCTGCACCAATAGCAGTACCAGCTATTGCAGATTCAGAAATTGGTGTATTTCGTACTCGCTCTTCTCCAAATTCTTCAATCATTCCACGAGTTACACCAAATGCACCACCATACACACCTATATCTTCACCGAGTATGAATACGTCTTTATTTTCTCTCATTTCTTGACTCATTGCTTCTCTTACAGCTTCTAAATATGTTATCTCTCTCATCTTTTTATTCCTCCCTTACTGGTTTATGCATAAATATCTTCCATAAGAGTGTCAATTGATGGTTCTGGACTTTTTTTTGCAAATTCAACTGAATCTTCTACTTCCTTCTTTGCTTCCTGTTTTAATTGATCAGCTTTTTCTTCCGTTAGAATCCCTTCATCTATTAACAATTTACGTAATCGTCCAATTGGATCTTTTTCTCTCCACTCTTTTTCTTCTTCTCTTGTACGGTATTTTTTAGCGTCACTCTTAGAATGTCCCTTCCAGCGATATGTCTTTGCTTCAATAATTGATGGACCCTTACCATTACGTGCACGTTCTACAGCTTCGTTAACTTCATTCATTACATCAATAATGTCGTTACCATCTACAACTTTTCCTGGTATTCCATAAGCAGCTGCACGATCCGCAATATTTTCCACATTAACCATTTCTTTTACTGGTCCAGACATTCCGTATTGATTGTTTTCGCAAATGAACACAACTGGTAAATCCCAAATTGATGCTAGGTTAATAGCTTCATGGAAACTACCCTCGTTCGAAGCACCATCCCCAAAGAAACAAAGAACCACATAGCCTTCTTCTTTCATTTTAGAAGTTAAACCTGCTCCAACTGCAAGTGGAATCCCACCACCAACAATTCCATTAGCACCTAGGTTACCTTTATCAACATCCGCAATATGCATCGAACCTCCCTTACCTTTACAATAACCGGTTGTTCTTCCAAATAGCTCAGCCATCATCCTGTTGACTTCAGCACCTTTAGCAATACAATGACCATGCCCACGGTGTGTACTAGTGATTTTATCTCTATCTTCTAACACTGCACATGCACCAGATGCAGAAGCTTCCTGTCCAACACATAAGTGCGTTGTACCGTGAATCATACCTTTCGCAAAAAATTCATCAACCTTTTCATCGAAAAAACGAATTAACCACATTTCTTTAAACAAATTTACTAATTTCTCCTCCGTAATTTGAGGGGGTAGTTTTACAGTTTTAATCATTTTTTAACCTCCTATTTACATTTGTTCGTATGCGTTACCTTTGTAAATACAATATAATATTTATAGCATTACGTCAAGCGTCCACAACACTTTATTTATCAACAATATATAAGTGAAATGGACAAAAACAACTAATTATATTAATATCTATAGAGACCTATTAAATTACTAATGTAATCTAAAGGAACAAATAAAGCATTATAAAATTCACATCACATCATGATTTGAAAATGAAGGGAAGTTTTATATGTTAAATTGGGAAGAAAGACGACAGTTAGTTAAAATAGCTAACCTCTACTACAATGATGGTTGGACACAGGAACAAATTGCAAAAAAGTTTGGGGTATCAAGACCAGTTATTTCTAAGTCTTTACAAAAAGCAAAAGAAAACGGGATTATTGAAGTGTTTATAAAAGATGAAACTGTTCATACAGTTGAGCTAGAACAACAATTAGAAAGGAAGTTCGGATTAGAGGATGCTGTCGTTGTTCCTATCTCTGGACAAACTCCAGATATTGTTCAACAATCCGTTGGACAAGCAGGCGCCTATTACTTATCCAAAAATCTAAAAAGTGTTAATAGTCTCGGTGTTTCTTGGGGATCCACTTTGGCTACTCTTGTTAGAGAATATCCTTTCGAACTACGAGAAGGGATAAAAGTTATTCCATTAGAAGGTGGAATGGGAAGAAAAAGAGTAGAAATACATTCAAATCAGTTGGCCTATGAGCTGGCCAAGAAAATGGGGGGTTCTTGTTCATATCTATATGCACCAGCGACGGTAGAAACAGAGGAACTTAGGGAACGTCTAATGGTGATGGAGGATATTAATGAAGTTCTACATGAAGGTGAACAAGTCGATATTGCCTTAATAGGGATAGGTAATCCATATAAAGATTCTACACTAGCGGAACTAGGCTATCTTCAAGAAGATGATTTAGAAGAACTTCGTAAAATGGGAGTAGTTGGTGATATGGGCTTCCGCTTCTTCAATCGAGTTGGTGAGCCTGTCAATACATTTAATAAAAACATCATTGGCATTTCCTTAGAACAAATAAAGCAAATTAAGAAAGTCATTACAGTAGTGGCAGGTTCACATAAAGCTGAATGTGTACTGGCTGCATTAAAGGGAGATTACATTAATGTACTTATAATTGATGAACAAACCGCGATAGAATTATTAAGAGAAAATGTTTAAAAAGTTGAAGCCTATTGTTACATTTTAGGTTCCTGCTTCTAATTAAACCTCTATATTCATTAAAGTTCCCTAAGTTTATTCAACATTCAACCGTATCTAATGTAAATAATCGTTCATCCAGTTATCCGTTAAAAAAACAACGTTTGCTTGTAACTACAAGCAAACGTTGTTTTTTTAATATAAATTTCTTACAAACTTAATTGATTGACCCTTCTCAAGCTGTGGTGTTTCATTACATCCCACACAAATTGTACCAGGTAAATCAGGTCCCTCATGACCAAACTTAATAGTGCAATGCCCTAGCTTGTGTAGGGTTTCGTTTGCCTTTTCACCTACAAACGTTACTCGATACACGATATCTCCAATGATTAAGTCATCTCCAATTTCCACTTCACCATGCCACTCACCTTGTTCATGAATAGCTGCTACACTTTTCAGCTCATTAGGTACCGTATCATTAAAGATAATTAACACATCTGCTTGTAAAATTTCTCCCACATCATTACCTAGGTCTTTAATTACTGAACTATAAATGGTATTCATGGTGTTGTCCCCCTAAAAAGCTGTTTTTTATATATTAAGAATATAGACCAAAGCTAAATACATATGCAATAAGAACAGCTATTGGTCCTGTAAACTGACGAGAAATCAATACAGCTGGGACCCCAACTTCAATTGTATCTGGTTCAGCTTCTCCAAGCGTTAAACCAACAGGAACAAAGTCGCACCCAACCTGAGGGTTGATTGCGAATAAAGCTGGTAAAGCAAGTTGAGGTGGTATATTTCCACGTCCAATTTCTACCCCAATTAACACCCCAACGACTTGAGCTATTACTGCACCTGGTCCAAGTACTGGAGAAAGAATTGGTATTGCACAAATAACCGATAATATAAGCAAACCAACGATGTTTCCAGCTAAAGGTGAAATAACATTAGCGATAAAGTCTCCAATTCCGGTATAAGTAATGATACCTATCAATGTACTAACAAAAGCCATGAATGGAAGAATATTTTTTATTACCTGTTCAACTGTTTCCCTACCAGCCTGATAAAATACGTTAACAACTCCACCCATCGCTCGACCTATTTTTTCAAGGAGTGGCACTTTCTTTTTCTGAGTATTAGTGTATGCTACTTTTTTCTTTGCTTCCTCTTTTAACTGTTGAGCAGACTTTTTAATAGTAGTTGAAGAGGAATCCATTTCGAGTCCAGAACCATCATCAGATTCAATATTTTTTAATTTTACACCAGAAACAAAATTATCCTCTTTGATGAATTGCATTAATGGTCCTGATGGAGGTGTAGCTGTTAAATTAATGGTCAAGATACCTAATTTGGGATAGACTCCACATCTTGCTGTACCACCACAGTCGATAACAACACATGCCATTTCATCATTCTCTACTTTCCTCGTAAATCCATCTACAGCAATACCTCCGGTCATTTCTGCTATTTTTTCTGCAACCGGATCGATTCCACCTCCCGTGACAGAGACGATGTATTTCTTTTTGTCAGTAGGTTTTATTACTAAAGGTCCTCCCCAGCCATTTGAACCCTTTGAAACTTTAACAGCTTGGTATTCACTCATTTAATTCTCCTCCTTTGGCTTTAATATTTTTATGCCACACCTTGCTCTTGCTTTTCTTGATCTCGTCTTTGCATCATACGAGCAGTAATAAACTCAGTTACCATGCCACGGATTAAGATAACTATTACACCGACGATAAAGAACCGAATTGCTAATGGTCCTAATGATAAACCTAATTCGGTAATTCCCGCCGCGATCCCCATATAGACAAACAGCTCTGCAGGGTTTGCATGCGGGAACAATCCAGTAATTGGATGAACGAAAGATACTGCTGAATCGTAAAATGCAGGCTTTTGCTTTTCTGGAAGAAACTTACCAAATGTATAAGCCATTGGGTTTGTCAGGAAGAATACGGCCAATACCGGAAACAGTGTGTACCTTAAAACAAAATACTTAGTGCTCTTCTCTGCAAGTCTATGAATTCTTTCTTCACCAACCAAACGAATGATAGCGTTTACAAATGTAATTAACACAATCAAGGTTGGAATAATTCCGGTGAACAGCCCCATGAAGGTATTCCCACCTTCTTGGAACATTCCTATAAAACCTTCTGCTAACTTAACTAAAAAATCCATTAAACTTCCCCCTTACCTTATATTATATTTTGTTCATTTGAGCCTTAATATTTGTGATAGCCATAGATATTGGTACACGTAAATCTTCTAGTTCTTTGTTATTTTCTATTTGATAAATTGAATTTCCTATGATTTCATGGAAGGTTTTAAATCGTACAAATACGGTTACCCCACTCATCAATTGACTATCTACTATAACACCATCTTCATCACAAACAATAATGACTACTTTTCCTACCCCTAGTTTACGTTTCTCTACCCCCGCTCCCAGATAACCAGAAGCTCTTTTACTCATTAATTTAATCGTATCTCGATAATGTTTTAGTTGAACCTGTGTTAGAAAAATTTGTAATAACCATATCCCTGCGAATATTGCTATGAAGGCTCCCCACAAATCAACCCCCTCCTTTAGATGGTTTTAAGTCTATTAAGTTTGAAAAATATTTGAACTAGCGGATTGCTAGTATCACATGATTTTAAGAAAGAAAATTTCATTAAATCTGTACCAGACCTTCTGCAGTTATCTCATCAGTAATTAGAACATGAACGAGCTTACCGTGAAGTGCAGCTTTTATGGCCTCAATTTTTTCCTTACCACTTGCAACACCAATAACTAACGGAATTTTCTTGAGTTTATTTAAATCCAAAGAAACAACTTTTTCATTCCAATAATTTTTTGATGCATTTCCATCTTTATCGATAAAGTTGTAGCAGATGTCGCCTACAACATCTGAATCGTCGAACTCTACTTGATTTCCTTGGCTTAAGTAAGACTTGACCATTGTAGAGTGTTTTGGTGTACCACCAATACCTACTACAGCAATGTCCGCTTGACTTCCCATCTGAAAAATATTTTTAATAGATGACTGATTAATAATAATTTCCTTTGCTTCCTTTGAGTCCACCATCACCGGTACATGTAAAAGATGATATTGAGCCCCTAAACTTTCAGCTGATTTTGCAACAATATGATTGGCATGAATATCAACTCTTTCGTCCCCCACACCACCAACAAGTGGAACGAATTTTAAATTTTTATATGGTTGGGCGGTGTTCATTGATTCTGCAAACTGATATAAAGTTGTACCAGAAGAAACACCAATTGTCTCGTTGCCTTTTATCATTCTCAATAGGTACTTACTTGCAGCCAGACCTAACCGACCTTTTGAATCTTCCTCTTCAATACTTGGAACACAAATCACTTCTCTAAGATTGTACTTTTGTTCGACCAGTAACTCTAGTGGCATTAGAGGATGAGTATCTGCATCATGAATAATTATTTCCACAATACCCAGTTCTTTTGCTTTTGTAAGATATTTAGAAATCAAAGACCTACTTACTCCAATAGTCTCTGCGATTTCAGATTGTTTTTCTCCTTTTTCATAATACATATGAGCTACTTTTACTAGTAATCTTTTGTCTTCTAAATAAGCCATTGGAACCATCCTATCTTTTGTAATATATAGTCAATATACTATAAATTAACTTATAATAGTTAAGATAACATAGGAAGGTTCCATAAAACCCTTACACAGGAACAGGAAACAATTGATCTTGTAGTTTTCTTAGTTTCCAAACAGTCGTTGATGGGTCTAACTCAACATCATCTTCAGTTAAAAATTGACCTTCTTTAATATCCTTTTTTGCAACAACGTCACCACTGATAAGTCCAATTGGAATGTGACCATTATTTTTCATATCCTTATGCGTTTCCAGTACACCACGAATACAATAACCACCAATGCCGTCAAGAGTTTCACCAGCTTTTATATCCTTTTTCGCAACTGTAACAGTTTCAGAAATAGGGGCTCCAAGTGGGTGGATGGAAGTATCATGTTCAAGAACAGCTTTGGCAATAGTTACTGGTGTTTCAAGACTAGCAAGATGGTAAGGTCTGTATAACGTGTAATGTGCTCCATGATTATCATCTACCTTAAGAAGATAACGAATCTCCTCATTCACTGGTTCCAATTCACTCTTAACAATAACAAACACACCAGGCGCCAATCCGTCGACATATTCAACTACACCTAACTTATCTAAAACTCCACCATTTTCTTTTAGGTTCAGCTTATCAGCAACATTATCTAAGTTTGCGGTTACTCCGTGCATCCCTACTTTATCAGGAATTAAACCGATAGCATTGCTCAAGAGATTCATTTCTGCCATCGTTTTTGTTCCATCTTGGAAAGCAGTAAGCATGTGGGGGCTCATATTTTTCTTTTTCGCCTCCAGTGCACAAGTGTCGGGATTTGAATTTGGTATAAGGGGATTATTCTTGCCTTTACCCGCAACAACCACTTCCATCCCCATTGTCTTAGAAAATTCATAAAGTTCCACTATAGCAGCAGGTTCATCCCCAGCAGAGCCTGAGTACACTAACCCCGCCGATGTAAACAATTGATTCATTGCAGAACCAATTGTTATATCAACCTCAACATTAAGTAAAACTATATGTTTCTTAGATCGCAGTGCTTCTAACGAAATATTTGCACCAACCTCAGGTACACCCGTTGCATCCACTATTACCTCTACATGTGGAGATTGAATGACTTCACGATAGTCAGTGGATGTAATAGTAGTGACTTTTCTCCGTTCTTGGGACTGATAATAATCTCTTGCTCTTTTTGCGTTAGCTTCATCCACATCACAAATGCCTGTTACAGACATACCTGGAATTCTTGTAATCTGGGATATTAATCCAAAGCCCATTTGACCTGCACCTATTATCCCAACTCTTATTGGCTGTGATTCTTTCTCTCTTTCTAACAGCTTTTGATAGATAGACATCATCATTCCCCTTTTCCATGTTGAATTACTACTATTTCAAACTTATCAACTAATTAGAATTATCGCGTAACATATGTTACAACTAATAACACGTGTTACTGGTTGCATTTTCATTATAAGGCTGAGTTTTTTTTGTGTCAATTAAAAAATCAGAATTTTCAAATTTAATTATATTAATTACTAATTCTTTACTGAAGAAATTGCTAATGTCAGACTAACTTTTTTTCTGTTTCAGCCCAATTGGCTTTTCAAACATTCAAAAAGCATCTTCAAAATTTAATAATAAGATTTATTATTTTATCCCTATTTTCAGAAATTTTAAAGCAACAATCTATCACAAAGTTTCCTTAGAACAAAAAATGAACTTAGCTTAAACTAAGTTCATCAGACTAAAGATCTTTACCGCAATTCAATAATACAAAATTTTAATTAAGGGACTATGATACTACCAACAAGTAAGGAGAATTGCTACTGGCTAGCTAGAAATTACTCTCTCCCTCAATTATTCGTTTGGTTCAACCACTACCCCATATAAACAACTCTACTAGTTGACCTCAATACTTTTTCCTTTTCCAACACCTTCCCTGTCTCAACCTGTACCACGTTGAATTTACTAGAATAACCTAAAACAGATTATTTCAATAATGTATCTATTCATTATCACCCACTTTATAACATGCTTGACGAGACAAGCGATCGTCTTCTACTGTATTATTAGTTATTATAAAAACTGAATACATATAAGAATGTTACGGGAGAGAACGTATCGATACGTCACCGAAGGGGCAAATCATTGAAGAATGATGAATCTCTCAGGTAAAAGGACCGTTACAGGATATAATTCTCTGGAAAGCGCTGTACGCCACCAAAGGGGAAAATTTCTAACATTAGATGAAAACTCTCAGGTTCAAATGACAGAGAAAGTGATTTTTTCAAATTCAATTAATGTTAGGAGAGAGAGGTTTTATGGTTTGGGATGTATTAAATGTCATCGGTACTATTGCCTTTGCCGCCAGTGGTGCCATCATTGCTATGGAAGTGAAATATGATATTATGGGCATTTATATTTTAGGAATGATCACTGCGTTTGGTGGCGGGGCTGTTAGAAACTTATTTATCGGGATCCCTATAATAGAATTATGGCAACAAACAACACTTTTTGTTATAGCAATTATTACCATTACCGTTTTATTCCTAATACCACAAAAAGCAATTTCTATCATTAGAGAATGGAATGTATTTGATGCAATTGGCTTGTCTGCATTTGCAATTCAAGGAGCTATGTATGCACATTCTATTCATCTACCTTTTCTAGCAGTTATGTTTTCAGCAGCAATAACTGGTGCAGGTGGAGGAATCATTCGTGATGTATTGGCACAAAAAAAGCCAAGTGTCTTTTGCCAAGAGATATATCTTTTATGGGCTATTATTGCTGGTTTCATCATCGGAATTGGATGGGCTGAGGAACCCTATCAACTCTACACCCTTTTTAGTATTATCTTACTATTACGTGTTATATCTCATAGGTTTGGATGGCACTTACCAACTAGAACTGTTTCTACTATAGTAAATACAGATTCTTCTATTTAATCTAGTCATCTTGTGATTTTAATTGACTTTTTATTAAGTAAACTGGTGGTTACTTCAATAAGCATTAAGGGGTTGTAGGGTTGATATCTACAACTCCTTATATTTTCATAGAGTATTCACATCCATTATTATCCATTTACCTTCCGACATCTATCAAATTGATATCAATGAGAAGAAACACAGGGACGGTTCTTTTGTTTCCATCCTATACAGGCAGAAAAAGAAACACTATTCTTAGTAAATCCCCAGTGATTCGGGAATACTAATCTAAAAACTGGAGTGTTCAATATCGGATACATAGAAAAAATAAGAGATAAAGTAGGAAACTATCCGCTAATTTTAAATTCTGCTGGTGCAATCATCAATAACTCAGATGAACAAATTTTGTTTGAGTATAGAAAAGATACCGAAAATTGGGGAATCCCTGGTGGGTATATGGAGCCTGGCGAATCCTTTGAAGAAACGATAAATCGCGAGCTTATGGAAGAGCTTGCTGTTGAGGTCGTTCATTTAAAGATTTATGATGTTTTTTCTGGCAAGGAATATTATCATGAATATCCAAACGGGGATAAAGTCTATAGTATCATCGCACTCTTTGAAGCTAAAATTTCAGGGGATTTTCAAGTGGACAATAATGAAATTAGTCGGGTAAAGTTTTTTGACCATAATGATTTACCTAAAAATATGACGAGGGTTACGGAAAAGGTTTTGGAGGCATATTTTTGATAAATCCCGATAAAAAAACACCTTACTTCTTTTCATAGTGCGTTAGAGAAATATAGTGACTCAACTTGTAAATCTTCTTTCAGTGTCAAGGTATCAAAGAGATACCCTATGTTTTTTCAATTATTTTCAAAAGGTTTCGCAGGATTATGCGATTCATTTGAACTTTATTAAGATTTTTAGTTGTACTATAGTCGTATTCGTTCCCAAGTACTACATCGTAATCTTTACTTGTTCTTTAGTAAATGAGACATTATCCTAAACCTGGTTGTCTTACATTATGCCTTAATAAAAAAAGTAACTGACACACCAAAAGACATTTATTTACTCTTTGATGTGCCTGTTACTTTAGTCTGAAATGATTTAATTTAGTATTCTTTTCCACATCCCTTTTGGCCAAACTCAATCAACCAAAACACGGACTCAAATATTAACTATTTTTGAATCAATTTTGTATTATTGTGTTTTTTAACTATTTCTTTAACTGGATCTCCCATAAATAACTGTTTAGTCGGTGGCTTATTATTTCGTAACTTGATTGCTAGTTGATTCAATGTCCTAGTTAATCTTATTCTTTCATTTTCATCGATTCTGAATTGGAACCCAAACTCAAAGACAATACCATCTTTTATTTCTCTAATCCATCTAATGTTACCCTGGAAATGAAAGGTGTCATCTAAGATATCGCCGGTCAAAGTTAATTGTATATCATTGTTTACTGGCAGTTTGAGTCCCATCATAATTCTTAGACCTCCTGGGCCTATATCTGTAACAAAAACCTCTGTACTGCCCATATTCACTTCTTTTCCTTTGAACATAGAAATGGTCATCTGCATTATTAGCGGATTAACTAGTGAAATTCGGAAGTGTTCTCTACGATTTTCTTGTTTATCCTTCTTTTCACTAGTCATTTCCAACTGCCACTTCTTATTTTCTAAAAGTTTTTCAAACTGTCCTGGACTCACTGGAGGGCTGAAGTAAAAACCCTGTATCTCGTCACAGCGACGTTCTTTAAGAAAGGTGTACTGATCAGGTGTTTCAACGCCTTCTGCTACCAGTCGCATATTGAGTGACTTGGCTAAATCTAAAATACTAATAACAATACTCTTATTTATTGGATTTAAAAGAATTTCTTCTACAAATGACTTATCCATTTTTATTGTATCTAAAGGTAATCGCATAAGTAAGTATAATGACGAATATCCAGTTCCGAAATCATCTAGCGCTACTTTAATCCTACGTTTTTTCAGCTCTCCCAACACCTGGGTGACTTCCTTTTCATTTGATATAAAGGAGCTTTCTGTGACTTCAATTTCCAAATGATCCGGCGAGACACCTGTATCCTCAAGAATTTCCTCAATCGTTTGTAGCACATCGTTTCTCAACAGTTGTTGAACTGAGAAATTGACAGATAATACAATAGGAGGATACCCTTTTTTAATCCATTGCTTGCTTTGCAAACATGCTTCTCTTAGTACCCAATTTCCTATTGGTACAATCATACCCGTTTCTTCTGCGATGGGGATAAATTCAGAAGGGGATACAAGCCCCCAGTCGGGATGATCCCATCTTAATAGTGCTTCTACTCCAACGATTTGTTGCGTCTGAGCATCTACCCTAGGCATATATTGAATAAATAATTGTTTTTTATCTATGGCTTTCCTTAAATCATTTCTTAAAGTAAAATGTTTAAATGATTTAGCATTTAAGGTGGAGAAGTAAATTTCCCCCTGGTCCCTCCCTCTAGATTTAGAATAATAAAGGGCAGAATCAGCATTTTTAAGTAGTTCCTCTACAGTGTCCCCATTTTCTGGTGACAAGCATAAACCGGCACTGGCAGTTATATTAATCTCGTGACCATCGATGATTATTTCTTCTCTTATTTGATATAAAACCTTTTCCATTAGAATTCTAGCTTCATATTTATCTTCTACGTGGGGCATTATAATACAAAATTCATCTCCACTGATCCTATATAGTGAATGTTGTCCGCCAAAATTCTGTTTGACCTTTTCAGCAAGTTGTTTTAACAATGTATCTCCAGCAAGATGACCTAACGTATCATTAATTATCTTAAAATGATCCAAATCTAACAAAATGACCGCCGTTTTATTGTGTCCTCCCTTGGAGTTAATTAAATGATCGCTCAATTCTTTTTCAAACTTCCTTCTATTTGGAAGGCCGGTCAAAAAATCATGGTAGGCCATCGTTTCAATTTGCTCAGCTGCACGCTTACGCTCAGTGATGTCTTTTTGAAGTCCGATAAACCGAATTAATTGATGTTCCTGGTTAAAGACAGGGGTAATCAAAAGCTCATTCCAAAATTCTGATCCATCCTTAGAATAATTTTTTATCTCTATAGAGATAGATTCCACTTTCTCAATTGCTTCCCGGATTTTTTTCAGTGCAATTGGGTCTGTCCCTTCTCCCTGCAAAAGTCTGCAATTTAAACCAATAACCTCTTCTTTCGAATAGCCTGTAAGTTTATAAAAAAAAGGATTAGCATAAACAATGGGATTATCTGACTGGTTAGGATCCGTCATAATGACTCCGGTGGTAATTTCTTCGATAGCACGAGTAAGAAGCAAATTGTTCTCTTTACTTCTATTTAATATCCTTTCGTTTTCAAGTTCAGTGGCAATCTTTTGCATTGTGAGAGGGATAAGATCTAGAAAATCTAAATCCTTTACTAAGTAATCCTTTGCACCTAGTTTCATCATTTCAAGAACCGTTTCAATGTCTGAAATACCTGTCATCATTACAAAGGGAACATTCAGTTCCTTTTCTTTTAGCTTCAGTATGATATCTTTCCCGTTCATGTCTGGTAGTAAATAATCTAACAATATAATTATATGATCATTTGTCTCAACAAGATTGATTGTTTCCAAACCGTTCTTTGCACTTACTACTGAAAACCCATTTTCTTTAAGTTTCTTTTGGATTAATACATTTAGTCCAGCGTCATCTTCTGCTACAACTACTTTATAGGAATCCTGAATAGCAGGATAATCCTTTAATGATTGAAGCATACTAAAATCCCTCGTTTAGTTGGTTGGGGATTTTCACTATCTTCATAAAGAGCCCTAGTCTATTGATAACCTCAATGAAACTTTCATAGTTTAATGGTTTTACAACATAGCTGTTACAGCCTAATTGATGACACTTGTTAATTTCTACTGGATCATCTGTAGTCGTTAGCATAATGACTGGCAATGACTTAAGCCTTTCATCTCCCTTTAATTGCCTTAGGACTTCAATCCCATCAACTCTTGGCATACGTATATCCAGTAATAATAAATAATAAAGCTCGGGATTTCTCTTTTCCTCTTTTCGATCATATAAAAAATCCAATACCTCTTCTCCATTACGAAAACGAAGCATATCATTCATAATACCCGCTCGTTTTAAGTTTTTTTGGATTAAAGTTGCATGACCATCATCATCCTCAGCGACAATTACTATAATATCTTCATTCATTAAGCGTCTCTCCTTAAAATCGTATTCTTATATTATTTAGGACTTGGAATTGAAATAAAAAACTTACTCCCCTTATTAGGGCTCGAATCAAGCCATACTGAACCTTTATGTTTTTCAATGATTTTTCGAATGATAGTTAGACCCAATCCTTCCCCTGCTTTATCAATATCCACTTTTTCAAATAGATTAAAAATCCGTTCCTGATACTTCTTATCAATTCCTATCCCATTATCTTCGACGCAATAAATTGTTTCATCCTCTTTGATGTAACCATGAATTCTCACTTTTCCTGGTCTATCATTGGTCATATGCTTTATTGAATTACTTAGAAAATTAGAAAACACTTGATCGATCATGGATTCGTCACCCATACAGCTGGGTAAATCGTCAATTTGTATGGAAATGGCTGCCTCTTCTATTTGATATTCAAAAGTACGGACAATTTTAGCAACCAACTGATTCATATCAACTGGGCCTAAACTTAATGAGCTTCTTCCTACTCGGGATAGTTTAAGCAATGCATTAAGTAGTAAGTCCATTTTCTGTGTACTGGATAAAATGTAAGTAAATGCTTCTGGAATGTCCTCGTCCAATAAATGGATAATCTTTTCCCGTGCTTCAGACAAATCTGATGATTGATCCAATATTTCCCGAATTTCTTTCAGCTCATTTAGAATTTCTTTATTAAAACCTTGGATATTTATTAATGGGGAACGTAAATCGTGAGAAGAAATATAAACAATTTGTTCCAAATCTTTATTTTTCTCTGTAAGTTCCTCATTTAGATCGTTCACTAACCTATTAGATGCATCAATATCCGTGATCATCTTTTGAAAAGTATTTGATAAAACGCCTAGTTCATCCGTCCGCTTTAATTCTGTAATCCTTAAATTTCTTTCACCAGCGCTTACTCGACTAGCTATTGTAGCCAATTCCTTCAGTGGAATCACTATTCGTATTACCATTGACCTCCCTATTAGCATGATAGTCAACAACACGACTACTAGGTAGAAAATAAAACCTATTTGAATTAAAGCTCGATTTTCATTAAAATTGACTTGTATCACAAAAAGGGCGATACTTCCTATAAGTACGGCAATAAATAATACTGTCATCCCTATTATGAATTGCCTTGTTATACTATTTTTGATGTGGTCCCCCTCCAAATTTAAAAATTTATAAAACTATGTTTCATAGATTCAAGATGTTATTTTGCTTATTCTTCACCTTCTCATAAATACTCTTTTTATACTATCCACTACAGTTCCTTTTATTACTTCACTAAGATTTTAAAAACAGGAATCATTTCCTATAAAAATGTAATGATAATAAAAAGTGACCGTTTAAAATGCAAACGGTCACTTTTTTATAGTTTTATATATAGTAAAGGATAAAGTAAGACTTACCTTCTTTTATCGTAGATCTTCTTTGTAAATTGTATCCGATCCTTAACTCCTAACTTCTCATAAATACTGGTAATATGGTTTTTGACAGTATGAAAACTTATAGATAAATTTTCTGCGATGGTTTGGTTATCCAATCCGTTAATTACGTTAAAGGCAATTTCTTTTTCCCTTTTAGTAAGGCTATCCAACTCATGTATTATGGTTTGAAACTCCATCTCATCACGGCTAATTTCGTTATTAGGAACATAGTTTCCATCTTTTTTTAAGTAAAAAAGCTTCTGTGTTCCGGTTATACGGATCTCTAAGAAAGAAGTGTTAACAAGGTGCTCCAAAGTTGCAGTTATGTGTTCTTCTGTTCTACCTAAACGTGTTGCAAGGCTATGTTGCGTTTCAAAGCTATTTTTATTTTTAGAAAAAAAATGTACGCATTCTGTTTCTACTAGTTGTTTATATCCGTCCATTCAATTGGCTCCTATTATAGTAATCGAAAAAAAGGTATTTCATTTATGGTTTCAACTATATATGGAGCTGAAACTATACCTGACTGAGATTTTGTGACCTGTAGGTATTGATATTTGTTATACACCCACGTTTTTATAATAACGTCCGACTTTTGTTGAAGCAATGCCAACGTTTCCCTATCCGTTTTATCAGCATTACAAATTACAAATGAAGTAATTCCAATTTCTTTTTCTGCTGCTACTAACTCGACGTAGATATCTTTTACAAAATCTATCCCTCTGTTTTCCAGAATCGAGTTTATATTGTATATCCAAAACCATTCTCCATCTTTACTATCTATATCATTTTTTATAGATGCTACTAGTTTCTCAAATACAAATGCCTTAAAATCCTCGTCATCAACGTTTGCTATGTTATAAACATGTGAAGCAATCTTAGGATCTATGGCCCTATTATATTGTTCAGTAAAAACACCCTTTTTATTTAAGATATATTCCTCTAAATCAATATTGTACCTTTTAAAAAGCATAAATAATTCATTGATTGTTATAGTATTTGATAAAAGATAGGCAAACTTTCTATCTTTCTTTAAGAGCTCGGTCACAATGGAAATTAGAATGTACTTATACCCAGCGATGCTATCTACTTCGAATAAATAAATTAGCCCTTTTTGAATTCCACCATTTAATGATTTATCAAGCAATTTATCGCCGGTGGTAACGGCTGAATCATTTGGAGCAATAAACCTATTTACAGGTATGTGAGAAGGAACAAGGTATATTCCCTCGTCTATAAATCGATAGGTATGCGTTCCCTCAAATACTTTAGTTCCTCTCATCTTTAAAACTTCCAATGTTCTTTCCTTATAATCGTTAAACTTTTCGATAAAATCTAATTGAATCACACCATCAAAAACAAAATCTTCAAACGGAATTTCGTTTTGACGAGTAGATTGTTCTACAATCAAAAGAGACGTCAACCGATTTCTTACAAGTGAGTTTTTTAAAGAATAAATTGATTTCCTCATTTCTCGATCATCTTGCTCAAAATACTTAATTAAACTTAAGCTGTCTATAACAATCCTTTGGCAGTTTATCGATTGAACCAATTCCTCAAATAAACCGGATGGCTGAAGCATCTCTCTAAGCAAGATCTCAGGTGAAAGAGTAATAACTTTTAAAAGGTTTTCACCTTCCAGTTTTTCAAGATCAATTCTGTAATTTAACATATCACTATAAATTTGTTCAGGTAATTCCTCAAACGTTATATATAAACCAGGCTCACCTATCATGGTTCCCTGGTGTAAAAATTGAATTCCTATCGTAGTTTTACCTGTCCCTGGTGCGCCGGTTATCACAACACCATTGCCCTTAGGAATACCGCCACTAAGAACCATATCTAAACCTTTTATTCCAGTTTTTATAAGCTCTTTCATCGATAACCTCTCTTTCCATGATTTAAAAGTATAACACAAACAATTATGAGATATGCATTCGTAACAAAATCTACTTATTTTCTTAATAAAACATTGGCATAAATCTAGTGTCCATAATAATTCTAACCATGGCTAGAAATTTGTCTGCTATGGTTAAAACTTCCTTGAAACAAAAATAACATATCGATGATAAGTAACAAAAGGGAGGTTTCAATAAAACTTGACCGTAAGTAACTAGTTGTTGGGAAAATACCATGATAAGGTAGACACTCCTTGGAAAAGCCACTACCACATACGAAAAAAGATGTTTTTATTCTTTTACTTGATCTATAATTGTAGTACTTATGAATCCTTTACTTCAGATTTAAATAAAATGAATAGTTGATCCATTCCACTTTACGAAAAAGGGCCAGACCTATATAGTCAAATGGCTATGTAGGTCTGACCCCAATCATTTATTTTATGTTGTATTGTTTCCAGTAGTCAAAAATTGCTGAACTCATTACTTTTGATCCATTTAATAGTGCTCTTTCATCTATATCAAACTTCGGATGATGATAGGGATAAATGAATCCTTTGTCTTCATTGGCTGAACCAGTAAAGAAATAAGTTCCCGGTCTATGTTCAAGAAAATAGGAGAAATCCTCCGCCCCCATTGTCGGTGGCTCTTCTTTGATATTATCTTCTGGTAAAACATCCATTGCAGCATTTACGAGCAACTGGTTCATGGTTCTATCGTTTAACGTTGCTGGATATCCAAATTGATAATTAACATCAAAGTCAGCACCAAATGCCTTACATGTATGTTCGGTTATTTGCTGTATCCAATCATGCATTTGCTGTCGAACATCCTTATCAAAAGTTCGTACTGTACCTTCTAATCTTCCCATACCTGAAATCACATTTGCTTTACTTCCTGCACGGAAAGAACCAATTGTTAATACAGCAGACTTTAATGGATCTACTTTACGACTAACTATTTGGTGCAAGTTATTTACTAATTGACTTCCAATAGCAATGACGTCAGTTGTGTCATGTGGAAATGCTGCATGCCCTCCAACACCTTTAATGTCAATCACGAAATCATCTGATGAGCCGAAAATGTATTCATTACTATGAGAGATGGTGTTAACGGGAATGTAGTTTTCCATGTGTGTAGCGAATATAACATCTACTCCGTCTAATGCACCGTCTTCAATCATCGCTATTGCTCCACCTGGGTCTTGTTCTTCTGCATGCTGGTGAATAAATACAATTGTACCTTCTAACTCTTCTTTATATTCTACTAATGCTTTGGCCATCCCTAATGCTATAGCTGTATGTGCATCATGACCACAGGCATGCATGACACCTGGATTTTTTGATTTATAAGGTACATCATTTTCTTCACTAATTGGTAACGCATCAAAATCGGCTCGAATGGCAACCGTTTTGCCAGGTTTTCCACCATGTAAGGTAGCAATAACACCCATGCCTCCAACACCTTTTCGAACTTCTAAACCAAGCTTAGATTGGTATTCTGCAATAAACTTGGCTGTCTGATGTTCTTCAAACGATAGTTCCGGATGCATATGCAAGTGTCTTCGTATTTCTACCATTTCCTCATATAATTCGTTCAGCTTAGAAAATACTTTCTGTTTCAAATCAAACCATCGCTCCTTCTATGTGCATGTGCGATTGTTTACGCTATCCGTTGTTTTTTATTTTTCTCTATTTTACCTAGAATTAAATCTGCTGTAATGGCTAGTAATGCGGCCGGAATAGCACCAGCATAGATTTTTACATCCGATTGCAGACTAATACCTGAAATTATCTCTTTTCCTAATCCGCCTGCACCGATATAGGGTCCAATACATGCAACCGCAACGGCAATAACTGAAGCAACTCTAAGCCCTGCCATTAAAAATGGAATAGATAGTGGAAACTGTACTTTGTATAGTAGCTGTAAAGCAGTCATCCCAACACCCACACCCGCTTCAGTAATGCTCGGATCAACCTCTCTAATTCCAACATACGTATTTCTTACAATTGGAAGTAAGGAATAAAAGAATAATCCAATGACCATTGTTTCAAAGCCTAATCCGAAATATATCATTAAGATTGCAAGCATAGCCAAACTTGGGATTAATTGCAATATGTTTGTTAATGAAAGGATAAGAGGAGCAACTTTTTCATATCTTGCCGCTATAATTCCTAATGGAACACCAACAAGAAGAGCCATCCCAAGCCCATAGACAACCATCAGTATGTGTTCTAAAGTTAACGATAATAATGTTGAATAGTTTTCAGCCATGTATAGGCCTAGTTCAGTGATAAAGCTCATGTCAAATCACCTTCTTAAATTTATTTAGGATATGATGAAAATTGGATGTGGTTTCTTAGGCCACATCCAGTTAACTAGCTCCAACAATAAAGCTTAATAAATTACGTGAGTGCCTGTCTATTACTCTAGCATTCCTTTTTCTTGTAGAAATTCAACAGCAACTTCTTCTGCTGGGCGTTGATTAATATCAACTTCGTGGATTAATTGTGTCATTTCTTCTGTGCTGATTAAACCAACAATGCTGTCAAGAATATCACTAATTTCTGGGTATTCATTGATAACTTCATTTCTAGCAACTAATGATGCATCATATGGTGGGAAGAATGCCTGATCATCTTCCAATAGCGTTAAATCATACTCTAAAATTTGAGGGTCAACTGTATAAGCTGTTACTACATCTAAATCATTACTATTAATTCCTTCGTACATTAATGAAACTTCCATTCCACGGACATCACCAAAGCTGTATCCATATGCTGCTTGGTATCCTTCATATCCATCATTTGCTCTTTCTACCCATGAACTATCTGTTCCTACTACAAGATCTTCTGCATATTCACCAAGTTCAGACATGGTTGTAATGTTATTTTCTTCAGCAAAATCACCTTGGATTGCGATACCGTATTGGTTACTAAATCCGATAGAGTCATACCATTTCATGTCATACTTTGCACCAAAAAGCTCTTGTGCTTGGTCAATTGTTTGTTGTGGATCTGTTGAATACTCTACTTCACCTTCATCAAAGTGGTTGTTGTAAACTTCACCAGAATATAATGTTGCAATATCGAACTCTTCACGATCTAAAGCAGCCATAATTTGCGGACTAGCTTGTATGTCTTCTGTAATATTTACTTCATGATCTGTTTGGTCTTCCACTAATGCCTTAACGATTTGTGACATAATCTTTGGATCTGTATAAGATTGTGCTCCAAATTCAAATGTTTCTCCACCATCTGCTGATCCACTGTTACCACAACCTGCTAAAGCTAATACTAGTACTGCGAATAAACTTGCAAATAATAATTTTTTCATAATAAAGAATGTCCCCTTTTATTTTTATTTTATATATTTAAGCTCTGGATAGATGTTTTTCAATTTTTCCAAAGACAAAATCTAACGATAAGGCTATTGCAATTGCTAGAATCGTTCCTGTGAAAATCATGTGTTTGTCATTAAATCCAATACCAGCTAGGACTAACCCTCCTAGACCACCAGCCCCAATAACAGCTGCTAGTGTTGTCCAGCTAATAACATAGACGGTTGTCACCCGAATGCCTGACATAATATAAGGAAGAGCAACCGGCAATTCTACCATAAACAAACGTTGAAATGTGTTATATCCCATACCCTTAGCAGCCTCAACAATTCCTGGATCAATTGACTCTACACCAGCATAGGTATTTCTTAATAGAGGTAATAATGAATATAAGAATAATGCTGCAACAGCTGGCTTAAAGCCTATCCCAAGAATTGGAATCATAATTGCCAATAAGGCAATGGTAGGAATCGTTTGAAATACATTGGCTATATTAAAAATAGAATTTTTGATTTTTTCGTTTTTCATTTTCGTCATGTAGATTGCCAATGGCACAGTTACTACGACAGCAAGAAAAATAGCAACGAATGATATAACCATATGTTCATAGGTATAACCTAGGATGGAATCGTATTTCCTCTGCCAAAACTCCATATAATCTAAGATTATTTCCATTTACGCCACACCACTCTTATTCTTAAAAATTTGGTGGAACGCATCTAATAGTTTAGAAGTCTCTAAAACTCCTACAAGCTTGTTTTGTTCAGAAACAACAGGAATAATTGGATTCGTCTGAAGAAATTGTTCCATTATACTGTTAACATCTGTCGTTTCTTCGACTGTTACTACAGATTGATCAGCCAGTTCAACTAAATTAGTTTGTTTACTCTTTAATGCTTTGTAAAGACTAATCACACCTTTGTACCCACCTTGTTCATCAACCAAAGGTAGCTCAGATACTTGATTAGCAACCATAAAATCGATTGTCTCTTGCTTCGATAGATTAGTAGAAATAGATAGATAGTTTTTTCGCATTAATTCACCTATTGGTGGAAGCGAAACGGTAGTACCTAATCTTTCCTCTCCGATAAATTCTCTTACAAAATCATTGACAGGATTTGCAAGAATTTCGTTTGGAGATCCCTTTTGAACGATGTGGCCATCTTTCATTAAAATAATTTGATCGGCAATTTTGATTGCTTCATCCATGTCATGTGTAACGAACACGATTGTTTTTTTGATTTCTTTTTGAAGGCGAACGAGTTCATCCTGTAGTTGCTCTCTACTAATAGGATCTAGGGCACTGAATGGTTCGTCCATAAGAATGGTAGATGGTTCTGCAGCAAGAGCACGAATAACTCCAATTCGTTGTTGCTGTCCCCCACTTAGTTCTGAAGGGTAACGGGTCATGTATGTTTCTGGTGATAAGTTCACCATCGTTAATAACTCTTTAACGCGTTCCTTAATTTTTAATTTCTCCCATTTCAAAAGTTTCGGAACCGTAGCGACATTATCATAAATAGTCATATGCGGGAATAACCCGATGCTTTGGATGACATATCCCATTCGACGGCGAAGCTCAATTGGATTTATTTCTTTAATGTCTTTTCCATCTATTAATAATTGGCCATCGGTATAATCTGTTAACCGATTTAATAATTTCATTGTTGTAGTTTTTCCACAACCACTTGGCCCAATTAGTACGTTAATTTGTCCTTCTTCAAATGTAAGATCAATATTTTTTAACGCTTGAAAACCATCATCATAAACTTTGTTTATCTTTTTTAATTCAATCAAAAGCCTTCCTCCTAAACTTCTTAATGGCTGCGGTCTTGTTCACATCTACTATTGTATCCTGCTCTATTCAAATAATAAAACTCTATATAAACTATTAATTGCACAAACTTTATGAAATAATAAGTTTACGAAGTTTATAATGTTTACATACGTAGAATTTCGACATATTCCGCGGAAATGCTCACAATATTCAAGCTTCCTAAATTATTCCACTTGTGATATGGTTGTCTTACTTATTAGAATTAGCCTGATGTGTAGTGTTAATAATGGTTAGGTGGTTTAATTAAGATCGTTATAATTTTAAAAAAAGAGTTGATGCTATGAACAGTGAAAATAAATTAGAACAGGTAAATAATCGTATTATTGAACAGATTGCTGAAAATATGAAATCCTATGGCTTTCCCGGTACAATTGGTCGTGTTTATGCAATCATTTATTTTGAAGGAAAACCGCTAGACCTCGATACCCTTTCCGAAAAGACAGGAATGAGTAAAACGAGAATGAGTCAAGTCTTGCGTGAAATGGCCCAAATAAATCTTGCAGAAAAAGTGTTTGTAAAAGGTTCACGTAAAGATTTTTACCATATTGACAGAGACTATTATCAAAACTTTATTTCCTTGTTTACTTCTAATTGGAAAAATGTTGTTGAGCGAAACAAAAAAATTGAAAAAAAGAATGTAGCTGAGTTAACCTCGATTCTTGAAGATAATAATAGTAGTGACGAGGAAAAAGAAAAAGCAGCTATATTTATGAAACAATCTGACAAGTCCTTGGAGTACTTTGATTGGATTGACCGCCTAGTTGAATTCTTTGAATCAAATGAAATATTTAACCATGTTCCTAAGAGAGTAGAAAAATAAAAGTAAGCAAGTCGCGAAAGTCACTAATGCGACTTGCTTTTTTAGTTCTTATATAAAGTCTCTTGGAATTTCCGTTTTCCACGTTTTATGGAATATTTCCTGTTCACCTTCATAAGCAGTTAGTGTGTTTATTAAATAAAACAACGACTCATCACTAGTCATCTCACTGACACTTACTAACTTCGTTTGCCAATCACCACGTCCAACTTTTAATTCCCATTCACATTGAACATGGGCTGATAACGGTTCATTTTCTTTTATCTTGAACGTATTATAATTAATACTTCCATGCTCTACCCCGTTATGAAGTAGTTTTCTTTCTCCTTCATCAGAAAAATCTTCTAGTTTCCATACGCCGTTAATTAGATCATGTCTAATTTCACGTGTACGTTTTTCTTCTCGAAGAACCTCTATCTCCATGACTGGTGCTGTCTCTGGTGGACCAAACTTCCCACAATCTTCATCTTCTTGTTGTGGCGTTCTAACTGGTAAAACAAGCTTTGTGTCTTGCCCTGCATGTAAAGTAAGTGTCACCGGCTTTGCTGAAGGCCATGCTTGTGGCCATGTAGTTGGTGCAATGGCTACTTCTAGCTGATGTCCTTCTTCAATTTGTTGACCTAATACGTCAAGCTCAACAGCTACTTTGTATTTTTCACCCGGTACTAGTGTTTCCGGATGTTCATGAGAATTACGATGGGTCAAATTCAACATACCCCAACTAATTAACGTTGATTCACCGGTTGGTGCTTTATCACATAGTCGAACGGCTATTAATGCATTTTCTTGATCTGAAGATACCTCAGCATAGAGTACAGGTTGTCCCAATAAAACCGTTGACTCCTCAAATGTCTCAGAAGTAAATACAACTGCCTTGCCATTTTCTAATCGTTGATCGCCCGGTAAATCACCCGGTTGGCCAAATGGACAAAATACACCAGTGTAAAAACCATGCTCCTGCACACTAGGAATAGAAGTAGTTCCTTCGTTTACTCTTGTTTCTGTTAATTTATTGTTTGCTAGCCATAAAGCTTTTTCTTGTACATTTTCAGAGGGCCATGATGCATCCCCGACCCACTTACCTGGGCGTTCGTCATACGTAACTTTCGGCAGTTCACTGTCTTGAATCCACGAAGTTAATTTTGGTTCTTCCATTATTCCTGTATCGATTCCTTTTAACCAATGGTCCCACCAACGGACACATTCTTGTAGAAAGCCAATTGCCGGTTCGGGTGTTGCCACTTCTGGATAATCGTGTGCCCACGGACCAATCAAACCCTTACTTTCCTTTGGTAGATGTTCTAGTAAGCGAAAAACAGCATTGGTGTAACCATCCTGCCAGCCACTGACAGCAAATACTGGAATTTTAATATCTGAATAATCTTCACAAATCGATCCATGCTTCCAATAATCATCCCGACGTTGATGTCGCATCCATTCTTCTACTAATGGCGGGGTGTTTTCTAGACGATCAAGCCAATTTTCTTTCCAAGACTCCCCTACTATCTCTGGATCCTGAGGTCTTGCATTGTAGACAAACATTGTTGATGACCACCAAAGCATATCCGATGCCATTACTGTACCACCTCGATAATGAACATCATCTGCATAACGATCATCGGTTGAATCAATCGTTATGATTGTTTTTAATGCTGGGTGTTGGCGAGCAGCAACTTGAAGGCCGTTGAAACCACCCCAAGATTTTCCAATCATTCCAATCGAACCAGATGCCCATGGCTGTTGAACAATCCAATTGAAAACTTCTAATGCATCATCTTGCTCTTGCTTTAAGTACTCATCGACTAAGATGCCATCCGAATCACCGGAACCACGAATATCTACCCGGATACTTGCATAGCCATGGCCAGCAAAATAAGGATGTCTTGCAGAGTCGCGAATTGCTGTAAAATCATTCTTTCTGTATGGAATATATTCCAAGATGGCTGGAACTGGTTTATCTCCTGCATCAACCGGTAGCCAGATGGTTGCAGCTAATTTTGCCCCATCAGACATCGGAATCCACACATGCTCCATTTTTTTCACTTCTCTTGGATATTCTGTTTTAATGCTTCGTTGTGCTGAATCCTTAATATTAAAAACCAAACCTCTCAACCTCTCTCTGTATCACTATGTTGTACTATTTTTTAATGGAGAAAGTTAACTCATTTTCTTTACCTGGAATAATAACGCGTCGAACTGTTTCATACACATAGTACAGCGTTTGTTGCACTGCTTGTTCCTTCGTATAATTACGGCGATGATTTAAAACTGTGTTCATCATACCCTTCCATAACATCAAAGTCGTATCGGCTAGTAAGTCAACTTCTTCCTCTTTAATAAAACCTTCGTCTACTGCTTTTTTGATATAAAGCATGCTTCGTTTGGAAAAATTGAGCTCCGAAACAATTGACCTAATTTCCTCTGGGAGTCTTATTAAATCTTCTTCATAAACGTTATAATAATCAGCTAAAAGCTCATCAACAGCTCCGCCAAGATCATCCATAAATATAATTGCATATATTTCTGGTCGATCAAATGAATGCTTACAAAAACATTCCCATGAGTATAACCAGCTATCAATCGTATTCGTGCCTTTTTCCAAATAAAGCGGCAATTCATTTATATAATCAGTAGTAAAACGCATTGCTGCAAAAAATTTTAAGTGGGAAAGATCCTTAAAATAGTTGTAGGCAGTTGAACTAGTGTAACCAGCACGGTCTGCGATTTTCCGAATCGTTACTTGGTCAAGACCCTCCTCTTCTATGACCTCGGTTGCAGCGTCTAAAAAGTAACGCCACATCCGCGCACGCTGAATTTCTTTTCTTCCACTTTTCATCAGTTCATTCCCTTTCTAGTGACAACTACATTTCTAATCGTTCAAAATATCTCATTAAAAATTAACTATAAATTTATGTTTGTTAACACGTTCGTTTGATGAACAAGTTTTTTTAGTGAACACGTTCATTTTATCAAAAAATTTAACTTTGTCAACTTATCTAAGGTCGAACTTTTGGATAGACATTAGTTATTGGCTATTTTGGTAGCCTGGGACAGAGGGACAGGCTCCTTGTCCCACTCCCCTCTCTATATTTCGAGAAAACCCAAAGTTGCAAAAAAAATTAAAAATTCCATTCCTGATGATGTTATGAAATAGGCTCTTTTGCCATGGAATTATGGGGATCTTTTTTCTTAATAATCGCTCTATCCTACACTCAACATACTTTCGCAAGTAAATAATGCCTGTAGAGGATTCATGTTTAATCCTTTGCACAAAGATTATATTAGGTTTGCAGGCCCCGTTATCTAGTTGTGAAATAGCATAAATTTCGATTGTGAAATCTAATAGGCTAACTGTACAATACTGACCACTAACTTCAACTTAATGAAACAGTTACTAGTTTATCGGCCCAAAAGTTGAAAATTTAGCATGATACACATATAGTTAGGTAAAGTTTATATTGGAGTGAATGAGAATGTTAATCGGTCATATCAAGGAACTTGTTCGTCATCCTGTAAAATCTTTAGACGGAGAATTCGTACAAAAATCTAAAATCATGGACTATGGGTTGTATGGAGATCGTAGCCACGCTTATCTAGATGAAACAAAAAAGGGAAATTTTTTAACCATAACTCAATTCCAAGAAATGGTTCGATATAAAGCAAGGTTTGTAGGGGAAGAGTCGATGGACGAATATCCTAAAGTGGAAGTGATCACGCCTGAGGGTAATGTGTTTGATTGGAAAGATGAAGAATTAATTAAAGAAATGGAAAACAAATCAAAACGAAAAATTTCCACTAAGAAATACACTCCCTCACTTGTACCTATTGGGCCAATTGCAGTAGAGCACATTTTACTTGTAACAGATGCTTCACTAGATAAGTTAGAAGAAATATGGGGGAAAGAAGAGGTCGATTTTCGGCGTTTTCGTCCTAACTTATTTATTGAATTAAAGGAAAAAAAACCGTTTGTAGAAGAAGAATGGATAGGGAAACGAATAAAGATAGGAAATGAAGTAGAAGTCCAATTAGTTGGTCATTCTGAGAGGTGTATGATTATTACCGTTAATCCTGACAACGCAGAACGAGATAAGAGTTTGCATACAGCCCTTATAAAAGAAAGAAATAATAATTTTGGTGTTTATGCTTCTGTAATAAAAACCGGTGACATTCATGTAAACGATGAAATCCATCTTCTTGACTGAATGCTGTTTGAAATTATAGCCTTGATGCGACAAAAAAACTGGTTCTCCCTCCATTGCAGTGGTGTGAAAATTACACACCACCTTTGACGGAGAACCATTATTTTTTACAATTATTCCATTGAATTTGCTATCTTTACTAAATCATCTACAGTAAATTGTGACTCTAATTGCATTAACATAATATTATGGTACATTCCTTCTTCACCTTTCCATTCGATGGATTTGGAACTATCATTCCCAAAGATAATTGCTTCTTTTCCATTATCTAGGGTGACTGTTTCAGTAGGATCAACATTATCTCTGATGACTTCCGTATGCCAAGTAGTAACGAAGAGCCCCCAGCCAACTTCTGCTCCACCATAAGCGAATTCAGTAGATAAAATCCGACTTTCCTCTTGCATTGGATCTACAAGGTCCACTCGAAAGGTAAAACTCTTTGGCTCGTCTGGAAATTCAGTCGGGACGATTAACCGGTTTTGAACATCCTCAGGCAAATCAGCTATTTTTGCTTTTACTTTTTCAGGGTAATCTGCCGTTTTTTCTTCTATTGTTATATCTTCAGGCTCCTCAACAATATCAACTAGCGAAGATTGATAGCCAATGTATGCTCCAGTTATTAAAAGGGCAGCTACTAGGGCGGTGATTACTTTTGGCATCCAATGTGATTTTTTATTGTTTTTATTCATCCGCCTGAAAAACCTTTTTCTATCTTCGTTCGTCACCAGACTTGCAGAACCAATATAGTCATTAAACGCTTTATTGAGGTTTTTATTCGTATTGCTCAAGATATTCACCTCCTAGTTTTTGCTGCAGTTTCTTTTTCCCACGCATAATCCGTGTCTTGAGCGTCGATTCATTAATCCGTAAAGCATCACTGACTTGCCTGACACTAAAAGACTGATAGAATCGTAGTACAAAAATTTCTCGATACTTGGTCGGTAAGGATAAAATGGCTTCTACTATTATCATTTCTTGTTCATTTTCCATGGCAAGCTGTTCTGCGGATTTGGCAACATGAATCGATTTTACTTCCTCGTTATATTTGAAAAGTCGATGAATCGGTGAGCGTAGATAATCTTTGCACTTGTTAATCGCAATTCGATACAACCATGTTTTCAATGAAGAATTCGCTTCAAACTGTTCCAATCGCTGATAGACGTTAATTAAAAATTCCTGAAATAGATCATCCGTTTGCGTATAGCTTTTTACATACGTGAAAATCACTCGTTTAATTTGCTCGCCATATTGATCAATAACGTAATCGATAATTTCATCTTTTGATTTAGTTAAAATTACATTTTCCATATTCCTCTGGTCCAATGTTCCTCACCAACTTTCCAACTTTCTCTTTAGACGATTCAAATAAAATAAAAGTCCCACTTTTTGTGAAATATAGGGACGGTTCTTTTGGGTCAATCTCCACTACAAAAAAGTATCAGGCCCTACAAATGGTCATTTGTAGGGCCTGATACTTTAACTTTGATTGTTCATGAAAGGAAGCAAAAGAACCGTCCCTATGAATTTATTCTTTTATCTGTAGCAGTTTATGTTTTAAATCTCTTTCCATCTTACTTAATTCTTGTTCTGCTTCCTGTCGTTTTTTGCGTCCTTCATCTTGAATTTTTAATGTTTCCTCAAGTGTAGAAACTAAGCTCTCTTGTGTTTTCTTTAATGTCTCAATATCTACAATGCCTTGCTCATTAATTTTTGCTGTTTCGATTGTGTTTGTTTTTAGCATTTCAGCATTTTTTAATAAAAGGTCATTGGTTGTTTTTGAGACTTGCTTTTGAGCCTCAACAGCATTGTGTTGTCTAAACATTGTAAGGGCAATCGCAACTTGGTTTTTCCAAAGTGGTATTGCCGTTAAAATAGAAGATTGAATTTTTTCAACGAGTACTTGGTTTGTATTTTGAATCAGTCGAATTTGTGGTGCACTTTGAATGGTAATTTCCCGACTTAATTTTAAATCATAAGTCCGTTTTTCCAATCGCTCCGCAAATTGAATCATATCATTAACTTCCTGAAACTTCATTTGATCATTTGTAGCTTCAGCGGTTTTCTTTAAGGCCGGAATGTCATTTTTATTCAATTCTTCAAGTTTTAATTCCCCTGCTGCAATGTACACATTCAATGCTTTAAAATACTCCTTATTATTTTCGTAGAGTTTTTCTAGCATATCAATATCAGATAATAGGTTCGATTTGGTTCGATCTAACTTAACACTGATACGGTCAATCTGAGCTCCTGTTTTTTGGTATTTAGACATTATCTCTTGCATGGAACCTGACACGTTTCCAAATATCCGTTTCAAGACATTTTTCTTTTCTGGCTTCAGCTCATCTGGGTTCATCCCATTAAACTTCTTCATTAAATCACTGATAATCTCGCCAACCTCACCAGTATCTTTTTTCTGGACGTGGTCAAGCATTGAATGTGAAAATGCCAATAATTTGTCTTGTGCCTGTGTTCCATATGAAATCATTGCTTTATGGTTCTTAGGATCAATTTGTTTTGCAAGTGTGTACGCCTTTACCTTATCTTCTTCAGGGATCACATCGATTAGACGAAGTGACTTGTCTTCATTTATTTGAGAGTTTGATTCATTTGAAAGTTCACCAAATGGATTTGACAACAAGTCATCTGCAAAGTTATTTTCATTTTCTTGGAGGGTTTTGTTGCTTTCTTTCATCATTTATCCTTCCTTTCTTCAAAGATTCATTATTCATTTTTATCGAAAACTTCGCAACATCTAATTCATAATCTAGCTGTTCTATATCATTAGAAAGAATATGATGTAAGTCATTGTCTATTAAAATTTTTAACTCCTTAATGGTTCTGGATGTCTTTTTCAAAACTTGTTCAACCTCGACATTTTTCTTAAGTTGTGAAGATAAGAGTGCATACTTTTCAATCATATGTACTGCTGAATCTAGATGAGAAAAATAAAACTGGTTTGCCTGATAAAACCTTTTTGGTTCACTTTTCGTAACTGAATATATCCTCCTAGTGATTTTTACTAGCTCAAACATATCTTTTAAGATTAACATTCGCCGTACCGATAATAGTGCCTTTTGCATTCGTTTAATTTTCGGTTTGGCTTCAGCTAAAGATTTTCGAATATATCGATATTCTTTCATTGATAATTGATGTTTTTTTAAAAACCGGGAAAAANAAAAATAACAGCAGAAACAATACCATATGTTAGGAAGGCTCCTGCAATAGCCATTACTGCTGAAGATAAAAACGGCTGATTAAATGCAAAAAAGCTAACTAACCAGGCAGTAGTCATTACCGGGATTGAAATCATTGTTCCAGTTATCACTGTGAGAAACTTGTACATCATCAATCGACTCCTAATTATAATCCTCTTATAATATACGATTTAAATATACCATAAGTTTCATTTTAAAGGTGATATAGGGACGGTTCTTTTGCGTCAATCTACAATTCAAAAAAGTGTCAGGCACTAAAATGGTTATCTGTCCATTTGTAGTGCCTGACACTTTTTATTTATTTCTTTGGTTACGCCTAAAAGGAAGCAAAAGAACCGTCCCTATAAACACGCTCGGCAATTCTACGGTTTCGATGAATTGGATCGCTAAAGCCGTGATTCATCAGGGCAGCATAGACAAGTTTTTTCATTTTATCTTCTGGAGGTATTAAAACTTGTTCTAATTGTCTTACGTTCAGCAATACTTGATTAATTGATTCTTCGAGCACCGTTTCCACAACATACTTTCGCACTTCTGAGTCGCTGTTTATTTTTTGATGTCTTAACACCACAGACTCTGCCGCATAGAGATGGATAGCAATGTCCGATAGCTTTATTAATACTTCTTGCTGTGTTTCTAAATCCTGACCAAACTTTCTTCGGGCATATTCTACTAACACTAGATAGGTGGAGCGAATACTTTCAATCACTTCTTCAAATACCCTATCCCCACTACAATGGCTACTGCTCAGATTTTCGAAAGCTTGCTTGACTGCATCGGCATAGGGGAGCTCACCCTTCAGACATTTCTTCAAAAATTGGCCAGTCAATAACAGACGATTAATTTCATTCGTGCCTTCAAAAATGCGATTGATTCGAGAATCTCGGTACATCTGCTCGACTGGATATTCACTGATAAAACCTGCTCCACCGTGTAACTGAACTGCTTCGTCTACGACACCATCTAAGGTTTCCGAACCATACACTTTACACGCAGCACATTCTAGAGCGAACTCGGACATTCCCGCGGCAACTATCCGTGAATCAGCAACATCATCCAAACCATGTAATGCATTTTCAAGCAAATAAGAGGTCCGATATTGCAACGATTCGGATGCATAAATCCTTGCTGTCATTTTGGCGATTTTTTCTTTCGTGACTCCAAACGAGGACAGGGTTTGTCCGAACTGCTTTCTTGCTAAAACGTGGCTAACCGCTAATTCTAAAACACCCATCGCACCACCAGTACATGCAGAGCCTAGATTAAATCTGCCTAAGTTTAACACGGTAAAAGCAATGATATGCCCCTTCCCTATTTCCCCAAGTACGTTTTCGATTGGCACTTCACAATTCTCAAGGATTACAGACCTGGTCGATGAGCCTTTGATTCCCATCTTCTTCTCTTCTGGCCCTAGCGACAAACCCGGAAAATCCTTTTCGACAATAAAAGTAGTGAAATGTTTGCCCTCAACCTTTGCATAGACGATAAAGGTATCAGAGAATACGGCATTTGTTATATAAATTTTTGTTCCATTGAGTAAGTAATGTGTTCCTGCTTCATTCAAAACAGCGGTCGTTTTTCCAGACATCGCATCTGATCCTGCCTCTGGTTCTGTTAAACAATACGCTCCAATATATTCACCACTTGCAAGCTTTGGCAAGTATTTCTGTTTTTGCTCCTCTGTCCCGTAATATGTAATAGGCAGAGTAGCTATACAAGTATGATTTGAGTGGGCAACGCCATAGCTACCACTTCGACCTACCTGTTCCCCGACGATGCCTTTGCTTATTTTATCTAACCCCAGCCCACCGTATTTTTCTGGTACACTATGGGCTAATAATCCAAGGTCACCCGCTTTTTTCAATAAATCTACTACTACATCAAAATCTTGAGATTCAATTTCTTTCCTTTTAGTCAATACGTCTTTCGTGACAAATTGCTTGGCGGTTTTCTGAATCATTTTATGTTCATCCGTTAAAGCTTCTGGGAAAAAGGCATCGTTTGCGGAAATTTGATCCACTAAGTAGGACCCACCACTTACACGTGATTTAAGATGGCTCACAATCGTTCCCTCCATTCGTTGGTCCCCATCAATTCCTCAAAAACCTTTCTGAGAAATAGCGTAGGCATAAGTAATTAAGGCAGCTGTTGCCTGATTAAATTGGGAAAAACGGGCATCACTTGTCTGACCTTTTTTATATCTGTAGTAAATTTGTTGGACAATAACCGCTAGCTTGAAATAGGCAAACGTTAAATAAAAATCGAGATTGCTAACATCTCGCCCTGTTAGCTCGGCGTACCTTTCAGCAAACTGTCTGCGCGAATAAAAACCTTCCTTCGTTGTAATTGGCGGTTTACCAAATCCATATTTTAAAAAGTCAGGATCGCTATCTTCCATCCAGTAACTTAGGGTTACGCCTAAATCTGCTAACGGATCACCAACGGTAGTCATTTCCCAATCAAACAAACCCGTTATCTCGGACAAATCGTTAGGGTTGAACATCGTATTGTTACATTTAAAATCATAGTGAATGATGGTGGCATCAGAAGAAGTAGGAATGTTGCTTCTTAACCAGTTCATCAATTCTTCCACTTTAGGGATCTCGTCAGTTTTTGCCTGTTGATATCTTTTAATCCAACCGTGAACCTGCCTTTCCATAAATCCCTCTGGCTTTGTGATGGTAGCCATTTCTGTTTTCTTATAGTCAATATCATGGAGCCTCGCCAAAGTTTGAACCATTGTTTCAGAGATGATTTTCGCACTCTGCCCTGTATTTTCCATTTCCTCTGGAAAATGTGTATCAACGACGATTCCGTGTCTTCGTTCCATAACAAAAAAAGGACTCCCGACAATCGACTCATCATCTTCGTATAAAAATGGCTTCGGCGCTAGCTTAAAATGTGGATGTAACGTCTTTAAAATAGTATATTCCCTTTCCATGTCATGAGCTTTAGCAGCAACAGGACCTAGAGGTGGTCTTCGTAAAACCGCCTCCCAATCCCCGATCGTTAATTGATAAGTTAAATTAGAATGACCAGAGGGAAATTGTTCGATATGTAGCTCTCCCTCTGGTAAATCAGATAATTTTGCACGTAAATATTTTTCTAGTTTCAGAGTATCCAGTTCTTCTCCGTGCCGAACTGGAATGGTATCCTTTTGATGCTTAATCGTCAAAAAAATCCCTCCTAGATTGTAAAGTTGTCCAAGCTTACCAATTCATCTATTAATCTACTTGTGCTTAAATACGGGCTTTCTTTTTTCGATAAAAGCTGAAATTCCTTCTAATACATCCTCAGTTTGAAAAATTTCGGTGAACAACTCGGCTTCTCGTTGGATTCCAACCTCCAGTGTTGTATCCATTCCTTCATCGACTGCTTTTTTAATTCGAGATAAAGATTGCAGTGATTTATTCGTGATTTGGGCTGCTAGAGTCCTGGCGCTTGCTAATCCTTCACCCGTTGGGGTCACTCGATTGACCAATCCGATTCGCTCCGCTTCAGTCGCACCTACTGCTTCTCCTGTAAACATCATTTCCTTTGCCCTGGCTTCACCAATCAGCCTAGGCAAACGTTGGGTGCCTCCTGCTCCTGGGAAAATTCCAAGCTTTACTTCCGGCAATGCAATAGTAGCCTGTTCTTCGGCAATCCGGATATCAAAAGCTAAGGCCAATTCACAGCCTCCCCCAAAAGTTACTCCGTCCAACACGACGATTGTTGGCTTAGGAAACTGATCGATTTCATTCATTAAATCATGCATTTCCATCACATTTTCTAACATATTTGAGTCACCAAACATACTTGGAAATTCCTTGATATCAGCCCCAGCAATAAAAGCTTTATCGCCAGCTGTTTCCAAAATCACACAAACAACTTCCTTGTCTTCCTTTAACATGCTAAAAGTCTCCACCAACTCTTGTTGCACTTTTTTATTCAGTACATTTAATGGTGGATGATCAATCGTAATGATGGCAACCCCATCCTCTATTTTCACTGTTATTAATTCGCTCATTATACTTTCACCTCCGAGTAGTTGTACCAACCTTTGCCTGTTTTTCTGCCTAGATGACCTGCTTTTATTTTTTCTTCGACCGATTTTGGTGGTTTATCTGCTGGGTCACCTGTTTCGTTATATAGTTGAAGATTTGCGTAATACCCGACATCAATGCCGGATAAATCAGCTATCTCGAATGGCCCAAGTGGGTGTGCGAGTGCCTTTTTTGCTACTAAATCGATATCCTTAAAATCGGCATAGCCTTCTTCATATAAGTGAAACGCTTCTTTAGATAAGGCAAACAATAAGCGGTTGGCAATAAAACCGTAAATCTCCTTCTCCATCAAGACCGCCGTCCGATTAATCCTTTTACAAAAATCTGTTGCTACTTGGATGGTATGATCTGATGTTTGTTCACTTTTGACAACCTCAACACAATCCATCACAAGTGGCGGGAAAAAGAAATGCATATTGCATATTCGATCGGCTCGGTTGGTCACACTAGCAATCTTTGAATTGACAATTGTGGAACTATTTGTTGCTAGAATCGTGTGTTCCTGCACCATATCATCTAATTGTGTAAAAACCTCTTGCTTGACGTCTAATTTTTCAACGACTGCTTCAATCACAATATCTGCCTTAATTGCAGCTTCTTCCAAGCTTGTTGTCGTATGAAGGTATTGAAACGCCTTAGCTTTTGCTTCTTCAGTAATTTTGCCCTTTTTGACCCATTTGTTCATTATCGCTGCTAGTTTTTCTAATGCATGATCAAGTGAGGATTGCTCAATATCTTGAAGTGTTGTTTGATAGCCTCCTAAAGCAGAAAGCATCGCGATTTGGTGTCCCATTGATCCGGCGCCAATTACGGCCACATTCTTTACATCGGTTGATTCCATCTACCTTACCTCCTATTTACTAACCGGTTAGTATGTTAATTTTACAACAAAAGGGAGGATGTGTATTCCTCGCCTATTTAGGGGTGATCCCCTGACAAACCATGTCGATAAAAACTTCAGAAACCTCTAAATCTGAGTACTTTCCTTCAGGTTTAAACCATTGATAGCTCCAATTACACGCCCCTAAAATACCTAGCGTAACAATATCTGCTTTTACGTCTGGCCTAAACTCACCATTCTCCATCCCGGCTACAATTACTTTTTCAATCGCAACCCGAACCTGATCACGTTTGGCCCGAGCTTCCTTCATGTGGTCTTCACTTAAATGACGGAGCTCACGGTGAAACACCCTGGCGCTTTTTCCAAGTGGGGTAATATTTGTTACTAACATTTCTACTAATCCGCGGAGTCTATCTTTATTAGTTAACGCTCCGTCTTCTAATAGTTTGTTCTGTTGTTCGAGTAATGTATCGATATACATCCGGTGGATTACCATTAACACTTCCTCTTTACTCTTGAAGTAATAGTAAAAGGTCCCTTTTGTTACTGCTAATGAATCCACGATGTCCTGGATCGAGGTTTCGCTAAATCCTTTATGTTCAAATAATTGAATACATGTTACTAATATTTTTTCTTTCATGATTAGAATAAGCCCCCTAGTATTGGTTAATTTAGCGTTTTTCCACAAGTATATCACACCGTTTTCCCATACCTGTTTGGGGGCAACAGCAAAGTAGTTCCTTAAATTACACCAGTTCTTCCTTAATTTTTCTACGTAATATTTTACCTACATTCGTTTTTGGAAGCTCCGGTCTAAATTCGACGACCTGTGGTACCTCCCATAATTTTATTTACATTGCATTCATACCACCGTCAACTACCACGATTTCACCGGTAACATAATCCGATGCTTTTGATGCAAGGAATAAAGCAACCCCTTGAATATCTTTATCCTCTCCAAAGCGGCCTAGTGGAGTTTGCTCTAGTATTCTATCACCACCCATCTCTAAGACTCCTTTAGACATTTTTGTAGGGAAAAATCCTGGTGCAATCGCATTAACATTGATGTTATGCCTCCCCCATTTTGCAGCGAGATCCTTTGTCAGCGTAATAAGTGCGCCTTTACTCGTGTTATATCCAACTGCGTCCATCACACGAGGATCTACCCCATTTAAACCTGCAACAGATGATAGATTAATAATTTTCCCATATTTTTGCTCAACCATATGTTTGCCAACCGCTTGAGACATGAGAAAAGTCCCTGTCACATTTACATTCAGTACTTTATACCAAGCCTCTAACGGCATCTCTAACACATCTGCTCCCCAGGTAGCGCCACTATTATTGACTAAAATATCAATTTTTCCAAAGGTTTCTAACGTTTTTTCAGCCGCTTGCTGAACCTGCTGTGGATCGGTAACATCACACGAAAGTGCTAATGCCTCTCCGCCCATGGCTTGAATTTCTTTGACCGTTTCCTCGCAAGCCGTTACCTTACGAGAACAGACCATAACTTTTGCCCCGGCATCCGCAAATGCCAGTGCCATGTACTTACCGAGTCCTCTACCCCCTCCTGTTACAATCGCTACCTTTCCTTTCAATTGAAAAAGTTGATCAACAATACTCAAAAAAGTTCCCCCTCTTTTTATGATATATATGTTAGCGCTTACAAGATTGTTTAAAATTTTTTTGCCTGCTCTTTCAATTCTAGTTTTGCCACCGATTGACGGTGAACCTCATCCGGTCCGTCTGCAATTCTTAATGTCCGAATACCTGCATACAGGCTTGCAAGCGGGAAATCCTCACTTACTCCAGCAGCACCCATTGCTTGAATGGCACGATCAATCACTTTTAATGCCATGTTAGGTGCCACCACCTTAATCATGGCAATTTCCTTTCTAGCTTGTTTGTTACCTACTTTATCCATCATATCTGCTGCCTTTAACACTAGTAATCTTGCTTGCTCAATTTCGATCCGAGAATCAGCAATCCACTCCCTAATCACCCCTTGTTTGGACAGGGGCATTCCAAAAGCTACGCGACTCTCGACCCTTTTACACATAATTTCGAGGGCCCGTTCCGCCGCTCCAATCATACGCATACAATGATGAATTCTTCCAGGACCAAGCCTGCCCTGAGCAATCGCAAATCCCTCTCCTTCACCAACCATGAGATTATCCTTTGGCACCCTAACATGATCAAAGGTTATTTCCGCATGCCCATGGGGTGCATCATCATAGCCGAAAACCGGTAACATTCTTTGGATTTTTATTCCTGTTGTTTCGATAGGTACTAAAATCATTGATTGTTGTCGGTGTTTCTCTGCGTCAGGGTCTGTTTTCCCCATGAAAATAAGTAGCTTGCAACGAGGATCTCCTGCACCAGATGACCACCATTTCGTTCCACTTATTATATATTCATCCCCATCGTGTATTATCTCACTTTCTATATTGGTTGCATCGGATGACGCAACGTCTGGCTCCGTCATACAAAAGGAAGAGCGAATTTCTCCATTTAAAAGCGGCATCAACCATTGCTGCTTCTGCTCCTGTGTTCCATATCTCGCTAACAATTCCATGTTCCCAGTGTCAGGCGCATTGCAATTAAATACCTCAGGTGCGATTAGGGAGCGTCCCATGACTTCACACAACGGTGCATATTCTAAGTTTGATAAACCTGCCCCATAATTACTGTCAGGTAAAAATAAATTCCACAGTCCTGCTTGCTTCGCTTGCTGCTTCATTTCCTCCATAACCGGCGGGACTCGAGAAAAACGCCCGTTCTTGGACTCTAGCAACTGACTCCTGTAAACAGATTCATTTGGATATACCACTTTCCCCATAAAATCTGATACTCTCTGCTGCAATCCTTTCACCTTATCCGAATAAGAAAAATCCAACCAAACTCCCCCTCGAATTCACATACTAACCAGTTGGTATGTAATCATATTAACACAATTTCAAATCACAGGGACGGTTCTTTTGTTTCTTTTTCCATTAAATGTATTTAACACAATAACTTAACCTATAATTGCCCAATGTGGGTTAGGTTACTAATAGCTTTTTATAGTAAATTTAACAGTGTTAAATCACTAATATCACTAAAACTCATCCCATATTGAATACAAAAAAGTGTCAAGTACTAAAATGGACAACTGTCCAGATATAGTGCCTGACACTTTAATTAATTTCTATTGATTACACATCAGTGGAAACAAAAGAACCGTCCCCGTGATTGGTTCACTCATCCGTAGTACCTAAAGTCATTCCTCCATCAACGACAATTTCTGTGCCTGTGCAATATGAACTTTCATCAGAGGCAAGGAATGCTACCGCCCGAGCAATTTCAATTGGTTGTCCTATACGTCCTAGTGGCACTGAATCGTAGTATGCTGGAACACCGTTGCCTTGAGTTGCCATTTCTGTTTCAATTCCACCAGGATGAACCATGTTCACTCGAATTCCTTTTTGTCCAAGTTCAATAGCTGCAGCTTTGGACATTGCAACCACAGATGCTTTTGTTGCCGCATAAGCAGAAGATTTACTAATAGGAGCAAATGCAGATATAGATACATTGTTTACAATCGAGCCTTTTTGTTGCTTTTCCATCTGCGGAATAACTGCTTGCATCCCCAAAAACACTCCAAGTTGATTGACATTAATCAGCTGTTGGTAATCATTTAGCGTTATCTCTGTAAATGGTTTCCGGATTAGAATGCCTGCATTATTCACTAGTGCATCAATCTTGTTGAATTTACTTACAATCTTATCTACTGCCGATTTCCACTCGAGTTCCTTTGTGACATCTAACTGAACCGGAAAGGCGTGGTCTTCTCCAATTGCCTTAGCTACTTCTTTTGCTTCATCATAATTCCGAGCACCAATACCTACCATTGCTCCTAAAGTGGCAAGGTGCTGAGCAATAGCTTGTCCCTGCCCCCGATTAGCTCCAGTAATAAGTATCACATGATTTTTTAAGTCTGGCATATTTATTCTCTCCTTTAGGGGACGGTTCTTCTGCTTCCATCCTCTTACTAATACTAATTTCCCTTCATACAGTGATTGCGCGGAACAGGGTTAAATACTTTGTATTCCTGACACCTATAATTCATTTATTTTTGTATAAATCCATCACTTCTAAAACCGCTCGTTCAGCTGATCGAAGCGCTCCTTCAAGGTGTCCTCCATATTCTGAAGAGGTTTCTGTACCGGCAAAAATGATCTTCTTTTCCCAGTCATCACTTGTACCTGTAAGTGGACCGTAGTTGGGAAAATCACTTAATGGTATGGAATCAGCTTCAACCGAGGTGTTAGAATCAATCGACCAATCCTTGTATAAGAGAGAGGTTGTTATTTCAGCTGACGGACCAAAAAGACGTGTCAGCTGCTCCATGACAAGTTTAAGAACTCTTTCCTCACCAAGGTCTCGGCGCGTCTTTGCAGGTATCCCGAAGAAACCAAACAGTGCACCGCTACCTGTACCGGGTGATGCATCATGGATTTCCTGCAAAGGTCCACTCCAGCTCGTTACTTGACCTGAAAGTCCATCTTCTCGCCAAAAGGGACGATCGTAAATCGCAACTACCTTAGCCTGTCCTGCCATCCATGTCGACTTGTCCTCCAAGCTTTTCATAAGATTAGTAGGAAGAGAAGGCGAAAGCGCTATGCTCTTAGCCACAATTCGGGGTGGTAATGCTAAGATTACTGCTTCCGCGCGTATAGTTTTCTTTTTGCCATCAAGGCGGTCTGCTTCAAGAGTAATCGTCCCTTTTTCATCCATAAGGATTGATGTGACACGCATGTCTAGTTCAACTGTCCTACTAGGAAGAGTGGCCGCAACAGCATCAATCAAGGATTGCATACCCCCACCAAGCCGAACCGACTTCTGAATAGCTCCTTCTGGTAGCACATGTCGCTGGATAGATGAAGCTTGCTCGAAAAGCATTGCTCCTTCTGTGTACTGTTCGAAGGTTTGTAAACCAAATTCTTGGACGAGACCTGAGATAACCCGCTCATGTTGTGGCCAGAACCATGTTGGTCCCAGGTCATATTTTCCGAGGTCAGGACTGTCCACGGCCGATCTACTTAAAACTCTACCTCCAATTCGGCCTCGAGCCTCTAAAACGCGACACTCGATGCCCTGTGAACTAAGTAATGACGCCGCGCGAAGACCACTTAAACCAGCCCCCACAATTATAATAGGATCATTCATAATATTAACTCCAATCTAGGAAGCGTAGGGACGGTTATCCTGCTTCCTTCCTGTCTAATCTGGCAAAATTATTTTTCCACCTTTGTTCATCTCCAACTAGGAAGATTGAACAGAAGCATATCTGAATTTAATCGTTCAAAATATGACAATAGAACTGATAACCCTGTTTCTGATCATTATTGATAACTATAAGATTCAAGATTACAAAATTCAAACCAACCTCCTCATTTTCATAAAAATCTTCAATGTTTTTATAATAAATGATTGAAAGGATGCACAAGAACCGTCCCCTTGATTACCGTCATCAAGTTGATCTTATTACATGTTTTCTGGTGAAGAAGACGAGCAGTAAAGCAACTATCATTTCCGACATCGGTAATGCAAGCCAGATACCAACGATACCAAAGAATTTTGGCAGCACCCATAATAGGACCAGAATAAAAACAAAACTTCTTAGGAGAATAATAGTGATTGATTGACGAATTTGACCAATGGACTGAAAATAAGTCATGTAAACGAAATTAAACCCTAAAAATAGGTAACCGATGAAAAAGAATCGAATCCCCTGAACCGCCAACTTACGAACTTCCTCTGTTTCTAGTCCAAAAAGTGAGACGAGTAAAGGAGCAGCAAACAGTCCGATGATTAGTAGGATTCCGCCAAGCATGAATGAAGCTTTCTCACCAATTTTCAAACTTTCTTCGACACGGACTTTTTCTTTTGCACCGTGATAGTAGCTAATCATCGGCTGCAGTGCTGATTCAATGCCAAAGAATGATAAGAACATGAAACCATGCAAATAATTAATCACTGCAAAGGCAGCAACTCCTTCTGTGCCAAGTAAACTGACAATCGCTAAGTTGTAGCCAGCAACAAACACAAGGACTCCTGCTTCTGCAAGAAAACTTGGAAATCCGATCAAAAAAATAGTTCCCAGCATACCCCATGTCCATTGGAAAGAAGCCTTCCGTAAATTCGATTGCTTTTTTAAAAAATGGAGCAATAAAACAAGTAGCCCAACGAAGCTTGCGAGGACAGTGGCAAGTGCTGCACCAAATACACCTAACTCCAGGACAAAAATCATATAGTAATTCAAGCCAATATTTACAATTGCAGTAACACCAAGGGCTACCATCGATAAAGTCGGACTACCATCATTTCGAACAAATATGCTGAGTAGCTGCTGCAAAGCAATCAGCCAACCAAGCGGAAATAGAATCCTCAAATATTCGACTGTATAAAAAAGTGTGTCAGCGTTTGCTCCTAACAGATTTGCTACAATCTCTACGTTAAAATAACCAACGACCCCAACAATAAACAAGAGTAGCAACGAACTAGCAACAGACAGTGAAAACACACTTCTAGCTTGGGCAGGATCATCGCCTCCAATATAGTGCGAATAAATAGTGCCTCCACCAATACCAATCCAAAGTGCAATCGAAAATATTAGTGAGAATACTGGCATGGCAAGGTTAACACCAGCAAGCCCTTCCGATCCTACCCCGTTACCAACAAATACTCCATCAATAAGAATGTTTACCGACATCAGCATCATCCCTAATAACGATGGGAAAAAATATTTTAAAAAAACCTTTTTAACTGATTGATGTTTTAAGATTTCATGTGTTTCAGTCATCTTTTATTCCTCCAGTAACTTCTTACAAGAGAAAGTATAAACCTTCAAGTTACTTGAAGGTCAATCTTTTTTATTCACTGGAATCTGAATCAAGGTTATATATGCTGTTTTATCCTGTGTGACCGACTCATCAAGCATTGCTATTTCAAGCGGATCTCCGGCCACAAAGTAACCATCATGTTCCAATTGTTTTAAGACAAAGGAGTAACTAGTTTTAATTTTTTCATACGGTCCAAGATGAGGATAGCATGCATATAAACCCGCATTTAAACTAGATGTTTCAATAGCTTCCATATTATGTAGTAATTCAAAGACAGCTCGATATTTCACAGGACCTTCTTTTGTGAGACTATCTATATCAACTATAGTTCCAAAATCACCTGTAAAAAATCCATCATAATCGACTCCTGCTAGAGAGAGATCCTCTAAGTCCTTTAAATACAATGCATCTGATTCTATCCCTAAATCAATCGGTTCATCATTATAAATATAATCAATCGCACGTTCCGTAAACCAGCGATACACCAATGAAGGATTGACACGGAGGGAAAGCCCCTCTTCAATTGTGGCAATTTTGCTTTGGATTTTTTCAGAAACCTTCTTCAACCTTTCCCTTTCTTCCTCCACTTCTTCTAGTTTTCTTTCTAGAAGATCTTTCGTGTTCTCAGGGGTTCGCTGCTTTAACTGCTGTTTAATATCGTTAATAGTAAATCCATTTTTCTTAAGGAAAATAATTGTGTCGAGTACAAAAAATTGTTCAATGCTATAGTACCGATATCGACTGTCAGGATCTGTGAATTTAGGTTGGAAAATTCCGACCTCATCATAATAACGAAGTGTCGATGCGGAAAGCTGAAATAATTTTGCCACTTCCCCGACACGGAACCGCTGTTTCATTTAACTACCTCCTCTTTTTTATAGTATAAGGGACGGTTCTTTTGCGTCAATCAATTCCCAATACAAAAAAGTGTCAGGCACTAAAATGGACCTCTGTCCATAAGTAGTGCCTGACACTTTAACTTCTTTATTACGCATCATGAAAAGGAAACAAAAGAACCGTCCCCATGATTATGCTTTTTGTCTTCGAGTCATTACGTCAAATATTACTGCTAAGGCTAATACGCCACCGCGGATCATATATTGCGGGGCAATTCCCACTCCCATCAAGTTCATTCCGTTTGTTAGGGTAGCCATAACTATCGCACCGATAACGGCTCCTGTTACTTTACCAACTCCACCTGCAGCGGATACACCACCAACAAACGCTGCTGCAATTGCATCAAGTTCGAATAGGGTTCCAGCAGTTGTTGTTGCGGCTTGCAAACGTGCTGTGAACAAAATACCTGACAAGGCTGAAAGCATACCCATTGAACCAAATACCAGAAAGGTTATTTTACTAACATTGATACCACTAAGGTGGGCTGCTTCAGGATTACTACCAACAGCATAAATATGGCGTCCTATTACTGTCTTCGTAGTAACGAAATGATAAACAATTACCACTAATAGGATAATAACAACCGTCCAAGAGATACCATTATAACCGGCTAAAAGCCAAGTGAAATAAGCTATAATCGTTGAAACAAAAGCTATCTGCAGAATAAACATCTGTTTTGAAACCACTTCAAAATTATATTTCATTTTATTTCTTCGATTAGATATGGCACTATAAATATAAAGTAGGATTCCAACCAAACCAACAAGCAACGATAGTAAATGTAATCCACCGATTTCCATGATTGAAGGAATATATCCATTACCTATTGCATTAAAAACATCGTTATCCACATTGATAGTTCCAGATCGTTCTGTTACTGATAGGATTGCACCTCGATAGATAAGCCATCCAGCTAATGTCGCAACAAAGGCAGGAATTCCAACTTTTGCTACCAAAAAGCCTGTAATGGAACCAGCAACAATACCTAGTATTAGTACAATTGGAAAGACAATATATACTGGAATCCCATTCAAAAGTAAAATTGCTGAAATCGCACCAAGAAAACCAGCTAAAAATCCAATCGATAAGTCAATATGGCGTATAACAATTACAAGCATTACACCGACAGCAAGCACAGCAATATAACCTGCTGAATCTAATAGATTACTTATATTTCGTGAGGACATAAATAACCCATCTGTCAAAATAGAAAAAGTGATCATAATGACAAATAAGGCAATATACATCCCATAATCACGAATATTATGTTTAATGACTTGCTTTGCTTCTTTTAACAAATTCACGTGTTTTACCTCCTATTGCGTCGCAAGCTGCATAATCTTTTCTTGACTTGCTTCCTCTGCTGACATCTCACCTTTTATTTCGCCTTCAGCCATTACATAAACACGATCGCTCATTCCCAAAATTTCACCAAGCTCCGATGAAATCATGATAATGCTCATTCCTTTATCAATCAGTTCATTCATGACAGAGTAAATTTCAAATTTAGCACCAACATCAATACCGCGTGTCGGTTCATCCAGAATCAATAGTTTCGGACTCACAAAAAGCCACTTTCCTAAGGAAACCTTCTGTTGATTACCACCACTCAAGTTACCAGCCATCTGTAAGATCGATGGTGTTTTAATTCCTAATGATGCTCTATATTCTTCAGCAACTTTGATTTCTTCGTTTTCATTTACTATTCCATTAGAGGAGATACCCTTTAAATTCCCTGCAGAAATATTTTGTTTAATATCCTGAAGTAAAAACAGCCCATTGCCTTTTCTATCTTCAGTAACATAGGCAATTCCAGCCTTAATCGCATCACTAGTGTGTTTATAGTAGGCAATCATACCTTCAACAAACAAATCACCTTGCAACTTATAATTTTTTGCATTTCCAAAAATACTCTGTGCGAGCTCCGTTCTCCCAGCACCCATAAGGCCTGCAAGGCCGATAATTTCACCGCGATTAACATGAATATTAACATCTTTGGCCACATTACGGCCTAAAGTAGAGTCATAGGCAGACCAGTTAATTAGTTCTAATATTTTCTCGCCAAACTCTTTGTTAGATCTTTTAGGATATATATTTCCGATATCTCGACCAACCATGTTTTTGATAATGGCAGCTTCGGTAATTTCTCCTTTGGATGCATCCAATGTACACATTGTTTCCCCGTCCCGGAGTACCGTTGCTTTGTCTGCAATGGCGATTACTTCTTTAAGTTTGTGGGAAATCATAATGCTTGTGATTCCTTGCTCTTTTAAGGCTCGCAACAAATTCAATAGATTCTCACTATCGTCCTCGTTTAGTGCTGCTGTCGGCTCGTCCAAAATGAGTAGTTTTACTTCCTTACTCAATGCCTTGGCAATTTCAATTAATTGTTGTTTACCTACTCCTAATTCCTTTATTAATGTTTCGGGATTTACTTTTAATTTAACCTTTTCAAGAAGATCCTTTGATTGAACGATTGCTTCGTTCCAGTCTAAAATACCACCTTTCTGTATTTCATTGTTTATAAATATATTTTCATAAACAGCGAGATCAGGAAATAAGGCTAGCTCTTGATAAATAATTGCGATACCAACATCAACGCTATCAGGTATTTTATTAAACTTTTGCACCTCGCCATTAAATACGATATCACCATCATAATTTCCAAAAGGATAGACGCCGCTAAGTACCTTCATCAATGTAGACTTTCCGGCACCATTTTCTCCTACGAGACAATGAATTTCTCCTCTTTGCACCTTAAAATTTACATTAGAGAGCGCCTTCACACCTGTAAACTCTTTTGATATCTGGTTCATCTCTAAAATATAATCGCTCATGTTATGCCTCCCTTAACCAGACCACTTAACAATCACGGAATAGTGATAGAAAATCTATCACTATTCCACCTCAAACTATTCTTTATTCCAATCCAGTAAATTCACTAGCTTCATAGTATCCAGAGTCAACTATTTCTACTTTTACATTGTCTGCATCAACACTAATAACATCTGATTGTTTTGCTGGTACTTCAATTGATCCATTATCGTAAGAACCAGTTGTTTCAGGTGTTTCTCCGTCAAGGATTGTTAGTGCCATATCCATAGCATCTTTTACTAGAGTACGAACATCTTTAAACACAGTCATTGATTGCTTACCATCAATGATGTACTGTATAGAAGCGGTTGTTGCATCTTGACCTGATATAACATAGCTTGTAATTGCTGGGTCTCCTGAGAATACGTCAGCAATTGCACGAGCGGTATCATCGTTTGGTCCAAGGATAGCTACATCACCTTTCATGTCAGCACCTGCTGCAGTTAAGTGTGTTTCAGCCTTATTTTTAGCTTCGGCTGGATCCCAACCAGTAGTTAGCTGACTAATGATTGCACTCATTTCCTCACGAGTTAATTCTGCTTTATCTTGTAATGTTTCTGCCTCACTTGAGTTTGCAATGACAAACGTTCCATCTGCAATTTTCGGTTGAAGTACATTCCATGCACCTTCAAAGAATAAAAATGCGTTGTTATCGGTTGCTGCACCAGCATATAAGAATAACGGCACTCCAGATCCTTCTGAATGATCAACTAAGTATTGCGCTTGTGCTGCACCTACTGCAATACTGTCAAATGTCACATAATAATCAACAGCATCTGTATTGGTAATTAGACGGTCATAAGAAATAACTGTAATTCCTTCTTCTTTAGCAGCTTCTACTGTACCACCAGCTGAATCACCATCAACAGGAGTAATAATTAACACATCGATACCTTTACTGATTAAAGTGTCAACATTTTCTTTTTCTTTAGCGGAAGATCCTTGACTGAATAAAATTTCTGCTGAGTAATCAGATTCAGCAATTGCATCTTTAAATCTTTCTTCATCTTGTACCCATCTTTGCTCATCTTTAGTTGGTAATACGATACCTACGCTAAGATCGCCACTTCCTCCAGCACCGCTACTACAACCTGCAGCAACTAGGACGAACATAATGGCAACTAATAAAACCTGAATAATTTTTTTCAACTTTGTAACCCCTCTCAAAACCTTTTTTATTTACTTACAAGCCAAATATATCATCGGAGGCAGACATTGAAAACGCTTTCTTATAGCATTTTTTTATTATTCGTCTGTACTTTTTTAATATTGGCAATTTTTTGGACAATGCTTCATTGAGTTTTCATATCACCATCCACGCTACTAATAGCATCAAAAAAGGCTTAAAGAAATTTTATCTCTAAGCCTTGCATTAGTTTGTTCTTGTTAACAGAACAATTTATGTTTCTCTACGCATCTCATCAAAAGATGATGCATAGTTGAGAATCTCAATCAAAATTATTACAGTGAAAACTAATAGTAAAAAATAAGAAAATAATTTTGCTCCAACAAATATAAGTCCAAATAGCATTAGTTGAAAAAAACCTAAAAGGATTTTTAAAAACATAACGGATTGGTCACCCTTTTCGTCATATGTAGCTAAATTGGTTATCCCCATCCAAAGTAGAAATGAACAAGCTAGTAAATACATGATGAAAGGTAACAAAACATTACGGAACATACTAAAATGTTCACTTGTTGACATTAAACTATACCCACCATCCATTATAAAACTTATTAAAGACATGTTTGCTATATCTCCAGCAATTTTTTGTGCACAAATAGCTAAAGCTAAACTAACAATAATCGTTGTCAGTTGGTTAACGTTATCCAAAAACAATTCTTTACCATATGCCACCATTAAAAACACCTCCTACTTCTACTCTATGAATTCAAGTAGAAAAATAGGACAACTCTATCAAAATTTATAGTAGTTTTATCAGAAGCACCTATTAGATTGATCAATCTAATAACAGTAAAATGAAATGGTTGTTTCAGGTGCTAACATTTCACACAAGATTATAAATAACTTTACATTACCAAATGCCATGTTTGATCGTTGAACAGCCTTTAGCTTATTAAGCTATCTCAGTATTCAGTTTATTCTTTATAAAAATAACCAAGTAAATTAGTAAGTATAGATAACCTAACACTACATAAATAGACCAAATTGAACCTTGTTGTAACTGACTAATTAAATGTTCAAATTCATTTACATCCACTAATCTCCCAATACTATTATTTATAGCGGTAATAGGAACAGTGATTGTTAAAACAATCGTAACAATTGATAGACTTACAATCTTCTTTTGTATTACACTTATAATTGCAGCTCCCAATGTTGTAAAAATCAACAGATAATATATTAACCAAACCCAGCTAGGAAGTGTTTCCCAATACATATTATCACCTCGTTAGTTTTCTGTACTTTTCCCTTACACTTTTAACGTCACAGATAGAAAATTGTAAATCAAATACTTTCTTAATCAAGATTAGCAGCTTAGTAGTTTTACTATCCTTTAAGAAGCTCCATATAATATAGTATTTCTCCTTCGTATTCTACAATCAACATCCCTCTACGTGTTCTATCAAGTGAATAAACCTTTGTGCCTTTCGGTAATTTGGTTGCACTAAGGTCATTAAAAAACCAGGTACTAGTTGTCTGTTTTTTTATTTCGGCTTGGAAGTTGTTTTTAGAAAATGAAATTTCCTCCTTATCATCTTCAAACCATTCTAGATTTGTCACATTGCTAAAAATATGTCCGTCATACTGAATAATGTCTGCATCTTTATTTTGTTTTAATATGTCTCTGGCAGTTATTTTACCACCGTCAGCTACCCCACAACCTGCAATCAAGAATAAAACTAAAAATGCAAGTGATGTTAAAGAAAGTGATTTAGTAATAGCACTCACTCCTATACTCTAATACTAACTACTTCCTTCAGTAATACTTCATCTAACAAAATTACATCTCTTAAACACCTATTATCCTAACAAAGAACCTAATATAAAGGGCAATATGATTAGCAATATAGAACTCAAAATTAGTGCTAAGGTTACTGAATTTGGAAGTTTTAATTTACCTTTTCCTTTATACCACCCTGAAAATTGCAACTTGTTTCTATACAAAACAAAAAGTAACAATAAAATAGCGACAGCACCGAGCCAAGAATAAGTTTGAGTTATTTCATTTGTCGTATAAATGTTGCCTAAAATTGCCCATCCAAACCCACCAAGTAGCGCGAAAATTATAATAATTCGTAGTAGTTCTAGAAATGTCCTCATCTTTAATCTTTCACCTCTTTAGTAAAATAACTATTGAGCAGAATTAACAAATCCATCTGGTAGATCTGTATTTAGCTTGCCTTTCTCACTCATCGCAGGTTTAGTAATTAAACTACTTTGAAAACCACAATTGCAGTCCATACAAAAGTTGAAGTATTTTACTGTTCTTTTCCAAATCTTTAACGCGTTTCTCTAGTTTAGCTATCCTATCACTTAATACATTGCATGAACTTTTAATTCTTGTTGATATTCCTTTGAATAACGAAATCAAGAATAGGATTAAGACGATAAAACCTAAACTATAACCTATAATAATTTCCATAGGAATAGCTTGTTGCTTTATTTTAACAAGGTTTTAATAAGAACCAAGTAATTCAAATTGAACAACAATTGTTATTGCAATTAAAATTAAAAACATTTCAGCTATCGTTAAAATAGCTTGTTTCGGGTATGATGAATAATTCCACTCGAAAAAAGCTCTTACTACAGTTTCCAATGCCAGAAAAAAGATTAGTGCAAGTGAAAATAGGTAGATTACACCTTCATAATAATACAACAAAACAAAAAGTAGAATGAATAGAGTGATTGCAGAAATATTTCTTATCCGGTTGTCAACCTTCCGATGGAGTTCGTTTATATAATTAAAGGAAAAAAATTCTTTTTCAACCTTCTCTATTTTAAGAATCTTTCTCAGAAAAAACTTAATAATTAACACAGTCACTAAAACAATTGCCGAGATCAAACCAAATTTTATCCAGAACACACAACTCCTCCTCTTCCATCCACTTACTTACGTTAGCTTTACAACGGTCTATAAAAATTTCACTATCATTTAATCTCATTTTTATTGGATGGTTCTCCAAAATCTCTTTATGAGAATACCTTAAAACTGCGTTGTTAGTAAATAAGTGAACCATTAAGATCGAATGCTCTCGTATCAGTTAATACTTAAAAACATCATTCTCTTTTTAGTAAAATAGTTTCTGACTTATTATTCCATTCAATTTTAATAGCCAACTCTGCATTTTCAGGTGTCTTTTTCTCATTAATACTAGCTCCTACTTCTTTAAAAACCCCTGCTTCATTTAGTTCAACTCCATCTAGCCCAGTTCCCCATTGAGGTCCATCTATATAATACTTAAAAATCCCAACATCCTCCAGATTGTCCCCCTTATACTTTAATACTACATCCTCGCTTTCCTTTCCAGATGCTTGATGTAATATTACTTGTGCTGACCAACTCTGGCTCTCCCCAACAAACGAAAGAGTTTCAGACAACTGGCAACCAGTTAACAAAAATATTACAAGTAGTAACGGAATTTTAAATTGTCTCATATTTTTTCCTTTCTAGTTATTTAGTTAAATCTTACAAACAGTTAATTTAATATTTCTTTTTCAACTCTTCCACGGATAGAGTTTAAGATTATGTAAATTTTAACATAAAATCCCAATTTATCTTTTAAAGAAAGAAAAAAAGATCGCCATATTGTCAATCCTTTTGTTAACTCTAACAAACTTTATTTATGTTTAGCTTGTTCATCTAAGTTTACTTTCTTATTTGGCATCGGTTCTGGAAAATGAGGTGTGTTTTTTGGAAGAGGATAGGTGTGATTACTATTGGTTCTCCATTAGGTAATGGCAATAAACCATTTTTAAGGAGAACTATTTTTTCTGTTTTCGTGAAGGTGATCACTGGACGTTTCATCCTCTTGGTTCTTAACTTTGGCTAAGGTTTCCTCGTGCGGATGTGATTGCAGGGTCGATATAACTATGAAAATAATGAAAGCCAACAATAGTAATTTAATCTGCAAGGTATCACGCTCCTTATATATATGCTATGCCTCTTTGGGCTTGAACAGTCACCTATGCCATTCCTCATCCTACAAGGAGAGGACAACCACTTGAATTTGGTACAGTCAGTTCTTACCTAACCACACTATCCATCCTATAGTACAACAATTTTTCATAATTAATTATTATGTTTTTTTGTCCATCCAACTAAAAAACCAATCGTAAATATCAATAACATAAAAAGATATGAAATGATTATAATAGTTGTTCCATTCAATGCGTCTGTAAATAATAATGCCAATTTTGTACCCGACCAAATAAATGAAAGCATGTAATATTGACTAATAATTGCTATAGTCATATTTCTGCTTTCATCATCCAAAAGAACAAATTGCATTAAATATAATATAAATGTCAGTAACCAAATACTATTACCAATAAAGAAACTCTTCACTTTGTTACCACTAAAACTGGAAAACTTGATTCCTATCCAGAACCAAAAAACTGCTAAGACTAGTTGGCTCAAAAATGGAGGAAATATCAGCATAAAGGTGTTCGATATAAATCCATAGATAAGAGGAAGCAGTATCCATATGAGTATTTTGTTACTATCTGTCATCTATCTCTTCCCTTATCTTTATAAACCTGACCCCCTATATAGTTGAAGAACAGATGTGATTCCTTCACGAAATAACGAATAAAACTAGTTAGTGTCCCACTGGTACACTTCTTCTTTGGTATGGAAGCCGTCTGCAATAATAGTCTCGTCGATATTAGTTTTATCGACGGCAACTGGCGTAAGGAGAACTGATGGAACTTCAACCTTACCGTTATTTACTTTCAGATTATTATCAACATCTTCTCCTTTGGCAAGTTTAACGGCAAGTTCAGCCGCTTTTTCTGCTAACTCATTGATTGGCTTATATACGGTCATTGTCTGGAGCCCAGCAACAATTCTCTGAGCTGCTGCAAGATCGGCGTCCTGACCCGTGACTGCGACTTTTCCGGTAAGGCCTCGTTCTTCAAGCACCTCAATAACAGCACCTGCCGTCGCATCGTTGGCGGCAATAACTGCATCAATCTGATTATCATTTGCATCTAGAGCTATTTCAATATTTGCTTTTGCATTTGATGGTAACCAATCCTTTGTCCATTGATCAAATACAACAGTGATATCCTCTTTATCAATCAGTGGCTGTAGCACCTTAAACACACCTTTTTTAACCAAGTGCGCATTATTATCGGTCTCTGCACCTCCGATATAAACATATTTACCTTTAGGAACTAAGCTTGTAATCGCCATCGCTTGTAGTTCGCCGACCTTCTCATTATCGTAGGAAACGTACATGTCCACTTCAGCATTATTAATTAACCGGTCATAAGATAATACCTTGATCCCAGCTGAATGAGCCTTTTCCACGATTGCAGCCGTTGACTCGGCATTATGTGGTGTAACAACAAGTAGGTCAATACCGTTGCTAATTAACGTTTCTGCTTGCCATATTTGTAATGCGTCGTCACCATCAGCAGACATTACTTCCACCTCTGCACCAAGCTGTTCGGCTGCTTTTTTGAACAGATCCCGGTCCTTTAGCCAACGCTCCTCGAGTAACGTACCCATTGCAAAGCCGATTTTAATTGTGTCATCAGTAGTTCCGGTTTCGGCAGGCGTATAGGTGACATTTCCTAATGGTCCTTTTATACTAGCACTTTCCTGTTCCTCACAGGCAGAGATAATCGGCACCAACACGAGTATGATTAGCACAAAACTAGCTTGGAAAAAACACCGTTTCATTTGTCTCGCTTCCTTCCTATAAGAAAAGCCAATCGAAACAAGAAAACCATTTGTTTCTGCGCGATGACAATTCTAAGCAGCTTTTTTTAATGTAATACTTGGCAAGCTTCGAAGTAAATTCAACGGAGAATTACTTTCTCTGGAGCTAGACCTCATAGCACATTTTATACTCCTAACTAATAACAAGGCTTCGGCATTCTATCTATGCATGGATGTTCCTTCGATACTCTGTTGGTGAGGCATGACACATTTTTTTGAACACCTTACTGAAATAGTTTGGATCATGGTAACCAACCTCAAAAGTGATTTCCTTTAAGCTTTTCTCTGGATCTCGCATCAGCTTCTTTGCTTTTTCAATCCGACACTCCGTCAAAAAGTTGATGTAATTTACTCCGAGCTGCTCTTTAAAAATTTTGCTAATATAAATTGGACTAAGGCCTACGACCCTACCAATTTCATCTAGTGATATATCCTGATGAGCGTTTTCTATGATATATTGTTTGATTTGTTCAATTGTGTCTGTTTCGAGATTAGCATGACGCTCCTCATACGACTGCTGTAACCTTTCTAGTAAATGATTTGTTTCAGATCGTAGTTGTCGATAATCAGTAGATTGAAAAGGATAGATTGGTGATTCTATTTCTACTCCCATTTCATTAAGTACTTGGGATACAAGCCAAAGGAGCTCCATCAAATGTTGCTGTGTTTGCAGTAAATTGGTTCCTTCCTTTTCATAACGATTAATTAAGTCAGTCACAGTTGCATTAATTTCTCCCCATTGTCCACTACGTATATGTTCAAAAAATTGTTGTTCATATTGCTTTGATGTTTGGTTATCAATACCGGGAACAAGTGTAGGCAAATCAGAATAAAAACGATATTTAACCGGTAGCATCGTATCCCGAGTTGCTAGTAACGATTCTTGATAGGACTGACGAATTTGATCTAATGAACTATAAACGTTACCAATCCCAATAAACCATCCGGCATCATCATTCGATTTTGCCAGTGTCAAGATCTCTCTCGCTAAAAAGATAGCCTGTGAGCGGAACGATAAGTCTTTGTTTCTGAAAACAATGATTGGTAGCTGGCGACCGTATAAAGCGCCAATCCACCCACTTCCTGCTTTCCTAACCTTTTCTCTGATTGCAGGATAATAGACTTCCGAACCGATTGGAAGCAAAAGACTCATAACGAATTTTTCTTCCGTTATCTCCATGTCTAACATCTCAACCAACTCATTTAAATGCACTTCATGGACATGATCGAACAACAGCTGTGTAACGACGTCTGTTTCAAAGACAGACAACGCTTTTTGCAATGTGTCCTGTTGGTATTTATCTTTCTCCTGCGTCTTCCTTTCTGCTTCAATCTGGTTGAAGACCCTACCAATTATATCTACGATGTCTGCAACCTTACTCGGTTTCACCATATAATCAACAACACCTTGCTTCATTGCTAATCGCGCATAGTCAAACGTTGCATAAGCCGTAACCATAATGAATTTAGTATGAGGATAGTCGAGTTTGATTTTTTCTACTGCTTCAAAACCACCAATGCCTGGCATTTGGATATCCATTAACACTAAATCCGGTTGAAACTCTGCCGCTACCTCAATGGCAACTCTACCATTCTTCGCTTGCCTGATTTCGAGATTAGCGAAATTTTTCTCCAAAATTACTTGTAGTGCATCTCGTTCGATTTGCTCATCATCAACCAGTAGTAACTTTATCATCTCTATCGACTCCCCTCTCCTTAAAAATATGTAGGATTACTTTTGTCCCATTTCCCTTGTTACCTTCAATCTTAATTACATCTTCACAACCATTGAAAAGACGAAGGCGTTTCACCACGTTACTTAACCCAATTCCAGATGCGTGACCAGCCATTGTGTCATGTTGTTGTTCCTCATCGATGATTTGCTGAATTTTGTCTTTAGGCATTCCAGGACCATCATCTTCTACCTCAACTGTGACCCGGTCTCCTTCATCTTTTACACGAAACCAGATAACACCACCATCTTCATTTGGTTCAATCGCATGTATCATCGCATTTTCTACAATCGGCTGTAGAGTTAGGCCAGGTATTTCAATATGGAGGCAAGTTTGGTCAATCTCTGTATGAAAGGTTAACCGATCTGTAAATCTAGCTTTCTGAATATTAATATACTGTTTTAAAACGTTGACTTCATCATAAAGTGTCATAGACTTGTCTAAATGCTTTAAGTTGTATCTCAATAAACCAGCAACACTGACAAGTAAATCACTTGTTTCCTCAGAACCTTCCAGATATGCCTTTTTCGAAACAGTATTAAGTGTATTAAACAAGAAATGCGGATTGATTTGACTCTGCAAACTGCGAAGCTGGCTCTCTTTTAAAAGAAGCTTACTTTGCTGAAGCTCGTTTTCAAGCTGTGCCTTCTGTTGAATTTCTGAAATCAAGTTATTAATATTATTTCTCATATGTTCAAACATCTTTCCCAAAAAGGCTATTTCGTCTTTCGAATCAACCTCAATTTTTAAATCAAACCTTCCCTTAGACAATTCACTTGCTGCTCGTGTCAGTTGTTCGACTGGCTTCGTAATTCTTAAGGAAAACCAGTAGGTATAAAGCAATAAGAGAAATGTGATTAACAACAATACCCAAATTCCAAGCTGATTCAGCTCTTCCGATTGGTTAATAATCCCCCGATAAAATCGATCATATGTCTTTAGTTCTGTATCAATTAAAGTAAGTGTCATTTCAGAAATATAATTAGAAATATACGTCGCTTCATTAAGTGCCCTCCTTGCATTCTCAGTTCCAGCTTCTGAATGAAACACAAGGGAACGATCTGTTGTTTCTATAAGACTATCGATTAAGTTAATATAGCTAGTTAATGCTAACTCATTCTCTGTATTTTTAAAATCAGCAACCTCTTCTTTCATCTCTTGAATTTGCATTTTACTATTGTCAATTGTTTCTAGATTTTCGGCAACAGGGATAAGCAAATAATTGTTTAATGCTGTTACCATTTGCTGACTTGTACTCGTTAATTCGTTCATTACTAAATAGCGTTCGAGAATGTTATTATATTGGTCTTGCATTTTTTGATTGTAAAAGGTGAGCGACATCCATATCGTAGCCATAATCAGTAATACAACTACAGCAAGTAACCAGATTTTCTTTTGTATATTCATTGTAGGTCCGTCGCTTTCACCATCCGAATATCAGTAAGATACCCATCCAGATTTAATGGAACCGTATCATTATTCAACCATTCCATCATTAGCTTTACGCTCCGCTCCCCCATTTTTTGAGGAGATTGTTCAATCATCCCATCAAGCTTCCCTTGTTTTAGTAGAGAAAGTGATGCACGATTGTCATCAAAGGAATAAATATGATATGGTATTACTTTTGAGCGCCTCTCTATTTCCTCAATAATATCTTCTGTAAAATTTGAGTTAACTGCAATAAAAGCATCAACATTAGGATAGCGATTCAGTAAGTCTTTTGTCAGAGCGATCCCATGCTCTCCAGCATCTTCCGTTGTTGCTTCTATCATCTCGATGTTCGGATAATCCTTTAGATAATCTTGAATACCCTTCAATCGTTGCTTCTGATAAAATTCTTGTTTGCTGTCCAGCATAAGAATAACTTCCCCTGATGCTCCCATATCCGCTATAAGTTGCTCCGCGATTAATTCCCCTGCTAAATATTGGTTAGAACCAACATAGGTTTTACGAAGGCTTTCTGCTGAGGGAACATCATTTGCGACGGTGATAATAGGGATTCCGTAAGAAGCCGCCTTCACTTTCGTTAATTCCTTGAATTCATCTGTGTCCAACCCTTGCACAATAATGCCGTCCATTTTTGAATAGATAGCTAGTTCAATTTGCTCTAAAAAGTTTTCCTGATTGTTCCCGTAGCTGCCCCATATTTCAATTGTTGCCCCTTCTTTTTCAGCTTGCTTCCTCGCCCCGGCACTAACCTTGTCCCAAAAAGGAGTGTCCAGTTCTTGAGTAATTAACACCAGACGATTATCTAAAGATTCTTGGTCTGATTCTTTCGGCAATTGCCAATTAGCACGATACACATCAAACGCCGAATCGAATGTAAAATAAAATAGCACAACACAAATGATAGCGATTACAAAAGTGGCGATCTTCCTCATAACATGTTGCTCCTTTCAAGCGCTTCATGGGGACGGTTTGGTGACCCATAGGGACGGTTCTTATGTTTCCATTCATAAGCAGTTGGTTAATATAGAATAGTTATGGAATCGCTATAGTATTCGCCGGACAGGATTTTGGCTTGGAAGCACTTCCAGCAATATACTTAAAATGATTCCTTTCGCCATATTATACCTCAAATCCAATCAATTTTTGACTATAAATATAAAATCATATATCACTACTATTCTTTAATAATCTATTTTATCCTTCATTAACTATGAAAGAGTTTAACTAAATCACCCTAAATCATTAAAGGCCGCTTCGATTGTCGATTATCCTAATTCAATATTTTTTTGACAGAAAAGTACGATCAAAAAGAGCTACAGGGGAGTCACCCGTCGTAGCTCTCTCTTATCTATTAGTTTACTATTTGCTTAGGAACTTTCAAATCTACCTTTTTTACTACAATCGAGTTGATTATTGGAATATATGTGTAAATTTCGCGAAAAATTTTACTTGTTTATCTACGATATGGATCGTTAGACCACATTTAGTTATTTTTTTGGTGTTTAAAGTGGCTAAGTCCAGTGCTTTACCAAATTTCACTCCTCTAATTTCTACCTATCATTAAAATAAATCCACTCCTCGTTTCCGGTCTCTGCTGAATAATATTTACCTTCCTCAAAGTCTTCTAGGGTTGAATCCATATGGACAAGTTCAAATTCACCAGATAGGGCTGAATAAATGATCACCGTTTCTGATACGTTCAATCCCTTTTCCTGCAGTGTTTTTTTTGATACCTCTATATCGAGTTCAGTTTGGTTCAACTCATCAAAGTTCGGTACATGCGGATTATGATGGAACATATTTAAATCACCAGTACGCGCATCTAAGTGTAGGATTGTTCCACGTTCAAATGGTGAATAGAGCCTATATTCTCCTGCATAAGGAACTAGTCTATAGCTGTACACCTTAAAACGCGAGTCATTGGCACTATAGTTATAATTAAATCCTAGCGATACTAAATCAAATTGCACTTCATCTCCATAAATTTTTTCAAGATGATCCTTAGCTGTCTCCTCTGCTTCTTCTTCACTCATTATTGGACCAGATGTAAGCTCATGATTGCCATGAAGTTCAAGAATTTGACCAGTTATCCCATCAATTAAACCTGAATAATCCCCTTTCGATCTATAATTATACGTGTAAGGATCTTCGTTTAAGGGACTTTCTTTTTCTAATGTGATGGCCTTCATATCAGTTTCTATAATATTAGCTACTTTTTGATTTAGTTCCATTTTTTCTAAAGGGTGTAATTGTTCTGATAGCTTATGAAAACGGGTGTAGCTATCACTTAATTCATTTATGCTCTCGTAAAATTCATCCATTTCCTTAACATTTAGTGTCTCAAAGTAAGAGCTATACCCATGGTGCATTTCTTTATACTCCTCTGTCATTACTTGGTTTAAATGATTAAAATATTGTTGGACTTGTTGGTATGCCGCTTCATCTGTTTCAGACCACAATCCATGATCATAACGGTATTTCATAACCTCTAGCATGTTGGTAAATCTAGAGGTGTTCATGCTTAAATAGTACGTTGTATTATTCAGAGAACGTTTTTCAATAAAATTAAAATGCTCTTCAAGGGCAATCTTATTTTCAAAAAACTGATGAACAACTGCATGAACATCATCTAAGTCACTATATTCCTCATTTTTTACAACCTCGAATAGGTCTGGCAAGTGTCTTTGCGTGCTATAGTAATCAGTTAATGCCAAGAATAGTTTTTCTCGGTCATTTTTATAATCCGTTATCACCATAGAAAGAATAATGCCAATTAGTAAAAAAGCTACCCATTTTAACCGATTTAATTTTACCTTCAACAATAATTTTTCATCCATTGAAATAGGTGCTTCAGGTTCTACGATTTCTTTTAGTTGGTCAAAGAAACCTTCACCCGTTTCATAACTATTTCTGCATCCTTCACAAATTTGTAAATGCTCCTCAACTGCCTGTTTCACTTCAGGACTTAATTCATTTTCTATATATACTGGATATAAATCCTTTACCACCGCATGATCTAATTTCATCTTTCCTCCCCCACTTCCTGCTTATAATGATTTCTGAATTTCTTCCTTGCCCGATATAACCCCACCTTTACCTGGCCGATTGATTGATTTGTAATTACTGCAATTTCTTCATAGGTTAGCCCATTTCCATCACGTAAAATAATATAAGTTCGATAATTTTCCGGAAGTTTTACTAGTACCTGTTGGATTAAAATTTTGTCATCAAAACGTTTAAAGGGATCCTGTTGAACAACAAATTCCTGATCGACAGCATCTGTATGTATTTCTAATTGTTTTTGTTTTTTTCGATTAAAATTTATATATGTATTTCTCGCAATTTTAAATAGCCAAGTTTTCAGTGATGACTCGCCTCGGAAGCTGGATAAAGATTGGAAAGCCCGGAGAAAGGTATCCTGAGTTAGATCTTCGGCAATATGCTGATTTAGAGTAGATCGATATAGATATAAATAAATCGCATTTTTATATTTTTCATATATCTCTATCCTTGGATCCGACATGTCATTTTCCCCTCTCTATCCATATAGACAGATGACTTCAACAAAAGTTACACGTACAATAGTTTTTTTAGAATCAGGGGGACGGTTCTTTTGTTTTTTTTTTCGGTGAGATGAGTATTAAATCCTATATTTACTCCGCACAAAAATAAATATTTGTTTTCTTGTGATTCCACCACTTAGTATTTGAGTTAACCGCTATCCGACTGAACTGTCCGCAATAAAAAGACATCCATTATCGGATGCCGGTTAATCATTTTCAAAGTGTGACGTTTCAAGGTTACTTAATTAAGAGACAATTAATGAAAACGTGAAATTGGCTCATTTGTTACAAAACCAAAACCAACTATATAGATCATGAAGCGTTCTTCAGAGTGATCGGAAGTTAATAATGGAATTGCCTCAAATATGGGGTTTCACCAACAAAGTCATTATACTCCACCTCAACACCATTAACTCCATTCCAATGATAACCAAGAGATTCCAATTCCTCTCTCATTTCCTTAAATTCATCAGTACTAGATCGGCAACTAGCTAATTTTTTTCGGCTCCTTCAACTAAATGAATTCCAATATGACCTTCATGAGCAGTTACTGCTGGTGAAAAAGAAAGTATTACTCCAATCACTGCCAAGATCATTACAAATTTTTTTCTTTTTCAATAACATCCCCTTCCAATTTAAAGAAGTTTCTTTCACTAATTCGACAATAAACGATTAAATCCTTTCCTACATTTTCTACTTTCTTAATTTTCTGTCTTTTTTCTTGTGGAGTTTATTAGTTTGCAAACGTTAATAAAATATGAGACCAAAAACCCCATGCCCCAGCTTGACTAACATTACTTATTATTTTATACTAACTTACATAAAGTAACCTACTAAAAATAATTAGTGTTAAGTATAAATCAGGAGGTAGCCAAAATGAATTTTCATCGTGAACCTATTACATTCGTAGGCGTAGTAAACTTAAAGGTACAAAACTTAGAACGTTCAATAGCATTCTACCAAGAAATAATCGGATTTAAAGTTTTAGAGCAAACTGAGCGAAAAGCTAATCTAACTGCGGATGGAAAGACAGTTTTGTTATCAATTGAGCAGCCCAATAGCATTATTCCAAAGCAAGGAAGAACAACAGGTTTATATCACTTTGCCCTACTTTTACCTGAAAGATCTGATTTAGCTCAAATCGTCCAACATTTTATAGAAAATGGGGTTCAGTTAGGTTCCTCAGACCATCTTGTCAGTGAGGCTTTATATTTATCAGACCCAGATGGTAACGGCATTGAAGTCTATACTGACCGAGACCCTTCCGAGTGGTATTGGAATAACAGTGAAGTTGATATGTCCGTTGATCCCTTAAATTTTCCTGATCTCCTATCTACTTGGAATCATCAACCATGGAAAGGTCTACCAGCTGGCACTGTTATGGGACATATTCATTTACATGTATCCGAGTTAGAAAATACTGAAGAGTTTTACACTAAAGGGCTAGGATTCGATGTAGTAAAACGGTATGGAGCTCAAGCACTTTTTATTTCAGATGGCAAATACCATCATCACATTGGTTTAAACACTTGGAATGGGGTAGGAGCACCTACACCTCCATCTAATAGTGTTGGACTTAAATCATTTGATTTAATGCTTCCAAATGAGGAAAAGAAAAAATTAATAGTTGCACAGTTAAAGGACATAGGTGCTCCGATAACTGAAGAAAATGGTAACACGTTGACTACAGATCCCTCTGGAAATCGTATTCGTTTAAAAGTGTAAGGGACGGTTCTAATGCTTCTATTTTCATTAGAAATCTTTGAGTATCAAGGGAAAATGTGATTGGAAGCCCGAAAAAAACAATCGAAAGTTATGTACCCAAAAAGGCACGACAAACAGTTAATTTCTGTTCGATGTGCCTTTTTCTTTTTCAACTTTTACCTATTTAAAAAGTCTTAGCCAAAAACAATTACAGTATATAAAGATTCAGTAGATCCTACTCAATATATTTCCCCACAAAACTCCAAATCGTACTCCAATATAATTCTGGATTTACCTTTTCTGCTTCGCCATGTCCAGCACCATCAATCACAATCCTATTTTTTTCCACTGGTGCTGCTTCAAAGACTACATCCAACATTTCATATTGCACAAAAGTATCCTCCTTGCCATGGATAAACAGCATTGGGGTTTCACTTTTTGCAAGTTGATCTACAGCCGAGGCCTCATATAAATCATAACCTGCACGCATTTTTGTAACTGTATTAGCTGCACTTAATACCGGAAACTCCGGTAATCCGAACAAATCGTCTAACTGATAAATGAATACATCACTGACAGAAGAATAACCGCAATCTTCTACAATAACCTGTACATTTGACGGTAGTTCTTCCCCCGAAGTCATCATCACGGTAGCAGCACCCATGGAGACACCGAATAATACAATTTGTGCATCTGGATCCATTTTGACGATTTCATCAATCCATAGCAGCATGTCCATCCGGTCATGCCATCCCATGCCAATATAATCTCCTTCACTTTTTCCATGACCGCGAAGATCAGGGGCAAGCACATTGTAGCCTTGTTCATGAAAATTACGAACATATCTAGTCATCCCAGCTGCATTACTTGTGTACCCGTGTGCTACGACGGCCCATTTAGGGTTGTCCTCATGATGTTCGTAGACGTCTGCATGTAATTTTAATTGTAATTCATCATCTGAAACAACCGATAAGCTTGAAGGAGGATATTTCTCTTTAAATTCACTATCAGCTAGTTCTGCGGCTTCAGTTACATCAGCCATAGCCATAACAGCTTCACTTTCCTCTAAATGAGGGTTATCATCCAAAAATTCTTTTTCATCGTTTGCATCTAAAGCGAAGTTATAAAAGTAATTGCCAACAGCCCCGTAGCCTGCGACCAAGACGACAATCACTATAGTTAAAATAATCATCATTTTCTTTTTCATATGTATAAGACCCCCGTAAACACGGGGACGGTTCTTTTGTGTATTTTTATCATCAAAAGAACCGTCCCCCTGATAATTATTCTAAATGTTGGACAATTTTTTCTGCAATGAGGTGTCCTTCTAAATCCCGATTGTAATTCTCATCTGAAATAGATCCATTTTTGACTGATTCCAAGAAGGCTAAAACGACTCCAGTAAACCCTCGTTTTTGAAGCATTGGTTCCCAGTCATTGTTACCGAAAATCAAGACATTCCTATCTTTGTGAGAAGTCACCTCATTAACATTAGTAGCCCTGCGTGTCTCTTCTTGACTAAAAACTTCTACCTTTTCCTCAGTTGTACCTGCTTCACGGTTCATAATAGCGATAGCTGTTCCTTGTTTCGCTTCTAACTGAAGAGTTACGTGTTGTAGATTACCATCCTGTTGTTTACCATTAATGTGAACATTTTCAATTGAGTAAGGAAATAAGTAAAGTAATGTGTCAATCACATGGATAAAATCATCGAAGATAAAGGTTCTAGCTTTAGCAGCCTGGTTTCCTCGATTTTTTTGCATGATAACCATGTTTGGTTCCGTTATTTCCCTTAATTTTTGGTAGGGTGGAGCATGTCGACGATTAAAACCGACCATTAAAATTAAACCCTTACTTTTAGCTTTTGCCATTAGTCGTTTCGATGAGTCCGCGTAATAAGTGATAGGCTTATCCACATAGACGTGAATATGATTATCTAGTAATTTGTCGATAATATATTCATGTGAATCTGTTGAAGAATGAACAAACGCTGCCTCTATTCCACTCGCAATCCATTCATCCATTTGTGAATATGTATGTGCTATACCATAGGTATTTTTCAATTCTTTTAACGTTTGTTTATTTCGAGTACATACATGAAGCTCAATAGATTTTGTTGCTGTTAGTACAGGCAGATAAGCTTTCTTTGCAATATCACCAATACCAATCATTCCTATTTTCATTCGACCACCCCATTATAGTTCTAATGTAGATTTCTACCAGTTGTAGCTTATTTCACGTTTGGAAAAGTCTAGAATACTAGAATTTAGAATGTTATGACAAATATAAACTAGCCGACTATATTTGTCCAATTGGATATTTCGGGGGACGGTTCTTTCGCTTCTTTTTTCAAAACTAATGGGCATTCCTCAGTATAAGACAGTTGTCCTGTTGTGAGGATGCCCATAAAGTTTGTCATAATGGGACAAGTGGCCTGTCCCTCTGTCCCTTCTCAATCAAACTGAGAAAGTTTTTTCCGAAAATGTATTCCTTTTGGTGCTCAGGAATTTCAAGTGAATCAACCCAACTCTTCTTATGAGAATAATCATACTCATTAAACCTTTTCATTCCATAAGGTCCATCACAACCATACAATACTTTGCGATAACCTAGTGCATCTACTACTTTTTCAACCATTGATGCAGAAAGATAATCACTGGATGAATCAACAAATACATTTGGCTGGTCTTTGGCATATTTCCAAAGTTTTTTCCAAAAAGGAAGTCCTGCGTGTGCGTAAATCACTTTAAGATTAGGATATTTATCCGGTAAGTATTTGTAGGAGTATGGTTCTGAAGATAGATGAATAATAATTGGAATGCCTTTTTCTTGGCACAAACTAGCAATTGGATTAAGCTTTTTAATAGTATATCCATGCATGAACGGATGAGCTTTCACGCCGATAAAACCAGGTCTTTCAAGGTAAGACTCTAACTCTTCTACTGATTCAGAAATTAGTGGATTTACTGCTGCCCATCCTAAAAATCTTTCAGGGAATTTATTAATTGCATCTGCAACAATATCATTGTCTGGTTTTGTAATAACTTTGTGCTTACCATTAACTTTAAAGTAGCCATCTTCTACTAAACTAACATAAATTTTAAAACCAATTTGAGGTACATTTAGAATAAGGAAACGAAATAAGCTATGCACATAATGCTGAACATTACTATCCGTGTCAAACATAGTTTCATTCATAGGAGGAATCAGCACAGTTTTGCTCACATTATTTTTGTCCATTTCTTCTATCATTTTTTCCAAGGTCAACATGGATTCATCCACATGAAAATGACAATCTATAATCATTCGCTTTACCCCTTCCGGTCTAAGGAAATAGCATTGTTAAAATCATAGCCACCTTAGATACACTTTACTACCTAAGTTCAACAAAAATAGTTGAGTTTCCTTCTTTCGAACAAGGGGACGGTTCTTTTGCTTCTTTTTCAAAAAATCGGGGACATTCCCTGGGACAGAGGGACAGGTTCTCTGTCCTGACTAAAAGCTTAGTAATGATTCTTAATTAGCTTTCGGAATTCTATTGATTCTAGGATCTGTAAATATATCCTCTTCATCTGTACTTCGTGTTGAAAATTCAGATACTACAGCTCCACTACTACTAGCTTGAAACCAGTGAAGGGTGTTTGGAAATATTGTGTACTGCTCTCCTGGGTTTAAAATTACTTCATTAAACACGGTATAATATTCTTCATCTCCATGAGGTGGTTGAGCAGCTCTGTTAGTTGATTCCAATCCTTCAACATAGAGAAATACTTTTCCATATCTGCATCTAAAAGTTTCTTCCTTTCCATCATCGAAGGCTCGTCTTGGGTGTTTATGTTCTGGACAGGTCTGGTTTGGAAGTAACACTAAATCCTTTGCACAAACGTTATCTGTGTTAATATACGTAATCAATTGTAATCCCGTTTTATCAAGGTTGTTAAGTCCAAAATCAGCAACTTCAAAATCTTCTTTCTCCTTGTCAGTAAGTACAATGTTCATGCTTTGAAGCATATTTAGAGACTGTTTTTTTATTCTCTCATAATCTTGTGTAGTCACTTTTTTCACCTCACTTAAACTATTTTACTAATTCCTTGTTTGTAAAAATACTAATAGCTCGTTTATAGTCATCCTTAATTGCATTTTTAGCAACGATAGTTAAGTCATGATAAAAAAGATTAGTATTAAGATTGATATATTTCTTTACTGCTTCCGCTCCTGCTTTAGCTGAATAACTGTAGTAGTTTATTTTTCTAACTCCAGAATTTATTGTCCTAATATAGTCCTTTTTACTTAATCCCGAGCCTCCATGCATCACTACAGGAATCTTTATATTTTCGTGTATATCTTTTAGCCTTTCAAAATCAAGTTGTGGCACACTACTATAAATTCCATGAACAGTCCCGAAAGACGCTGCTAATGCATCAATTTTTGTTTTTTCTACAAATTCTTTCGCAATGATGGGGTCTGTGTACAAATCTACTGATTGATCCTGGTTACCTGCATATGTCTCTTCTCCTCCTATACCAGAAGAAGTCATTACTCCTAGCTCAGCTTCGACTGATACATTATGTTGATGCGCATATTTAACTACCTCTTTAACTCTTTTAACATTTTCTTGAAGGGACATATGTGAGGCATCAATCATTACGGAGGTAAAACCAATTGCTATCGCCTTCTTTATGATTGTTATTGATGAACCATGATCTAGGTGAACTGTAACTGGAACAGTTGCCTTCCTTGCCATATCTATTAATATTGGACCAATCAATTCGATTGGCATTATATTATTGTGAGCTTCTGCATGAGCTAAAATTATGGGTGCTTGAAGTTCTTCAGCTGCTTCCATTGCAGCTCTAGCTGATTCTAATGTCGGTACATTAAATGCTCCTACTGCATAATTCCCTTCTTCCGCTTTCAATAAATTTTCCTTTAGTGTTACTAGCATAAAACATCCTCCCTAAATTTTTATGTCTTCTCTTTTCGGATAGTTATCATAAAGTAAAACTAATTCCTCATAATTTTTAATTCCAGAAGTACTATCTTCTTCAAACAATGAAGATGCTGCAGAAGCAGTAGCTAATTTCATAGATTCATTAAGATTAAAACCTTTATGAGCTCCATATAATATACCAGCGACGTATGCATCCCCAGCACCTACAGTTCCCTTAATACTTTCTATTTCAATAAATAAGGAGGGAATACTGTACACATTCTTGCCATCATATCCAAAACTTCCTTCAGGTACATGAACCACAACCCAATCTTTTACTCCTAATTCCTTTAATTTATATAAAACTTTTTTAATGTCACCTGTCAGTAACTTCCCTGATCTATCTCTTAGATTTATACCAACACTTTTTCCCGCTTCATATTCATTGATCACACAATAATTTGTGTACTTCAAACTAGGAGGAACAGTTTTTTCATATCTAATTCCACTCTCACTAACAATATCTATCGATGTCTTAATTCCCAGTTCTTGAGCTTTTTTTAATAATTTTGCCATTTTTGTTCCATACTCTAAGTCCTCTTCGTCCAATGAGTCTAGTAAAAGAATATATGCTATATGCAAGATTTTTGATTTAAGTTTGATTAAATCTATTGAATTCTCATTAAACAAGGAAGAATTACCTCTAAAAGTTAAAAAGGTTCTAGTCTTATCATGTTTATCTTGAATGACATCTGTAAAAGGAGTTTCTCCAATGATTTTCAATTGCTTCAAATCTATATTAGGATAGGTATTCAAACATTCATATAAGTATTTCCCTTTTTCGTCGTTACCAAGATAAGTAATTGCTTCAACTACTAGGTTTCTATCAATTTTTGCTAGAGCAACTGAACAATTTGAAACGGCACCTCCTATGGACCTTCTCACGCTATTTATTGTGGTAAGCTCAGATTTATCAGGATAACAATCAACTGCTTTAATTTCATCTAATGATATGGTACCGGCTATAGCTATTCCTTTTCTCAATGTCTCACCTACTTTCTATTTCTTATTGAACTGACATGTTTTTTAAAATTAGGTAAGTATTTATGAAACTTGATTAAACACCCATACTTACTCCATCTCTTTTTTTCTTAATTACATCTGCATACACAGCTACTAGGATAACTACACCCTTTACAACATATTGCCAAAATGAACTTACTCCCATTAAATTTAGCCCATTGCTTAGTACACCGATTATTAAAGCACCTATTACCGTACCACCGATTCTCCCCGAGCCACCTGTCATACTTGTTCCTCCTAATACTACAGCAGCAATGGCATCTAACTCCGCCATGTCACCAGATGTCGGTTGCCCTGAAAACATTCTTGATGAAAGAACAATACCAGCAATACCTGCCATTAATCCGCTAAACGTATAAGCAAAAAGCTTTATTTTTTTAATATCAATTCCTGAGAATTTAGCTGCTTCGCTATTTCCTCCAACAGCATACATATAACGACCTAGCTTTGTTTTATTCATGATTAGATAAGCCAAAACAATAATTATTATCATGTATAATACTGGTGTTGGAAAAACTCCTCCAATATAACCAGAACCGATGTAATTAAAAGAATCTGACATTACCCTAACCGGTTTTCCATCAGATATTACATAGGCAACACCTCTAGCTATATTCATTGTTGCTAACGTCACAATAAATGGAGGAATGATTGTAGTAGCTACAACGTATCCATTAAATGCGCCAAATAGCATTCCAACCAATAGACCAGCTAGAACTGCTACAAAAACAGGTAACCCAGCAAGAGCTATTAGCATAGTAGTTACGACACCTGTAACTGCTATAATCGACCCTACCGATAAATCTATTCCTCCTAAAATAATTACCATTGTCATTGCTATTGCAAGATACATGTTTGTTGAGGTTTGTCTAAGAACGTTTAGTAAGTTATTTGATGATAGAAAATCAGGGTTAATTATCGAAATCACTATGCACAGAACGATTAAACCTATTAAAATACCCATATTATCTTTGACATAAGTACTAATTGCATTACCAGTTTTAATAAGGATATTATCTTTTTTGTTTTCATAGTTAAAAGTTGGTTCTGTCATTCTAAATCCCCCCTGTGGCGTAATACATTATTTTTTCTTGGCTATAACTCTCTCTATCTAATATCTTTTGAATTTTACCTTTATACATTACTGCCACTCTATCACTCATATTCATTATCTCCGGCAACTCGGAAGAGATCATGATAATTGATACGCCTTCTTTTGATAATCTATTCATGATTGAGTAGATTTCTGCTTTAGCCCCTACGTCCACACCTCTTGTCGGTTCGTCCAAAATGAGAATTTTAGGTTTTGTAGCTAACCATCTTGAAATCAGTACTTTTTGTTGGTTCCCACCACTTAAATTCCTCACTACTTGATATGGACTAGGAGTTCTAATTGATAATTCTTCTATATAATTTCTCACTTCATTATCTTCATAGTAATTGTCTACCCTAAAGAATTTAATAAACTGATGCAAAATTTTAATTGTTATATTGTAATTAACAGGTTTAGATAAAAACAATCCTTCTTCTTTTCTGTTTTCGGGAACATAAGCAATATTGTTCTTTATGGCATGGCTTGGATTTTTGATAACTATTTTTACTCCATTTACAGATACTTCTCCGCGCTCAAATGTATCAATTCCAAATAAACACTTCATTAGTTCTGATCTACCAGCACCTACTAATCCAGAAAAACCTAGAATTTCACCTTTCCTTAACTTAAAGTTTATATCATGTAAGATACCTTTTTTGCTTAGATTGATAACTTCCATCACAGCATCGTCTGTTGATGATGAGTAGGATCGATCATAATAATTAGTCAATTCCCTTCCAACCATCATCGATATTAACTGATCGTTAGTTGCTTCTTTTGTTTTTACCGTTCCTATGTAAGAACCATCTCTCATTACGGTTATCATGTCAGAAATTTCAAAAAGTTCATTCATTCTATGAGAAATGTAAACAATTCCTACACCTTTCTTTTTAAGATTTTCTATTGTCTTAAATAAGAAATCAACCTCTCTATCTGTTAACGACGAGGTGGGCTCATCCATTACAATGATCTTGGATTCAAATGAAACTGCTTTTATTATTTCAATCATTTGTTGTTGCGCAACAGTTAGTTTTTTAATATGAGTTCTAGCGTCAATTTCTAATTTAAAATCACGCAAAAACTCCTGGGAATTTTCAACCATTTTATCTAAATCAATTAAACCCGCTTTGTTTAGTATCTCTCGACCTAAATAAATATTTTCTGCTATCGATAAATAAGGTACTAATACAATTTCTTGGTGGATAATACTAATCCCATGCTGTTGTGCATCTTTAACATCAAGGATGCTGACTTCGTTCCCATTAATATGAATCTTTCCTTCATCTGGAGTGTGAATTCCACCGAGTACTTTCATTAATGTCGATTTTCCTGCTCCATTTTCTCCTAGAAGTGCATGAACTTCTCCAGCACGTAACTCAAAATCAACACTTTGAAGGGCATAAACTCCTGGGAATCGCTTAGTTATCTTATTCATTTCCAACAGTGTTTCACTCATCATTTTCACCTCTTTTAATTGTAGCGAGCTTTACTTGAATACAAGTAAAGCTCGCTATCAAACTTATCTTACTCTCTTACTGCCAACCATCTGTACCGTATTCATCAACATTTTCTTGATTAATTAAGAACGTTTCAACAGGAGTTCTTTTTTCAAATTCTTCGTCATTCAATATTTTATATGCGACCTCAACTGATTGAACGCCAATGGAAATAGGAGATTGTGCACCCGATCCCACAAACTGTCCGCCTTCTGCTATTGCAGCTTTTGCTGAAGGAGAACCATCAACCCCATAAATCGCTAAGTCAGTAACATTATTAGCTTTTGCAGCAGCTAGTGCACCAAGTGCTGTTGGGTCATTCCCACCCATTATTGCAATGATATCTGGATGTGCTTGAAGAATATCTTCTGTCAGGTTTAATGCAGTCTCTAAATCACCCTTTGCATCTTGTTGAGCAACAATTTCAAAATTTTTGCCTTCAATAGCTTCCATAAATCCTTCAATTCTATCATTAACGGAATTCATGGTTGGACTATCAAGAACTGCTATTGGTCCACCATCAGGAAACCTTTCTACTAAATCTTGACCTGCAACTCTACCAGCGTTCGTATTGTCTGAACCAACATAAGCAGTTACATAATCAAAGTCTTTAACCTCTGTATCGTAGTTAATTATTGGCACTCCAGCTTCTTCAAGCATAACCAATGCAGGTCTAATTCCTTCCCAATCAACTGGATTTAAGAAGATAGCGTCTATACCCTGTGCGATCATGTCTTCAATTTGGTTAATTTGAAGTTCAACATCCATAGCTGGATTGGTTGTTATTAATTCATCCCCATTAGCCTCTACCTCTGTTCTAATAGATTCTTCTAGTATTTGGAAGAACGGGTTATTCTGAGTCATAGAAGTGTAACCGAAAACAAGATTATCAGAGTCACTACCACCCCCAGCTTCTTCATTACCACATGCAACTAACCCAAAAGTGAGTATTGTTCCAAACAATAAAATAAGTAATTTTTTCATACAATGACCTCTCCTTTTAACATTTTTTATATTAAATCACATAGTGATTTGATATTTTTTGTACAATATCTTATTAATAAATGTTTTACCAAGCTATCTCTTTAATCGTTATTCAACTTCTAATCCTAATCATTATATTTAAAATCATCTTTTTCCTAGATTTTGATGTATGCGTTTTCATTAAGATGTACTAAATGAATTATCATTGCAAATAACGAGGTCTATCCCTATTTTTTTTATTGATCTACAGTATTCATCTGGTGGTTTTTTATCTGTAATGATACGATCTACTCCTTCTAACATTGTTATTTTATGTACGAACTGGATTCCAAATTTGCTATGATCAACAAGAAAATTAACTTCTCTAGATTGTTCCATAACTTTTCGTTTTATTTGAACTTCAAAGACATTTGCGTTGCTAAATCCGTTCTCTAGTGTTAATCCTGATGTAGATAGAAAAGCTTTGTCAAATGATAAATTTTCTAATGAAGACATGGCAATAGGGCCTACTAGAGACAATGTTGACTCATGTAAAACTCCACCTAATAGTATTTTTTCCTTCTTGGATCCTTGTATTTGAGCAACGACGTTTAAAGCATTAGTAGCAACTACCAGTTCCCAATTTTTAGGCAAGTGCTTTACCAAATGTGGAGTAGTGGTGCCTGAATCTACAAAAATAGCTTCACCGTCATGTACAAATTGCACAGCCTTCTGTCCAATTTGTCTTTTTAAGTGTGCATTTAGACTTTCACGTTTAGTAAAACCAACATCTAGATCAGCAGCGAGAATTGCACCTCCAAATGTCCGCTTTACAATACCCATTTTCTCCATTTTTTCTAAATCACGTCTTATTGTCATTTCGACTACACTGAATTTTTCTGTAAGATCACTAACTTTTAATTGTTCTTCTAGCAATAAATAGTTATAGATTTGTTCTTGTCTATTATTTAACTTTCTTTGATTTACCATAAAGTCTCTCTCCTAAATTGATTGCCGCAATAGTCTCATAGTTATTCTATTCAGACATAAATAACAATATGTTCATAACAAACATTAAAATGTTTGTTATGAACTAGCGTTTTTTCTCAATGAGGAAGAGTGGAACAAAGATGAATTGTTATAGGATTATATAAATAAAATCAAAAAAAATATTAGTTCGTCTATATGAACAAATGTATGCCCATGAACATTAGACGAACTAACACTAAATTAAATTAAAATATCATCACCCAACTACCAACTTGATAGACCGGAATTTTCTTAACACCCCATTTCTACAATCGTACTATGATCATTATTTTGATATAAATAAAAACAGCTTAAGGAAAGGAAAAATTATTATGCACAGCAATAATCAACCATCTTATTTTCCGTTTAATCAATGTGACCTAAAGCCTACAAGATGGAATGTCGTAGTTAGTATTACTCCAGGTTGGAAATTCACGTTTAAGGTCATCATTGTATAGCTATAGAGGGGAGAATAGATCCAATTACAACAGCGCTAATGGTACGAGGTAATTAGCAATGGAACATTTCTATGGCGATCTACAATGGTGAGTCTGAAAGATTACTTGTCAAAGTGGATATTGAAAAAGCAACCAAACCTAACATCGTTTTAAGTGGGGGGAATCGGGGTTGGTCTTTCTCTACCGAAGAACTAGCTAACTAATGGGCATCATTCAGTACAAGACAATTGTCCTGTTCTGAGGAATGCCCCTAAAGTTTGTCATAATGGGACAAGGAGCCTGTCCCTTAGGTTGGGAAAGCCTCATTCTTGGAAACTCGAATATTATCATCGTCGAAAAACTTGTTGAAGTACTTTTCCACCATCACATGAATATCTTTTCGATACCATTTTGATAGCTCATGTTCTTCAAATAAATTAGGCATACCTAACTTTTCCGAACGTTTTCCCATCAAACCATCACCAATACTTAACGTATCAATCCAAATGTGATCGACTATTCCAATTAATGCTTTAGGAAAATCAGGAGTAAATGGCAACACAGGGGATATCGAAGCTTGGGTGGTTATTCCTGCATCATGTACTTCTTTTAATGCTTTCATTCGCAACTTTATCCCTGGTCCATGAGGAGCAAATATCCGCTTGATATCCTCTTTGTCCGTTTCGATTGTCATAGATACGAAGACTTTGCATTTCTCTTTTAATTTGACTAATAAATCAATATCCCTTGTAATCAATGGACTTCTCGTTTGTATTTGCAGAAAATCTGGTGGAAACTCCAACATTTTTTCTAATAGCCCACGCGTAATATTGGATGTCCGTTCGATTGGTTGATAAGGATCTGTTGCGGAGGACATAAAAATGTTAATCGTTTTGTTATTCTTACGTAGTTTCGTAAATTCTTTTTGATATTTTTCTGCCGCATTAATCTTCAAATTGACCCATTGACCCCAAGGAATTTCTTTGAATTTCTGGATGGGCATTTCTCTCACATAACAGTACTTACAAGCAAAAGCACAACCACTATAAGGATTTAATGAATGTGTGAATCCAACATCTAAATAGCCTGTTGCTTCTGTAAGGATATTTTTGCTAATGACTTCTTTCACGTCCATTTTCATACTACATTTTCCTCACTTCGGTGTTTCAAAAATCTGAGAATATAGGAGTAAGACCTATATTATAATATTACGTATATCTACATTGATTTACGATAACAATTTTATCCAGCTATATTCTATGGACAAAATATTCAGGGACAAGGAGCCTGTCCCCCTGTCCCTATGCCGCGATATACAATTAAGGTAGTTAGATTTAATATAATGGTAACGATGAGAAGTATTGTTGACGCGAACACCACTGCACCCGTTGTGTCCATAAGAGCAGACCAGTCCTCAATCTTTACGAGATGATAGTTATAAAAAATCTGGAAACATAGCGATATAGCACAAGCGCTAATGCTCATAAAGGAAAGAGTTACCCATTTCTTATGGTCATGTTTTTCATGTCGGATGAGATTTATAACAGGGAGGATCCAAGCAATTAGTCCAAATACGAGGCTCCCCAGATTAAGTAAACCATACATATCTAATCACCCTTTTGGTACTTTTGTTTCTTCATTCTTTCGCAAAAATCTTGCCCAAGTTAATTTGTTCTTTAGTATTCATAGACCACTGTTACCCAATCAAGAATGAATTCAGAAATTATCGATAAAAACCTAACTATATAAGCCCGATAAAAAAGACAAATAACCTTTCAATCAATTTCAGCCGTTTTGTCGGATAAATTCAATATTCTCCGACGGTATATTTTCTAGATTTTCAAAGTCCTCTGTCATCTTTGAAAAATGAATCCAATACTTAACTTCTGTTGAATAGTCTTCAGTCAGATCTTGTGTTAACTGAATTAACTTTGCGTGTTCATTATTTACCCTTACACCTTTAACGTTAGGTTCATCCGTTTGTACGACAGTTAAGATAGGTGTACTTTCTTCGGGATCCCCTATAGAAATGGTTTGAATAGATTTTTCACCCATTACCCAGTCGATTGAATTTGAATTAAATTTAAGTATGGCTGCACTCAACCCGGATTGAGTAGTGTAGGAAAATACATAAATAAAATCGTCATTAATTTCATAATCAACAATATTGTCTAGTAGATAGTCTTGCTCCTCCATTACATCAGCAATTTTTTCTTCCAATGGTTTAGCCTCACTTAAATTTTCAACTACAGTTTCTTCATTTGAGCAACCAAAAAGAAAGAGAAAGACAGTAGTAGTCATTAGTAGCTTTATCAAAAAATACCCTCCTCTACACTTATATATATTCCTTACGTGGAATACCGGAAAAGCGTTTCACCTTAGACAGTAAACAGGGACAAGGGGACAGGTTCCTTGTCCCTACTTCTTAAATGATTTAACTCTACACAATTCTTCAAAGCCCATTCGTTGATAAACTTTTTCACCTTGTTCAGAAGATTGTAAAATGGCATATTTATATCCTTTTTCGCTAGCATCCATTAAAGGTTTTGCTGTAACCTTTCTTCCATACCCTTTTCTACAATAATCCTTTTTAGTTCCAACATTATAGATACCCGCAACACCTGCATAATAATAGACAGATGACATACATACTGGTTCACCGTCTTCATACCCTAAATAGTTAATTAAATCTTGATCAAATAATAAAACTGTATTTAGAAAATCCTCTCTAGCTGTATCTGGCAGTTGATAGATTTCTTTAAATAAATCGGCTAAGATAAAAGCTTGTTTTTTATTTTCAACTCGTTTAATTTCTAGACCTTTTAAATCTTCTTCAACTAATTGATCAAGTTTCATTCCCATTGCCGGATATTCGCCAGCATAATGAAAGTTTTGTTTTAATAATGTCTCTTCCAATTTATCGGGAGAATTTTCGGGCCAAACCTCCCAATACAAAGGACTGCTTTTTTTTTCATAAAATTTACTAATATTCTCTACTTCACTGTCTAAGTATTTCGAATTTGGGTCAGTTAAAATTATCCTATTTACTATACGAATAGGAATACTACTATATAATCCTTCGATTCCTTCTCCTTTTAGAAAGTGAATCACATCACTCTTCTTACTAGTCATATGGAAAAAATCCATCAAACTTCTTTGATTTGCTTTTATTAGTTCCTCTTTAGATGCAGATTTTAGAATGCCCATAATCGAATTCCTCCTCTAGTCTACTTTTCATGTTTTTCATCTTGCGTTAAAATCACATGAATCATCTAGAAAATAACCAAAATTAAACCTAGCTTATTTAAATTAATCATCTGTTCAGAGAAAATGAGCGGAATTCAAAAAATACACCGCTATAGTAAATAGGCTTTGTCTAACTATATTATTATATAGTTACTATGAGTTACATTTCACCCCCAAAACACATTAGAAAAATATCCTATAACTGGGACAAGGAGCCTGTCCCTCTGTCCCTTACCATAGATTAATAAGTTTTAGTACTCTATCCATCATTCTTTTACTAATTTTTCCTTGAGAAAATCTAGGGATTTGGCGAAACGGCATGTTTTTGATAAACATTACATTATTTGCTTGTAATGGTTTGCCGATTAAAAATAGAAACTTATTAGCCAATATTACGATGAGATATAGCACTTTCCCTAGACCTTTCTTGTACCGCCCTTGGGCTATCGTATCGTTGTAGCCAAGCTTTTTCTTTCTATCCCAAGAAGGATTCGGTGGTGTGTATCCCAAAAGTTGATGAAATTCCTGATCATTAATATTATGCACATCCGCTGCATAATATTTTTCATGCAGTGCTTGATCGTATGAATGCTCGGCATCGTCACCTTTTATCTCCATGGTATCGGACAACCGGATGTCATCAATAGAGCTACCAACTTGCAACTCATAACTTCCGCTTTCCACTGACCATCCATTAATTAATGTGTTGTAATAGGAAAAAGCATGCTCTCCAAGGTCTATTGTAACCTCTTTTGATTCATTCGCTTCTAAGTATACCTTTATGAACCCTTTCAATTCCTTATTCGGCCGAAATACAGTCGAAGCAAGCGCCTTGATATAAAGCTGTGCAATTTCTTCTCCAGCCTTACTGCCTATATTTTTGATAGTAAAGGAAACGAACTGATCGGTAATTTTTAGCGCATCATAATGAAATTCGGTATAAGACAATCCATGTCCAAATGGAAACAGTACTGGTATTTTCTTAGTATCAAAGTAACGATATCCGATATAAATACTTTCTCGATGCTCAGAAGTAGCCTCTAACCCTGGATAGTAGGGAGCAGAAGAAACATCCTCATATTTCAGTGGGTACGTTTCCGCCAGTTTTCCACTAGGATTATAGTTACCGAGGATGATATCACGCAAGGCTGATCCCCCACCCTGTCCTCCTAAGTAGCCATGTAGGATAGCCTTTACATTCTTTGCAAAAGGCATTTCAATGGCCGACCCTCCAGATAAAACAACGACGATATATTCATGAACCTTTGTTAGTTCACTAACCAGCTCAAGCTGATTTTCTCGTAGTCTCATATTCTCCCTATCAGAGCCTTCCGCTTCACTACCCTCATCAAGACCAAGAAATACTAGTATGACATCTGCCTGTTTGGCAAGTTTTAGCGCATTGTTTTTTAAGGTATTGATCCGCCCACCAAAGCGCTTAAATCCTTGTTCATAGCCTATGACAGTTAAACCGGATTGACTTAGTTGATCCCATGCATTATCCACTTTTGTTGGATTTATAAGGGAACTTCCAGCACCCTGATAGCGTGGATTTTTTGCAAAGTCACCGATAATAGCAACACTCTGCTCCGATTGCAGTGGAAGAATTCCGCCTTCATTTTTAAGCAATACCATCGACCGTCTAGCTGCATCTATAGCCTTACTATGATGTTTTTCCATATCGACTTCTTCAGTAGTTTCATTCAATGTTTTTCGTGTTTCAAATATCAAGTTAAGCAACCGGTCTACACTCTCATCTAGAACGGATTCACTCAGTTCACCGGACCTCACAGCATCCACAATTTCCTTGTCCGTTATTCCACCCGTTGAAGGCATCTCGAGTTGATTACCTGCCAAAAGACCTTTGACACGATCATTATTTCCACCCCAATCGGTGACAACAACCCCCTCGTAGTTCCACTCATCATACAATATTTCTTGCATTAAATGGGTGTTTTCGTTGGCATATTGACTGTTCACTTTATTATAGGAGGTCATCAAAGTTTTAGGTTTCCCCTCTTCTACTGCATATCGGAAACCTTCCAAATAAAGTTCACGTAGAGCCCGTTCATCTACGACTTCATCAATCGTCATCCGCATATGTTCCTGACTGTTTACTGCATAATGCTTAGGGCATGCGGAGATCCCAGTGGACTGAATCCCCTTGATCATATAAGCAGCAAGCTTTCCACTTAGGTATGGATCCTCTGAAAAATATTCAAAGTTCCTGCCACAAAGAGGATTCCTTTTAATATTAAGTCCTGGTCCGAGCAAAACACTGACTTGCTCACTAGCAGCCTCTTTTCCTATGTATCTACCAACATCATCTAACAATTCCAGATCCCAACTGTTGGCAAGCGTTGCTGCAGGCGGAAAGCAAGTTGCCGGTATACTTTTGTTGAGACCTATATGATCCGCCTTTCCTCCCTGCTTTCTTAAACCATGTGGACCATCAGTCAGCATGATCGAAGGGATACCAAGTCTATCAATAGCCGTCGTATTCCAAAAGTTTCCACCAGACATCATCGACGCCTTTTCTTCTAGTGTCATTTCACTGATTATATCTTTGTATTTTAGCATTTTCATTCACCTCGGATAGGGACGTTTCTTCCGTTCCCTTTTTTTGAGACAGAGTGGGACAAAGAGCCTGTCCCTCTGTCCCATTAAAATGGATTTTGGTTTAACCATTGACCGCCATCTATCGTCATACATGCTCCATTTATGTAGCCAGCATGTTCGGAGAATAAAAAATAAGCAAGTTCGGCAATTTCTTCAGGATTCCCTAACCGACCCAATGGCACGCTAGCCAAAGTTCTTTCTGCAGCTTCTTTGGACTCCCACAATTTTTCAGCACCGCCTGTTCGGTCAATTGGTCCTGGAGCAATCGCATTAACACGAATTCCGTATTTTTCCCCCCATTCGACCGCAAGGGTTCTCGTCATTGATAACACTCCCGCTTTTGCTGCAGCAGAGTGAATCACACCAGCGCCAGCACCCCAGGCATAAGTTGCTACCATATTAATGATGCTACCTTTGATCCCTTTTTCAATCCAATACTTTCCTACTTCACTACTGCAATAAAACGTCCCGTTCAACACAATATTAATGACAGAATTCCACCCGTTCGCACTTAGTTTCTCAGCTGGACAAATAAAATTACCAGCCGCATTGTTCACCAAGTTATCGATCCGTCCAAATTTTTCTAGGGTTTTAGCTACCATGTGTTGAACATGATCAATTTCTCGTACATCCATCTGAACCTTAAAAATTTCACCTTTTGGCTTCTTTTGAGTGATTTCTTTTTCTGCAAGATCGAGTTTTTCCTGATTTCTACCCGTAATTACCACCTTTTCCCCGGCTTGAGCAAACCGATCAGCCATGTATTTTCCCATCCCACTAGAACCGCCTGTAACAATAACCACTTTACCCTCCAATAATTTTTCACCCCTTTAAATGAATGATGATTCATTTTTTGTTAGTTATAGTTTATCATGGTCAACGATCCTAGTGATATGAAAACTTACGAGTTTGGTAAAAAAGGTGGGCTCTTGCACATATAAATTATATGGACTTCCCTAATTACACCTAGATACATTTTTTTGAACTCAAATTAAAAAACTCACTCCCAGACATCTGGAAACGAGTTTTTAATCGATAATCGATTTTTACATCCGCGTCATGAAGAAAAATTAACCAGTTCTTCAAGTTCGGTATTAGTATAGTTATTAGCTATTCCCGGCTTGGTACGCAAATAATTAAAAATCTCTATGTCTTCAAGCCCTATTATTGCTTTTAACCCATTGATGATCATACTTAGATATTCGTTCGATGGTTTATTAAACGGCACATCTAAATCCCAATCAGCAGTAAAAGTGAAGATTGGATATCCATCTGCTTCACCTAAATAAAAATCGTACCGTACCATGAATCTATAATTGTTTTAAATCCGCTTTCAACTACTTCTTGTAGGCCAATATCAACTATTTCTCCGTTATTTTCTTGTTTCACTACATCCATAAATTGCTCTACGGTTATCAAGTATTTTCTACTGTATGTATGGATTTTTTCATCTTTTTCCAGCCCTATAAATGCTACTCCTTGTTTTTGCCAACGTGCGGATGCTTTTGCAAAATAGAGTGGATATCGCATAACATAAGTTCCTTCTTCAATTGGAAGTGACTTATCTCTACATCCTACTTCTACTTTTTCAGAACCTTTTGGTTTTCCACCTCTTATATAACATAAAAATCGATCTCTATCTAAATTTGATCCATAGCTTGCATACCAAACATAATTGAGATTTTCGAATCTGGACATTGAATCACACCTTAGCCTTTTTCCTTTATCATAAAGACATTTCTACAGTTAGAAAAGCCTCTTGTAGTAAAATGTATGTTACGTTCAAGTTTTATGTTTCATAAATTAACCTAATCCAACTATTTTTCACATTCCTTAATAAACACATCAAATAGTCGCTGCATAATTGGATCAACACTTGCCATCTCCTCAGGGTGCCATTGAACTCCGATCAACAGTGGTGATGTTTTATCAATACTTTCCACTGCCTCAATGGAACCATCCGGGGCAACTGCTACTTTTCTTAGATCCGATGAAATTCGGCCAATGGCCTGATGATGCATACTATTAACGCGGATGTTCGAGGTGCGGAAAATTTGATATAACCTACTAGTAGCATCAATTTGAACATCATGAGTCGGTTCTGATCTATCAGCTTTCTGATTGTGGTTAATAGCATTAGGGTTATTAGTGACAATGTCTTGAATTACTGTTCCTCCTAAAGCAACATTTAGCATCGTTGCTCCTCTACAAAGACCCATAACTGGTTTATTTTGTTTTTGAGCATTTTGAACCAGACCGATTTCTGTTAAGTCACGGTTTTTATTTGTTTTTTGTATCTTTGGAGACGGGTTTGAACCATAAGAACTCGGATCTACATCTTCACCGCTACTTAAGATAATTCCTTTACAAGCATTAACCCATACTTCTGTCAGCTCTTGTGTACCAGTTGGAATGATTATCGGAACCCCACCTGCACGAACAACTGCACGGATATGCTTCTCATGTAAATTATAACTTGGAATATTATTATGAGTGACAATAGAACTAGTAATTCCTATTATAGGCTTAATTGATTGCTCCACTATTTTGCACTGCCTCCCTGACCTAATCCTTTTCGAAAATTACGCGGATTTTTCACAAGTCGATCTGTAGCTTTCCACTATAGAAATATTATTATTTACATAAAGCATTCGCAATTATTTTTCGAAAATTTTACCACAAAACCAATTGGCTAATAATGTAGTGCTTTATTATAAGTCAAATATAACCAGCCATAATATTTGAATTCATGGTTATTATAAAAGAGTAATAAAGACTCTAAAAGGAGATGTTTGGTATGGCTCAACAACAAATTGATGTAAATCAGTTAAATCAAGCAAAAGGTAGTGTTTCTTTAACTAAAGAACTATTAACACAAGCAATTGAAAAATCTTCATCTGACCAGGTAATGGCTCAAGAAGCAATTAAACAAGCCGCAGCTGAAATTGCGCAGGCTCAAACTTCAGTAAGTCAAGTTCAAAGTGCAATAATGACCCAACAACAATCTCAATCCGAATAATAATCTTTTTATAGAGGAGTTTTATTAATGCCACAGCAGGCTCAGCAAGTTCTAAATCAAATTACACAAATTGCAAAACAACTGGAGCAACAAGAACAACAAAACGCACAACAGCTTCAACAAGGACAACAAGTAGGAGCACAGCAACAGCAACAAATGGCTAACATAGAACAAAATGCTGCACAACAGTTGCAGGAGATCCAACAATTAATCCAACAGTTTCAGCAACAAAGCCCACAACAAAACTTTCAATCATCAGCTGGGACAAGTCCTAACCAGGTTAACGGAGTAACACAATCTGTTACCCAACCAGGATTTGCAGGAACAAATGCTGAGGAAGTTAGACAGCAAAATCAACAAGCTGCTCAAAATAATACCGGTGGAAACGGACTTAGCTAAGGGACAGAGGGACAGGCACCTTGTCCCGGAGCCCAAAGAACAAACCAAACAACTACCTGTAGAAAAGTTAAAGAACCTATTCCTGATGCTATAAGGAATAGGCTCTTTCTTTGAATTCTTTTTATTAGTCTGACAGTTTATCTTGTCCCGAGGTCTCATCCTAGTAATAAAACTTACTCTAATTTCTCAATTTCTTTCACCATGGCTTTCCCCGGATTGGAGCCCTTGATACTCCCTTCAATTGTTGCACGGATTTTATTACCAAGACTGAACTCATCAGTAGAAATACCTTCTAGATAGGTGAAGTCAAAACCAATCCCCTCTAGCTCCATATGTTGAAGCTCATCTTTAATCCATTCATAATCTAACCTGTTAAGCTCCTGACCGATTAATATCATGTCATCCTTTTTTTCCAGTACGTAACCTTGAACCGTGATATCTAGCTCTTCATCTTGTATATTCGTCGACTGATCAATCATGTATTCTGCAATCTCTGTTAAGTTCTGAGCATCTTGACTCTCATCGCAGGAAGCCCAGCGATACTCACGATCACCACCGTTTATGTACACCTTTAGATAATAGTTTCTATTGTCCTTGGTCGAACAAGTGGTTTTTATGTCTTTTTCGGCTAAGTAGTTTGCAAATACTAATTTTTTGTACACCTCTTGCTTTACAGTATCAGGCAGGTCAAAATCACTCTCCGCTTGTGTATCTGTCTCTTGTTTTAATGTATTTGTTAGTGTATTAATTTCGTTTTCTAGTTCTTTGCCATACTTCAATTCCACTTCAAAGCGATCTTGCTGACTCATGTTGTAACTAATTTGTAGAATCTCACGAGAAAGACCCTCACAGTCAACCGCGATATAGGAAACGTTTGTGGGATTAGTTTCTTCAATCAGATCCCCACAAGTATTGGTTATTACCTCACCACTCCCAAAATTGTCTTGCGTGGTATCATACTTAACCTCTAGTGATTCACCGTTATACGTTAAATCTGTTAGTATAGGATCTCCCTCAGTAGTGTAATGAACAATCCGTAGCTCAGAGACGGTACCAATCCGCATATTTTGGTAAAATTCCGCCATCTTTTCCCACCCTTGAATTTGGCCATGGGTATTTAGGACATCAACATTTTTAACACCCGGTACGTTGGGTTTGGACTCCTCTTTCACATCTGGTTGTTTTTCTTCCTCTACACCAACCGGATGGATTGTTCCACCATCATTCGTATTCTCATTGCAGGCTGTCAAAGCCGTTACCATGACTAAGAGACATATGTATAGTAGTCTTTTCACAGGATTTCACATCCATTCTATAGATATTTTGCATATAGTTTTGATCTAGTCTGTACTCATCATTTTTACTGTATTTATGTAGTGGTTTAGTTGATAACTTTAAAAGTGAATATTTATATATTAGTCGATAAAGGCTTGTCCTAAGTTACAATCGTACAGATTAAATTATCATCTTTGTTTTTTTATAATTAAGGGAATGTAATCGAGTCAATTTTAGGTCTAGATAAAGTGTGTGATAACACTTCTTTCGGAATCCAGAATTCATAAGAAAGATACTGAGCTAGAATGCACTGTTTGGAACCCTTGGGTTTACTAACTAATCGAATCGTACTGATGTGATAAATAAAAAAGTGGGACAAGGAGCCTGTCCCCTTGTCCCTTTACTTATCCACGATTGCAGCGTATTTCTTCATAATAATAAGTATTGATTTCATCCAAATGAAACTATAGATCATTGTAAAGAGAAAAATATATAAAACCAAACGCAGGTCCAACTCTCCACCTATTGAAGGGCCTAGAACTGGGAATTCGATCACTAGTAATAAAAATAAAATACCAAGCATCAATGCGGTTGCAGAAAATAATACAACAAGCCACTCTTTTTTAAGCACTCTAAAGCCAAAGCCCATACTAAGTCCTAACAATCCTGTAGTTATTAAATAGACATAAGCCTCTGCTGGTTGAATCATAGATAAAAGTGCAAACGTTACAAGGTATGTCAAAAAGCCTGTGCGGAGAGACCTTAAGGTAGCTAAAACAATTGGAAACGATGATAGTGCACTAATCAAAAGGCCAATACCACCAAACATTCCTGAAGACTGCAGTATTGCACCAATCGTTCCAAGCAAAGCTCCATATACCACACGCTCGGCGTTACTTTCATCGTTCCTTTTCATCTGTTTTAACATAAGGACATCACTTTTCATAAAAAATTTCTTCATATCGATCACCTGACTTCAGTAAAATCAAAACTTGCTTCAGAATTGTGGAAGATTGAGAAGGACAGTTCAGCGTGTGCTTTTTGAATTTCAAGCGATAAGGCCAGATAGGTTGGTTCGATAATTTTTCCAAGATAGGATAGAGGTTATCATTCTATAGAAGGTATAATAGTAGAATTATATATTTTGTTGGTAAACAATCGAAATGGATGCCATCTCTAACATATACTCATTGATCACTAGTTGGTCTGTTTGCTTTTGGTGGATAATTGGTAGCGTAATCTGGGTTATTTCCGAAAGACCTAACAGCAAACCAAATTGCTCTGTTACAGCAAAGGCACCTAATGTATTCATGTTTGTAAGTAATAACTGATGAAGCATTTGCCAATCTCCCTGCGCTCCACCAAGCATTCCTTTTAATCCACTAATTGTTTCCTTCAACATTGCGGAAGCATGGCCTCCGTATTGAGAGAAAAAGTACGGATGGCGATCAATCAAAGAAAATAGTTCTTCCACAGCTCTGATATGATTCGCAGCATGAAAAGTAATGTCTGTTATTGCTTGACGAATATGAGGTTCTTGAATTTTACTAACCGTGTCCTGTGCTAACTGATGATACGAAATCTGCGCCATTAAGGTATTCCCCAACCATTGACCAATTCGATCCAGGTGTTGCTCCCAGGTTTTTGGATCAAGGTCAATAAGGATTGGTCCATCTTTACTAAGCTGTGCTTTCTCAGTTTTATAACTTGGAAAATTCACTTGGCTACGATAAAGTCCCCATGAATCATAATTATTCATTTTACCACCTTCCATCGGTCAAAATTTTCTTACTCCTTTGTTATTTTCCATAATACACCTGTGTGGGCATAAGATAACATAAAGCCTCCAGTAACCGTCACATAACCAAAATCAAGCACATACAAGCTCTTTCCATCTGCAGAAAACTTACAGTCAACAGGACGTTCGATTCCACCAGAACCATAGTAGGAAGCGGGACCAGGTCGTTTATTCATGAAAAAGGGCTCGCCTTCTCCTGTATTGACATCCACCTTCATTACCTTAAATCCATTGTCTAATGCTTTTGGCCTTGGTGAGTTGAGTGGTGCTAAAGTTCCCCATTCACATGCAAATAGTTTTCCGCGATGACCGAATACATCTGACTTACAAAAATCCATCATCGTCATGCAAGAATGGGGATTTTCCAAATACACTGGCGGACCAGCCCAAGGCGGTGGATTTTGGAGCATTGGTTCTGCCGCTTTTCCCTTTAGTGGATATTTGCTTTTATCCCAAACGGGGATTCCATCTGCACATATGTCAGGATAGCCATACCAATCCGGTCTTCCTACTGACCCTGGTGGTTTCTGTGCATTCTTTATATGCCAAATACGATCCGGATCATTGGCAACTGCACGTTCACTTTGTTCTTCCATATCATTATCGGAAGCATACAATTTCCCTTCCTCATTAATTGCCAGTCCATAAGGATTCCGAAGTCCCCAGGCCAGGAGCTCTGGTTCTGTGCCATCTAATTTAGAGCGCCAAAGTCCAGTGTTACACCAGAATTGACCCTTAATCACCTCTCCTTTTTTCGCAGGAACTCCGAGTGGCTTGAATGGACCAGTTTCCGTTAAATAAGGGAAAGGCATTAAAGGGTTTCGACTCCATACATTGTTTCCTGTTAAGGTGACATCTTCCCCAGGAACATCGTGGGCAAGTGGGTGTTTCGCCATATCAACCGTAAACCCTTGCGGTAGAACAACTCCTTGTTGAGCAACAGATCCTTGGGCAAAATAGAGGTAACCGTCTGGACCAATAACCGGACCACCCGGTTCATGCCATCCTCCATCAGGAATTTGGTCGAATAGGATTTCCTTTTTACCAGTCCTAACATGGTGCCGAAGGATTCGTGTATGATAGCCACCCTTCACACTCACATACAAATATCCATTATGATATGCCATTCCGCGAGGCCCACCTAGTGTTTCAACAGCAAAAACGTCAAGCTTTCCGTTAGGATTTAACCGTAGTGTTCGAGGAATTGATGCAGGGCGAGTTGGCCACGTACTCCCCCCCTCATTTACGAATACTGTGCCGTCATCTGCAACCGCCATCCCGGTTGGGAATGAAAGACCAGCAATTATTACTTCAACTTTGTATCCCTCCGGAACCAAGACATCATCAGGATTAATTTGCGGACGAACAGTTGTAGGTAAATGTTTCAGATCTTCTGTTGTCCCCTTCGTCGCGTTCAAGTACATCCTTTCACATCCTTTTCTCTCCCGCCTTTGTCTTTGGAATGTTATCCTAGTCTTATTGGACTGTAAGGCAGAAAAATTATACCCCTTATCTTTGAAAGATAGGGATTAGCCTTTCATTTGTATATTCATCGCTTTTACTCCTACTAGTTAATGACATCCTTCACGTATATATGCATGATTTTATTAGGATATGAAGAGGACAATCGAAAGAAAAGAAGTTCAATCTTTTGGATAAACCCATCTTTATTTACGCTTTCTGAGCACTGCTAATATAGTATAATGAAAAGATGAGCATAAAAGAGGCTGATATTCTTGATGAAAAATGCAACACTACTATTGGAAGTTTTTTAAGTGGAAATTAATCTCACACAACTACACCGATCATAAAATTATTTTTCACTAACCATCCTGAATACCTTGAAAACGCTTGTCCCTAGGAGGTGAATTATGAATATTGTTTCTATAATGGTCGTCTCACTAATACTTCTCTCAATCACTTTATTGGTTTTATGGTTTTTGAAAAGAAAAGATAAAAAGTACAAACTTGCTATTATAATTATTCCTTTTTTATTCCTTATAGCGTTTGGCACTACATTTATTCCTCATAAAGTTGTAAGCATTGATCCATCAAATGTTTCAAAGATTACTATTTTCGATGGAAATACAGGCTATGACACGGAAATTACTAATAAAACCGATATTAACCATATTGTCAGGAATCTGAATGAAGTAACATTTCAAAAGGGTAAACCCTCATTTTTGTATATGGGCTATAGCTTTAGAACAACCATTTTTGATGATAAAGGAAAATCTATTAAAAAGTTAACAATCAATTCGAATGATACAATTAGGTACAAGGGATTTTTCTACACTTCAATAGATAATTTACTCGAATATGATTACATAGAACAGTTAGTTCGTGAATAAAACCACTATCGGTGCAAGATGGTTACAGGAGGGACGTTCGGTATTGGCGCTAGTGCAAGCAGGTTAGCTTGAAAAGGCTATCAGTTTTTATGATGGCTATTAAAATTTATTAGGGGTGTGTAAAAAATGGGAAGTTTTCTTATCCTACTTCCAATCATTTCAATTCTGATTGGTCTTTATTTAATTACGTTAGGTCTTTGGGAATTGAGAGAAGGTATAAATAGAAATCAATATATTAAATATATGTTCACTGGACTATTTCTGTTACTTATTTTATCTCCACTACTTTGGATTTTTGGTAACCTACTTCCATTCCACCTCGGTTAGTGGGACAGAGGGACAGGCTCCCTGTCCCACTTCGAGAATTACCGGATATAGTCACTCATAATTTAGACTATCTGTTATCTTAATAGTCCTCGTGCTAGTAACGTTGTTAGATGATAAGTATGTAGTAATTTTAAAGTACAAAACAAGGACCAGCCACGAGCATATTCCACGTGGCTGGTCCTCTTCTGGGACAAGGAGCCTGTCCCCTTGTCCCTACTTCTTTTTAAATTTGCTATCTTTGTTTTTTGAGCGAATCTTTGAAATCAGGTTATCTACTTTTTCTTGCTCTGTACTAGTTGTTTGCTCATTTAGTTTGAGTGAGGTGATTTTATCGTTTTCGATTGTGAGATCAAAATAAGATTGTTCACTACTTCCCACTGGTAACTCTGCTTTAGGTAGGATGAATTCTTTATTGATCTCATCGACTAAAATAACTGCAAATTTTCCCTCTTCGATTCTGTCCAAATAGCCTTTCACGAGTTTAACCTCCTATGCAAGCAAGTCCTTGCGATTTAATATCCTCAATTCTTGCTAGGCCAATCCCATTTATTCGCGATAAATCATCTACAGAACTATATGGTCTTAAGTCAATCAATTCTTTAGCACGAGCAGGACCAATTTGGATAATTTCTTGCAGTTTCTCCACTGTTGCCGAATTCACATCGATACAACTGTCCGTAGTTTCTGGTGAATTGCTATTTGTATCCTGCTGCTGTTCAGATGAATCACCAGACGTTGTATCTTTAGTGCTACTTGGTGAAACAGTACCATCTTTATTGGTTAACACCTTATAGTCTTTTCCATCTGTTGAAACAATAATTGTCCCATGAACATCAGTGCCGTAAAGGTCAATATTAGAATTTTGAACAAGATTAACAACCTCATCATGTGGATGACCATAGCTATTATCTGAACCTGCACTATAAATAGCAATAGATGGATCCACTTCATCTAGGAACGATGATTGTGTAGAAGTCGATGACCCGTGATGCCCTAGTTGTAAAATATCTGCTTGTAAATTAAAGCCACTATTTAACATCGTTGTTTCAGCACTTTTATCTGCATCACCTGTAAAGATGAATTGAATCTCATTATAGGTTAATTTTAACGAGATAGATTCTTTGTTATCATTTTCAGATATGCTACTTGGGTATAATACAGCAATTTCCAGAGGGCCAACCTCAAACTCGTCACCTGCTCTCGGTTCATAATAATCGACCCCATTTGAATCGATTGCTTTTAAAAGTCTTTGAAAGGTTTTGGAACTACTTGTATTACCAGACAACCAAATTTCACCAACTTCAAAACTGTTTAGAACTTTATCTAATTGTCCTATATGATCTGCGTCTGGGTGAGTACCAATAGCGATATCTATTTGTGAAACACTTTGAGAGTTAAGGTAATTGACCACATTGTTTTGGTTCCAGTTTCCGGCATCAATCAGAATTGTGTAGTTCTCATTGTCATGTGAAAATTGAAGTAATGTCGAGTCTGCTTGACCCACATCAATGTAATGAACTTTAAGTTCTGATAGACTGTTAACTTTTTCATTGTTGTTACTATCCTGCATTTCCTCTTCATCTGTTTGCGTAGAAGAATCACTTGATTTATCTTCAACCTCAGTCGATTTCTCTTCTTCAGCTTGAGTTGAGTTTTCGTCCTCACCTTGTTCTACTGTATCTATCTCTTTGTTGTTTGTTTCAATGGGTTCTTGTCCACACCCACTTAGAAGTAAAATAGTTAAGATACTGAAAATAGCCACAAGGTTGCTTTTATACATCGAATCCCCCGTTTCTACTAATAATCTTATCACAAACTAGGGACAGAGGGACAGGTCTCTTGTCCCACTCTGAGTGTTAGCAAATGCAAGCAATCATCGGTAGGACTACCTGTTTTATCAATAGTTGTCTCAGTAGTATTGTTGTTTACTAATGATGTAGAAAATTAAAATGGACCTTAGTATAATTCTCACGGCAGGTCTTCTTCTGGGACAAAGAGCCTGTCCCCTTGTCCCATTTCCCATTTCCTTATATGATAGAAAGGGAATAATTTTAATGGAGACAGAAGTAAGGTTTGTCTGTCGAGAGGTGGTAAAACATGACTTTTTCTAGTTTAATAAGTGACGGTATGGTATTACAGAGAAATAAAAGGATTGCTATATGGGGTAAAACAATTAATTCCCAAATCGTAGAGATATCCTTTCTGGGCAAGTCCTATCAAACAGAATCCGACAGCGACGGTAACTGGACTATTTTTCTCGAGGATTTAAAACCTGGTGGCCCACATCAAATGGAAATAATAGCTGATGAGAAAACAGTCATTAACGATATTCTAATTGGGGATGTCTGGGTGCTTGGTGGACAATCCAACATGGAGATACCTGTGAAAAGAACGCTTGATTTATTAGAGGATGAAGTGAAAACGATTAATCATCCATCTATTCGTCAGTTTTCTGTTCCGCAACACCCTAATTTCCATGCTCCACAAGACGATATATCGGGTGGTAAGTGGATTCCAGCAACTACGACGAACGTGATGGATTTTAGTGCGGCTGGATACTTTTTCGCTGCGGATTTATATGAAAAATATCAAGTACCTATTGGCTTAATTCTAACTGCAGTTGGCGGAACGCCGATAGAGGCCTGGATGAGTGAGGAAACATTGCACCAAGTCGGTGGATATGAAGCTACAATTGAAAAAAATAGAAATGATATTTATGTAGCTAATACAAAACGTAATGACGAGCAACACAATGATCAGTGGTATAAAAATCTTAATGAACAAGATAAAGGATTAGCTCAAGGATGGCAAGAAGTCTCCTATGATGCAACTGAATGGCAAACGTTCCAAGTCCCGAATTCATGGGAAGGCTCTGAATTAGAAAGTATTCGAGGTGCTGTTTGGTTCCGAAAAGAGATTGATGTTCCCGATTCCATGACTGTTGGCAAAGCTAAAATTAAGTTAGGCACAATTATTGATGCGGATGATACTTACATCAATGGAACACAGATTGGTAATACAGGATATAGGTACCCGCCTAGACGATACACTATTCAAGAAGGGCTATTAAAACCAGGCAAAAATGTTATTGCAGTTCGTGTCATTAGTACACAAAACACTGGGGCATTCGTAACGGACATGCCGTACAAATTAATTTCAAATGGGCATGAGCTCGATTTACAAGGTTCTTGGAAATACCGTGTTGGTGCAGTAACGGAAGAACAAAAGCCACAAACTTTTTTCAATACCATGCCCATAGGTCTTTACAATGGCATGATTGCACCAATAAGAAACTATGCGATTAAAGGAGTCCTATGGTATCAAGGAGAATCGAATTCACAACAACCAAAAGGATATAGGAGACTTTTTGAGGGGCTCGTAAGCGATTGGCGCAGCAATTTTAATGTTGTTGATCTTCCATTTATTTTTACGCAGCTAGCTAATTGGGATGCAGATCCGAATAACCCCAAAGGAACTAAGTGGGCTGAGCTTCGAGAAGAACAAAGGAAGGGTTTAGCTATTACCAATACTGGAATGGCAGTAGCAATTGATATTGGAGAACATAATGATTTACACCCTCAGAACAAAAAAACGCTTGGCCAACGTCTGGCATTATCCGCCAAAAAACTAGTGTATGGTGAGGACATTGTAGCTAGTGGACCAATCTATAATCGTATGAAGCAAGTCGGAAGCTCGATTCATTTAGATTTTTACCATGTAGGCAGTGGCCTGATTGCACAGAATGGTCAATTAAAACAATTTGAGATTTCTGATGTAGACGGGACATTTGTTCCAGCAAATGCAATTATTAAAGATAATAAAGTTATTGTTACAAACGAACAAGTCGAAAATCCTCAACATGTAAGATACGCATGGTTAGATAACCCAGCAGGAGCAAACCTATATAACAAAGAAGGATTACCAGCCTCACCTTTCACAACAGAGTGATTCATAGGGACGGTTCTTTTGGGTAAAAAACGTAAATTTGTTTTATAAAAAGAAGCAAGATTAACGGGTTCCAGTGTGGGGGTACTCTCATTCTGGTTAACCAACCAATATAATTATGGTCCTTCCTAGAAATCAATAAATAATCCATACTAAATTCACAGAAAAAGGAACTTGGAAAAATACAATCCCAAGTTCCTTTTTGGATTATCAAACAGCTTTGCTAGATGAATTCAAGGTCATTACTTTTGATATTCGAGGTGACTGTCGTAGTGATCGAAGTTCAGAACAAATGACGATGATACAACTTGCTGATGATACGAAACGGATACTTGATGCAAATAACATAGACAAAGCTGTCATCTGCGGGTACTCCAATGGAGCGTGTATTGCACAAGAATTTGTATTAAGCTATCCAGAACACACAGCAGGTCTCATCATGATTGGGGCTTATTATGAGGTAAGTAGTTTTTTACTGGAAAAGGAATATCGAATAGGTATTTGGGCTGCTAAAAACAAGCTAATGACACTTTTATCATTAGCCCTAGCCAAAAATCATTTTCGTGATAAAGAATTGGCGAAAGTAATGTATAAAGAGATAAAACGAACAAATCACCAAATGCTAACAAATCAATATACTATTGGTTTGAATTACAGCTGTGCAGACAGAATTCAAGAGATAAACGTACCTTTACTGTTAATTTACGGCGCCTGGGATTATTATATTCAGTCTTATCAGCACCTCTATCGTCGTTTGGTAAGCGACACAGAGGTCGTATACATCCAAAGAACAAAGCATCAAGTGCCTACAAGGTCATCAGTGGAATGTAATGCAATTATCCGAGGGTGGATAAGGCGGAAAAATTTATTAAGGAACCTAAAATAAGCTAGATATGGTTTAATTTTTAATAATAAAAAGCGCCTGCACTAAAATGGACTTGTCCACCTGTAGTACCTGCACTTTCATTTAAAAGTCGTACTGCGCTTCTTTTTCCTCACGAATCTTTGTAAATGTTTCAGTTAAAACAACCGTATCTTCAACCAAACGTTCAATACGGAAAAATACATCGTCATTTATAATTTCTTTTCTATAAAAATCCTCTTCCTCGATAAAAACATAGGTCTGAACCATTTGGGCTTTCATATAAGCTAAAATGGGTTTTAGTTGTTGCTCTGCGATTAAGTAATGCTTTGCCGAACCTGCTGTTACAAGCATACTAACGACTTTATCACGAAAGGCATCAACCGGAAGTAGGTCAAAAATGTTTTTTAGGGTTGCCGGAATCGATGCCTGAAAAATAGGGGTTCCGATAATGATCGCATCGGCCTCCATGATTGTTTGTGTTACAAATCCGGTGTCGCCTTCATATTCCATATAATTTCGCCCATCACTAAACTGAACATCGTATTCAGCCAAGTCAATAACCGTCACTTCCGTATCTGGGTATTTTTCAGCTAGAGATTTAACTGTGTAATTCATAGCCGTACGTGTTTTCGATCCAACCTTCGAACCAGATAACCCGACAATTTTCATGTCCTCGGCCTCCTTATTTTTTTGCAGTATATTTTTTAATTGCCGGTAAAATTTCAGTACCAATCAATTCAATATTTTTCTGTAACCGATCAAAAGGCACGCCACCAAAGTCTATTTGCGCAATATATCGTTGATGACCGAAAAGTTCATGCTGATATAGAATTTTTTCAATTATTTCCTGTGGACTACCAATATTCATCACATTATGAGGATCTATACCTTGAGCAAAATGTTGTTTTGGAAATCCCTGCCCATTTGTTCTCTTCATCCCCTCATTAATATGAGGATACATATCTTTTAGCGCTTGCTGTGATGTTTCAGCTGCATAGAAAAATCCTGCTGTTGCAACTGGAAGCTCAGCCGGGTCAAAGCCCTTGCTCCGTGCAGCTTCACGATAGGCTTCAATTGTACCCTTAAACATTGATGCTGGACCACCTAAGTGGGCCATAAACATTGGAGCACCAGCGAAACCAGCCTTTATTGCGCTAGCACGTGTGCCACCTACTGCACGCCAAATTGGTATCGAACCATTTCTTGGACGCGGAAGAACCTTCGCGTTTTTTAATGGTGCTCGGAATTCTCCACTCCAATTAACAACTTCCTCTTCATTAATTTTGCGTAACAAATCAAACTTCTCCTCAAACAACGCTTCATAATCGCGAACATCATAGCCTAACAAATCAAACAGACCTATTCTAGATGCGCGACCAGCAACAATTTCTGCTCGACCTTTTGAAATCAAATCTATTGTCGCAAAATTTTCATAAACACGTACCGGATCGGAAGTGCTAATTATCGTAGATGAACTTGCAATTTTAATATTTTCTGTTGCTTGGGCAATTGCTGAAAGTACTACAGCGTGTGCTTGCGTCGCAAAATATTCTTGGTGGCTTTCACCTACACTAAAAAAGTCAATACCTGCCTGATCGGCTAATTTTGCATAGTCAATGATTTCATGAATCCGCTCTTCTGCTGAAATTCTCTCTCCTGTTATAGGATTTGGCAAATGATCACCAAGTGTGTAAATGCCAAATTCTATTCCATCACGTGGATTAATACCGTATTTTTCCATTAAATTATTCACACCTTTCTAACCCTAGTTAACAATTGTCTAATGTTATTGTTCCCGAGTAATTTATTTGCTTACACTATTTTTCCTACCAAATGCTATTATGGCTTATAGGAAACAATAATGGAAGTACGCACTTAAAAGTAGTATAGTATCCTAAATGATACTAATAGGAGGAAATGGTAATGACAATAGAACCAGAATTATGTCGAGTAGAAGATGCTTTAGGTATATTGGTAGGAAAATGGAAACCAATTATCCTATTACTTCTATTAAAAAACGGTACACAGCGTTTTAGTGAATTAAAAAGGAAGGTACCTGAAATTACACAAAAAATGCTAACAAAGCAGCTTCGAGAGCTAGAAGATGAGGATATTATCGAACGAGTTGTTTACCCTCAGGTTCCGCCAAAAGTGGAATACTCCATTACTGAATACGGAAAAAGCTTAGAACCAATTTTAGCAGCCATGCATGAATGGGGAACAAAGCATACATTGCATAAACAGCAAAAATTGGAACAAGAAAGCATGTAGGGACACGGGGACAGGCTCCTTGTCCCACTTAAAGATTAGTTAAATCCTATTCAGGAGGCTAAGGTTTTTAAATTAAGGTATTTGCAATCACTTGTAAGATGAAGTAGATTGTTTTATATAATTTTGCGAATAAAAGCAGACTCCCAGTTTGGACAATTGTCCATCTCGGAAGTCTGCTTTTAAAATAGAAATCAAGAAAAAAACTGGAGGAATTTCTGATATGGATCCACCTTGGTTCTTCTTAAATGTTAGATTTAACATTTCTAAGTTAATTAAATTTTAATATAGGTTTTACAGGTGAAATTCGTGTTGCTTTAAAGCAGATATTATTTGATCAGTCGAAACCTTTTCTTCATCAAACTCAATCTTCACTTCCCCATCATCCGTATCTATTAACACTCTTTCAATTCCATTCATTTGATTCAAGATATTTTCAATTTCTTGTATCGGTTTCCCATCAACCGCTTCTCTTACGTAAATTGTTTTCTCTGCCATAAAATCTCCCCCTTGTTTGCAAAATATTAACTACATTAAAACTTAGCCTGTCCAAAAGTGGAACTCTTAGCCTAGGATAAATAGATAGTATAGGGTCTGTTTCAGAGGCAAAAAGATAGTTAACTATGCCTACTTGATTATGAGTACTTTTGCATTAATATGTAAAATAAAGTGTGAACCGGCTTTTCATAGCTTCTGCTAATTTTTCTTTAATCCCATGCTCACAATTTAATCTATAACATGCACCTTCATGAATAAGATTACTTTTTGAATAAACTCCAAGACATCCTTTCATAAATAAAAAAAATAATAGAGGAAACTCTAAAACCGATTTAATAAATTAAAGTGATTAGGAGGAAAGGCAATGGTAAAGAAAATGGGTGTCCACGAAAAATTAGAAATTCATGAACTATTAACCTTTAAAAACCTTTGTTTAACAAAGTCTACCGCAATGAGTGCGCTAGTCCAAGATGAAGAGCTTAAACAATTGTTAAATTATACTTCACAGATCGATCGGGAAAATATTAAATCATTAAGTGGCTTTCTATCATAGGAGGGAAAAAAATGAATGAAATGATCCAAAATATGACTGGTCTAGGTGGGATAACAGATCAGCTAATTGCAACCGATTTACTAATTTCCGCAAAATCAGGAATTAAAAATTATGCAGTTGCTCTTACTGAGACATCAACTCCAGAGGTTAGGCAAGGACTTAAGAATCAATTAAATACCGCAATTGAAGTACACGAGAAAGTATCAAATTATATGATTTCCAAAGGATATTACCATCCAGAAAACCCATCTGAGCAACTTACAGTAGATTTAAAAACAACTCAGCAAGCTTTAAACCTACCAAAGATATAACAGTAAGAAAAGGGTTAGAATACCGATGTAAAGTTGTTCGGGATTCTTACCCTCTTTATTGACACAACTTTATTTAGATTCCTTAATTAATCAAAATAGCAGATTTTTTTCAAATTTCTAGCCATTTGTCCTTTATAAATGGTTTGCACACTCAAGAATTAATATTCCCTTAACTAATTTTTCAACTGGGTTCACTAGACCTCTAACAGGGACAAGGAGCCTGTCCCCATGTCCCTACATATTAATAAATGATTTATCATAATCAAGGTAACCTTTTACTTGCTTAATTCTTACTTTTTCTCCATTTAAGAATTCGTTAAAATCAAAGATTATCGGCTTACGGTCACCACCAATAGCAAACCATGCTTTTCTTTCTTTGGGAATGTATGCGGCAGTGTGTAATGTCCCTGACCAAGCACCATATTTGTCTGAGAATACCTCGTTACCTTTGTTGTTTAACATTTGGAAGGCAGAATAAACATCAGTTTCATTCGGTTGTCCTGCCATCACCTGTTGTCTCCGGATAGAATCATCCATTCGATACCTATTTTCTTCTGTTAGCATCTCAAAATGGTTCGTACTAATATTTGATTTTCTTGCAACAACAGACCTTGGTGAAGCTTCGACAACAAATGTCTCTCCTTTTGAATCTAACAACACATATGTGAAGGTAGTACGGTGGGGGATTTCTTTTAACAAGGAAATAGCTTCTTCGACATTGGAACAAGTTTCCAGGATAATTCGTCCAATCATATTACAAATGAATCCATCTCCAGAACCTACTCGGTTCACAAAGTTGTAGCCCATGGCCAATCCTTTTTCGTTCATTCCGTCAATCCGTCCGGTAATTTGCATCGAAGGACCGATCGTAGCATAACCAATGTCAGTCGGCTGATATATCATATAACGACCTTCGTAACCACTAGGATGGCTATCATAGTTACGAATCAAAAACTGTGTTCCAGTTAGGATCGAGCACCCACTTCTGGCGTAATCAATGTAATAGCCACCAAAGTCTCTCAATACATCGTGCATATTCATTTGCAGTGCATCAGCTAATCCTTCTAGCTCATCCCTCATCCCTGGTATAAATGAAGAAAGCATATCTATTGCTTCTTGTTCATTTATATTAAAATGACGTTTCCGCCTCCCTGCCCATTGTTTTTCACGATTTGACAAAATAGGAGAATCCTTTAACAGTTCACCCTGCATATAGCCAAAATCGTAATGATTTCCTCGAAATTGGATGACATCACTATAGACCTGTTTCAAGCTAATTCCCTCTTTCTTGTCATTCTAAGTCGTTTTGGTTTTTTCCCTAACCGTATTTATCACCGTAAGCTCAAATTTTTAAAACTGTATTTAATAAAAGTAAAAATGAAAAGACCGTCAATTTGACGATCTTTTTAGTCCATTGTCTGTGCTTATCTCAACGTTTTTAGTGCACCGCTCCATGCAACCACTTGGTCAAGCATTGCCTTAACATTATCCATGTGCATTTCAGCTGGCTTAAATGTACTATAGTTTTCAAAATCAGTGAATAGAGATAGAGTTGGATGTACACGAACGTCAGCAATCATTAGTTCGCCAAGGATTCCTCGTAAATGTTCAGCAGCACGCGCCCCACCGGTCGAGCCATAGCTGACAATACCTGCCGCTTTGTTGTTCCAGGGTTCACGAGCAGAATCAAGTGCATTTTTCAATGCTCCTGTTAAACTGTGATTATATTCTTGAACGATGAAAACAAATCCATCAAAGCTCGCAAGTTTTTCATTCCAACCTACAATCCCTGGTTCTTGGCCAGTACCTTCGCCTAAAAATGGTAATTTATATTCAGCAATATCTACAATCTCATACTTTGCATTACCATGTTCATTAGCAATTTCCTTTACCCATTCTCCTACTTGTGTGCTCACGCGCCCTTGACGAGTGCTTCCTAAAATTATACCGATGTTTAGTTTTGTCATATGTTCAAATCCTCCAAGTTGTATTTAGATACTTTAAATAACTAAGTTACTTTACGTAAGTTATTATACATTTCACTTAGAATACATGACAAGTCATTTGCTTAGCCAACGTTTATGAAATAATGGGGAAATAGCAAAAGACAAGCGGTGTCCCCACTTGCCTCGTTATTTTATAATGTAGTTTTTTTTCAGATACTTTTAGCCGATATAGTATAGGGAATTCTAGATTTGAAAAACGTAGCTGTACCCTAGGCATCTGGTCCTTCTGGATGGTTTATCGTGGTTCAAATCTATAATGCACATTTTGTCCATGATGATTATGGTTCAATCTACACTATCTACCTAATCTTTCTATTTCCGCTTCAACATTAAAAACACTTTTGTTTAGCACCTCAGTTTTGTCATCAACATGTTCGATAATTCTATCAGTATAAGTCCCTATATTTTCTATTATATTCTTTTGAATTCTAGCTTGTCCTATTTCTAATCTAGCTTGTCCCTGTTTCAATTCGTTAATGTCTGTTCGCATGTCACTCATACCTACGTGCAATCCACTTACATCGCTACGTATCCCTGTCATGTCTGTTCGTAAGGTATTTACATCAGTGCGCATGCTGTTCATATCTATGCGCAATTCGTTAATATCTGTACTCATCCCTTTAATTTCGCTTAAAATTTGACTTAAGGTCTCTTCCACAACGTTACCTCCAATTCAAATTATTTTCTATAATTATATCACTTTTTTATTTCGGACAAATATAGAAAAACATTTTCCATAGAACACCTCTCTTAATGTTCGATAGCAATGAACCACTCATTTCCATTGTCCACTCCATATTTCTCTTCCATCTTTTCTTTATACTGATCGAAGGTTAAATAAAAATTTTCAGTTGGTGTACCAAATAGCACGTAAAAGCTACCTGATTCATAAGAAACCAGATAGCAATTTTCTTTGTCAACATCATCTTTCAATAATTCCAAATAAAATTCTTCTTTTAATTGGTCAGTGATTGGTGATTGAATGAAGGTAAACTCACCATGACCAGTTTTCTTTACTAAATTATAGACTCCATAACCTAAAAACTCTTTCACTTCAAAACTATCTGTTTTAGTAACTTTTTTTGAATAAGAGTATCCACATCGGTAGCATTTTATATACTTTGCACCAGTTTTATAATAGTTATCTACGAATGCCGACCTTCCACAGTGGATGCATTGTTGAGCGTACATTAATGAAGCCATGAAATTCATCTCATTTTTGAGTTGGATTGATTTTAATACGATGGGATAAAAGTGGGTGAACAACAGAGGATTACTACTGCGAATAGTTAATGTAGATCAACAACCATAGAAGTTGTAGCAGCTAAAACTAATTATGACCGAATTTTAGATAACTTCAACAGAAGAATTAAATACGCTATAAGCAGTTTTTATCACGAAAAAAATTGCGGTTTTTGTTGTTTTCTCCTGGTAATATTTTAATTTTAACTCTTCTAACTTCAATAGAAATTTATTTATTTTATTATGGCAGAAATATGAATTTTATTAATTTCATTTGTGAAGACATGCTAAATAGTACATTCAAAAAATCGCCACAACTTTGTCTAATCCGTTTTAATAGTGGACTAATACCTAACTCTGATAAAATGAGGGTAGCAACCGTTCATTCAATAAAAGAGGAGGAAAAACAATGGAATATGTAAAACTAGGTTCTACTGGTCTAGATGTTTCACGGCTTTGTCTTGGATGTATGAGTTACGGGGAGCCTAACCGCGGAAGTCATCCTTGGTCCTTAAGTGAGGAAGAAAGCAGGCCGTTTATTAAGAAAGCACTCGATCTTGGTATTAATTTCTTCGATACCGCCAATGTTTATTCAGATGGTTCTAGTGAAGAAATTGTTGGACGTGCGTTGAAAGATTTTGCAAATCGGGATGAGGTCGTTATTGCGACTAAGGTACATGGCCAGATGCATGAAGGTCCAAATGGTCGTGGACTCTCACGAAAAGCGATAATGACTGAGATCGATAATAGCTTAAAAAGACTTGGAACGGATTATGTTGATCTCTATCAAATCCACCGGTGGGATTATAATACTCCCATTGAGGAAACAATGGAGGCACTTCACGATCTTGTAAAAGCCGGAAAAGTACGCTATATCGGGGCTTCGTCAATGTATGCATGGCAATTTCTAAAAGCCAACTATATTGCTGAAAGTCATGGATGGACTCGCTTTGTCACGATGCAAAACTATTTAAATTTGTTATATCGTGAGGAAGAAAGAGAAATGCTCCCGCTTTGCAAAGAGGAGAAGATTGGTGTCATGCCGTGGAGTCCAATGGCAAGGGGACGGTTAACGCGAGATTGGAATGAATCTAGCACGCGAAAGGAAGCAGATGAGTTTGGTAAGTTTCTTTATTCACAAATGGAGGAATCAGATCGCAAAGTTGTGGAACGCGTGAAAAAAATTGCTGATGAACGCAAAGTTCCACGTGCACAGGTTGCACTTGCTTGGGTTTTACAAAAAGAACCCGTTACATCTCCTATTGTTGGTGCAACAAAGATACACCATTTAGAAGATGAGGTATCTGCTCTTTCACTTAAGCTTAGTGACGATGAAGTTAAACATCTAGAAGAACCTTATGTAGCCCACCCAATATTAGGCTTTTCTTAGGTTTTTGTAAAATTACATGACATCCAATCTAAACACAAAAGCCTATTCCATTGATGAATTGGTATAGGCTTTTGTGTATTATATATAGTTAGATATTATCTTGGAGTATATTAACATTATTGAGCATGTCGGTTTATTTGTGCTAGTATGGTTTACCTAAAACGGAGCCTGTCCCTTTGTCCCTATTTTATCGAGGAGAGGCCTTTGTTTGTTAGGTTGTTAATGATTTCGGCCATTTGTTTTGGTGATTTATCTAGTCCATGACTCAACCAGCTTTTTATTACGTGAATACTGCCACTAATGATGAATGTACTTAGATATTCAGACATATCCTCATCAAGATTGTTATTAGTTACCCAGCTTTGCATTAAGAATCGTTGCGATACATCCATGACTCTCTTTTGAAAAGTAGTATCTACATTCTCGTTAAGAAGTGTTTGACAGATATCCCGTTTGGAAACGATGTATTCCAACAATTTTTCCGTCATCTGTAATGATTCTTCTTCCTTTTTAAAATTATACTGACTGAGATACTGATTCATATCCTCGATAATTTCTTCTTCTATTTGATTAAGCAAATCAAAGTGGTCTGAGTAATGACTATAAAAAGTAGAACGATTAATATCTGCCAGCTCACATATTTCTTTTACTGTAATAGTAGAAATCTGTTTTTCACTTAATAGCTTGATTAAACTATCCTTCAAAACCATCCGTGTGTACTTCTTACGCCTGTCCAATTTAGAAGTCAAAAACGGACCCTCCCTTATCTTTTTTCGAGTAATCCAACACATTCTAGCCTTCTGTTGGCGTATGTACGCATCTAAAAGAACTGTTTGTTGTAAACCCAACACTGTGTCTATATAATGATAAAGTGGAATTAGGTTTAAAGCAAGAGAGGATGAATAGTTATTGACATTGCAGCACGAATAATTAAACATAATAAATCAGTGGTTATTTCCTTTTTTATCATTGCGGTCATTTCCGCAATCGCACAGTTTTCTGTGTCTGTAAACTACAATATGGTTGATTATCTGCCGGAGGATGCTCCTTCTACAGAGGCAATGGACGTGATGGAGCAAGAGTTTGAAGGTTCTGTTCCTAATACAAGAGTCATGATTAACGATGTTACGGTCCAGGAAGCACTCCAAGTTAAAGAACAGCTTGCTGCGATCGACGGTGTGGAAGACGTAACGTGGTTAGATGACGCGATTGATATAAAAACACCACTAGAAATGGCTGATCAGGATACAGTAGAATCCTATTACAAGGATAACAAAGCTATTTTTTCCTTCAGCATTCGAGATGGAGATGAAGTACCAGTAACCAATGCCATCTATGAATTAATTGGCGAAGAGAATGCGATGGCTGGAGAAGCGCTCGATACTGCCATCTCACAAGAAATGGCTGGATCAGAATCGTTGTACGCCGCCGCATTATTAGTACCAATTATCATTTTAATTTTAGTTGTTTCGACAACTTCTTGGCTAGAACCGTTGTTTTTCCTCACAGCAATCGGGGTTTCTGTTGTAATTAATTTAGGAACAAACATTTTTATGGGAGAGGTATCGTTCGTCACCCAATCAGTTGCGCCAATCCTGCAGCTTGCGGTATCCCTCGATTATGCTATTTTTCTTCTTCATAGTTTTTCGGATTACAGAAAAAAAATAGCCGATCCAGCGGAAGCGATGCAGCTCGCTATCAAAAAATCGTTCCCAGCGATTGCAGCTAGTGCAGCGACAACCTTTTTTGGTTTTATGGCACTAACATTCATGAACTTCGAGATTGGTTCTGACTTAGGACTAAACTTAGTAAAAGGGATTGCATTAAGCTTTATTAGTGTGATGGTATTCTTACCAGCGCTAACGGTTTTGTTTTATAAATGGATTGATAAAACACAGCACAAACCATTACTTCCAAGTTTCAATAAAATAGGCAGTAGTGCTCTTAAAGTAAGAATACCGGTTTTGATACTCGTATTCCTACTAATCGTTCCAGCATTTTTAGCACAAAGCAACACGACTTTCACTTATGGTACTGGAGATCAACCAGAGCAAACCCGAGCTGGTAGTGACAAAATCCAAATTGAAGAGGCGTTTGGAAAATACACCTCGATGGTGTTACTCGTTCCAAAAGGGGATGTCGCAAAAGAAGCAGACCTTGTTCAGGAGTTAGAGTCTTTTGAGCCCATGACAAGTGTTCTTTCTTATGTTAATACAGTCAGCTCAGTAATTCCGCCAGAATATTTAGAGGAATCGATAACAGAGCAATTCTATTCAGATAACTACAGTCGGATTATTCTCCATACTGATGCAGGAACAGAGGGCGATGAGGCCTTTTCACTAGTTGAATCTGTTCAAGAGACAGTTGAATCTTATTATGGTGATGGCGCTTATTCCCTCGGGGAAAGCGTGACCTTATATGATATGAAGAATGTAGTCCAAAAAGATAATACGCTAGTCAACTTGCTGACAATAATCGCGATTGCGATTGTTCTACTTGTGACATTTAAGTCGATTTCTATTCCATTAGTACTACTACTTACAATTCAATCAGCGGTTTGGATTAATTTGGCTGTTCCCTACTTCACTGATTCATCATTGGTTTATGTGGGATATCTAATTGTTAGTACCGTACAGCTTGCCGCAACTGTTGATTATGCGATACTACTCATGGAAGCGTACAAAGAGAACCGCAAAGAAATGACTTCATTTGAAGCAATTAAGAAAACTATCGATGAGAAAATTTTCTCGATTGGGATCTCAGCTTCCATTTTATCAAGTGTTGGTTTTATTTTATGGATTACTTCGACCAATCCGATTGTAGGATCAATTGGATTGTTGCTTGGAAGAGGAGCATTGCTAGCCTTTATCATGGTTGTTCTTTTCCTACCTGCTATGCTACTTGTATTCGATCGGTTTATTGATAAAACAACATGGAAAGCAAACTTTTTTAAGGGGAAATGATGATGATAAGAATAAAACGAACACTTCTTGTTTTTACGGCTATCGTTCTTGTATTACCTTCATTTCTTGTAACTGCAGCATCAAATGACGAAGCTGAGATTTCTTATAAGGATGAAGTAGTGTATGCAACACTGAGCGCTACTGGTGAACAACAGGAAATCTATGTAGTTAACAATTTTGATATTAAAGAAGAAGGAACTGTCTTTGATTATGGTACGTACACAAGTCTTAAAAACTTAACAGATTTATCTGAAATGGAGCAAAACAATAATGTTGTCCAATTCTCTGCACCAAAAGGAAAATTTTATTACCAGGGAAATATGAATGAGCAACCCCTACCATGGGATATTAGCCTTTCTTATACCCTAGATGGTGAAAAAATTAACCCAGACGAACTACTGGGAAGTGAGGGACATGTAGAGATTCAAATTGAGACCTCTGCCAATGAGCAGGTAAATTCCGTTTTTCATAAAAACTATCTATTACAAATTTCTCTTACTCTTGACCCTGCTATCTATAGCAATATCGAAGCTCCTGATGGGACGATCGCAAACGCAGGCAAAAATAAACAGATTACCTTTACTGTTATGCCTGAAAAAGAGGGGAAATTTAGCGTTGCAGCTAATGTAGTCGATTTCGAGTTAAAGGGCATTGATATTTCAGCCGTTCCATCGTCCATGTCCATCGATTCGCCAGATATGGATGAGATGACTGGTGATATCGAATCCTTAACTGACGCCATTGCCGAAATCAACAACGGTGTCGGCGATTTAGAACAAGGAGTTTCAGAATTGAACGATGGTGTATTAGGCCTACGTAACGGGTCAGCGCAATACAAAAATGGAATATCAGAACTAAGTGGATCCTCTTCTGAGCTTGTTCATGCATCTAAATCAATAGATGAAGCACTAGTAACGATGAGTAATTCTCTAAGCAAAAATGCCGAACAGATGGATTTTAGTCAGTTAACAGAGTTACAAGAAGGACTTACCCAACTAGCAAAAGGACTGAATCAAACAGCAGATGGCTTAGATCTATTAAAAGAGAACTATGCTACTGCTTATAGTGCGCTAGATAAAGCAATAACAGCCATCCCTGATCATGAAATTAGTGAAGAACAAATCAAAGCCCTTTATAATATAATCGAAACAGAAGACACAGCTAATAAAAAAGTGGTTGACCAGTTGATTGAGACCTATTCTGCTGCGCGTACTGCAAAAGGAACCTACTCTTCTGTAAAGGAAGGATTTGACGCAGTCGATCCAACACTCACAGAAGTTAGTGGGTCTATTAGGAAAGTTGGAACAAATCTTACTTCGATGGCAACTGAGCTTTCGTCATCCCTAGAAAACATGAATGTATCCGAATCTTTTACACAGTTACAGGAGGGTTTAGCGACATTATCTGCCAACTATAAACAATTCCACTCTGGTTTAATAGACTATACAGGTGGTGTAGGACAGTTAGCCAATTCCTATCATGATTTACACGCTGGAACAGCAGAATTGTCGGGTGGGACGAGTGAATTAGAAGATGGTGTTGGTGAACTCTACAATGGTACAGCTAAATTAAAGGATTCAACTAGTGATTTACCGGAGCAGATGGAAGAAGAAATTGATCGTATGATTGCCGATTTTGAAAACAATGACTTCGAACCCGTATCGTTTGTTTCCTCCAATAACAATGAGAAAATCAATACGGTCCAATTTGTCATCAAAACCGAAAGCATTGAGAAAGAAGAACAAGCAACAACCGAAGAACAACCCGTCGAAGAAAAAGGATTCTGGGACCGCCTCTTTGATCTATTTCGTTAGTGGGACACGGGGACAGGCTCCTTGTCCCACTTAGATTCATAATAGAATTTCAAAAAAACAGGTATTCATGACCACGAATGGCATGAATACCTGTTTTTTCTATATCTTCATATGGGACAGAGGGACAGGCTCCCTGTCCCACCCTCCAACTAAAACAGAGGCAGACGAACCGTCCCTCTGTGTTTACAGCAAGCTTTCTTCTAATGTTTTCATTTGGTAAAGGTATCCTTTTTGTTGTATTAATTTTTGGTAGGGGCCTGACTCGATTATCTGTCCGTGGTCCATGACAATTATTTGGTCCATTTTTTCTAATCCTTTTAATCGGTGGCTAACCAAAATTAATGTGTCTTTTTCTGCTTGTGCCAGAACATGATCATAAATGGTTTGTTCTGTTTGAGCATCTAACGAGGATGTCGGTTCATCTAGTACCCATAGGTGTCCTTTTTTCAATAAAGCTCTTGCGATTGCTAGGCGTTGCTTTTCCCCACCAGAAAAGTTTTCTCCATTTTCTGATACATGATCATCAAGTGAAAATTGACCAAGTTTAACCTTTCCTAGTACAACTTTCATAATTTCATCGTCTAATTCAGGATCTGCCAGTAATAAATTTTCTCGGATTGTTCCATAAAAGAAATGATTCTCCTGTAACACAACTTTTGCTTGTTTCCAGATTGCAGGACCAGACACAGTAGAAACATCGTGTTTATTCAAGAAAATGTTCCCAGCCTGGACTTGCTGCATCTTTAAAATAAGCTGAAGCACGGTTGACTTACCAGATCCACTAGCCCCAACGATAGCCGTTTTTGATCCAGCTGGTATTTTAAACGAGAGATTGGGAATCGTTGTCCGCCAGTCTCCCCTGTAAGTGAATCTAATATCATCAAATAAAATCTCAGGTGCCGTGTCTAATAATTTTTCGACTGTGATTTCTGTTTGGTTTACTTGAATGTCCGGATCATCAACTACATCATACAACCGTGTTGATGCATCCCTGCTTTCCTGCATATAAATAGGAAAGACCGCCATCGGTGCTGCCGGTTCAAACACAGTTAACGAGATCATCACAAGCATTGCCAAAAAGATCCCTTCTAATGTTCCATTTGCAACCAAATAAGCGCCTGCAGCTAAAACAAACCAACTAACAATAAAGGTAATAAAACCATTGAATGATTGACTATAAACCTTGTTAATGTTTTCTCGTTTTTGTTCATTAATGTAGGATTCGGACTGGAATAACAGTTGGTCCTCTTTCGTTTGTAATTGTTGAAAAAGTTTTAAATCACGAAATCCGTACATCAATTCCGTAATTTCTGTGGAAAGATCTCCACGCTCCTGTCTCACTCTGCCATTGATCTTCATTTGTCTTAATGAGAACAAAGCAGGAATAACAATCGAAGTCAGCAAAAATCCTACTAACAAAATCACAGCGATAGTCAGTGAATAAAAACTGGTAAAGAAAATCGTACTAATAAAAACGAGTAATAAGACAATTGGTGGATAAAAAACACGCAAAAAGAAATTTTGTAAACTTTCCACATCACCGACGACTCGTCCTAGCAGATCACCACTTCGATATTTATGAAAGATATGTGGAACGAGCGGTTCTAATTTTTCAAAAAAAGCAACACGTAGATTACTTAAAATTGTAAATGTCGCGCGATGTGAATAAAGCCGCTCACCGTATTTAGCCCCCGCTTTTACAAAACCGAGCAATTTCACCGTTGATGTCAAGATAATTAATGCATAAAAAGGAGGAGTTAGGGCCGCTTTTGAAATAAGGTACCCACTGGCTGCAAACAGACCAACACTACTAATCCCAGCAATAAAGCCTAGAAAAATCGCGATTGAGATATCCTTTTTCTCCAAGAGCATCAACTTGATTACCTTTAATAGAGCGCTCATGCCTGTTCTCCCCCTTGTTGAATTGTGACCATTTTCCGGTAAGCAGGTAAACTATCCAACAATGTTTGATGTGTCCCTACTGCTAGTAGTTGACCATTTTCCAAAAAAAGAATTTGATCTGCACTTTTAATTGTATGCAGGCGATGTGCCACAGTAATAACTGTCGCCATCTCGTTTAGCTGCTCAATCGATTGTTGTAGTATCCTCTCTGTGGCTAAATCAAGTCCTCGCGTTGGTTCATCGAGTAAAACAATAGATGGCTTTTTAAGGAAAGCACGTGCAATGGATAGACGCTGTTTCTCTCCACTTGACAACCCTCGACCAGCTTCTCCGACCTTTGTGTCGTATTGTTTCTCTAACGATTCGATTAGCGGGGCAATACCAGCTAATTTTGCAGCCTGGCGAATCGCTTTTTCATCAACAGCCTCCGTTGTTCCCATTGCGATATTTTCGCCAATCGTACCAGAAAAAATATAAGGGTGTTGTGAAATATACGAGAGTTGACCCAGCCATGAGGTTTCCTTTAAAGTAACTAAATCCTGCTGATCAACTTTAATCGCGCCATGTTCAGGAGTGATCATACCTGCCAATAAATGGAGCAGGGTTGATTTACCAGCCCCACTTGCACCAACAATGGCGATCTTTTGTTTTGGTAAAAAGATCGTATCAATATCCTGGAGTTCAAATCCACTATCTGGATAGTGATAACTTAAATGATCCAAGTGAATTGTAGGTGGCATCTCTTGCTTAACTAACTCACTTTTCCCCCACCGAATCGTATCATCATCTTCATTAAATTCTTCCAAAACTTTTTTAGCGGCACCCATACTACTTCTTCCATTATGAAACGTAGTGCCGAGTTCCTTTAAAGCCGTGTAAAATTCTGGTACTAGAATTAAAATCACAAAAGCTGTATAAAAAGAAATGCTTTCATAGATAATCAGCTGGATCGCTAGTTCTAATGCAACAATGCCGATGCTTAGCATAGAAATTAGTTCAAGCATAAATGATTGGGTAAAAGCAACCTTCAAAATATCCATTGTTGTGTCCCGAAAGCCTAAACTACTTTTTTCAATTTCATCTTTCTGCTTTTTTGTTCGACCAAATAATTTTAACGTAACAAGCCCTTGCAAGGTGTCTAAAAAAGTGCCAGAAAAAGAAGCTAATTTTTCTAGCTTTTCTTCTGACTTTTTTTGTGTTTGGATACCAATTACAATCATAAAGACCGGAATAAATGGTGCCGTGATTAACAAGATAATGCCCGAATTCACATGCTGTGTAAAGATGACTATCATCGCAAGCGACGGTACGAAGGTACTTTGCATCACTTGTGGGATAAACTGGCTATAGAAACTGTCCATTTCATCGACGCCATCTAGGAGCATGCTTACCTTTTTACCTGTTTGCCCTTTTTCAGCAAGCTGTACCGGCTGCTTGGCATATTTAGTTAATAGCTCTTGACGAACATGACGTTTCACATCACTTGCGATGGAAACGCCAATTCGTTTACTCATATAATCAGATCCAGCCCTAATCAGTAACACAATCAACAATGCAATCAAGGCCGGTATAATAGCAGAAAATGACTGGTTTTTCAAAAAAACACCATCGACAATGCCTGTCATAAGAAATGCCTGTACAATAATCGCTACTCCTAGTACCAAAGCTAACCCTATTAAAAAGTAAATTCTTTTTTTATGCATCCACATTGTTTGCATTAAATTTTGCATGAACGGATCCGTCCTCTAATTTAAATTTTGGGTGCACAATTACTTTTTCCCTTTTGCATAATCCGCATTAAACAAGAATAGCTTCATCAGTAAAATGAGTGAAGGAACTAACAATAGTAATCCTCCAATGAAGGCAACGATCAAAGCAATTGCCATTGATTCATTCGTAACTCCTGTTTCAATGTGAATATACGGATCAAGCAAGTATGGATATTGTGCCATTCCGTAGCCAAAAAATGCGAAGAAAAATTGCAACATGATTGCGATAAATGCCATACCATAGTTTCTACCAATGTATAAAAGACCCATGGCAATTAAAAAGAAGCCCATTGATAAGCCAAACATCCACCATAACTCTAACATATTATCAAAATGGCGTTGGTTGCGCTGACTTAACGCAATCATAGTCGTAAGTGCCATAATAATCGTTGGCGTCGCCCAAAAAAGCGCCCATTTCCGTACTAAATTAAGTGCTGCTTCATCATTTGCGCGAGAAGCATAGTAAGTTAAGAAGCTAGCACTAATAAATAAAATAGCAGCGATAGCCAAGGCGACAATACTCCAAGCCAAAGGACTTGTGAATAATTCCCAATATTTAAGTGAGACAACACCATTTTCCTCGGTGATAAAACCGCCCTCTGAGATAGTCATCGCAACGGACAATGATGCAGGAATCAATAAACCTGTTGCACCATATAAAAACATGTAGACATTACTCTGTTTAGAGCCATAATTTTCAAATGCGTAAAACGATCCCCGAATCGCTATCAACACAATGGCAAAACTTGCTGGAACGAGTAGGGCCGATCCATAATAATAGGCGGTTGATGGAAAGAAACCAACGATACCAACAAAGAAAAACACAAGAAACACATTGGTAACTTCCCAAACAGGAGAAAGATATCTTGAAATTATTTGATTAATAATGTGATCACGTTTTGTCACTTTAGCATAATAGGCGAAAAAACCTGCACCAAAATCAATTGAGGCAACAATGACATAACCATATAAAAACAACCATAGTACTGTAATCCCTATTATTTCATAACTCATTTTTCATCCCCCTTATTAAGTTCAAGGTAGTGTTTCTCAAGTTCTAGTTCAACTGGATTATCTTTAAACAATTTCCTTAGTGTAATGACAAATAGTGTCCCAAGGACAAGATATAGAGCCAAAAACATAAAGAACATGTGTATGATATATGGAGAAGACGTTGCCGCTTCGTCTACGGTCATATACCCTCTTAATATCCAAGGCTGTCTTCCGAGTTCAGCAAATATCCAGCCGAATTCCACAGCTAACATCGCTAGTGGACCACTTAAAGCGAGCATCCAAAGCATAAATTTACTATGAGCGTTCCAGCGCTTAAATCTACTTAAAATAGCATAAAGAAACGAAATACCAATCAAGAACATACCAATGGTTACCATTAAATCAAACATATAGTGAATCCATAATGGTGGTCGCTCGTCCTCAGGTGTAGCTTCCAAACCGGTTACCTCACTCATAAAGTCCCCATGCGCTAAGAAACTCAGAGCACCAGGTATTCGAATAGCACCAACGACCTCATTTTCTTCATTTAGCCATCCAAATAAGAGTAAATCAGCATTTTCTTCTGTTTCAAAAAGCCATTCAGCTGCAGCTAATTTTTCGGTCTGATGCTTCGCTAGGTATTTCGCGGAAAAATCTCCTGCTACTGCAGTTAACACAGAGAAAATAAGCATCGATGCCACCGTCAATTTTAGCGCCTTTTTGTGATAATCTTCAGCACCTTTTTTACGTAATAATGCAATCGCAGCAATAGCTGCTAAAATAGCTGCAACAGTTAAATATGATCCGCCTAATACATGTGCAATTCTAGTAGGTGCCGATGGATTTAACATCGCTTCTATCGGATTAACAGCAGCAAATTTCCCGTTTTCCATGGTGAATCCAGCCGGTGAATTCATAAACGAATTTACAGTAGTAATAAATACAGCAGACATAGCCGCTCCGATTACCACTGGTAGGGAAATTAACCAATGCGTATATTTCCCTTTAAAACGATCCCACGTATATAAATAAATGCCTAGAAAAATAGCTTCAAAGAAAAAAGCAAAAACTTCCATAAATAATGGCAACGCAATGACATTACCTGCAAGTTGCATAAAATTAGGCCAAACTAAAGATAGTTGTAGTGCAATAGCTGTACCGGTAACTACACCGATTGCTACTGTTATGATAAATCCTCTTGCCCAACGTTTGGCAAGTAATTCATAATGTTTATCCTTCTTTTTAATCCCAATAAACTCAGCTAATGAAATAAATAATGGCACACCAACACCCAATGTCGCAAAGATGATATGAAAGGTTAGGGTCATTGCTGTAATTAATCTACTGACGGTGACTGTATCAAACTCCATTTATATTCCTCCCCGCATACATTAATAATATTAATAAGTGAAACATTACACATACTTTATTTATTTTAACATTTTTATCACTAGAGTAGTTACCCTTATACATTCTAAACTAAAACGTTTAAAAAGTTGTGAATAACAGATGTCCGTTTTGTGTCCTTTCTGTGACGAGTGATTTTAGGAACTATCTCCTTTTTAAAATAGCTTGTTAATCCCCATATGGTGGTGTTTTTAATAAGCGATTCCTCTTTGTTCCATTAGAGGGAAATTGTTGTTAATCAAGTTATTCGTCCATAAAAAAAAGCCCACCCGAATTGGACAGCTATCCATGTGGGTCAGACTTTCAAAATATGCAGGATAAATTTCCTAAAAATGAATGATAGTGATACGAGAACTGATGCTTTATGTTTTCACTTCTGGAATCAACTTTTTTCTTTGAAAGCATTATCCAAATCTTTTCCGATATCCGCATTTTCTACATAATTCTTCAACGGCCACTCTTTGTGAAAAACCATCTACTAGTTTTGTTGCTCTGTCCCCTTCTATAATATCTGAAAATGAAGAGTTATTGATGTTACCAAGGTTTATTACACCTTCTCCGTCTAAACAACAAGGGACTACCGTTCCGTTTGTTAGTATGCCGGCTTGATTTCGCAGACCATAACAGAAACCTTTACCGTCATCCTCTTCCTCCTCTAATGAAGGCCATTGAAATTCGTAGTCTTGATTGATATAGATACGGTCTGTAATTTTTATACCACTCCCAGGTGTGATTTTCTCTTCAATTTTATATGGCAACTCAAATTCCGTTTCGATTATTTCTAGTATTTGGCGGTTACGTTGCCTTTCGGCGTTCGATAGATTATCTTGTGAGAGATTCCATAATCTCAGAGAAACAATCAAATCCGATTGAATTGTAGCTTCTTTAATAAAAGAAAGTACACTGCTCACGTATCCTTCCTTATCTACTGAACCTTCATGGCCATCAAAACTGTGAAGAGAAAAATTCATCTGCCTTAGAGCAGGCTTATTGAATAATTGATGCTTCCTTTTATTAATTAATGTTCCATTGGTCGTAATATTAACCTTGAACCCTTTCTCATGACTTACATCTAACAATTGATCAATCTTAGGATGAAGCAGTGGTTCACCTTTGACATGTAAATTAATATAATCTGTGTGGGGCTTAATTTGGTCTAACCGCTTCGAAAACTCCTCAACAGAAACGAATTGTCTCGTTCTTATTGTAGGAGGACAAAAGCTACAAGCAAGATTACATACACTAGTAATTTCCAAGTAAAACTTCTTAAACTTTTTCAAGTTGGCTTTCCTCATTTCTTACTAGGATGGATGTGTATTGGGAAAGTATTCTATTTACCATCATAGCGCGATCATTTGGCTTTGGAAAGCTAATGTTGCATTAACCATGACAAAATCATGACCAAGTCAGTTTAAATAAATGTTAAGACAATTTTCTATTAACACTATCCTCCATATTGTTTACCTTAACTTGACCTGGCTTTATACACCTTAATACTTTCGTCAATCGAAGCATGAATCTTATTCACTGGCCGGCAATTCTTTATTTCCCAAGAAATTTACATTTCTCTATGCTTGAAATTGTTATATAATCGTAAAAAGGAAAGGAGAGGAAGTAATGGAAACAAAAGAAAAAAGTTTATATATTGGTTTAGGTGTTCTCATCGGCTTCGGTATCGGATTATTGTCTTTTAAAAATATCAAAATCATCAATATTGGTCATCTTGATAAGATAACATTAGTTCAAAGGAACGATAGGGATGAGGATTAAAACTAAAACTATTTTAGTTCGAAGATTTCTCAATACTTTTTTCGTACAATCCCTTCACCTAACATTCATTACAGATTCTACTTTGAAACGTAAAAATCCAACAAAAATTATTAACTTTAGCTAAAAAATATGAGGGCCGAACCGCAAGATTATTTCTATTATCTGATGATTCAACCTTTTTAAGTGGTATATTCGTAACAATTGACGGTAATGCGTGTGTAAACGCTATAAATCCACAAGTATGAGAAGATATTTTTAAGAATATCTATCTATCACTCTGTCACATTACGAATTCAGATCAAAATTTCTATTATTCTACCCTGAATCTGAAAGTTTTCACCCCAAATAATTCACTTTTCACTTGAATTTTTTAAGAACTCGCCCTAAAATTCAGATTATTCGCCTAAACACTTCTGTGACCTGATTTTCGCGAAAAAAAAGTAGACCCCGTACATGGACAAATTTCCATAAACAGGGCCTTACCTTAATTAATAGCCTTTAAATTGATTTTATTGCCTCTTGAATCGGCGTTGTTCCAGTTACAACCTGAAATTCCTTGCCAATCGTTGACTCATTTTCTAAACAACCAACAATAACGCTCGCGATATCCTCGCGTGGAACTTTTCCTCTTTCCACTTCGGAAGCAGCCTGTACTTGACCTGTTCCTTTATCATTTGTGAGTCCTCCAGGATGGACTATTGTATAATCTAAATCGGTTGATCTTAACCACACGTCTGCGTAATGCTTTGCTACCACATATGGTGCAAAGGATTCAGGCGCAGCCTGAATAGCTTCACGTGTTGTGTCAAACGAACTAACCATAACAAACCGCTTCACCCCAGCCACTTTGGCTGCCTCGATTGTTTTCACAGCACCATCTAAATCAATTAACATCGTTTTATCAGGTCCTGTGTGAGGTCCAGATCCAGCCGTAAACACAATCGCATCCACTCCTTGAGCAGCTTTTGCAATTGTATCAATATCATCTTCTTCCAGGTCAACCAATACCGTTTCGGCACCTAAATCTTCTAGAAGTGAGGCTTGCCCCTGTTTTCGGATCATTGCTTTTGCTTCAAGGTTGTTACTATCTTTAATGAATGAAACAACATGTTTTCCAATTTGACCATTTGCTCCAACTACTAGTACCTTCATTTTCTCCACCCTTTCAAAATAATTAATTTGGGACAATTTCCATCTGTCAATCCCCTTATAATTATCCTAAACCCACAGAAGGCCGATGTCCACCGAAGGGACCTCGGCGGGACATAGGGACAGGTCCCTTGTCCCTATCGTTTCTCAACTTTATTTAATCTACGGGGCAAACGAAAAGTAAGTGAAAGCAACGATAAATAAAACGAAATGACCAACCCAAATATAAACAATACTAAATAGGATATCAAAACTAGTTAAACTCGATTTTAACCAGGATTGCTTTTCCAGAGCGGCTTTTATCTAGCAATAATTAATCATTCCAAGTAACTAGATTCCTAAAACAATCAAACTAGGTGCCACCCATTCCCCAACAGGTACCGAAGCTACCGTACGTTCTTCAAACAAACCGGATTGTAGTTTTATCATTTAACTAACAATAATTAATGCCGCCAAAAGCAGGCCACCAATGCTACCAATCCACTTCTTTTCTATCCTACTAGAACCAATTAATACGCACTAGTCAATTACAGTGAATAAGACAAATAGAATATAATCAATCATTCACATCCCCTTCAAAAGTGTTATCAAGCGCTTTGACCATTATAAAGTCAATTTGTTTTTCATCACCCATATAAAAAGAGTGTGCTTCTGTATGAACGAAATCCATTTTCTTATAAAAAGAAATAGCATTTTCGTTTTTTTCCCATACGCCTAACCAAATATTCTTTTTGTCACCTTTCATTGCAATATTAATAGCTTTATTTAGGAGGTATTTACCGAGTCCATGTCTTTGAAAGTTTTTCTTTATGTAAATCCTCTCGATTTCAAGTGATTCATCACCCATTTTTTCCGACTGAGCGTCATTAGTGTTGACCTTTAAATATCCAGCAAGTTCATCATTAAAATAAATGAAAAAGAATTGAGAAGAAATAGTCGCTATTTCTTTCTCTAATTGTTTTATGTTAAATGCCCTTTCCAAATAAGAACTCATATTTTCGGGCGAATTCTGATCCTTAAAGGTCTCAATGAAAGTTTCATAACTGATTTCTTGAAGTTTGTGTAAATCTTTTTTGGTACACTTTTTTATATTTATAGTCATTTAAAAATCTTCCTCCTTTATATAATCAATAATTTCTCTTGTTTCCCTTTTTTACAAATTCCCAGTCAGTTTCTATATTTCTTCTTACTCGTTGAAGAAGATTGAAAATGATCTCTACCTCTTCTTCTGAAAGTCCCTCTAAGGCAACGATATTTGAATAATCATTTTCTCCCTTTATAAATGGATAAACATTTTCACCTTTCATTGTTGGGAAGAGTTTTTTAATTTTCTTGTTATGTTTATCGCCTTTCTTTTCAATAAAACCCTTCCCTTCAAGTTTTTTTATAGCTCGGGCAGCTGTAGTTCGGTCGACCTTTATCATCTCAGCTAACTTTTCTTGTATGATTCCTGGATTTTCACATATTCGGACAATGTATAAATATTGCCCTTTTGTAAGGTCATATTCTTTAAATTCTATGTTGCTTATAGAATCAAGCGCCCTTGCAATCATTCCAATTTCCCTAAGAATTTCCTTCATAATTAACTCCTCAGCACATATTTTTGTTGTAAATACAATAAAAACAATAACATATATTAAATTTATCCTTTCTTTGTTGTATTTGCAACAAAAATAACGATAAAGTCTATTAGAAAAAATCGATAGGATAAATTAAGCTAAGGATGATCAATACAATTGAAATCTTACATTATAATGTAAAATCAATAGAAATTTTAAAAAACTAGAACATGAGAATGAGACAGACTCCATTAATCCTGTTAACAGGGACACCATATGATAAACTATTAATTATTGGATTGTATCGAGATAACTGGGACAAGAAACCTGTCCCCCTGTCCCGGTAGTTGGAGGGGTTTTATTGAAGGTTATTGTAGACTATTTTAAAAGAATAACTTATAAACAAATAATTATGTGCAGCTTATTAGCAGTTTTGTTTACCGTATCTATGCTTTTTGTTCATCATAACTATGCCTTCTATGAACGGCCGATTGCTAAAGTGATTGAAACGAATTTATTAGATACAACCGAAATTATCGATGACAATGATAATGAAGATTATCTTTATACGCAGCAAATAACCGCAGAAATTAAAAATGGAGATGAAAAAGGAGAACTGATTCAGTTTACTAATGAATATTCCACTTCAAAAGCCTATGATCAAGAGTACCATGTTGGAAATGAACTTTTCGTTTCCATTGATAGAAGTATAGAAGAAAATGAGATTTTGACCGGAACGATAAATGATGTAAAGCGTGATAAATACGTCTTGATGATCTCGTGGATCTTTATCTTTACGCTACTTATCATTGGAAAAAAACAAGGACTGTTCTCGATTATAAGTTTAGCGGTTAATGCTAGTTTGTTATCCTACGCATTGGATGTTTATATCCAAACTGCAAACGCCAGTCTATTATTTATATCCGGGATTACCGTTATTTTATTCACAGCCATTTCATTATTACTTGTGAATGGTTTTAATGAAAAAACCTACGCAGCAATTGTCGCGACCTTACTAGGAACTTTTATTTCCCTGTCGATTGCTTATCTAGTTATGGACTTAACCTCAGAAAGTGGCCTGCAATATGAGGAAATGGGTTTTCTAACTCGTCCACCACAAGTGGTGTTTATGGCAGGGGTACTAATCGGTTCGCTAGGAGCTGTGATGGATGTTGCGATTACGATGTCTTCTTCAATCTTTGGATTATATGAAAAGAATAACAACATACCAGTAAAGGCACTAAAAACCTCGGGCATGGAAATTGGAAAAGATATTATGGGAACCATGACAAATATTTTGTTTTTTGTCTATATAGGTGGCTCCATCCCAACACTTATCTTGTATTTAAAAAATGCTTATCCATTACCGTTTACTCTCTCCATGAACCTATCACTGGAAGTGGCCCGGGCTCTAGCAGGTGGGATTGGTATTGTAATAACAATTCCAATCGGTTTATATACAGCTCTATTTTTCATTAATCGAAAGCGGGCGAAATCATGAATGTATTAGTGTGGCTAACAGCTATTTTATTTTTATTGATGGTCTTAGTTGGTGGGAGTAAAGGGGCAAGGTCGTTTATTGCTTTATTCTTAAATTTTAGTGTGCTATTTATTACAATCATGATTATGTTAGATCCAACGGCCGACCCAATCATTTTAACCATTATTTCAAGTGCAATCATTAGTTGTATTACACTTTTTTTTATTAATGAAGTGAATAGTACAACAAAAGCAGCATTTGCTTCTACGGTAATCACGATTGTCATTTTAATCTTTTTTATTGTGATGATAACAGAATTAGCTATGATTCAGGGATTTGGTGAAGAAGAAATCGGAGAGCTTTATATATTTTCTTTCTATATAGGAGTAGATTTCGTTAAAATTGCTGCTTCCGTGATTATTATAAGCACTATCGGCGCCATTACAGATATTGCCATTTCCATTGCATCTCCTATGCGTGAAATACTTCATCATAATCCGTCCATTAGTAGAAAGGAATTATATGAATCAGGATTAAGTATTGGAAGGGATATCTTAGGCACAAATACTAATACGTTATTTTTCGCCTTCTTTGGGGGATATTTGGCGCTACTTATCTGGTTCAAGGATTTAAATTACTCTTTTGGAGAAATCATAAATTCAAAGGTATTTAGTACTGAAATAATCACGATTCTTTGTGCAGGCATCGGTATCGCTTTAGTTATTCCAATTACCTCCTCAATTACTGCTTATTATTTAGTGAAAGTAAGAGAAAAAGAGGGAGATCTATCTAAATAGGAAGTCGATCTCAGGACGATATAAACAAAAGAGTCAGTTACCCTTGGTTAACATTTATCACCAGGAGAACTGACTCTTTTGTTTATCCTATAACTGGGACAAGGAGCCTGTCCCTCTGTCCCTCACTACTGTTCGTGCATAGCGATCGTGTGGTAATACTTCTCCTTCTTGGTCTTCAAAGGCTTTGGCATTTTTCAAGTAATCAAACGTGCTCACCGTATCCCGGTAAACCATTCGATTTATTATTTGACTAGACGTTAGTTCAGTACCCTCTTCACCAGTAAGAACCAACCCCATTTTTTTGTAGCCAATAGTTTGACCACTCTTGCGCAACTGTAGGAATTCAAGCGACCACATTATAGTTGTCGGAGTGACTAAAGCATGGAAAGCTTCACTTTTTATTTTTTTTCGCAACAAATATTCAACTCCAACAGTAACCGCAGTAGAGATAGCTATATCAATCAAATACGCCTTCATACGTTTTTTCAAAACAGACTTCATTACTCTTCCTCCTCCTTTTCGGGACAGGGGGACAGGCTCCATGTCCCAGTTTGATTGCTAACTAAAACCTCACAATGTAATTACATCACCAATTTAAACATACCAGCTACAACCTGCTGACCCTTGTCTACAGGTTGTAGCTATTACATCATACATTGCTTATTCCCTATACCTTATTGCTAATCCTTTTAAGAAATTACGAGCGTATCGATCGCCACACTCCATATAATTCTTATGTCCCTCTTTTCTAAGTATTGCACTTAGTTCTCCCTTAGTTACCGTGACACCTGCTTCTTCTAATATATCAAGCATATCCTCACTAGTTAACATTAGTGCTATTTTCAGCTTCTTAAGCAATACATTGTTAACACTTCGATTATTTTTGATAGACATGGCTGGTCTCTCCGGTTGGCCTGGCTTCGGTTCTTGCTTTCCTCTTTTAACTATAATCAATCCATTTAAAAATGACTCCAATGTTGAATTATCACATTCTATATTTTCCTCAGTTTCATCTAAATCAATATCATCGTAACTATCCTTTGATTTTATCAGTAGCTTTTGCACTTCTTCCCTTGTTACTTCAACACCACCAAGCTTAAAGATCTCTACCATATCTGTATCTTTTATGTCTAGAGCATACCGTAATCGAATTAATATATCATTATTATTCATATCCATCTTTGAAAAACCTCCTAACGAAGCATAAGTGAGCATAGGGACAAGTTCTTATGCTTATAACTTGTATGCTTTCGACTCAAATTTATTGTTTGAAAGGATTATTTCACGAATACCCTAACAAATCAATTAAAAGGTACCCGAATATGCTTGTCATAAGTGAGTTTATTATAAACTGGTCGCAAGGATTTTTCATAAATTGATCAGCCGAACTTCTTAAGATCCTCGCAAAAATAAACAGCTATACTAACTTCAATCCATCATCAGTACCGGCTTAATCACCATGCCTTTTTGACTAGCGTCCATCGCTTCGTTAATCTCTTTGAATGAAAAAAAACGTATTAGCATATCAAATGGGAATTTCCCTTCTCGATAGTAGTCAATTAACTGCGGAATAAACACCTGTGGAATCGCACCTCCTGCATCAACATGGCCCCATGACTTTCCTTCATTTCGTTCTTTTTGAGTAAGTACAATTAAGCCACCACCTACGCCACATGCTGTTGCTCCATTGTTCAACACTGCTTGCAATACGGTCAGAAGCTTCTGACTTCCTGTTGTATCAAAGCCATAGTCAACACCATCACAACTATCCAGAATAGTTTCTTCCAAATCAGAACTTGCATCTCCATTGATACAATGGGTAGCACCTACTTGCCTCGCCATATCCAGTTTAAATTCTAGTCTATCAACAGCAATAATTGGATCGCACCCAGAAATTTTGGCAGCCATCACTGACGCAAGTCCTACGCTACCAACACCAAAGACAACGAATGCTTTTCCTTTGTCGGGTTTAAGATAATTTAGCACTGTACCTGCTCCAGTCATCAATCCACAGCCAAGTGTCCCCACCATCCTCAGATCCAATTCCTCATCAATTTTAGTGATGCTATGTTTATGACATACCGCATAGCTAGCAAATGCACCCTGACGCATTAAAGCCGAAATAGAAGTACCATTAGTAGTAGCCAGTGGTGAGGTATTGTCTGTACGAAAGCCGTGAAAGAATTGAGAAAAATGATCACATTCATACGTTTTCCCTTCCTTACATGCTTCACATTCACCACAATACGTGTAGGCTAGGACCACATGATCACCAATTTTTACATTTTTTACATTTGTACCTACTTTTTCGATAATGCCGCTACCTTCATGACCTAGCACTGTTGGGTAATAACTACTATTGTCACGTATGGAAATATCAGTGTGACAAATACCACAAGCTATCACTTTTACAAGAACCTCGTCTGGCCTAGGCTCCTCCAAATCCACCTCGGTTAACACAGTTTCTTCATTTGGTCTAAATTGAACCGCCGCTTGACTCTTCATCTCCTTCACAACCCTTTCAAACTTATAACTAACTAGCCTACTTATTCCCTGTCAAAGAGGCACAAAAACACAGGGACGGTTCTTTTGCCTCCAACTAACTCCACCGCCAGCCTTTAACTCTTGTTGTAAAGGATTACTTTTCTTTTTACTAATAGTTAATATCCCCTTGACAATCCAAACCAATTTTTCTAAGAATAATGTCTTTCAAAAACTAATTCCATTCTACCCCTCTCTTTCCTTTTTAATGTATAGTAGGATTAGAACATAGAGGTCTTTTTTTATGTGAAAGGGGATGTATGATGAGAAAAATTATCTTATCAACAGAAAGTGGAGCTGATTTACCAGAAGACTTGGCGACCAAATATAATGTACAAGTAGTTCCAATGCACGTCGTCATGGATGGCCAAGATTATTTAGATGGTTCGTTACTAGTAGAGGATATTTACGACTATTATGACCGTACTAAAAAAATACCCTTTACTACGTCTACGAATCCACATGAATACCATGATTTCTTTACAAGGATAAGAACTGAATTCCCTAACTGCATCATTGTACATATTGGTTATACATCAAAGGCATCTTCTTCCTTCCAGAATGCGTTGATTACAGCCGAAGAATTTGATGATCTTTTCCTAATTGATGCTTTGAATGTGACAGGTGGATTAGCTGCTATCGTGATGTATGCTGCTACCTTGTTAGAGGACGAGCCTGCAATTGAACCTGAGAGATTAGTTGATAAAATTGAATCAATAGTTCCTAAATCACGACTGGCTTTCGTACCTGGTAGCTTAGAATTTTTGAGAGCAGGTGGACGAGTCAGCAATGTGGCATATCTTGGAGGGGCTTTGTTAAAAATCAAGCCACTGATAGAATTAATTGATGGTAAACTGGTTTCAACTAAGAAATACCGTGGGAAGATGAGCGGAGTTACCGAAAAATTAATGCAAGATTATTTGAATCAATACGATATTGATAGAGAACAACTTTACTTTATTTATTCCATCGGCCTTGACGAGAGTATTAAGTTACGAATGGATGAAACTGCAAAAGAAAATGGTTTCAACAACGTAAAATGGATCCAAGCTGGAGCTATGATTTCTACTCATGCTGGGCCAGGGGGCATCGGGATTGCAGGAATAGAGGTTTAGACTGGATTATGTGACAGTTCTCTATCAAAAGTCAATACAATCTAGGAGCTCCATTTAAAAAGCAGATAACCGCCCCAACTAAAGAGGTGATAATAGCATGAAGTTAAATCCAGATACGCAATACATTAGAGAGGCCAACCTTAAAGAAGAGCTTATTTCTTCATATGATGCATTCCCACTTTCTCTACCAATCATTCAGAATTTCACAGAGTTACTATTTCACCCAAATATCACTTACATTATCGGTGAAAATGGAATGGGCAAGTCTACTTTGTTAGAGGGGATTGCAATTGCATTGGGATTTAATCCTGAAGGTGGTACATTAAACTTCAACTTTTCCAGTTATAATTCACACTCAAATTTAGACCATTACCTCCGGTTAGTGAAAGGAGTGAATAGGGCAAAGGATAGCTTCTTTTTTAGGGCAGAAACCTTCTATAATGTTGCTACAAATATCGAGGAATTAGATAAAGAGCCATTGTCCGGTGGTAAAATCATTGATTCGTTTGGAGGAAAATCACTACACGAACAATCTCACGGGGAATCATTTTTCGCAGCATTTACCGAGCGCTTTCAAGGTAATGGTCTGTACATCTTGGATGAGCCTGAAGCAGCCTTGTCACCATTAAGGCAACTGTCGATGTTATCAAGAATCAATGAGCTTATCAATCAGGGGTCTCAATTTATTATATCTACCCATTCTCCAATTATTATGGCTTACCCAAATTCGAAAATTCTTCAACTAACTGAAGACGGAATGACTGAAGTAAGTCTTGAGGATACCTATCATTATTCTATAATGAAACAATTTTTTGAGGATAGGGATCGCTTACTTCATCATCTTTTTGAATGAGGTGTAAAGGGGACGCTTTCTGCTTTGAAAAGTATACTGGCATTACAATGCAAGAAAGTCTAAAGTCGTCCCCACCATTCACCTCGAGGCAACAAAAAACTGAAATTCAAATCAAACTAAGAATCTCTCCTTATTGCTAAATCATACGATTGGTAACAATTCCTTGTATTTGGTTGATCTTTTCTTCTAACATAGGGATAGTCTCGTCGTTTACATCATTTTCAATATCAACCATCGTATAGGCATATTCTCCGCGGCTTCTGTTAACCATATCAGCGATGTTTAAATTAAAGCTTGAAATAACAGAAGTGATCTGCCCAACCATGTTCGGGATATTTTGGTGAAAAGCGGTCACACGTCGCCTTCCAATGTAAGGCAGGTTCGTGTTAGGAAAATTCACTGAGTTTTGAATATTACCTGTCTCCAAAAATTCTTTCACTTGACGAGCTGCCATCTTTGCACAGTTTTCCTCTGATTCAATAGTGGAAGCACCAAGATGTGGAAATGAAACTGCATTTTTCATTTTCAAAACATTCTCATTTGGAAAGTCCGTAATGTACTTACCCACTTGCCCACTTTCAAGCGCGATTTTCATTGCCTTTTCATCGACAAGTCCACCACGTGAAAAATTCAATATATGGACATCCGGCTTCATGATACCAAATGTTTTTTCGTTAAACATTCCTACTGTGTCATCAGTTAAGGGAACATGGACAGTAATGTAATCAGCGTTAGCAAACAATTGCTCAATCGTACCGGCACGCTGCACATTGCGCGACAAGTTCCAAGCCGTATCAACAGAGATGAACGGGTCAAATCCTATCACATCCATACCTAAACCGAGTGCATCATTTGCTACGAGCGCACCAATCGCCCCTAATCCGATGACACCTAGAGTTTTCCCTCTAATTTCTTTTCCAACAAACTGTTTCTTGCCTGTTTCAACAAGCTTTGAAATTTGTTGATCTTGGCCTTCTAATTCTCTTGTCCAGGCAACACCGGCAAACAGATTACGAGAAGAAGCCATTAATGATGTTAATACAAGTTCTTTAACCGCGTTCGCATTGGCTCCTGGAGTATTAAAAACGACAATTCCTTGCTCAGTATATTGCTCGACAGGAATATTATTGACCCCAGCTCCAGCCCGTGCTATTGCTTTCAAATTGTTGCCTGGCTCTATTGCATGCATATTAAAACTACGGACAATAATTGCATCTGGATTCTCATTCTCATCATCGAGTAAATAGTTTTCTCTAAGGACGTCTAACCCAGTTTCTGCTATATTATTTAACGTTTTAATTGTTTTTACTTTTTCTAAGACCATCATAGTCATATCATTTCCTCCTCTTAATTATTAAGATTTAAGCAAGGAAGACCTTGCCATCCGCCATTTCCATGAAATTTTGTCTTTACTATCTTGCTTACCATACGAATAGTATCGACTATCCCCCCTATAAACAGAAAGAGGTAAGGGAAATTATTCCCTTACCTCTGCCCAGGCGAACGGCTATGACACTATGTGCTCCCTCGCGGTTTATCCGCGTTCGCCAGTCACACATAGTCTTGTCTCTTAAATTTTTTAGTTAAATTAAATTAATCTTACTTGATGTCTAAATTGATCACTGCTTGGTGTTTTTTTCGCAACACTTAACCAATCTATGCAACTAGGTTTTTTTCTAGTACTTTTTAAATTAACGAGAGAAGACCAAGAAAATATACTTACCTCGTTAAAGTAGATGAAAAAAAGCATTAGAATTAGGCCAAAACCCCATTAGATAACTACCAAAAAATAGCAACCATTAACTCTAACTCGTAGTCTAGTTCTTTAGCGGAATCTAGGTTAAGACCTTATTAAGGAGTGCACAAAAAAATTTGTTATAAGATGATTATATAAACAATATAGCAAATGTGAATTAGTTAATCAATGGAAAACAGAATATTTATTTAAATAAATAAGTTAACGTTCGTGTTTGGGTGCATTCTTTTAGTTTATTCAGTACTATCTGTTCTGTTTGGATTTTTCTTTTCCTATTTACTTTTTTGTACAGCTTTATTCTCACAAGAACAATCGATACGATATATTCCTTCTTACCATCATTCTACATCCTTTTTTAAATAGTAAACTAACAAATCAAATCTAGATTTTCCTCGTTGATTTATGTTAATAAACTTCCTTTTCAAAAGTTACGTCATTACTATATACAACTCTGATTACTAGACGCATATTTTCAGATTGTTCTACTGATTTAGATTAAAAAATGTAGGATAACACAACAAAAATGGACGCCTTCTCTAAGAAAGCGCCCTTTCGTAACATATAGTTTTCACAAAATCCATGTACCGTTCTTTATTTAGATAAGACAGCTCCATTAATTAGACTTTTGTCTATTCATTTTCACCATCTAACTTGTTCCGTCTATTTAACGTATTTTTCCCATTCATGTCTGTTTTAGCTACTTCTTCAATTTCCTCTGAACTACCTTCAAGCTCATCCGAATCAATGTACATGTCATCATAACTATCTTTCTTTTTATAAAAATCAGATGGAGTCTCTGACGAACCATACTCTTCGACAGCCTGCCAAGTGTCCTTCCCGTCAAATGCAGCTGATTCCTTCGCTTCAGCTTTTACATCTCTTCCAATAATATCGGGCTCAATAATTTTTTCTTCGACAGGTCTACTTTCACGTAAATCACTTTCTGCATGTTCAACACATCTGAAAGTGGTTGGTACTGCTATTAGTCTTTCTTCCTGAATTTCTTTTCCACATATCTCACATGTTCCATATGTTCCATTTTCTATTGCATGTAATGCTTGATTAGTTTCTTCAATTTTTTGTCTAGCATGATTATTCAAAGCCATTTCTTTCTCTTGATCATATAGCTCTGTTCCTTGGTCACCAGGATGATTATCATAATTAGATAAATCACCTGTCGCCTGTTTATTTAATTCATCTTTGTTTACATCTAAGTGTTCTAACATTTCTTGCTTTCGTTCATTCAATATTTTTTTGGATTCATTTATAACGTTAGTAGAAACCATTTATAGCCTCCTAATTAATTAGCTATTCATATAATTTGTTTAGTACTTATTGAGTATATAATGTACATTTCCGAATTAACGTATTTATAAACATCTTAATCATCAAAAAGCAGTGCAAAAGGTTATGCCCAGCACCCCAAAAATGTAGTTTTTCAGCTCTATCTTTGGGATGGTGCAACATTACCATGAACTGCTTTTATGACCAAGGCTAGTAATCACCGCATATAAGTTTAATTTGTTTCGTAAGTTCTTTAAATTTCATATCATGTTCAGTGTAAGCCTTATCGTTTGGGGTTAGAAAGCTAAGTTTTCCTAACACTTCTTGTCTTTCTGTTTCAAGCTTTAAACATAATCCATCTTTATTATCTATATTATGAGATGGTCCGTTCGATTGCTTTTGTATCTTACCGTCTGATATAACTAAATTGCTGTTTGTTGTTTTTTCAATAAAATATCGATCGTGAGAAACAACAAGTAGTGTACCACTGTACTCCGCTAATGTTTTTTCAAGCTGTTCACGTGAAGGTAAGTCTAAATGATTTGTTGGCTCATCTAAAATAAGCACATCTTTTTCTTCTAGTATATAAGTCATCAATTTACACTTTATCCGTTCACCCATACTCATGTTCCCGATAGGTTCTCTCCATTGAGAAGCAGTAAATCCTAAATGCTTCATTAAGTTTTGAACTTTCCCTCTTGCGTCAAAGGTAGCTTCGTAGAATAGCTGTTCGGGCGTTTGTTCCAGTGGTAAGTCAAACACCTCTTGTGCTAAATAACCAATTTGCGCAGATGGTGAAACCCATACTTCACCTTCAACAGTTTCATTTCCAATTATTACTTTCAATAATGTTGTTTTTCCACTACCATTTAGGCCGATTACAGAAACTTTTTCACCATGCTGAATAGTAAAATTTGCGTCTCTAAAAAGGGTTCTGTCAGCAAAAGTCTTTGTTAAATTCTTAACTTCTAAAAACCGTTTACCTACCTTGTTATTTGCCTTCATTGAAAAGCAAACCTTATATTCTGGCACAATCGGGTCTGCTTTTACTTTTTCAAGTTCTTTTTCCAACCGCTTCTGCTTTGATTTTACTTGTGCATCCATACGTTTCGCTTTTACTCGATAATATTCTTTTTTACCTTCCTTTTTCGTGGATTGAGCATGAGCTATACTCGACCAAGAAGTGAGCTCATTCATTTGACCTTCAATCCGCTCAACCATTTTTTGTTGCTTTTCATATTCTCGTTGCTGGCTAAGTCTTTTTTGTTCCCGTGCCTCCATGTAACTGGAATAATTACCTTTATGTTCGATAAGCTTTTTATTTTCAATGGCCCAAATTCTTGTTGAAACAGCATCCAAAAAATATCGATCGTGAGAAACAAAAATAATCGTACCTTTATAACTTTTAATTTGTTGAATTAAAAGTTCTGTACTTTGCTTATCAAGATGATTGGTCGGTTCATCTAATAATAAAAGATGTGCATGCTTTGCAAATCCACTTGCCAGACGTGCTTTCAGTTTTTCTCCTCCACTTAAATTTGAAAATTCATGGTTTGGTACGGACCACTTATTTAGTAGAGCATCTTCTAAAGGGCTTACCTCATTGGAATAATAGAACTCCATTTCTTGTTCAACAAACTCAACTGTAAAACCCTGCTGGACCCATTGTATTCTTCCTTTAGTTGGATCTAAATCATTGTTAATTAAATGCAATAAAGTAGATTTCCCCGCACCATTCTTACCTATAACACCGATGATTTCTCCTTGTAGTACATTAGCATTTAAATCATCCAAAACAGTACTATTGAGCAATTCATAACTTAAATTTCGAAATTTTAACAGCTCTTTCATAAAAACGATCCCTCTCTTTAAAAGGGAGAATTAAAAAATCCTCCCAGTCATTTTGGAAGGATTAGTCCTATTCTTAGATGCTCAAATAAGCTATTATTACAATAGCTCTAGAGATTATAGAAAAATGGGCAGACTAATCCTATTTCGTTTGATTTGAAATATGCAATTTCAAATTTTAAAAATAAGATTAATTCTTCATTGTCCACCCATCATCCCTTTCATTACTATTAAAATCAGTATAGCATAACTAAACAGAGGATAAAAATGCCATAATTAGTTGCAAACTTATCCTTTCTTCATTCCCGGAAGTGCTTTATGGAGTTGCAACACTTAAATAGAGTCATTCTTTGCATTTACGATTTAACTGCTGACAAGTTTCATGTCTGTTATAAGATGGTTTTGATTTATTACAACTCACTTTATTAAATTAACTTCACTCTAACTGATTGAAAAATCACTTTTCAAATCTCTTCTGTAAAAATAATTGATTAAATCCCTTTGGGTGATTTTCAATTGTCCCAAAAACTTCGTATCCTTTACTTTTATAAAATTCAGGAGCTTGAAAGCTAAACGTGTCTAAGTGTATAAGTCTAACCCCTTTATCGATTGCAAAACACTCCATCTTTTTCAGTAGTTTACTTCCATAACCTTTTCCCCTAACACTTTTATCCACCCATAAAAAGTCAATGTGCATGTGATGCCAAAACATATTCCCTGTAATTCCACCAATTATTGTTCCTGAATCACTCCTCAAGACAAAACTTATATCTTCATATGAAGTTTTAAGTTCATCAGGAAGTTGTTCCATGTTATGCTCAATTAATTTCTTCCTGATAAAATCACTATCATCTTGCTTCCATTGTTGAATTATCTCCACTTAATTCACCCCTTATAATATAACAAAAATATATTTAGAAAATCAGCTTTCAATCAGTTTAACGAATAATCTAATACAAATATTAAATAAGTTTAGCAACAATATACAAAAAATGTCCATCAATTAACATACTAATTGATGGACATTTAACATTTCATTTAAAATGTTTGTCTTAGCTATGATTACTTGATCATTTTTTTAATTGAAGATTCATTAATCCCTTTACCATTAGACAGCATTTTAACTATCATATCTTCAGTTTCCTTGGGAACTTTTTTACCAGCAAGCTTACCAACTTGTCTAACCAACTGTCTTGCTGTATTTTCATCTTGAACGTTTTTGCCATTAAATGAATTGGCAACTTTAGAAATGCTTTGCATATCTACCCCGGTCTTCTTTTCAACATTCTTAAACATATCTTGATTCATAGAATTCCTCCTTTAATTATTAGCTTATGAATCTTTATTATTTAAGTTTGGGTGAAATAATTACTACCTGTACAATTAGTAGATTTGACTATGACCATCCTCACTAGATTTATAGAAAAAATTCATAAAACGGACTTTCTTATTTACTCTTTGTTGCAAATCTTTGTAGAAACAAAAGTTTAATCTATAGCTTCAGAAGTTCTGATAGTTTGAGTTAGGGATACAGTTGTTAGGTTGTCAAAAGTTCAAACGATTTATATTTAATTTGTTATTTTCATTTTACTTGTAAATTGTTGGGAGGTTCTTAACTAACTAATTGGTGTTTTTTCATAAAATGAGCTACAGAATTCTGAACTCACTGTGGACGAGGTTAACATTCTAGATGGAAGCCTGATTAATAAACAATAAATCTAGTTTATTAACTTTAACCATGATATATCTACCATGGCATCTATGGATTTCAGCAAAAATAGTAGCAAAGCCCTTCCTAATAAGTTTTAAAGCCATACTATATTGTAGATCGGAGGTGAATAAATTGAGTGGAGGATATTTCGGTGGAAACAATAGTTTTATTTTGTTAGTAGTTCTTTTCGTTCTTTTGATCATTGTTGGTAACAACTACCCTACTGGTGGTGGTTACAGTTAATTAAGTTAGCATAATTCAATTAACACATTTATGTGTATGCCATAACCGCCATATGCATACAACATTTACTCCTTTTATCGAACGGACTAAGAGAAAGGGTTGCTCCACCCTTTCTTTTTTGGGACAAAGGGACAGGCTCCTTGTCCCACTACCGTTTTAAGTAAATTTCCCAGTAATTACGGACGGACGTATTTCTAAATACGAAAGACTATTTTCCGAGCAAACCCATCATAATTAATAACAAAAAAATGAAGGGAGCAATATTACTCCCTTCATTTCCTCTTTATTCATCAAATACAACACGAGTGTTCCCGAACATATCATGAATCCCTTGTTTTTCGGCTGTAAACGCAACAACAATATACAAAAATATCGTAAAAAATAGCACGCGATGAATAAATCTACCTACTACTTCCCTAAACAGAAGATCACTCCATTTTAATGGCTCTGCATCCTCTCGTATTACTTTTAAGCCAAAAATCATTTTTCCTAATGTCTGATTAAATCGTTTTGTCATGAACAAAAAATATAGATACAAGACAATTGAACCTAGAATTCCGGTGACAGTCCAGAACCCAATGTCTAAACTTGCTCCATCATTGATAAATTTAAACGGAATAAGTAGGATGCCGTTTATACTAAATACAATAATTAAATCAACCAAATACGCCCAGAAACGCATCCAAAATCCTGCGTATCTTCTATTCGTAAAAGGTGCTTGAGCATAGTCAACATGTTCTTCACTCATAACGACACCCCCTTATTTAGAATATAAATACATTGCACGTGGTGCATTATTTTCACGCAACAGATCTTTAATACTGATTAAATCCGATTCAGCGCCAAACATACTTGATATCGTTCCACCAAGATACTGATTTATATCCAAGCCTTGTTCGTATTCAATGACCTGTGCATTACCTAATTCATGGTCTTCTTTCATCATTGCAATGGAATCATCTAACGAACCAAGTTCATCGACAAGATCTACCTCTTTTGCTTGCCCCCCAGTGTACACTCGTCCGTCGCCTAATTCGCGTACACGTTCCTCAGACATGTTCCTGCCCTCAACAATTACCTGGACAAAGTCCCCATACATATCATCAATCATCGTCTGTAATATTTCTCGTTCATCGTCTGTCATCTCACGGGACATCGACATGATATCTTTATATTCACCGCTTTTAATCGTATTAAAATCAATGCCATGTTCATCCGCAAATTCAGCAAAATTAAAGCTTTCCATGATTACACCAATAGAACCTGTAAGTGTAGCCTTATGAGCAATAATTTTATCGGCAGGTGCAGCTATATAATACCCGCCTGAAGCCGCAGTATTACCCATCGACACATAGACAGGCTTCTCATATTCTTCTTTGATTTCAAGAATTTTATCATGTATTTCTGCACTTTCCACTACGCCTCCGCCAGGTGTATTTACGCGTAAAATAATCCCGCTCACATTACGATCTTCTGCAGCTTCATCCAGCATATCCAAAAACCGTTTATGGTTATATGAATTCGTATTAATCAGAGTACTAGGAGTAGTGTCTTGAATGATTCCATTCAAATGGATGACCGCAATTTTGTTCGTGCCTGTTCCTTCCTCAATCACCTTTTCATCGAACGTACCACCAACTTCTTGAAAACTAAACATGGATTCAAAGTCAGCAGTTACCAGGCTTGTTAAAAACTGAAAACCCATTGATACAAATAATAGGCCTCCCGCAACAACTAGGGCAATCCATCGTTTTGTGTTCATATGTATATCCTCCGTTTTTCTCTTATTAGTTACTGTTTAAATGATACATTAGATTTTCTTTATTTTCGAGCTTATCGCAAAATATTTTAAAAATGGGATGGATGAAACGATAATGATTCACCCTTTTCAGTTAAAAATTGAATTGTAGTATTACCTTTTAAATTGGGATGTTAATTCACTCCTGGTCTGTTTACTCCTATAGTCATGAACCCTGGTGATGTGTATTTTACAATTTGTATTAACATTTGTTCAAAAAAAATACCTGGACCTTTTATTTCATTCATTTATCGAACATCAATAGTTAATTGGGAAGATGTTTTTTCATTTAAACAGACGTGAGGGAAGGAAAATGATGCTAAGCAGAAGGAAGGATGCACTTGGGGGACTAACTAGGTCCTGCTTCGTATCCTTTTTTTGAAACACCATTTTTTTTCTGTTGAATCATTAACTCGACCTTTTTTCATACTTAACCACATATAGAGGTTTGGATACAAGCCATTCTGCGTAGAGAACCTCTTTGTAATTCGTAATGCTTTGCATCGCTAATTGATCTTTCAACCACTTTTCATCAAATCCAACTTCCTTCAAATTATCGAAAACCACTTCCCCATCTAAAATCAGGGTGATCGGTAAATTTACAGGCTTATAAGGGACTTTTAAATCACTGTTTTTCGGAGTGTCATATTCTGATTTAGGTAGAACACTAGCCTTTCCATTCGACTCAATAATTCCGTATTCTACTTCTTGGATAGAAAAGTAGCCTTGTTGTCTTATTAGACTTTGTAGCGTATTTATATCTATTTTGGCTTTCTTTAATGCATCGTATTTTATCTGTCCTTGGTGTATAACTATATTTGGTTCACCTTCTAGGAGTTTTCTTGTTCTTTTAAACTTCTGAGTTAACATTTCTACAACGAATATAATGGCTCCCCACGTGAATATAGCAAGCATAATGTGGCCAATTTTCACTTCTTCATCATAAATCGCGTTACCTACTAGTTCTCCTAAAATTATTGCAGAAATAAATTCAAAAGGGGTAACTTGTGAAAATTGAGTTTTACCTAAAAATTTTATAACAATAAACAGAAAAACAAACCCTATTAATAACTCCGTAACAATCGATAAATAATCATTCATTTTCTCATTCTCCCTAAAGTCAAAGTCATCAGCATTATTGCCCTGTAATTTAAAATCATACTTAAATTACACGAACAATTGATGACAAGTGGGACATAAGGACAGGTTCATTGTCCCTCTAATTAAAGTAAAAGGACAATGAACTAGGATTCTATTCCCCTTGGATTTCTTTAATACTTTTTCCACCTAAGAATGCGTGACCCATTTTAATTCTCTCAACCGTTTTAAATCCGTATTTTTGATATACTTTTTCAATTGTTTCATTAATTGGTAAAACCCAAAGCTTCTCTATTTCTTTATTCCTTACTTCCTCCTGGATAAAGTGAATGAGTTCACCGACCAAGCCCCTACCTCTATATGCTTCAAGTGTAGCGATACTTTCTAGTCTCGCTTGACTTCCTTTGATAAAAACGCAAGCAGTGGAACAGGCAACTCCATGGAAGCGAAGAAGATAGTGTGTGAAAGCAGGGTGATTAAACTGTTCCTCATAAACCTTATCAAGTGCTTCCTTTCCTCCAAATTCTTTAATGCTACACTCAATTTCAAATGCTTCTTGGTAGTTTTCCTTATTCACTACCTCTATTGTTGTTCTACTATCATTAACCGTTTTATTGTTTTGATTGCTCCATAATTGGATGGGTCCGTTCAATACTTCATAGCCAAAACCTTTTGCCTTCAACTCGTATATAAGCTCCTGTTGTTTTTGTAAATTGTAGATGTAAAATCGTGGGATTATGTTTTTGGATTGATAAAAGTTCATGACTTCTATAATAACTTGAGTTGGATTACTAATTGGTTCACTAATAAGTGCATGATTTGCATCATAACTTGTTGGTTGACTTTCATTGTAAAAAAATGATCCCCAAGGTGTTATTATTCGCTTACTGAACGTCTCCAAAAGGGCACAATCTAGCTCTAGAATTCCCCGTACATTTGTCATAAATATTACTCCTTAGATTTTTTTTGGCAAAGCAGGAACCAAACATTTACAAGATTAAATAAGTAAAGACCTCATGCGTTTAGTAACCGAATGCCTAGTTAGACCATATGCTTATACTATAGCATTTTGAAAGGGGGCGAATTCTATGGACAATCTTAATTATCGCAATAATTTCCCAATAAATACGAACGTGCACTTTGACAAAGAACGCCTATTTTTTAATAAATGGGAAATGTATAAGCTGTTGACTCCATATAAACTACCCTTTCATATTCCTTATACAAATTTTCTATCAAGACAATCTATAGATTTATTCACAACTAGACAAATTTCTTTTTACATTAAACCAGTAGATACATGGGCTGGAAAACACATCTCGCTCATTACACCCTTTGACAAGGGCTATATTATACAACAGCCAAACGGGGCTGATGAATTCCATCCAAATAAAGAGGCGCTGATACAGGTTTTAGTTCATCATTATTCTAGGATGCATGCAATTATTCAACAGCGTGCACCACTTCTTCCATTTGATTCTAGAGCTTTTGATATTCGAGTTCATTTGCAACGTGATGAAAATGGGTTTTGGTTATATGCTGGGGATTTAATTCGAATTGGTGGTGAAAAGGCGATTGTTTCCAATTTGTTTACAAAAGGCGGAGGTGTGGTCGAAACAGATTTTGTTTTAAATAAAGTGCTTGATTCTTATCAAGTGAACTTAGTAAAAGAAAACCTTGCAAAGTCAGCTTTTTCCATTGCTAACCTTCTTGATTACTACTATTACTTCATCGATATTGGAGCGGATTTTGGGATTGATCAGAAAGGGAACTTGTGGCTATTGGAAGTTAACACAAACGATAAAGTGGGAAAACCAGCATACGATTTATTTAAGAAACTACCGGACAAAACAGTTTACAAACAAATGATTGCCAAAGACAAAAAACGCAAGAAAATTTGGAGCAGGGACAGGGGGACAGGCACCTTGTCCCAAAATAGAATTTAGCAACATCCGTTCATTTACTGTAATGTTTATCATCTGTTGAAGAATTGCTCAAGCAGATCAATTAAAATAGTCTATTCCAGTAATAAAATACGGAATAGACTATTGTTTATTGCTTACGGTTGAACGTTATCTTGCTGGATATTAAGGTTATTAAGCACTCTTTCCATTTGTTCCTGAGATTGTTCCACACGCAGTTGAGCTTCAAATAATGGCTCTGTTGAAGTGCCACTACCATTAATCGCTTTTCCACGCGCATCTTGAATTTTATTCTGCACTTCTCGTAATTGTGTTTGAAGATGTTGCAATTCTTGAGGGTCAGCATTGTTTTGCGCATGACGAGCTGCATGCTCGAGTTTCTCGGAAACTTCAACTAGTTGTTGGATTTCGTGATTGTTTTGAATAGGCATAAAAGATTTTCCTCCCTATGTTTTATCTATGCCTATCTTTTCCAAAAAACGTATAACCTACTCTTTTTTGATCGAAGAAATTTAGGGGTGAGTGGTGGGACAGGGGGACAGGCTCCTTGTCCCATATTAAGCAACTAAGTGACCATCATAATGATTCCATCTTAGAATTTTCTTATCATGAAAATAGGGAAAAGGGACCTGACCCTAAGTCCCGCAAAAAGTTTGGTATGGACGATTTGTATCTGGTGGTGGTGCGCAATATTCCTCTTGTTCGGCTGTGTGATCGTATGGGTTTGATAAAACATTAAGAAGTCGTTCCATCACACTGTAGTCTTCCTGATCCACCGCCGCTTTAAGCGCCTCTTCTACTCGATGGTTTCTAGGAATTACCCCAGGATTATTACTTCGCATAAGTTCATGAGAAGATTCTTTTGATTCTTGTTGTCTATTGAGCCTTGCCTGCCACGCTTCGTTCCACTTAGCAAATTCTGTTTTCCCTACAAGAACTGAATCCTCCATTTTACCAAAGGTCAGTGCACGGAAAGTATTGGTAAAGTCCGCATGATACTTTTGCATGACATTTAAGAGTTCTTCAATAAGAGATTCATCTTCCTTCTCTTCACCAAATAATCCTAGTTTTGCCCTCATTCCGTCAAACCAATTGGAGTAATAGAAATCCTTAAATTTTGATATCTCATCCTGAGCTATTTTAACAGCCTGATCCTGATCTTCGTGCAGTAATGGTAAAAGAGTTTCAGCAAACCGTGAAAGATTCCAGCCTGCAATAGGTGGCTGATTGCCATAAGCATACCGGCCTTCCCTATCAATAGAACTGAAAACTGTTGCTGGATCATATTCATTCATAAAGGCGCAAGGCCCATAATCAATTGTTTCACCGCTAATCGCCATGTTATCCGTGTTCATCACTCCATGGATAAAGCCGACCAACTGCCATTTCGCAATTAGAGAGGCCTGACGTTTAATAACTTGCTGAAGTAGGGAAAGATAACGGTTTTCTCCAGCTTCAATGTCCGGAAAATGTCGATCTAATGTATAGTCAGCAAGAGCGCTTAGATCCTCTTTTTCACCCCAGTGAGCAGCATATTGAAATGTACCGACACGTAGATGACTGGAAGCCACGCGTGTCAGAACTGCACCGGGCAAATCAGTTTCGCGAATCACTGCCTCACCAGTTTTTACAACGGCCAGGCTACGAGTGGTAGGAATATCGAGCGCATGCATCGCTTCACTGATGATGTATTCCCGCAGCATCGGACCAAGTGTCGCTCTACCATCACCACCGCGAGAATAGGGGGTTCTACCTGAACCTTTGAGTTGAATGTCCATTCTATTTTCTGGAGTGATTTGCTCCCCAAGTAGTACCGCCCTGCCGTCTCCTAACATGTTAAAATGACCAAATTGGTGCCCACCATATGCTTGTGCAAGTGGCAAAGAACCTTTAGGAATTTGATTACCAGCAAAGACCGCCACACCCTCGTTGCTTTTCAATGTCTCCACATTTAAGCCCAGGGATTTAGCTAGGGAATCATTAAAGATTATTAATTCCGGTGAGGTTACAGGGGTTGGTTTGGTGCTAGTAAAAAATGATTCTGGAAGACGAGCATAACTATTATCTAAATTCCATCCTACTTCTTTTTCATTTTTTTGTGTCATTATATCTCCTTTCCTTTCTTATTTTCTATACTTACACCTTAAATATTGATATCTTTATTTATATAATCCTTAGTTTATCTTCATTCCATGGTACAGGTTAGACCCTTTTATTGTCTACTTCTTTGACCGTTCTATTCCTTGGGACAAGAAGCCTGTCCCTGTGATTGGAGCAGCCAAGCGGGGTTATTATCTTAATTAGCAAGGGCTGAACTATATGATTTTAGAAAAAGGTGATGAAGGCCTATTTATTATGACAGCTTAAAATTACTTTCACCGGCACTGGATTATTGAAAAATCAGAGTAGGGACGTGATATTCATTCACATTATCTATTCTTAGTTGCTCGTCTCTTGTATGACGAAACAGGAACAAATAAAGGGATTATCGAAAAAGGGCGTAAATCCCTTCCAATGAATCATCGTCTCCACCCTGACAAAAATTCATTAGTTTTCAATTCCCTCTTTACAAAATACCAAATGGTTCCTCGTAATCAAAACCTTTTTGTAGTACTTCTTTAATAAGCAGCAACCCTTTTTCTAGTTCTTCTCGCGTCTCTGGTCCAGATAAGGATATTCTTATTGCTGGGGGAACTTCATTGGCTCCCACAGCAAATTTTTCAGCACAAAACACTTGGACCCCCGCTTCTTTAGCAACCATTTCAAATTGTCTACCAGTCCATCCTGTAGGCAGGGTAATCCATTGATAAAACCCACACTCCCTACTACTAACATCATACGATGATAAAATCTGGATGGCCATTTTGTTTCTTTTCCTTGCTTCCGTTCGTTTTAGCTCTTTAATTGTTTCAGATTTTCCAGTAATTATTAAATGAGATGCGAGTTCTGCTGTGATTGGTGAAGCCATCCAAGAGGTGTTAAGCAAGCCTTTTCTCATTGAATTCAGATAAGGCTTGGCTACCTTCACAAAGGAAATCCTAAATCCAGGCCCAAGCAACTTCGATGTACCACCAATATATATGCTATTGGAAGGTACATATGCAGATAAAGGTACAGAGTCCTTGTTTCCTAAGTAATTATAGGCATCATCTTCAATTAGAATTAAATTGTACCTTGTTATAATGCCTGCAATCTTTTCTCGGACATCTTCGGACATCGAATAACTCGTTGGATTTTGAACTTCTGGCATTAAATAGATTCCAGTTATCTTATCCTGTTTGCAAGCTTCCAATAGAGAGTGTGGGTCCATCCCTTCCTGCGTCATCGAAATTGGCACTAGTCGAATACCATGAAATGCTGCAAGTGTTTTTATTCCTGGATACGTTAATGTGTCTACTGCAATGCGATCACCAGCGTTGAAAAGTGTTAAAAAGCAATTTGCCATCGCATTTTGTGAGCCAGGTGTCACAATGATTTCATCTTCATTAGCATCAAGATTAAATGTTTTTAACCAGTCTGCACCTACTGCTCTATGTCGTCTATGACCTTCTGGTTCTGTGTAGCGGATTAAAGATTCCATATCCATTTCCTGAAGAGCAGGATTAACCATTGTAGTAATGCCTTGATCCATACTGTATAGTGGGTGAACCTGCCCCATTTCAATAATATCATTTTGATTTTTGTTATATAAAGTTAACGAGAGCTTACTATCCATAGCTACAAAAGTACCACGACCAACCACTCCCGATATTAATCCCTTCAACTCACACACGCGAAAGGCTCTAGTAATAGTACTTAGGTTAATACCGAGGTAATCAGCTAATTCACGTTGAGGCGGTAATATTTGCCCAGGTTTCAATAGACCCGAGTTTATATCTTCTTCTAATTTTTCAACTAATGCCTTGTATATTGGTTTCTTTTCTTTTTCAAGATTTGGCTTCCAACCATCCATCTTCTAATACACCTCTTAAAAAAACATTGTTTTGCATACAATATTATCATTGACTGCATACAATATCAAATATAAAATGATAAAAAACCAAACAATGATGGAGGTAATCAATTGAAGAATAAAAGTGTGGTGAGTGACCGTCTTAGACAGGAAGCATTAAATAATGAACTGTTTGAACAGGCAAAAGATTATGCATTAGATTATATGAGCAATACGATGAATTCCCCTGTTTTTCCATCACAGGATGCCATTGATCAATTAGAAGCCTTTCATGAATCCCTCCCCGATTATGGGGCTGAAGCTCTCGAAATTATTAAGAAACTTCATCGTGATGGAGCACCAGCAACAGTAGCTCAGACCGGAGGACGCTATTTTGGTTTTGTAAATGGTGGTATTGTTCCAGCTGCTTTGGCAACAAAATGGCTGACTGATACTTGGGACCAAAATGCTGCCATGTATGTCATGTCACCTGTTGCATCGGTTTTGGAAGAGATTTGTGAACAGTGGCTTGTAGACCTATTGGGATTACCCGACAATTCTGCTGCCGGCTTTGTTAGTGGAAGTTCCTTAGCTACTTTATGCGGTCTAGCTGCTGGAAGAAACACGCTATTACAAAGGCTAAATTATGACGTGGCATCAAGAGGGCTTTTTGGGGCACCTGAAATTCGTGTGGTTCTTAGTGAACAAGCACACTCCACAGTCTTTAAAGCCCTCTCCCTTTTAGGGCTAGGGACAGAACGGTTAATTAAGGTACCAGCGGATGAAGAGGGAAGAATACTTATCCACTCAATTCCTAAGCTCGATGAACGAACTCTTCTCATTTTACAAGCAGGAAATGTTAGTTCTGGTGCCTTCGATGATTTTACATCCATTTGTGAAATGGCAAGAAAGGCTGGTACTTGGGTTCATATTGATGGAGCCTTTGGATTATGGGCCGCTGCTTCAGAACCACTGAAACATCTAACTAAAGGGATAGAATTAGCAGACTCATGGTCTGTAGATGCACATAAGACGTTAAACGCACCATACGATAACGGCATTGTTTTATGTAGGCATCGAAAAGCACTAGGGCAAGCACTTAGCATGTCGGCCTCTTACTTAGAATACAGTCAACAACGAGATGGAATGAAATACACACCAGATGCCTCACAACGTGCAAGGGCTGTTGACCTATGGGCTACTCTTAAATCTCTTGGCAAGCAGGGGGTTTCTGAGCTAGTTGAAGACTTGCATCAAAAAGCCTTATATTTCTCAAGGTCTCTTGAACAGAATGGTTTTATAATAAATAATAAAGTTTGTTTTAACCAAGTACTCGTATCTATGGAGGATGAAAATTTAACAAAGAAGACACTGGAACTAGTTCAAAATTCTGGAGAATGCTGGTGTGGAGGAGCTACATGGAAAGGGAAATCCGTCATTCGAATCAGTGTTAGCTCTTATCGTACCGATTATAAAGACATTGATCGATCTGTTGCAGCATTTGTTCAGGCAAAAGAAGTTGCAGTTAACACTCCTTAATTTATTATAAAAAAACGGGGTGTCTGTGAACTGTCTCTTTGTCTATTATTCTCTTAAAAAGAAATAGGGACAAGGAGCCTGTCCCTCTGTCCCTAATGATCTCTGTTCAATATATAATTCAATAGGTGTTTTAAAAAGGGGGTATTGTGTGGTACTGTTTGCATTGTTTCCATCGCAAGGCAATAATGTTCCCACATCGCCTTTTTGGCACCAACAGAACCTAGAATGGACACAAAAGTCGTGTTATTATTTTCCACGTCTTTTCCAATCGGTTTTCCTAGCTTAGTCAAGACCCCTTCAACGTCTAGCAAATCGTCCTTAATCTGAAACATAATACCTGCATGATATGCGAATTTTTTCAAAGCTTGTATTTCAGTTTCCTGTGCGTGCGCGAGAATTGCAGGCATGATTAGGGAAGCTTCGAATGCTATTCCCGTTTTATAAAAGCTCATTCTATTTAATTGTTCTAATGTCAATTGCTTCCCTTTGGAATCTAAATCCATTGCTTGCCCTTGACACATATCCGCGGTCTTTTGAGCAGAATATTGAATCAAGTTAAGCACCGTTTTCGAATCAAAGTGATCAAGAGATGCTTGTTCCCAAACAGCCTTTTGAGTCAAAAAAAGACCAGTCAATTCTGCTATAGCTGCGTTATACTGTTGATGTAGAGTCTGCCGCCCTCTTCGAATCGACGCGTTATCCATGGATGGTAGATCATCATAGATTAAGGAAGCCGTATGCATATATTCCAGTGACCTCAGAAGTGGAATAATTTCCGATTCGTTTAATCCAAACTCATCAACACCCATTACCCACGTCATTATTGGTCTCAACCTTTTTCCATCACCCTTTAAACTGTAATTTGCAGCATCAATTAAAGGCTCTTTTATTAGAGAAGGATGATTGGTTTTAGCAATAGGTAACATGCTATTAATTTCATTCCGCACTGTTTTAATTTTTTCTAAAAAGGCTTCTTGTTCCTTCCTTTCATTTTTCAACGTGGAAATGATATGATCTCTTAATAATTTGTCAAAGAAATCCACATCATTCGCCTTTTGAACCATATTTTGAATAAGACTACTGAATTTATTACTATCGATTGAAAATATATTCATTATTTCTTTGTACTTCTTTGTTCCAAGTCGATCCCTAGATCGCTTCAAGCCATTAATTGCCCGATCAAGAATGACCTCACAAGTTTGATCATCTGAATGATACACATTATGAATCAAGTTGGAAATAACCGTCCAATATAATTCAAAAGGATTGATAAGATCTGGCCTTCTTTTATGATATTTCATATAGTAGGTATAGGGTGTCACAGCACCTTGTTCCATGTCATCAAACAAATCTGTAAAATCATCAGCCAGTTGGTTGTAAATACCGTAGTAGAATGTACGGTCGTCAAACCCCTCATCAACAGGGGCACTAATTAAAGAACGGACAATCACTCGTGAGGAATACGATTTTAATATAATTGGGATATAAAGCTCTTCATTTGTGTAATTTGCATTAGATAAATCCTTTTTGCGATCCACTTCCTGGGAATTGAAAAACACATAGGATTGCTCGAAGAAATTTTGTTTTGTGTTAGGACATTGCTGAGCCTTTATATACTCAAAAGAATCTCGCAGTTCCGAATGAATAAAACGAATCAAACTTGTGTTACTTCCAGGCCAGTCACCTAACTTAGGTACAGAACCTGTCATCAATGTGGTACGGATTAAATCAGTATATAGTTCTTCCTCTTTAGCGGATAAGATTTTTGCATCAAGGAGGTCATCAATTAGGGGATATGTAAGCCCATAGGAATAGCCTAATCTAATAGCTACATCGAGTTTCCGTGTTCGTTCCTCGTCAGGTATCTGATCGTCCATCTCTATTACCTCATGCATGGCAACTCCGGCAATGATTTTGATGATTTTCCGCTTTGCTTGCTCAACATCCATCCCAGCAGGAAAATTTGACGTTACAATATTAAGTTTATCTACCACCCAGATCAAAGTGGCTTCAATGTTTTCTTTCTGGGCCAATCTGTATAGCCCTGTCATGCTAAACTCGGTTTCTTTTCCGGTTGAGTCAATCAAATGACCTTTTAAGCTATCAACTACACTCCGAATACTTATCTGTGTTTCCACTTTGTCGATGCCTTTACCAAGATCTCGCATAAAAATATACGAAATACTTCGATTCAAATAATTATCTAGTTTACCTGTGTAATTCAACCATTTGATATACTTGTGATACTCCTTTGTACTTGGTTGCCGTTTTCTAAAAAAAGATACAATTGAATACTGGTGTATATGGTTATGTTTCCATGATTGTATATCCTTTGTTACCGTATCGACATAGGTCTGTTGTGAGACCTGTTCATTAAGTTCTTGAAAATATTTTTCAGCCCTCTGCTCTGCCAGCCGGTAGCATGCATCAGCATTTTTTAATAACTTCTCACCCATATTTCACACTACCCCCACGTAAAGTTTGCGGTATTAACCAAAACATAACCCTATTATACTATTTAGTGGAAGCAAGGGACGGTTCTTTTGCGTCTTTTTTATTTATTTTTGTGTTTTACTAACATACTTCGCACGAGAGAAAGTCATCTTCATTATTTTACTATTAAGATATTTAAGGACTTCTAAGAACTTCTGGGACAACGAACCTGTCCCTATGTCCCACTCATTTCTAGTTTCACATAAGTCCTGTCATCAAAAGACTTATTTCCTTTTATGAGTCCTTTGGCAGATTTATATATTCTAAAACATAAAGGATCTTCTTTTATTAATTTAGATAGGACATACTCTGACTCTTCCAGGGTATCTTTTAAGAACGGATAGCCATCTGAAGCGAGGATTATCTCCTTTGCATCGACTGGGATTTTTATTGTTTTCACGCGTGTAAAATCCACATTAAAACCATTAATGACATCGTATCCATATTGGTTGTCACTATCATTTTGCAAGAAATATTGTTGCTGAATCAACGTCCTGATAAATTCCCAGCCTGTATCATGTTCGATAAGTTCGTCAATCGTTTTTCCTTTTTTTATTTCTGCCTCTAAGAATAAAGATCTAGCATTCGCAGTAATATTATCCAGTTCCTTATCATTGCTATAGACTTGTCCATCAATCATTAACTGGCAGTCTCCTATCTGCCATACTTCATGATAATAGTCACTATAAATGACTAAACAAGCAGATGGTGCCATCCACTTTTTTTCTTCTATTTCATTTAATAAATCGTATTTCAAATAAGCATACTGCAGATTTACATTTATTTGCGAAACCATCATTTCCAGACTAGCTTCCGCTGCTAGCCCTTCGATTGTTTGTTTAATTATTTCAGCTGCAAATCTACCAGGTGTCTGACCCGCTATCATTTTTCCTGACACACTAGTAGCACCATCAATCACTGCAACAAAACGATCACTCGATACATATAAATCCTCATTTAATAGAGGATCACCTTTTTTCCCTTCAGACAATACCTCTTTCACAGTAAAACCCAACAAAATCACCTCCGAGGGACAAGGGGACAGGCTCCTTGTCCCATAAAGTTATCTATTTAAATAGTATGATGAAAAAGATGATAATGCAATTACTCATATTAAATTGAAATATGAAATTTACCTGTTCTCAATTTAATATATATCTTTGTTGTTCCCAAGTATTGGACCTAGCCAATAAATAATCTACTCCATTTATTTGAATGCACTAAATCTACATCAGGGACAAAGAGCCTGTCCCTCTGTCCCATAAAAAAGAGTGACTCAAAAGGCTTGTTCGACCCTTCAAATCACTCCTGTAAAAAGTTGTTCTCTATTTTATAAAACCATTGCGGCAATCCACCCGAAAATAAACAATGGAATGTTAAAGTGGATAAAGGTTGGCACACAAGTATCCCAAATGTGATTATGTTGCCCATCTGCGTTTAAACCTGCTGTTGGTCCCAATGTACTATCAGATGCAGGCGCTCCTGCGTCCCCTAATGCACCTGCAGTTCCGATTAAAGCTGTAATAGCTAAAGGAGAAAACCCAGTAGCGATGCCCAATGGAACAAACAACGTTGCAATAATTGGGATTGTCGCAAACGACGAGCCAATCCCCATCGTAATGAATAAACCAATACCTAACATTAATAATGCAGCTCCTGCTTTACTTTCGCCAACAATATTCTCAGTTTGCGTCACAAGCAAGTCCACATGTCCTGTTTCACTTATTACCGCTGCAAAACCAGATGCGGTTAACATTATGAAGGAGATGAATGCCATCATCTTCATTCCTTCGGTGACCACGCTATCCGCTTCCTTCCATTTAATAGAACCACTTGCAATAAGAACGACTAATCCTGCTAATGCTGCAATAATCATCGATTCAGTCCACGTTTGAACAACTAACGTCGCAACAATAGAAGCAATTGCTGAAATTATGGAAAGGTTGGTGTAAACTTGTTTCTCAGCTGGTGCCCCAACAATATCGCGATCCTTATAGGTACGATTTTTACGGTATGTGACAAGAACGGCGATCAACAGTCCAATAACAAGACCGATTGTCGGAAGTGCCATTGCTTTTGGAATGGCTTCAAGATCGACTGTTAGACCATTACTTTCCATGTTGTCAGCAATGATTCCCTGAAAAATTGCTCCGAATCCGTATGGTAAGAAAATGTAAGGTGCCGTTAAGCCAAATGTTAAAACTGTTGCAATTGCTCGACGATCTACACCTAGTTCATTTAGAATCTTTAAAATAGGTGGAATCAAAATTGGAATAAAAGCAATATGAATCGGAACGACATTTTGTGAGAAACAAGAAATAAGTGTAAGTAAAAAGAAAATAAGTGCTTTAGATAAAGCTTTCTTTCTTGAATCCGTATTTCGCCCAACAATTTTAATAACCAATGTAACCATTACTTCCGGTAATCCTGTTCGGGCAATAGCTACAGCGAACGCTCCAAGAAGCGCATAGCTCAGCGCAACCGTTGCACTGCCACCAAGTCCATCACTAAAAACAGAAATTGTCTCTTGAAAAGTTAGACCCCCTAAGAGTCCTCCTGTCAGCGCGCCAATAGTTAGCGCTAATACAACATGTACACGTGTCAAACTAAGAACTAACATAACTAGAACTGCAATTAATACTGCATTCACAACTATCACCCCTAAATCCTTTACTATGGTAAATCACTAATGCACTAAACGACTAAAATAGATTACCATTTAAGTAGATTAGTTGTCAATGGGGACGGTTCTTATATTTCCACAGGAAGGCATAGGAGGCGCAGGGACGGTTCTTGTGTATCCATAACTAATTTAACGTAATAAAACGTTTATCCAATATTATGGATAAACGTTTTTGATCCCTATTATTTCACTCCATATACCAATAAACAAGGTAGGGACAAGGTGCCTGTCCCTCTGTCCCTACTGACGGTTAGCTACTTTGACAAGCTGTTTGCCGATGTTATTTCCTTTAAATAAATCCAGGAAAGCATTTGGGATATTTTCAAAACCCTCTTCTATAGTTTCTCGATAGGTCAACTTGCCTTCTTGTAGCCATTTACCAAGCTGAGTTGCCCCTTCAGTGAAGCGTGTTGAATAATCACCTACAGTGAAGCCTTTCATTAATGCACTTTTCTTAATCAGTGTTGTTTGAACTCGAGGCCCGATATCTATTTCCTTCAAATTGTAGGATGAAATCGATCCGCAAACCGTAATCCGTGCATGACGATTTAGTTGAGTGAAAACCGCATCAGAGATTTCGCCACCAACATTATCAAAATAAACATCAACACCATTAGGACATGCATTAGCTAGTTCTATTTTTATATTATTAGTAGTTCGATAGTTTATGGCCTCATCAAAATTTAATTCTTGTTTTAAAAACTCAATTTTATCCTCAGAACCAGCTATTCCTACTACTCGTGCACCTTTTATCCTTGCAATTTGACCAACTACAGATCCTACAGCACCCGCTGCTCCGGAGATCACGACCGTGTCGCCTTCCTTTGGTTGGCCTATATCTAGCAAACCAAAATATGCAGTTAAGCCCGTCATTCCTAATATTCCCAAATGTGTTGTGATAGGTGCTAGTGATGGATCAATTTTTCTGATTTCTTTTTCATTTGCACAGTAATATTCTTGCCAGCCGAAATTTCCAATGATAATATCACCCTGTTGGAATTTGTCCGATTTTGATTCAATAACTTCTCCGATGGATCCACCTTCAATTACTCCATTTAATTGAAAGGGCTCAATATATGATTTGGCATCAATCATTCTCCCCCTCATATACGGGTCCACGGAAACATAAAGGGTACGGACAAGCACTTGATTTTCCTCTGGTTCCTTTACATTACTATCCACAAATTTGAATGTTTCACTATCTGGCAATCCTTTAGGCCTTTCCGCTAAAATAATTTGCTTGTTCACTCGTGTCATGAAAAATCCCCCTTTACTTTATTGGATTCATATAATATCTATAGTTGAACTAACCTGTAAATAATTTAAGAAAAACTAATTGTTCTACTTATCAACAGTATCAAACTATTAACGGTAACTAAAATTGTATGCTTGTTTGTTAGGGACAAGGTGCCTGTCCCTCTGTCCCAAGTTGTTTATGCCGGCAAAACTTGCTACAATTATTATCTATTAATTAAAAACGGAATGAGACAGGGGTGTGCTTGTGCCTAAAGTTCGAAATATTATTTTATTACTACTTGTTGCTGGTGCGCTTTGGCATTTTTACGGGGACACATTCAATCATTCTGGTATATCTGGCGTTTACGAGGATATCCACTCTGATATCAATGGGATAAAAGAAAATCCAGAAGTAGTTAAGACAATAGATTATTTAAATAAAGAGATTAAGCTTTTGGTAGGTAAGATCAAGGGAAGTACAGAGGAAGGCGAAAAACTTAATCAAGCTGTCCCTGATAAACCTGAACTAGACGGTCCTTCTGAACAACCTTTTTCTGTTCATAACGTCGAGCTTAATGATGATCGAGCCCAAGTAGAACAGCAAGTTGGCCCTCCAAAACGTTCCTCCATGAATGAATATGGAGTGAATTGGGATGCTTACCACGAAAACTATCATAATTTTTTTATGGTTGCTTATAACGAAAATGATAAAGTAATTGGGTTATACACAAATCAAGACCTGCTAACATCCACAAATGGAATCTCTTTTAGCAGTACAAGAGATTCGGTTCTAACAACATTGGATGAGCCCCTTAAATACTTGCAAAAGGGACTTGTCAATTACCAAATTCAGGACAATAAAGAATATGATATGTTTGATATCAACAATAGTTATGTAACAATATTCTATGATATCCATGAAAACAGCACGGTCACAGCGATTCAATTAATTAGTGATGATTTGGAAAAACAAAGAGAAAATTTCTTTACAAAACCAAGTGAACTATTAAAAGAAGGATTTGAATACCAGTTATTCGATCTTACTAATGCCGCCCGTGTAAATCATAATCTTTCTGTCTTATCCTGGGATGAGTCGGTTAGGCTTACTGCACGCAACCATAGTAAAGACATGGCTGACAACAACTACTTCGGGCATCTAAATCCTAAAGGTCAATCTCCTTTCGATCGGATGACGCAAGATAATATCACCTATCGAATGGCTGGAGAAAACCTCGCTGCAGGTCAAACAAGTAGCATTTTTGCCCACGAAGGTTTAATGAACTCGCTCGGTCATCGAGAAAACAAATTGCATACTGGATTTGAATCGCTCGCCGTCGGGGTTGCTTTTAGTGATGAATCACAACCATTTTATACAGAAAATTATCTAACAAAATAATACCATTGAATCAAAAATGAGCGAAAAAAGGGTCAAGGGACAAGAAGCCTGACCCTTGACCCCTTATTTTTTAATAAACATCTGCGTCCAATGGTTTCCATTTTCTGAAAATCCTACACCTATATGGGTGATTTTTTCATTCATAATATTTTTTTTATGCCCCTCACTATTCATCCATCCCTTAACTACTTCTTCAGGAGTTGTTTGACCTGCAGCGATATTTTCGGCAGCTGTCGTGTATTCAATCCCAAATTGATTCATCATATCAAACGGAGAGCCGTAAGTTGGGGATGTATGAGAAAAATAGTTGTTGGTGGCCATATCCTCTGACTTGGCCTGCGCAACCTTTGTTAGCTCCTGATCGGCATCAAGTGGAGAAAGGCCATTTTCTTGTCGTCTTTTATTCGTTAATTCAACCACTTGAGTTTGAAAATCTCCCAATGATCCGGAGGCATTGTTATTAGCCGCATTCAGATTTTGACTAATCTGATTTTGATTGGTATTTTGGTTCTGATTTGGCGGAGTTCTATTACCAATTTGGTTATGACTAGCATTTTGATTCTCAATAGTATTTCGATTCTGATTTTGGTTGGTATTCGGACTTGATTGGTCCTCTGTTGTTGAATTAAAAGCAAGACCACTGTACCTTTTCTCATCATCATTTACGTTCGTTTGGTTTTGATTTGGTCCAACATTTATCTGTCTAGAAAATTGGTTTTCATCTTGTGCATCCATTAACGATTCTTGTTGATTGTTATTACAGGCAGCCAACACGACGACACTCAATCCCAATGTTATAACCAAAGCTGATACTTTTTTCATCACTTCTACTCACCTCCTATTTTTATTTCAATAGTCTCTGTATTCTCAACTGGTTTTATACACTCCAGAGGGACATAGGGACAGGCTCCCTGTCCCTCCTAAAGAGTTTAAGAATATTGCGTGAGCTCTGTTCAACTTTCTCAACATGATGCTGTGCGTTTTTCTAAACAAAAAAGCTATCTAGTTATCGATAAATCGACAATTAGATAGCCTTTTAAATTTTTTTTACGATTCCCTAATAATAAATTATGACTTAACAGGAGCTCCCCCGTCCCTTATCCCTTTTCTACAGTTAACCTTTCTGGTTTTATTTTTTCTTTTGTTAGTGTCAGAAACGCTATCGCACCAATGAATGAGGTGCTGAATAGCGCCGCACCCATAGGGACTGCAGAAGACTCGTTGATTCCAACCAGAGGAGCAATTATCGAACCAACTAGCAATGGAAGCATGCCTAACACAGCACTAGCACTTCCAGCTCGATTCCTTTGATGTTTCATCGCTAGTGTAAAAGTACTTGTAAGGATGATTCCTATCGTGAATAAGTGAATAAATATCGGTATCACAATCATTGCAAGTGGTCCCTGAATAATTGTCACAATTAATAAGATAGAATTCGCGCATAATGATATGATAACTCCAGTTCGAAGCAAGGTCCTTTCCGGAATAAAATCACTTAAACGTCCGACAAGAAAGCTTCCAGTAATAATAGCGAGACCGTTAATACCAAATAGGATACTGAAAACTTGTGGGGATACGTTATAGATCTCCTGATACACGAATGGTGTTCCCGCAACATACGCAAAAGTTCCACCTTGAACAAATCCGACTACGATGGCATAGCCAATAAAAGAACGATCCAAAAATAGGCTTCCCATTGTTCGTATGGAATTCCCAATCGAACTTGGAATTCGTCTTTCCTCTGGCAATGTTTCCTTTAATTTGAAAGCAACAGTAAAAACAATGATAAGTCCTAATAAAAATAAAAAATAGAAAACAGTATGCCAGGTTGCAAATGGTAAAAGTAAAATAGCTCCTCCTGCAACTGGTGCAATAATTGGACCGGTTGCATTAATTACCATTAAAAGAGCAAAAAATTTAGTGAGATCTCTTCCACTAAACACGTCTCGTACAACAGCCCGTGATAGGACTATTCCTGCCGAAGCAGTAAAGCCTTGTAAAAAACGAGCAATTATCAATATTGTAATATTCGGTGCAAGCGCACAGAGAAGAGATGCTATAGCAAATAGGCTAATGAATAGCAATATAGGTTTTTTTCTACCCTTAGCATCACTTATCGGACCAATAACCATTTGTCCAATTGCAAGCCCAATCAAGCATGCGGTCAAGCTAAGCTGTACAAGCGAAGCACGAGCACCAAAATCATCAGCTATATCTGGGAAGCTTGGCAAATACATATCAATATTGAAGGGCCCTAACATGGAAAGCATAGCGAGTAAAAATGCCAACCCAATTCGTTGTTTACCAGTTGGATTATGCAACATTGTATCACTTTTATCTTGATGAATAACAAACACTCCTTATCCGGGACATGGGGACAGGCTCCGTGTCCCTCCCCCTCTTAATCCATATTCTTACGATTGTTCTATCCTTACTTGCTTATTTTCCGCAGGAGCCACTTTCCTTCCTGTATAATTAACTACAAAAATCCCTAGCGCAACCATGGTAATGGCGATCAAGATAAATATATTTAAATTTTCTCCAGGAATAAATATGGAGGATAGAATTGTACCTGCAACAGGAACAATGAATTTATACATGCTTATTTCTCCTGCATGATTATATTTTAGTAATGAGTACCAGAGTCCGAATGCAGCCGCTGAAAGTAGTGCTGAATATATTAATAACCCATAACCAAATGGGGTGAACACAATTGCACCCTCATTTATTTGCGGGACACCAATCAGAAGTAAAATCGTTGCACCTATGCTCAATTGCCAACCAGTAACAGCAAAGGGGTGAATTCCTGTTGCAAGTTCTTTTGCCATAATTGTTGCAATCGCGTTAATGATACCAGTTGCAATCATAAAGCCTTCTCCATCCCACTGAAAACTTAGTTGGAGTCCTTCTCCCCAGTTGGCAACTGCAATTCCGGTAAACCCTGCGATTAAACCAACAGTCTTTTTCCAATTTAGGCGGTCATTCTTATAAAAGTAATGCGCGAGAATTACTGTGAAAAATGTTCCACTTGAGGACAAAATAGCCCCTTGCATACCTGATACTTTTGCCAATCCATTATAGAAGAAAAAGTATAAAAGCGTGGTCTGTACGATACCTAAAATAATTAAAACGATAAACTGCCTGCGGGTAACTAGTATCTTTTTCGGACTTATAATTAACAAAAATGCCAAAACTAATAAACCCGCAAGTAAAAACCTCATTCCGGCAAAAACAATTTTTGCTATTACGTCATCAGGATTCATTTGCATTTCTTCATAGCTTACTTTAAGTACAGGGAATGCGCTTCCCCATAAAATCGAACAGAATATAGCTATTCCAACTACTGACCATTTATTTTCGAATATACGCTTCAATCATGTCATCTCCCAAATCCATTCAATCAAATAAATCTATCGTATGACACTGACAACGTTTAAGCAACTAAAAGGGGTTGCATATTTTCACCCATGGAAAAGGGACAAGGAGCCTGTCCCCCTGTCCCTACTTAGCTAGATTGAAAATTTGGCGTACGTCTTTTTCTTGTAGTTTAACAAAGTTACCTAGTGGGCCTCTTTCTGTCCCTTTTTTGGCCATTTCGTCAAAATGTTCTTCGTTTATATTGACTTCCTCTAATCTGATTGGCATTCCAATCGAACTAAAGAATTGTTCAGTTCTCTTTATGCCCTCTAAGGCAGTTTTTTCTAAATTATTCAAATCAATTTCCACATCCCAAACACGGTTAGCAAATTGAACAAAACGATTAATATCGTGCTTATAAACGTACTTCATCCAGGCAGGGAATACAATTGCTAATCCAGCACCATGTGCAATATCATAAATTCCGCTTATTTCATGCTCTACATCATGACTTCCCCAGTCACCAATTCTACCCGTATCTAACAAATCATTATGAGCAATCGTACCTGCCCACATTATCTCTGCTCGTGCGTCATAATTCGTTGGATCCTCTAAAACTGTATGTGCGTTATTAATAATCGTTCTTAACGTCGCTTCACTTAATCGATCTGTCAGCTCCACATTTTTTTCATTGGTAAAATATCTTTCCAATATATGCGAGATCATATCTGTTACACCACAAGCAGTTTGATAGGAAGGTAATGTATAAGAAAGTACAGGATTTAAAATGGCGAACCTCGGTCTAAGTGAAATATGACCCGTTGCTCTTTTGTAGGATCCTTCCTCATTGGTAATTACGGTTCCAGCACTACTTTCACTACCAGCAGCAGGGATTGTCAAGACAACACCAAGCGGCAAACTATCTGTCACTGCAGCTTTTCCAGTATAAAAGTCCCATACATCGCCATCATATTTACAACCCGCTGCAATCGCTTTTGCAGAGTCAATTACACTGCCACCACCAACCGCTAAAATAAAGTCGATGTCATTTTCCTTACAAAGAGCCACTCCATCTCTAACAAGGCTAACTCTTGGATTCGGCTTTACCCCACCTAACTCGAAAATTTCAACACCTTGCTCCTTTAGCGAAGAAACTACTCTATCATATAGGCCGCTACTTTTAATACTTCCTCCCCCATAATGTAAAAGAAGTTTTTTTCCATAAGCAACAGACTCTTGCCCAACAACTTGCTCCTGATCTTTACCAAAAATAATCTTCGTACTATTATGAAAAACAAAATTTTGCATATGTATTTCCTCCCTTTTTCTTAAATAGTAATGGCTAAAAAAGTTAAAAGCAAACAACAGCTACTGCCAGTTCCAGATATTTTCAGAACAATTACTTTTTGAGAACAAATTTTGTATGTAAATTCATCTAGAAAGGGATAAAGTTTGGATTAAAAAAAGATGACATTAAATAAAGTTACTAATCTCCCAATAGTTTGATGAAGTATAATATTCTGGAATTTCGCCTATCCTTGTAGAAACACGCAAATCGCACAATTAAATATAAAAGTATGAAAGTGTTCTAGTTTAAAAAAAGTTCTCTTATGAAATAGACACTATTTTATGTGGAAGATAAATTAAAGTGAGGGGTTTGAAAATGAAGAAACAATTTTTTTTACTAGCAATCATTGTTGTGATTGTTACTGGATGTGGTAGAGACTTGTCTAATGTTAAAACATCATTATACGGACATTGGGTTGATGAGGCATCGGGTATTCATTACTATATTAGTGATGGCAATTACATACGCGTTGATGATGAAGGTGCAGAAGATAAGCTTTCCTATAAAGTAGTAGAGCACGATACTGTTAAAAATACGATTGTAATACAGGAAAACGTTGAAAATGGTGCAGGTGATCTTAAGGAATTTACATTTGAAAATGATGACAGAGAAGCTGTCGAGGTTGTAACTGATACTTCAAGCAATGGGAATATAAGTGACTATGTAAAAGAAGTCGTTAAAGACATAACACAAGAGGAAACAGTGGAAAACTGGGAGTATGTCGATGACAAGCAAAAACCATAATAAAGGGCTAGATTACTTACGGGCGTCTATCCCTTTTACCGCTCGACTAGAAGGGAATCTACTTAATACTTTTATCAATTAGTCTGCTAATCAACAGATGTCCTTCAAAGTCCTCAGTTTAAGATAGATTTAACAGGGGTAAAAATTTGTACAACACTCTAAGCTAGGAGGGGTTTAAATGGTTTGGACTTTAAATGATTATCCTGAGTCTATGAAAAACTTAAAAGAGGCTACTAGAGAAAAAGCAATAGATATAGCTAATGCCTTAATTAATGAGGAAGGCTATGAAGAAGGGAGGGCCATTGCTATAGCAATCGCTCAAGCAAAAAAATGGATAGATGAAGATCAAAGCTCTACTCAACATGTTGTCCCTCACCCAAGGGGATGGGCGGTAAAGGCTGAGAACTCCGACAAAGCAAGTAATGTTTTTAATACAAAAAAAGAAGCATTGGCTAGAGGTCAGGAGCTTGCAAGTACAAACAATACCCTACTTGTCATTCATAGACAGGATGGAACCATTGAAGAACAGCAAAATTATGCTTAGAAAAAAATAAACGCCTATGTTAGGCGTTTATTTTTCTTTACCAATTTATTTTATTTCCTTGATAATCAATGTACATATGTTCTTCTATCGCCGGTAATTTAAGAATTTCTTTTACGATTCCTGTAGCAGATTCACCTGCTTCAATTGTTGCATCATGATTAAAGTCTCCCATAATATATGTTTTCACATAACCCGGATGGAAGGCTAAAACCTTTATCCCGTATTCTTTTAATTGATTCTGCAATATAGTTAGTTGCATATTTAACGCAGATTTTGACATGGAGTATCCATACTCCTTTACTCTCCAAGAATCAGTCAGACTTGCTGCTTCTGATGAGATATTAGCAAGCATTTTAGTCTTGCCCTTTATTAATAATGGAATAACTGATTGAGAGACACGCAATGGACCAAATACATTCGTTTCATAAAGCTTAATCATATCCTCGTAATTAAACTCTCCAAATATATCCTCAGAACGATCCTTAAAAATTGCAGCATTATTAATCAGAATATCTAACTCACCAGCTTGCTCCTTGATATAATTCGCGGCTTCATCAACAGATTGCTGGTTGGTAACGTCTAGTGTAATAATATCTAGATCCTGATCATACTCCTCCTTTAATTGATCAAGCTCTGCCCAATCTGTCATATAACGCCCAGCAAACACTTTAAAATTAGATTCAAGAAAAACCTTTGACAGTGCTAGCCCTAATCCTCTGTCTGCGCCTGTAATATATACCGTCTTTTTCATTTGTAGCTACACCCCCACTTTATTAAAAACATGTACAATACTGTATTCTCCATTAATACTAAAATTCCCTTGTTGTTTTTCAACAATATGATTATCTCTCGCAAAAACATTTTCATGTTATCATCATTTGTTCCATAAGAAATTATTTCCCGGAAAATAATACAAAAGCAAACCACAAATGTAGTTCGCCCTGTTACCTGCTATATTATTTCCTTAGTTCCTTTGTTATTAATAAGTTACTTACAATAACAGAAATACCTGCTATTGCTGTTAAAACGTAAGGAATGTTTGCAAGTTCGTTTAATTCAAAATTCTTTAATACTAAAAGCGAAACAATAAAAAGTAACATTAAATACCATGCGACTCGTTTAAACGTTTTCAATTTTTTTAATTTTTGATTTTCCATATAATTTAATCCCCTTTATGTTATATATCTAGTTGGAATATTACTTAGCTACCTTGTCTACTGATAGTAAGCTACCCATTTCTATTACTAACTTTTTTTGTCCTCGTTAGAATTTTATACTAGCCTATTCTCTATATCAAGCATAGATTTGAATACTAGGATGATATCGGCTACAAAAATTTATATCATGTGTTCATCTAATAACTCCCTCCAATATTATGACAAATGTGATATCGTGAGTCTGACATTTATAACTTATTAAGCTTGTTTGTCTCTTATATGATTAGACTAGTTTAACTCCCCGTGTAAACCATGGGACATCCCGCTTTAAACAATAAATTTGAATGGGGTACTTTTTATGGATCACTCACTACAAATCGGACATTTAAGACCAAAATTTCCAATCTTACAAGGAGGAATGGGAGTAGGTATTTCACTAAGCAAACTTGCTTCAGCTGTCGCAAATGCTGGTGGCATAGGAACAATCTCTGGAACTGGAATCTCAATTGAGGAACTTAGAAGCCATATTAAAAAAGCTAGAGAACTAACAAATGGCGTCGGTTATATTGGCGTTAACGTATTATTTGCAATGAATGATTTTGCCGAGAAAATGAAAGTGGCAATGGAAGAAAAGGTGGATTTTATAATTTCAGGTGCAGGAATATCTAGGGATATGTATGCATGGGGAAGGGAATATGGAATACCTGTTATTTCGATAGTTTCATCCGTAAGAGTAGCAAAGCTATCTGAACGATTAGGTGCAGCCGCTATTGTTGTTGAAGGAAATGAAGCAGGGGGACACCTTGGAACGGAACGTCCACTATTCGATGTACTCCCTGAAGTTGTCAAAGCTGTGAATATACCGGTCATAGCAGCAGGTGGAATTCTAACTGGTGAAGATTTTGCCAAAGCAATTAGTATGGGAGCCTCAGGAGTTCAAATGGGGACACGATTTGTTGCAAGTGATGAGTGTGATGCTCCATTGGCATTCAAACAAAAATACGTAGATGCCAAAAAAGAGGATACTATTTTAGTCAAAACGACTGTTGGCTTAGAAGGAAGAGCAATCAGAAACCATTTCACAGATCAAATCAGTGGTGGAAATAAGCTAAAAATCAATAAATGTTACCGATGTTTAAAAAATTGTTCTTTTCAGTTTTGCACCTTAGATTCATTGTTTAAATCAATGAATGGAGACGTAGAGAACGGCTTAGTCTTTTCAGGAGCAAGGGTCCATGAAATCAAGGAGATATTGCCTGTACAAGAGATCATCGAAAACATCATGGAGGGCTATCAATACAGTAGAGTACAGACTCTTAGCATCTAAAAATAAAGCACCGCATAGGGGACTTATTCCTATTCGGTGCCTGTTTCTATCACTCAGTATTGCCAATTCCAAAACGCTACTTCATCAACCTCTATTTCCCCAACCCATTGTTCTTCTTTTAGTTTCAATACTTCTTTTGTTGGACCAGTGATCACTACCCCATAGTGGTTGAATCCATTTGTTTCAAGGTATTCGATACGTTGAGCAAGATTTAGCTCACCAAAAATAAGATTGTTGGCTTTTTTTTCATGCTTTTCTAGGAATGCTAATGTCTTTAAAAATTGTTGATGTAAAACCCCTTGATCACCAACTTGATAATCAGGTGAAGAGGAACCTTCAGAAATTACTTTTCCAAGAAATCCTGTTTTTTCTACTTCTCTAGACTGTAGAACCATGTCATCATCATGCCAAATTGGATGACTTGGAAAACCAACTGGCTCAAAAATCATTCCTTCAGGCTCGACAATTTCTTCTTCTCCAGTGTCGACCGCAAGCCATAGTAAGTCTAAGTTTTTCTCTTCAAATAGTGGAAAAACATCCTCCGTTTCTATCAACTCTGAAAAAGATAGATAGGCAGAAACTACAGTTCCCTCAGGAAGCTGCTCCAGTTGATCCCAGTCAGACATCCCTCTAGAGCCCATGTCAGGATAAGTAAATGTTGGCGTTTCTTGTGACACGGTGCCGTAGTTTTGTTGTTCAGGAATGCCCATCATAGAAAAAAGAAATTTCACTTTCATCTCACCAACATCGATGGTATCATGCCCAACGGTTTTACTTAAATCTCTTGTTGCCTCCAGACCAAAATAAGGAGTCCCATTCGTACTCGTGCCCCCCCTAACTCCATAGGGATTAGTAATCGTTAGGGTTTGATCAATGATATTACGATAGACATCGACCCGGTCAGGAGTACCCCACGAGTAGTAGATTGATGTAAATACAGATGAAACAATCGTAAACAATATGAATATTGCAAGCGCAGTTAGTGCCGTTTGTATTCTTGCCTTCCATTTACCCCGTTTCAATATTTTTTTTTGCCTTTTATCGTTATTGCTTGATTTAAATGTACGTTCAGTTGTTTTTGTGTCCTCAAGGTACTCTTGATATTCTTCGAGTTTATCTAATTCTTTTTCAAAAGCTTCTAGTTCGGAATCTGATAATTCTCCCTTTTCATAGGCTGCTAGTTTACTTTTAAATTCATCGCTCATTTTCTTCCACCTTTCTACGTCTAATCGCCTGTCGACCTCTAAATAGCAAAACTTTAAAATGACTTTGCTGGACATTCATTACTTCTGCCGCTTCCGCTTGCGACAATCCATGAAAATCATGCAGCAATACGGCATACCTATGCTTTTCCGGCAAGGTTTCTAACAAGCTGACAATCTCGTTAATTTCTTCTTTTGTAATCAAAGAATCCAAGAGCACTTTCTTTTTATCAAAAATATTTGAGAAAAAACTTTGCTCTTTAACCACCACTCGTTTATGTTTGCGATAATAGTCAATAAAAACTCGATAAGCCACAGAGAATAGCCATGATTTTACGGTTTCCCCGTTGTAATTTTCAATATTAAGATGGGCCCGAAAAAACGTTTCCTGAACCAAATCCTCTGCAGTATGATGATCGTGACAGAGGGAGATTAGAAATCGGTATATATCCTGAAAATACATGTTATAAATGCTATCAATATTTTCTTTCATTTTCTCCCCCCTTCACATATAAAACGGATACAAACCAAAAAGGTAACAACAATTTTAAATTTCCTCGCGGGACAGAGGGACAGGCTCCTTGTCCCACTCTTATCTCATTATGTGTACAATGAAAATTTGATTTCAATTTAACAGGATTTACTATGTTTCTATTAATTATATAGTTAGTATAAAAAAAAGCGATACTCCAATTAGAGTATCGTTGCAACAACTTTTATTCAAAAAACAGGGACAAGGAGCCTGTCCCCTTGTCCCTACAGCACTTGAACGCTTTTGCCGTTCTTTTCTAGTAATTCTTTGTAAAAGGGATCTTTTCCTATGCAATAGACACGGTCGCATAGAGATATAATTTCTTCCATATCATGGGATGTATAAATAATAGTTTTGCCATTATGCTTTGCTAAATCATAGAGGTAGCTACCTATTTCCTTTCTGGACTTTAAATCTATTCCAGAGGTTGGCTCATCCAAAAGTAGGATATCCGGATCGTGGATTAGACTTATAGCAATATTCAATTTGCGTTTCATTCCACCAGAAAGTGACTTTGTTTTCTCCTTCCATTGATCTAGTTTCATATCTAAGCAAAGCTGTCTGAGCTCTTTACGCGATTTTTTAACCCAAGATAATTGTTCAAAGAAAACCATATTTTCCTTCACAGAGAAATCCTCCCAAACAGCAATATCCTGAGGAACAAAACCAATTTTTTCTCTAAGTTTTCGGTGATCAGCCCCATAGTTGAGATCATTATAATTTATGCTACCTTCTTCTAGAGGGATAAGTGTGGCAAGAATATTCAGTAGTGTCGATTTTCCGGCTCCATTCTCACCTACTAAACCAACCACTTCTCCTTGACTAATTTCAAAAGAAACATCTACCACTACTTGCTTTGAACCGTAGTTTTTAGTTAACGAATCGACTTTAAGCATAGGCTCTCTCCTTTCTCCAGTACCAAATTGAGAAAATTACAAGTAGGACGATCAACCAACTACTAACTACCTGCCCCTTCAGAAATGGTTGGAATGGACTTAAGTGCGATACCCAAGCCCACCTTTGTATTAATCCATCTACGGGAATTAGAGCTCCCCCTATGATAGCCATAAAAATTGAAACAGGTAATGCTGAGATATAATAAAAAAAGGTTGTTCGGAAACGTAACGAAAACAAGAAAGCTACCATATTAATCGTCAGTCGAAAACTCACGATTGCCAATATTTGACTAAAATTGAATGATTGATTAAAATACATTGCTAAAATGGAAAAATTGATTAAATCAAAAATACCCAATAAGAACAGATAAATTATCCAATTTCTAAGCAGATATGATTTAAAAGGCATACGCAAGAGGGATAACCTGATTTTAATACTAGGTTGTTGCTCTTTAACTACCCAATCGAAAAGAAAAAATGTTGTTAACATAGCAAAAGTTGCCCAAATCCCCCAAATATTCCATATAGAAACTCCCTTGTTTTCTTGGGTAGGTTCCACCTGATTATAAAAAGAAAAACTGGTATGTAGTAATGCTTCTTCCTCACGAATTTGATTACTAGTGGCAACAACCTCGTCCCATGTCCAGTTTTTTTCAACGTCATACCTTTGTACCATCTGGTCCACAATATGTGCGGCTCTCGAACTTCCTGCATCCCGTTGTACATAAGAAGCAATTGCTTCTTTTACAGGAGTGAAAGCCAATGACATATCTGACACATAAGCGGTTACGATCTGGTTGCGACTATTGTTTTGTATGTTTTCTTGATAGCCATCCTCAATTACAAAGACGCTGTCCAATTCGTGTTGCTCTAGCTCAATTAACGCTCGGTCCATATTCATTTTTTCAACATGAATAAGTGGATTGTCGTTTATCGATTGCGATAACTTATCTGCCATTGCAGTATTATCTTCCACCACAAGTCCAATCGGTATTTGTGTATCCTGTTGCCATTGATTCGCTGTAGTAACAAACATACAGGTTGCAATGATCGGAAGCAGTAACCAAAAAAGCAGACTAACCATTTGTTTACGCCAATGTAATAGACGTGTAACTAGAATTGCTTTCATGATTGTCCACGCTCCTTCCACATGGAAATGACAATCAATACTACTAAACTAATAGCGAATGATATAAATAACGAAGAGTAATCAACATATAGTCGACCCTCCATAGCTACTTCAATTAACCAGTGAAATGTTTCGGTAGAAAAAAGATAAGGGAGAACGACTTTTACACTTTCCGGGAAATATAGGGAAGGGATGACCGCTCCACTCATAAATAACACGATACCGGTGTAAGTAATCTGTATTAGTAAAGAAAATTTGTTTGAATTTATTACTATATCCATCAAAGATAAACCAAGTAAAAATATTAGAAAGAATAAACTAATCAACAAGCTAATACGTCCATAATCGATCAGGTAAAACTCAATATCCATAATTGTTACAAATAATAAAAAGCCAAGCATTGCAAGAATGAACCCATAAAACATAGAAATAAGTATTCGAGATATAATTCTTTGTAGAATCGTTACTCCATATAACCTCATCCTGTTCCACATCGAAGTTCCTTCTGTCTTCCCTAACAAAATGTAAATGCAGAGAATCCAAATCGTACTCAATATAAACCACCCAGAAAGTGAGTAATATTGAACAGGAGCCGATGTTGTCTTATTCATGATTTCTTCTTCTTTAATCACTTTATCTTTGGACAAAGTAAACAGCATAAACTCATTAAACTGTTGCAAGAGCATCTCTTGACGTTCATCATCCGCTATCGGTAGCTGGCTTGCATAATGATCGATTGTTAGGATGTTGGCCTGTGCCGAAGCGATGTACCTCGTCATACTGTCGATTAATTCCTTAATGATATAACTCTCTACTGGTTTATCAGGATTACCAACAATAGGAACTTCGACTGATTTACCAGTATAGAGGTCAGAGGTGAAATTCTCTGGAAAAGTGATATAGGCACTCGCTATTCCATCCTCTAAAGCACGAATTGCCTCTTGTTCAGAGTAATTATTTATATGTATATATGAACCTAGTAGTGATGCATCATCAATGACACCAACAAGCATCGTAGTTTCGTCCGATTGATCTAAATCGACTAACCCAACATGTATCGGCTGCTCTTCATCTGGGATAAACAAAGATACTAACACAAAGAAACATAAGCTTATAATTAGGATAGGAAACAGCAAAAGAAGAGGAAGAGACTTCCACTTCTTTTGTAGCTGTTTTTGGTATTGTCTTATAAAAAAAATCATTCTCCTAATGCTAAACATAGTAAACACTTCCGTTCATTAAAAACCTGCACCCATAAACTGCATCATCCATTGCTGTAATTGTGGGGTGAACTCTTCCTGTATATATGCATCAATTTCTTCCGCACTCATCGTGCCTAAATCAACAACTTCCATCGAATCCGTATCAATATCTAAGCTTTTAACTATTTTAGCATCAGTATTAATACTTAACTGAAAAATACTCTCGTTCATTCCTTCACTAACAAATGATAAGTTGTGTTCAGCGTTCATTTGATCCTGTTCATAGGTAGATACTCCATCCCAGTTTAATTCAAAAGTTGATGCTGAAGTCTGATCGACGAAAGAGAATGTACGATCAAAATCTCGTGTACCATCATTTAATTCCTCGGTTCCCGTAAAAACGAGTTCCATATCACTTGTAGAAATCTTAATTTGATCATCTGCCATGTTATCCTGCCAAGATAGATCACCTGTTAGATTTACCATGTTATCCATTGTCCCATCATTAACACCTAGCGTATAATCAAAATTCTGATTTTCTTCCTGTAATAGCTGCGTACCGGCTAATGTAAACTCTGCTAATTCGGATTCAGATGGTCCAAGCTCAATAGTAAAATCTCGTTTAACTACTAAATCATCATTTACCCATAAAGTAGAGGTTAAACCGTTGGGGATTTTCGCTTCATTTAATGCTTTTTTAGCCTCTGCAATCCCGGCATCAAAATCCTCTAACATTTGCGAAACGTCATCTGAAGGATAAGAAAAAGAGGATTGTTGTTGAATGATCTCTTTTAATTTCTCATCTGTTTCTGCTGTTGTGAGTACTTTTTCTATAATGTTTTTCAACTGTTCTTCTGAAAGATCAAGGGTAATTTTTGTGGAATCAAGTGTTTCACCATTTACATCAACTGCCTCATCTTCAGAGGTAAAAGCATCCTCTGGTAATTCGTCATAAATCATTTTTAAATAAGTATCTTGCAAATGCTCCATGTCTTCTTCACTCAACATGCTTTGATTAAAAAATGAGTCAAAATCAATCTCCTCTTCACCCGTAAAGTTTGCAGGATCTAATTCGTGTAACATACCACCAAGTTCACTTTCTTTTACCTGCAAAAATTTATCAAGAAATGGTAAAGATGCCATCATTTTTTCAGATGTTAAGTAGAACCTAATATCCTCGATTGTTATTCCAGAAAAATTAGCACTTAAATCGAGAGCCATTTCTTTATTAGTAGGATCCAGACTGTTCTTAAGGGTAATTGTAGAACTATTAACTATCTCCTGGATACCCATTGAATCAAACCCAGATGGATCATTATATTCTGCTGAGAGTTCAAGAGTAGATTCATTTGGTGATTCTTTTATTTCCTCCGTCCAATCCAACTCATCACCGTAACGGTTTTCTGCAGCCTCCTTCATTGAGTTCCAAGACTCTAACTCTGCACTAAAATACTGCTGTTTAGGGTTTAAATTTAGAAGTACTGCCGCCGAAACACCTGCACCAACCACTATGATAGCAGCAACTACAATAATCCATATCGTTTTTCTTGAAAAAGACTTTCTTTGTTTTTCCATAATCTCTCCCCTCCCCTTCCCTTTGTTATGCTCTTAAACTTTAATTTATCACAAACCAAATTAGAAACATATATCGACAAAATAATAGATTAATAGACTTCCCTTGAATTTTATACCAACATTTTTTACCAGTCAAATACTGGAAGGGACAGGGGGACAGGCTCCTTGTCCCTCGATTGCTATAGTAATAGCAACATTCAAAGACTATACCTAGGTATAGTTCTTAAATAAAACAATTGATGGTAAAGTTTATAAAAGGACCAAGAAAGGGGAGTAATGAATCATGAAAAATTCGGTATTAAGTATTTTATTATATTTTTCAATTATCATTCTTTTAATGGCATGCGGAAATGAGGATGAAAAAACTAATTCAGATGCAGGTTCTGACGATAGTGCGGAGATTGCTGCAGATGAAAGCGAACAAGCTGATGAAAATGAAGACGACGAGCAAACTGAGGTTGAAAGTGAATCAGAGGATGATTCAGCACTACCTGCTGATATTCCATCAGATTTTCCTTTTCCAGAAGGAGCCAGTTTAGATGTAACTGAGTCTGAAGTTTCAGGAGCAAAAGCTTACACTGTCGCTTTTCAGTTTGATGTTGATCCTGAGAGCTTCTATGAACAACTTAAGGAATATGCAACTAATAATGGCTACTCCATTGCGATAGAAAATGATGAAAAAACTAGATTTTCGGCAAATAGTTCTACCGGGGGACTTGTTGTTGATTTTACAATCATGGAATCCGTAAGCATTGCAACAATAACATTTACCATACTGTAAGTGGGACAGCGGGACAGGCTCCCTGTCCCGCTTATTGTCAACGAACACGGTCAATAACACTTTTAGATATACCTGTTATTCTCGATAGCTGTCTAACTGACACACCCTCTATTTGTTTCAACTCCAATATAATCGCATTTTTCTTTTTCTTTTCCATCTGTTGCAAAATACTACTGTTTAAAACCCCTAGATCAATCATATGATTTTTCACTTCGCTATCAGTCATTCTTACTCTTAAGTGATAGTCCAGGCAATCATCATCATTTGATTGTTTCATGTATTCGGTGAACAATTGGAGGGATTTACTTCTATTTGAAGAAAAAAACTGGAGGGAAAAATCCACATCAACTAAGCTGGTATGACCTAAATACTCATTTATACTTGTCCATTTACATTCTAATACATTGTTCGTTAATCCAGCCTTGATTGGATTTTGGTGGATGTATCGTAGAACCGTTAAAAAATAAGTAATTGTCTCTACATTTTCGCTTTTAAATCTATCCTGAAACAAATGTCCACAACGGTCATATTTATTGTTATACCAATATACATAGCTCGCACTAATCCTCTTAATAGCTTTCGATACTGTTTCCTCTGTCTCTCTCACTAATAAATGAATGTGATTATCCATTAAACAATAAGAATATATCTTAATTCCGCTGATGTCTTTAGTTCTATTTATTGTTTCTAATAACCTTAGCCTATCTTCGTCATCTTCAAAAATTATTTGTCTGTTTATTCCACGTAACATAATGTGGTAGATTCCATTGGAACTTTTTCTTCTCGCTTTTCTTGGCATATAAGGATCACCTCGGGGATTTTTAACAAAAGGAAAAATCGAAGTCTTTAACAATCGGGGGAAATTAGGGAAACGGGGGAATCATAATAATGGATGTTATTTATTACTTAATTTACATTTCAACAAAGAGAAAAAATCTCCTGCTATTTTTCAAAAAATATTCTGTTTCTTATACTTGCGTTGAACCAGGTAAAGGGACAAGGAGCCTGTCCCCCTGTCCCTCACTTCTGCCTTTTTTCTGCTACCATTTCATTTACTTTGTCGTACATATTCACTACACCGGTATTTGAAGCTTCAAAGTTAAAGGCATTATCAATACTAATTCCGATACTATTAGCTTCTTCTGCTGCATCGATATTTGCCCCTAGGAAAAGAAATTCCCAATTATATTTTTCTTGCTGGTGCTTGATCAGTTTTTTAATTTTTTTATAAGTAAATTCACTACTTGCATTTTCCATTCCATCTGTAGTAATGACAAAGATAAGTTTTCCGGGCCTCTGCTCCTCATTTGCTTTTGATAGTCTGTTACCAACTTCTGAAATTGTCTTGCCAACCGCATCTAGCAATGCTGTAGTTCCTCTCACATAATAATCCTGATCTGTAAGCCTAGCTTCTTTTGCATCCAATCCATCCCATAAAATTTCATATTGGTCATCAAAAAGTACTGCTGTCACAGTTGTCTCGCCTTGGTGTTGACTCTGTCTCTCAACAAAAGAGTTAAAACCACCAATTGTATCCTTTTCAAGCCCTGACATCGATCCACTCCGATCAAGCAAAAAAATTATTTCTGTTAAGTTCTTATTCATGCTTCTCATCCTCTCCTTTATTACATGATATAATCATAGTTGATTACGTGGATCATTTGGTCGCCTGTAAAGGGACAAATTGGGAGGAATCCGTATGCTTAATCCTGAAATTTTAATTGAGTTACAGAAATATGTGGAAGAACGTTTAGAGATAGAGTCATTCTCACTTAAATTAAATGAAAGTAGTTTTGATCTATTTCAAGAGGTGCAGCATAGTGAAATAGATAATTTTATAAAAACCAAACGTAAACCTACACTTAACCAGGTGTTGTTTAATTTTATTGATTCAACTGGTGTCAAAGACTCAATTATTTACAAAAGAGCTGGTATTGATCGTCGGCATTTTTCTAAAATCCGGACCAATCCAAACTATCAGCCGAGAAAAAATACCACAATTGCACTAGCCTTAGCTCTGGAGCTTACAAAAGAAGATACTGATGAACTATTGGGTTCTGCCGGTTATTCTTTGTCGGACAGTGACACCAACGATCTAGTTATTCAATATTGTTTAGAAAAGAAGATTTATGATATAAATTTAGTAAATCAAGCCTTGGACCACTTCGATTTGGATCCATTAACAGGGCTACATTAATATGAAAATGCCTGCGCATGTATATTGCACAGGCATTTTCACTATTTTATATCACTAACCAAATCAACTCATTCTAACGGCCAACGCATCGCATTGTCTGACTTATTTCCCAATAAACAGTTGTGTCCAATAGTTCCCCTCATTTACATAGCCTACACCAATGTGAGTAAATGAGCTGTTTAATATGTTCTTACGGTGTCCCTCGCTATTCATCCATCCGTTTACAACAGATTCAGGCGTTGTTTGACCATAAGCAATGTTTTCACCGGCATTGCTATAAGTAATACCAAAACTTTTCATCATATCAAATGGAGATCCATAGGTCGGGCTAGTATGTGAAAAATAATTATTTTCCATCATATCAAGTGATTTTTTCCAAGCTACTTTACCTAAGTTAGTATCCATTAGTAATTTACTTAGCCCTTGTTTAGCTCTTTCTTGATTTGTTAATTCAACCACTTTTAATTCGAATTGGCTCACTTGATATGCGGGCTCTTGCTTAGGCTCTTCCTGTACTTCCTCAGTAGGTTCTTCCGGCTCTTCTTCTTTAGGTTGTTGCTCTGGCTTCGGCTGTTCCTCAGGTTCTAGTTGCTTTTCTTTAGGTTGTTCTTGCTTGTCTTGTTTTTGTTCTGTTTGTGGTTCAGCTTTTGATCCCTGCTTCAACTCAGTAACTTCTGCTTCCTTCTGCTTACTTAAATTATTATTCTGATCTGTAGTTGAAGTTTCCATATTTTCATTAGAATCGATTTCGATTTCAGATTTGTTGACCTCAGATTTTTCAGCTTCTTCATTTTCTAGTAATCTTTGATTGAAATTAATAGAGTTTTTAGCAACTAATGCTACTTCCCTCAATGCTAAAGATCGTTCATTTGTTTGGTTATCTATTTCTGATTGACTCAATGTCTCTGATGTACCACAACCCACCAACAGTATTGCTAAGAAGCTCATGATATATATTACTTTTTTCCAATTACCATTCGGAGCAAATACTGTTTTTCCGTCATCCTTGTTTAGACCAAAAAAAATATCCATCTATTAATCACCTTGCCAATCTCTGATATTGTTGGCTTAACTATATCAGAGATTGACAAGGTATAATAGACCTTTTCTCCACACCTAGATTTTACAACACAAAAGCTTGAGTACAAGACTCAAGCTTTTGTTTCTTCATATAGACTAGCTTATATTTTCCCTTCATAATTAATCCAGTCAAAGTATGCTGGAGTACTGCTGTCTTTGCCATTTCCCGTGGCATATAACCCTAGACAGACACCAGTGAAAACAGCACCATAACCACCATTTTCCTCTTTAGATAAATGTTTTTGCTCAGCGTTTCCCAGTACTTCCCATTGATTCTCTTTTTCAGCAAATTTAAAATAATAATTTTCATTATCAGAAGAAATACTTAACTGAATCTTGCTGTTTTGTAGGGAATGACGAGCAATTTCTTCAGTTTTACCTTTAATCGTAGTTGAAGCAATAACAAATCTTTCATTGTTTATTTGCTTGACACTAAGATCATAGTGATTTTCCTCATATAATCTAGCCGTTAATCCAGCTTCTTCTCCATCATTTTTAGGATCGAAATCAAGTAGAGTACTAACCTGCATTTGAGCATCCTGTTGTGGGTTGGAAATAAAAGTTGGTACACCTGTTTTATCATCTAAGTTGTCGGCAACTCCCAACAATCGAAGCCAGCCTTTACGCTCAGTTAAGGAATAGTTGTCATCATCTTTTGCTCTAAGAAACAACCACGACGGTGCCAAAACGTCCTCATTAAAATCATCTTTACTTACATGAAATTCTTTTACATTTGAATCTCCTAAAAGATTATCGGTTTCCATCATTCGATCAACATTACCCTCATTATTATCGATTAACGGCCAACCGTCTTCTGTCCACGTTACAGGTGCTAAAAACACCTCTCGCCCTAGAATGGTGTACTTTTGATTTACTGGACGAGTTCCCAAAAAAACAGCCCACCAGTTACCATTTTTATCTTCAACGAAATCAGCATGTCCGATGTTTTGGACAGGATGATTTGGCATTTTATTATGAGTTAGAATCGGTGATTTAAATAATTCAAAGGGACCATTTGGATCGCTACTTCTAGCAATAATTGCTCTATGATCCTCTCCTGTTCCACCAGAAGCACATAAGAGAAAATACGTGCCATTTATTTTGTATAAGTGCGGTGCTTCAGTCCATTGACCTCCATCGCCTTCAAAAATAACAACTGGCTCAGTTAAGGCTTCACCTGTCTTACTATCAATTTCATATTGAATAATATGAGAATCATATCCCTCACTATTCTGAATGGTGACATATACTTTTCCATCATCATCGAACATTAATGAAGGGTCAATATTTCCATATGGAATTTTAATTGGATCTGACCAAGGGCCTCTTGGGTCTTCTGCTGTTACATAAAAATTCCCAATGCCTGATACAATTGTTGTTATCATATAAAAAGTTCCATTATGGTACCTTAATGTTGGAGCATAAACCCCTCCAGAGCTCTTTACATTTTCAAGGTTTAATTGACTTTTTTTTGTTAAAACACTTCCTATTTGCTCCCAATTAACTAAATCCTTACTATGAAAAATTGGTACACCTGGGAAATACTCAAAAGAACTGGTTACTAAGTAAAAATCATCTTCTCCTACCCTTACAATACTTGGATCTGGATAAAAACCAGGAATAACTGGATTTAGATAATGCATCTGTAAAATCTCCATTCTGTATAAAAATTTAAATACTCTTACTTATGTATAGGCTTACAAAACTAATCATTTGGAAAGACATGCTTATCATGACTGTCACAAACATTTAAATTATATCACCTTGTTAAAAAAACCTCTATGAATTGAACCAAGTATAATTCCTCTGCTACCATAAATAAAACTCATCCTTTAGGACGAGTTTTATCTATCAACCCTTGTTTAGTTAAGCTTCTGTTCGTCTTTACCTCTTATGATAATTTCATATGGAATATCAGTCACCTGTAGCTGTTCCTTTTTCACAGCAATTATTTCCTCAACATAATTTTCTATTTCCACGACTCTTTCATCGGTTTTGGAAACCCACTTTTCAAACCAACTTGGTTTTTCAATATTTGTCTTGATGATAATTTGCAAAGGCGCAGGATGAAACGAATAGGCAAAGCCACGATATTCTGCAAACTTTCTTTCCGCTAAATTACTTACAACGTGAAAAATTGGACTCCATTGTTGTTCTAGTTTTTCTTCAGCTGATTTTCTTGTAACGTTAACTTCAAAGATTTCCTTTGTGATCGAAGCAATTGAATCCTCTGCAACTGCTTTGATTTTATCTTTATTCTTTTTAAAATTTTCTACTGATTCATCCATACGTATATAAACTACATGCTGCTTGAGAGACAAGGAATCAACATCATACCCCTCTTCTCTTAAAGAGTCGGTAATTTGATTCATAATCTTACTAGAAATCTCTATCCGTTCTTTTTCTTTCTTTGAAGGTTCCGGTAAATCTTTCTTTTCTTTCTGCCATTTAATATCTAAATGTTCAAGACCGATGTCCTTTGCAAGTGAAGAAATTTCCTCTGTTAACTCTTTTTGATATTGGTCATTCACTTCATCGTTGCTGAAATGTATGATTATACGTTTGTTCCGTTCATCATAAGAAAATTCAGGCTTGTCACTACCTTCTTCCTCATACATATCATTGATGGCTTTCAGTAACTTGTCAATTTGGTCTTGCTCCCTTTCAAGGTCCTTCAAATCTTCACGAACGGTACTTTCTTCTGAAATCGCCTTTGTTTCTCCACTTAAGGTTGCAGTGCTAACGACACACAATAATACAATCAGAATTAACTTTTTAATCATATACACACACCTTTAATTTTATTATGTGTATGCTTTCCCTTTTGATTTCAAGTTATTCGAAAATTATCTATTGATATTTAGGTTAAACCTCTCAAAACTAAGCAAAAAAATAAAATCACCCGTAATCAAGATGACGAGTGATTTTTCATTTCTTATATAACATGTTTTACAGGTTCTCCGCATACCTGTCGTCAGGTATTCTATTAAGCATAACATAGAGACTTACATTCTCAGGTCCAGTATTGGAAAAAGCTAGCTCCTCGTCCCCAGTAAGAAATAGCGTATCTTCTTGCATTGCTACCACTTCTTCCCCATCAACTGTGAACGTTCCTTCGCCTTGCAAAACTAAGATTTGTACATTTGATTTAGGGTGTTTATGGGCCGGAAGAGATTGTCCAGCTTTGAAATTAAGAATAAATACTGTCGTTTTATCCTCTTTGAATACAACACGCTTGGTAAACCTTTCTTCACTAAATTCTAGAAAGTCTTTGATATTATGCTTTTTCAATTTTAGCATCTCCTTTAGTTGTACTTTTGTTCTAATTTAATTATAGTTGATAACCATTATCAATGGTGTGATTTTAAACACAGCTAACTTTAAAAAAATAGCCTGTTAGCTTTATATTTCAGTTAAAATGGGTATAGTTCTGAGAACTAGTACTAGATAATAAATACTTGACGAGGAGTTAAATACTATGACGAATCTATCATTTTCAATAAAAGGAGGTTGGCTGTTACTTCGGTCAATTGCGGTTATTTCTTCCAGTGTTACTACGATTGTTTCTACTGTTCTTCCTATTTACTTATATTATTCAATCCCTACTGAAGCTTTAATTCCCACATTCCTCTTGTTACTTTTTGCTGCCTTTTTAATTCATGGTGTCCTCACACATGTATTAAACGATTACTTTGATGATAAATCAGGAACAGATCATCATAGTCCGGCTATATTATCTGGTGGAAGTAGAGTGATTCAGATGGGGTTTATTTCCGCTTCATCCCTCTGGCGTTTCGGGAAAATACTTATTTTTTTACTAGGAATGACTGTAATCGGATTGGTTATTTTCGATTTTAATAAGATTGCAATTTTACTTATCATCGGATTATGGGGTTCAATCTCGTATTCTCTCCCTCCACTAAGGTTAAGCTATCGACCTTTTGTCGGTGAGTGGCTAGCAACATTTCCATCTGTGTTGGCTCTTGGACTAGCAGGTGCTTGGCTAACCTTAGATTCGATTCCACAATGGGCACTGCAAAATGCCATCATTAATGCTTTATTTTGTATCGCATGGGTAATGGTACACCATATCCCAGATCGTGATGCTGATAAAGAGGCAACTCCTAGCAAAATAACAAGTGTTGTGTGGGCTAGCGAAAAGTTTGGCCCCTTCTTCAGTCGGCTTCCTGCATTATTGTATTTTTTTCTTACCGGAATCTGTGCGTTCTGGTTAGGATTTGATCGGACAATCGCAATGGTAGGACTGATTATCCTAGTGGGAGCTGCTATTTTTCTAGTCATAAAAATGCAAGTCAGTGACCCAAATCATGTATCAGCCTATGAAAAAATCATCCTAATTTTGGCAATGATTAATGGTGTATGGCTTGGTATTTTCATTTAGCTATGCATAAAAAATCCTACTAGTTCTCCATGATTCCAAAATTGGTGCCGAGTCCTAGACATATTCACGATGGGCTTGGCACTACAATAGCGACAAAATAGGATCCCACTCCCCTCGACGTTTTTCTTCTTATCTCAAATCAAAAATTAAGTTGTATCATTTACCTATTTTTGCAAGGATAACCGAAAACTACTTTACCTGTCGTAGTAATTATGTTACATTAAAATTACTACGACAGATGAAGTACGACTGGTGTATTAAAACGAACTAATCAATTTTAAAAATGCGCATATCAAACTAAACAAGGAAAGGAGCATACATTTGATCAGCAGTGATGTTATTCGAGGGTATAACGACACAATTATTCTATATTTACTACTAGACAATGATTCCTACGGATATGAAATATCAAAAAAAATTAAAAATCTTTCCGATGAGAAATATGTAATCAAAGAAACCACTCTCTATTCTGCCTTCAATCGTTTAATGAAAAATAATTACATTGAATCATTTTATAAGGATGAAACCTTCGGAAAAAGACGCACTTACTACAGGATAACCCAAGCAGGAATAGACTATTACAAAGAGAAATGTAAAGAGTGGGAATTAACAAAAGAAGTTATTAACCGATTTGTTAAGGAGGAATATTAAGTGGACACAATTATTAATTATCTAGATAATATGTTTGCGACTTTACCAAAAAACAAGAAAATTCTAGACCTTAAAGAAGATTTATTGTCTAGTATGGAAGATAAATATAATGAACTGAAAAGAAACGGGAAATCAGAAAATGAAGCGATAGGTATTGTTATCTCTGAATTCGGAAATATAGATGAACTAATTAAAGAATTTGACATAGAACTTGATGATCAATCAGAAGAACTTCCTATGCTTACTGAGAATGAAGTAAATGATTATTTGGAGGTAAACAAAAAGGCTAGTAAATTGATTGGTTTGGGGGTAACTTTCTGTATCCTTGGTGCAGCGCTACTAATCTTAATTACTCAATTAATTGGAGATGGTTTGATAACAGGCGTATCTGACAACTATGCTGGTATTGTTGGTCTTATTCCATTGCTATTACTTGTTGCGGTAGCTGTTGGTTTATTTATCTATAGCGGAATGACCACAGATAGATTCAAGTATATCGAGAATGATTTTGAACTTCCAAGCCATTTGAGACAATCTATTAAAAACAAAAGTAATTCGTATGATCCAACCTATACCAAAGCTATAATTATCGGTGTAGTTCTATGTATTGTCTCACCAATTTTTCTATTTATAACAGCCCCGATGAGTGAAAGCGCATCATCCTATGGTGTAGTTGTACTATTAATGATCGTTTCTGTCGCCGTTAACATTTTTATTTATTTTGGCATGAAAAAGGAAAGCTATAAAAAGCTTTTAAAAATTGATGAGTACACTCATAGTAATAAACAAAAAAACAAAGTAATTGGCGCGATCGGATCAATTGTATGGCCTCTTGCTGTTATCATCTTTTTAGTCAGTGGGTTAGTTTTTAATCAATGGCATATTAATTGGATTGTCTTTCCTATAACTGGGTTACTATTCGCAATGTTCAGTGGAGCTTATTCCATTCTCAAAGAGAAGAATTGATCGATAACTAAGAGTTATACTAAAAAAAGATGCCAGGTTCCCATTGAAGAACACCTGGCATCTACTGCAATATTTACTTCTATATTCATATACCTAGTTAGCATCAGGAAAAAATTCGTCTACTAAATATTGACTGATGCCTTTCTAAATACTTCTATTCCCCACCATAAATCTCATTTAGCTTTTCCTCTTACAATTTTTAAAAGTTGTTCTCTAAATAAAGCAGGTCAAATTAGCTCTCGAAAATTCTTCAAAAGAGCGTGGTGTTTTTCCTGTTAACTCAAAAAATTCATTAGACACATGTTTGGCCGTGCCCATTCTCGTCATAAAATAAAGAGCTACTGTCACATTCACATATTTCTTATCTAACCCACGTTTATTAATATAATATCTTCTATATTTTAGATATCCTGGTTTTGCGTAGGTAATCCCTTTGCCAGTCACCCTACTTAAAATTTCTGCTACCTGATAATAGTCTAGAGCTTCAGCCCCGGTAATTGTATGAGCAGTATTTTTAAACTTATCAGGCTGATGTAGAACGGTAGCGACACTTAGCCCAATATCAGCAGCATCAATAAAGCTCGTTTTACTTTTTCCAGCTGGGACAAAAATCTGATTCTTTTCTCTAATCTCAGTAGAATGAATTCCTGATAAATTCTGCATAAAAAATCCTGGTCTAATATGTGCATAAGGTATTCCGGTTGCTTCAATATACTTTTCGATTTTATGATGTGGAGGAATCGTATTCGTTTCTACGCCCATTAACGACAAAAACGAAACCAATTGAATGCCATGAGCTTTCATCGCATCAATAAATGGGTATAAATTGCCTGGTTTTCCGAGGTGAGGTGGCCTCATTAAAAAAACTCTGTCTACACCCTCAAGTGCTTGATCAAATGAATCTTGAGCTATTAGGTCTAGATAAACGAGATCAACCCTATCTTTAAAAAGATTTGCTAAATTTTCTAGATTGGTTCCAGCAGCTACCACTTTTTCTCCCTTTTCCAGCAATTTATCGACCACATATCGACCGACATTACCCGATGCACCTATCACTAATATTTTCATGAATATCTTCCTCACTCACCATCGTATTTGACTGGGACACAGGGACAGGCTCCTTGTCCCTCTTCATTCCCATCTAAAAGTACGACTTGCTACAAAGAAGGCGCCAATAGCCCAGCCGGAAAGGATTAGTATTTCTAGCCATTGCCCGGTTATCGGTGTTCCCACATTCATGGTTTCACGGAGCGCCGTGCTTAAATGAGCAATCGGTAAAATTTGTACAAAAGGTTGGAGAAATTCAGGCATATTGCTAATTGGGAAAAAGACACCACCCAGGAACAGCATAGGGAATGTAACAAATCCAGCAATTGGACCAGCACTTTCAGGATTTTTGGCAACACCAGCAATGATAAAACCAAGCGCCATAAACGCCAAAGTTCCTAATATAACTAAACCGATTAGCAGTAACCACGATCCATTAACACTAACTCCAAAAATAAAGTTCGCAATAAGCAATACCAGTAAAGCCTGTAATCCATTAAGGGCAAGTCTTGCAGTGATTTGAGCTGCTATAAACGTGGATGCTTTCAATCTAGTACCCTGCATTCTTCTTAAAATACCACGCTCACGCCAAGCTGATATTTGACCGGCTACGCCATTCATGTTGTTACTCATAATCATCATTGCTACGATACCTGGGACTAGAAAATCAATGTACTGAATATTTAAAGCGCGAACGCCCTGTGATTCAATTTCGACGATTGGCGAATAGTTCGTTAATTCCTTACTCCATTCATCAACTGTAGCATTGATAACCGTTAGCCCTAACTCTGAGGCAGACAAGTTTGTTTCATTATAGTACACAGGCAAGGAGTAAGCCGGATCGTCTTCTGTTCTGTTAGACACCGCGTTTCCATAACCTTCGGGAATATCTACGACGATTTGCAAGTCTCCCTTTTCTAAACGATCGAGGGCAATAGTTAAATCATCTGATATAGTTACATCCATCGCTTCTGTTTCTTGTAAGAGGGCAATAAATTCCTTAGACGCATTTGTATCATCTTGATTAACGATAGAAACCGATATTGAGACCCCTCCGCCGCTTCCGACAAATGACCCAAGTGCGACCATCAGAATAAGTGGGAAAAGTAAAGTGAAGAAAAGCACTTGACGATTGCGGGAAAAAATTAGAAGCTGAGCTAATGTTAGTTGCCAGTAAGCTTTCATTCTCGTAAACTCCTTCCAGTCATATGAATAAATACATCCTCTAATGTCGCTGTTCGCATCTGGAGATCCTGGAGGTTAATGTTTTTACTTGAAGCCTGTTGAATCAAATCGGTTAAACTCAGTTGAATGGAATCCGTATATAGTACATACCGATCATTTTGATTGCTAACTTGCTTAACAGCCTGTAAAGAGTCTAAAAAGGAGACATCTTCATTATGTAAGAGTGAAAACTCTATTGCGCTATCTGATTGAAGATTTTTCACTAATGCAGCAGGTGTATCGAGGGCAATTAATTCCCCCTGATCCATAATACCAATACGATCGCATAGTACATGAGCCTCATCCATATAATGCGTGGAAAGAACAATCGTCTTACCTCTCGCTTTCAAATTTTCGATGATACCCCAAAGTGTTCTCCGCGCTTGAGGGTCTAGGCCTGTAGTGGGCTCATCAAGAAAAACGATTTTCGGGTCATGAATAAGTGCCAAGGCAATTGCCAATCGTTGTTTTTGACCACCAGATAAATTTTTGACACGATCCTTTTTCTTTTCGGTTAATAATACTTCATCTATTAACTCTGGAATGGAAACATTACTCGGATAGAAGCTAGCATACATCTTCATAATCTCTTGAACTGTCAACAATTCAAACAAGGAGGTTGATTGGAGTTGGACACCGATCACTTCTTTTACTTCGCCTATTTCCTTACGTATATCAAAGCCAGCAAGTCTTGCCGTACCTTCATCAGGCTTTCTTAGACCAACAAGCATTTCAATCGTTGTCGTTTTTCCTGCTCCGTTTGGTCCAAGTAATCCGAAAACTTCTCCTGTACTTACTGAGAATTTCACATTGTTCACAGCGGTTTCTTTGCCATACCTTTTAACTAAACCCTCGACCTCAATCATATTTTCTGCCATCTGATCACACCCTTTCATCCTTAAGAAAACCTAACGTAGGAGGCTAATTCCTTCATTATAATTATAATTACACGCGGTAGTAATCTGCACGCCATTCCTTCACCGATTGCTTGATTTGTTCCGGCATTAGATTTTCTTCTACTGTTTTCAAAACTAAAGTCGGAAACTCTTCATCACTTGCAAATCGAAGTGCAATTAATTGTTTAATAGACAGGTTAATGTCTAGTCGTTTTCCTGTTAAAACAAAGTAACGAAAACTCTCTTCAGATCGAATGATACGATCCTGTAGCCTTAACACATAAAGCCTCATTTTTGCAACAATGAGAAAAAACATAACAGATCCAATTACTAGAATTACATTTGTTAATGAAAAATCTCCGTTTTGAGTTGCAGAAACAAATTGAATAATAGCAAGGATCACTATAATGATAACCAATGGTGCCAATACATAGTGAAAATGCGGATCAATCATTGCATGTTTTTTATAATTTTGTTCCAAATTCTAACATCCTTCCACTAAGGTTTTAAGTCTAGAACTCTATTATAACGGAGGACAGATTAAATTAACTACTTTTATAAACATCAGGAACTTATAAACTCAGTCACAGATTAATATGTGCTATAAAAATATTTAGAAGATCTAATACTGTGTTCAAAAAAATCAAAAAAACTGCCCTTATAAAAAGGGCAGTTGCATTTCTTGCTAATAGTTTATTTTTTAAAAACCCCAAACGGTTTTCCAAGTGGTAGTACTACTTTTTCAAAGTGTGTGTTTAACACAATTGCGCCTGATCCGTAAAAAGAAAGTAAGGCAATACACATTTCCGCAATTGCAGCCAACATGTGTGTTGCTTCATACATAACACCAAAAGAACTTAGCGCTAAGCCGATAAAAAGTAAATCAATAAAGACAAAAATGTAGAACAAGACTTTATGTGTTTCCATGGCCCCAATTGTCATAAAAATGCAGAATATCAAATAACCAATAAATGCAAAACCAAGTTGTCTAGGATCCCCGTTTGCAGCAAGTGTTTCGCCAAAAAAGCCTAGTTGAATTAACCACGTTGTTCCAACACCAAACCAAAATAGACCGAATGCACCAAATGCAGTTGTCCCGAAAATATTATTATGCTTAGCATCAAGTACCGCAGCAAATAATTGCGCTATTCCCCCTAAGAAAAAAGCCCATGGCAAAACATAAGAAAGTCCTTCTGTTAAACCTAATTTTTGTGAGGATGCTACCAAAGTTACCATTGCTAAGCCAAACAAGCCTAACGCGGATGGATCTGCTGTAGTAATTTTTATCTGTGTTTGCTGATTCTGAATGCCCATTATTTCCTCCTATTTAAAAACGTACTTATGTACTTTATAGGATAAGCAAAAAGGAGTCAATACACTCTTTAATGATTATATTTTTTTTATAATATCTTTGACAAAAATGTGTCCAACAAAAATATCAGGCACCGAATTGTCAATATCGGTACCTGACACAATAATTTAACTTCCCCATCAAAATGTTTATCGTCGATACAACTTACTTGCTAGATACAAAGTCAGGTTAGCCAATCAATTTGAGTGATTCTTGAATAAATAGTGGAATATCATCTGGCTGTCGACTAGTGACCAATTGATTTTGGCACACGACAACCTCTTGATCCTTCACTGTAGCCCCTGCATAAGCTAAATCCGTTTGAATCGATTTAAAACCTGTTACAGTCCTACCTTCTAATACTTTTGCTGTTATCAACAATTGTGGCCCATGACAAATAGCGAAAACTGGTTTTTCCGTGTCCATAAACTCTTTTGCAAAGTTAACGAATCGATCATCTGCACGAAGTTGATCAGGTGAAAATCCACCTGGAATAAATAATGCATCGAACTTATCTGGTGTTACATCGTCAATATTTTCATCAATCTTCACTATCGCTTCCCCTTGTTTTCCAGTAACCTCTTTACCTTGTTCCTTTTCGATTGTAATAACATCATGACCTACTTCCCTAAAGGATTGAGCAGGTTCTGTATATTCAACATCCTCAAAATAATCCGTTATTAGAGTAGCAATCTTAGCCATTAAATAGTCACTCCTTTAAATCTACTTTCTCTTTCTTATTATTAATTTACCACGAATTAAAAACTGGTAAACACGTTATTTAATAGGGAAAAACAACCAGTCCCCCTGCAAAAGTGGAGTGAATGGTTGTTTACTTTACTTTGGTCATTGATATTTATTTAAATGACAATTATTTAAATAAATCTGAGTTTTACGTTAATAAGATTAAGAGTAATAGCCCGATTCTAGCATCCTTCTCCACCTTTTCAATAAAATTTGTTCATAAAGTTGTAATCTCAGAATAATTTTATAAGTAAAAGGTGGGGTGTTATCATGGATGGTCACAAGAAAATGTGGATGGTTATCATTGTATTCGTTTTCTTTATCCTTGTTATCCTTGGTCTGCAAATCCTAATATTAGATAACAAAGAACCAGCTAGCAATCCCGATGAGGATGAGGTTTTTCAATCCCAAGAAATAAATTCGAAAATTCTTTTGAAAGAGATTGACTCTAATGAAGTCATACTGTAGCTATTTGTAAGGAAGGGATACTCATACCCTTCCTTTTTTATTAGGCTATTTTCCACAAGATCCTTTAAGCTTTTTATAGATTGATTCTAAATGATGTCTATCCAAATTCTGTAGGGAGTCCCATTCGATTGATTCGACAATGTAATAATGAAACTCCCATATTTTTCGTTTAATTATCCGATCATCGCTTGCAACAGCAATTTTATAGAGAATTTCAACTAAATTGTAGTATATGGAAACATCCCCATTGGCATAATGTTTAATCTGATAAAAACTTTTGTACAAATAATCTTCGAATCTTTTTGGATATTTTATGATCCGGAGATTGTTTTTTTGATCGGTCATGTAACGAACTTCTTTATATACTTTTCCGAGCTCACTTAGCATCGAACCAATCCGATTAATACTATTAATTGCCGTATGTGGATCATTAATAGATGGAGAAATTGCCTTCACAGCAATCTCAACCAGTTTTTGTATAATAAACTCGATATCCTCTATGTCTGTCCGTTCAGTACCAATAATAATGAGATCGAGCATTCTATCCATTTTCTCATAAGGTTGATCCTTAAAATATAGACTAGCTATTGGTAAATCCTTTGTAACATAATCACCAATCTGTACATGTAAATCAATGACACAACCATGTTTTGCTGCCAAATTAACGAGAGAAGTCCACTCAATCTTTTGGACATATCCACTCTCGATTGCTAACAGGTCTTGCATAGGTTGGTTTTTAATTTTATAAACTTCTTCTTCATCAAAGGATTCATGCTCTCCTATTTTTTTCTCGGCAAATGTGTTGTTTATTACCCTTGAGCTATCAAAACTAATCTTTCCTATTAAATTATTTACCTGAAGCCACCTAGCAGAATAATGAATGAAATAAACGAAAAAAGCTAGACATATGATAGCAATTACTGCCATTAGAATCGGCCCAATAATTGCTTCTTGTTTGTCCATCAATACTAAATAAGTTAATGCAAAAATAAATCCTAAACAGAACATTCCTAACACATGATGAGTCATTTTACTACGCATAAAATCCTGCAAGGTCCTCGGCGAAAACTGGGAGGAATATGTAGTGAGTACTAACATGATTACCGAAAAACTAATCGTGGTCATGGTAAGAATGGCAGTAACTAAGGCAGCATACAATGCCCTTGCCGTTTCTGGACTAGTGATTAGTATTTCAGGGATTTGATATTTAAAACTTGAAATAATCCATCTATCAGCATTATGAAATAAAATAACTAGAATCATCGCAATAATACTATAACAGGTTGGTACAAACCAGAAACTGTCGCGAATAGAAATCCATACTTTAGTTTGATTCATAAACAGTCCTCACCTCTCTCTATTATCTATCTATACCCTAAACTAAATAAAAACTCACATAGACGAAAGAAGTATCGTGAAATTTTACTACAGTTGGGTCAACTAATCTCATTAGTAACAAAAATTTTAGACCCTTGGATAAAAAAAATACTCATAGCTTAACGCAAAGTATGTGAAATCAGTCCATTATACTTTTGAAGAAAAAATATCCAATTATTTACTTTTAAGTCATTAAAAGTAATTCTAAGACAGCAAAAGACGATGGGATAAATACTTTTATCCCATCGTCTTTTGCCGTTCTATTAAGGCTCTTTCTGAGAAATATTTCCACCACAATAAATTTCATATTCCCTTTAACTTGTTCCATAGTCTTAGCTTCTACTAAAGAGCTAATTATGTTTGTTATTTTTAGTTATACCTGTTTAAGTTCCCATTTATTTATGTCTATAATCATTTTCCCTGTAGAGTGAAAATAAATAGAATCGTTTTTAACATCATCAAAGATTCGAGTAGTGAAGACTTCCTCTCCACCATTAATGAAAATTTCAATCGATGATGCATCTAAAAATATTCGAACATTTTTAAAATCATTCAGATGACATTGTCTTTTTTCTAATTGGTTACTTTTCATGCTTTTTCTTTTCAATGTTACTAACTTATTTTCTTGGTCAAAGAGGACTTGTGTGTTGTTTCCAAATGAAACAGAAAACTGTCGACTTGCATTTTCTTTTACCTCCAAAAACAATTCAACTGCATTGCCGTTTACACGAGGCATTTGAATTTTCTCGCCCTTAATGACCACATCACTGTATATTACAGCTTCTTTTCTTAAGTTAACAAGTTCCTCAACTGGATGCTGAAATAGCTTGCCGTCTTTCAATTCTAATTGACGTGGCATTGTCAAAGCATGTATCCAGTGATGAGAAATGGTTGGGTGATCCTGTTCATTTTCTTCAGGAACTCCCATCCAGCCAAACATTAACCTTCTACCTTTATTATCTACCGTTGTTTGTGGCGCATAAAAATCAAAGCCTCGATCTATCTCTTCAAAACGTCCATGCTGATATGAAACCTCTTGATAATCTAATTTCCCAACAAAATACCCAGACTGATAGATATTTTGATAATGATACCCTTCTGGTTCGATTCCTTGCGGAGAGAAAAGCAATACATCTTTATCGTTTAAGGAAAAAAGGTCTGGACACTCCCACATATAACCAAAATCCTGACGTTCTGTGATCGGCCCAAGAAACCGCCAGCTAATTAAATCAATTGATTCATATAACACAACTGTACCTGTCACTTGTTCTGTTTGAGCACCAATAATCATGTACCATTTCTCTTCATGCTTCCAAACCTTTGGATCACGAAAGTGGGCTGTATACCCGTTAGGCAATTGGACTACAGGTCCTTTCTTATCAAAATTAACTCCATCACTCGAAATGGCTAAACACTGATACGTCTCCCTATCACCATTTTCATCACGGACGTTTCCTGTATAAAAAAGGTACAGTTGATCTTCATGGACAATCGCACTACCTGAATAACATCCATTTTTATCAAACCAGCTGCTAGGAGCTAATGCGATAGGTTCTTCATGCCAATCCACTAAGTTTTTTGAAGAAAAATGCCCCCAAAATTTTGAACTATGATTCGTACCAAAAGGATTCCACTGATAAAACAAATGGTATTTCCCTTGATAGTACACAAAACCATTAGGATCATTGAGCAAACCCACAGACGGCATGATATGGTAATGTAATCGATATGGATCTTGCCTAACTTTATCTTGACTATTTTTGACTGCTTGATAGGCTTTTGTTTTTAACTCATTATCCGATTTTATGAAAGAATTATGTTCATTCATATTAAATCACTCCTTACTGTACGCTCGTTTTAACAACGGTTCAAACTCAGGTATGCTAAACCTTTTTCATTCAGTTGTGGCATCAAAAAGCAAAATTCTTTACTCTGATTCTGGAAGTTTATTTTTATCTGAATAGCCGAACATCCATGTAAGTGAAAATGCTACTCCAATTGCAATAATGTTTACTAACAGATAAAGAAGAATTTGCCCATTCAAATAGAGCAACGTACCAGGAATAACTGTAATGGCCATGCCAGTTCCCGCAAGATTAAAGATTGATGCGAAGAAACCACCTACAGCTCCACCAATAATCCCCATAAAAAATGGTTTAACATAACGTAAATTAACACCAAAAATAGCTGGCTCTGTTATACCCAAAAATGCTGATAACGAAGACGGTAAAGCAAGAGCCTTTAACTTTTTCGATTTAGTTTTTAAACCTACTGCTAACGCAGCTCCACCCTGAGCTGCAATTGAAGCAGTGATGATTGCATTAAATCGATTTTCACCAAAACTCTCTAATAATTGAATTTCTAATAGATTAAAAATGTGATGAACACCTGTCACAACAATAATTTGGTGCAATAAACCGATTAATAATCCTCCCAAACCTAAAGGCAAACCTAATACTGCAAGAGTACCTTCGAGGATCCAATCTTCTACTACGTGAAAAATCGGTCCAATGATGAATAATGAAACAGTAATCATCAATAAAAGTGTTAAAAATGGCGTTACAATAAGGTCTAAAGCATCCGGTACACGCTTACGAATGGTTCTTTCCAGTTTAGCACCAAGGATACCTGCAAAGAACGCTGGTAAAACAGAGCCTTGATAGCCTACTACTGGAATAAAGCCCAAGAAATACAGTGGATCTACTCCACCCCCAGCGACTCCCCATGCATTGGGTAGCGATGGACTGACTAACATTAATCCAAGCACGAGACCAATAATAGGTGTACCACCAAATACCCTAAATGCAGACCACGCAATTAATGCCGGTAAGAAAATAAATGCTGTATCCGTTAAAATCTCAGTGAATAAAATAAAGTTGTCTGATATATCAGCTGGTGTTAAGCCAAACAGTGCAAGAATTTGTTCCTGCAATACCAAACCACGAAGACCCATAAACAATCCAGTTGCAACGAGAACTGGAATGATTGGAACAAAAACGTCACCTAATGAACGAATTGCTCGTTGAAAGAAGTTACCACTCTTTCCCGCTTCTTTAGATTGTTCTGATTTACTAGAGCCATCAATACCTAATTTTTCAACTTCCTCATATACCTTGTTAACTGTACCAGTTCCCAAAATAACTTGATATTGACCTGAATTAAAGAATGCGCCTTTTACTTTGTCAATCTGTTCAACCTTATCCTGATCAATTTTATCTTTATCATTTACCATGATGCGAAGTCTTGTTGCACAATGTGCTACCGATGAAATATTTTCTTCGCCCCCGATAGCATCAATAATATCTCTTGCAATTTTTCGATTTTCTGACATGTGATTCACTCCCCATATTTTTTCAGTTACTATGGAATCGATTCCATAAAAGTTATGTGTAGATTAAACTTCAATTATTAATGGCCACTAGTGGAATCGATTCCACATAGTTGTAAAATGAAACTGGATTCCTGATTATGGACTCCAGCAAATTTTTATCTATTTTCTTCAATAAAATTAATTGTGGAATCGATTACACACAAAATCATACACTATCTCTTTCTATAAGTCTATAATTTGAAGTGATTTTTTTAAATTCTTTATTATGGTTTGTCGTTCTGTTTAAGATAAGCTTGGCTGCTTCGTGTCCTACACTCTCATTAAAGTAATCAATCGTTGTTAAAGGAGGCGTAACATACTTCGACATTTCTGAAGCTCCAATACCCGCAATCGCCATCTCATCTGGAATAGTATATGAGTGTTCATTTAAATATCTCATGGCCCCTATCGCAAGGCGGTCTGTTACTGCAAATACCGCTGTTGGGATTCGCGTTGAGTTTTGAATAATTCTAGCCATTGCTTCATAACCTGATTGGATATTAAAAACTCCTTTTTCTACCCAAGCATCCTCAACAGATAAATTATTATTATTCATCTCATCGAGGAATCCTTTCTTCCTTAAAAAACCTACAGCTCTGTCTGATTCATCCACACCAATAAATGAAATTCTTTTATGACCTTTTCTTACAAACAAACTCGTCATATCTCTTGCAGCATGATAGTCATCATACAAAACATTAAAAATGCCCTGAATTTCCTGACCAATCGCCACAAATGGTATATCCAATTGTTTTATCTTTTCTACTAATTCATCGTTAACATTGGTTGCTGCAAGTATGATTCCGTCCACCTGTCGCACCTTTAGTAGTTGTAGAAATTCAATTTCTTTTTGTCTGTCTAAATTGGTATTGGCTAACAAAATTTGATAGCCTGCTTCTGATAACACTTCATCGATCCCGGCTACTAGACGCCCAGAGGTCTCTGTTTTTATAGTAGGGAGGATGACACCGATTACTTTTGTCTTCTTTGTTCTTAATGACTTTGCCTGTTGGCTAGGTATATATCCTGTCTCCTCAATGACTTTGTTAATTCTTTTCCTAACATCCTCGCTAACATAGCCAGAATTATTTAACACCCGTGAAACAGTTGTTCTGGACACACTAGCCATTGCAGCTATCTCTTTAATAGTAGCCAAATTATCCCCCCTAAATTGTTGAGTGATTCTATTATACCTCACATTTTCTATGGTTTAAAATATCGCTCTGTAAAGAAATTTTCATTTCTTTTTTGTTCAAGCAGACATCTTAGACATTTTATATGACAAAAGTTCCAAAATTTACAACTTAAAATGGGATATATTACTTTTACACAGAAGAAATCCTATCTTCGTTTAACCTCCACAATCCGCAAAAAAAGTAGAAAAAGCTATGGCAATACGCCATAGCTTTTGATGTTGGATAATTTCTTAGAATATATCTATCACATAGGTCTACTAAATCTCCATGGAAGACGATTATTTCTAGCCTATAATCCTATGTTTTTGATCCGATCCAGTAAATCTGACGCTTCATTAATTGTTTTAACTATTTCCGAGTTTTCTAATTGTTCAACTGCTAATTTACCATTTTCTAATACTTTATTTATTTCATCTAATAAAATTTCATTCTTATTTACAAGACTTTCATGGATATCTTTCGCGATTGAGGGAGGGTCCACCAAATTAAACGCTTCTACTTCTTCTTTTAATGTCTGCAATTTACTTGCTAATTCTTCCCTTGCAGCAGGATCATTTGCGGCATCCTCTATCATTTGAGGTGCATTTTCAGCAAAGTCACTTAAGTTATTGATATGTGTCGTTGCTTCCTCAGTATAATCTATTGATTCATTCACTTCTCCTAAAAAAGAACATCCACTTAATACCATGATCAACAAAATAGACCCAAAAATTTTTTTCAATTCGTTCTCTCCTTCTTATCTCTGTTGTTCACATAAATATACGTATTATTTATCATTAAAGTTTCAAAAAAAAGATCAAGCAATCAAATAAGGACTTTTGTCCTAATTTGATGCTTAATCTTTATAATGATTTTTTCCTTAATCTCCGATGCTTTCTCTAATTGCTTGACCCAATCCTGAAATCCATTACGATTAATTTCTAATCCTTTGTCAGGCCGAAAACTCGGCAAAACCTTAACATCAAAATTGCTATCTTCTTTTATCAGCAAATGATAGTGTAAATTATCTACTGGATCGTCCGTAGTACATACCACGTTTACTTTAGATTGCCGAATGAAATCACGTACATTTAGTTCTCCACCTGTCAGTTTAGCGTTAACCTTTTCCCATACTACAGGTGCAGACTCTTCATTAAGTACTTCATAAACATCAAAATAACGTTGTAATTCAAGGTGTGTCCAATTATACAAAGGGTTTCCGATTAGCATTGGAACGGTTCTTGCCCATGCTAAAAATTTTTCGTAATCATCCGCATTTCCGGTAATGAATTCTTCTTCAATTCCGTTAGCACACATTGCACGCCATTTATAGTGATCACCATATAGCCAAACTTAAGTGACAATGATAGGCAAGTCTTTAGCATAGTCGAAATATAAACTCTTAGCTAAATCGTTATCTAGCAAGAAATTTTCATCCATGAATTTTTTTTCATAGTAACACTTCCTTTCATTCTATAATCCTAGTAAATCAACATGCCTACCAATATGTTTTACTAGTGCTTGACGATAAACATCTTCATTTTCATTCAATGTTTCAAAGAATTCATCCTTGAACAAGTAATTCCCGTTTTCATCTTTTGCTGTTAACAATATTCCGTATGTGACATGGAAGAGTTGTCGAGCTGCATCGTTATCCATGTATTTTGGTAACTGCTCATCCGGTTGATTATTAAGTGGAGTGATGCTATCTAGATCCGGAGTTACATGATAATATTTCAGTGTTTCTTCAAAGTGCTCCTCAGCATGTATATGCATTCTTCTATATAAATCAGGATTTGTATCAGCTATTACTCGTACCGCTTCTAACCAGTTCGTTCCTGCAGTCTTAATATGAAGCACGCCATTGGTGTGTTTGCCTATGATTGGAAAAACACTAAACTTATCACTACCTGAATGAATACTTAACTTGTAGTTAAGGTACTTAGCAATGGAAGCATGTTCACTTAACTCCTTCTCGAATTGTTCTATGTCCCCAATATAGTCAATTCCCTTTTGAAACTCGCCACAGAATCTAGGCGCTAGACTTGTTACTGTTACTTCGCGACGTTTCAGTTCATTAGCGACAAAGAAGTGTGCATTAGGGGATGTGATCGTCTCTGTTTCGTCTATGGAAATTTCAAAATCGATAGCTTTGTCTGCATTACTAATATAGTTTTTATATACATGCTCCATATAGTCAAGTGCTTCACTGTAAATTAGTACATTTTTCATTAAGGTAATTTCATCATAATTTATAGTTAAACCATTAACATCAAAGGCATTATCTAAGTAATAATTAGTAAAGTAACCTTTAACTTCTTCAGAAATCTCTGCAAAACTTGCTCTTACCTGATCGTCAGATGCTGACTCAACACCATTCTGTATTTGATCTGAACAGTCTAATGTTAAAAACGAGATACCTAGAGACAAAGCATGTTCAATATCCTTTTCTTCTTTTATATGGTCACCATCTGCTCCATAGCCATCCTTGTATCCTTCCTGGAAAACCGCATAGCTTGCAGCATCGAGGATATCTGTCATCGTACGATTCGTTAACGTCAATTCACGAATACTTTGTTGAGCTAATATTGGTTTGATGTTTCTATTTCTTACTGTTTCAATATGACCAGGCGAGGCAAGTCCCAATCGGTCTCCTAGTCCCATTGTAGCTATCTCGGTTCCAAATGCTTGTGGAACGGTATAATCGAAGTAGCGGTTAATAACTAGACGGTTTTCATGGGAAAGTGTGCATACCTTTCCATGACTAACAAGAGTTCCATTAAGTTCATTAAGTATCTTCCCTTCGCCTACTGCTAACAACCATTTTCCTTGTGCATCCTTAACCATGACGAGCTTTACTTTGTCTTGTTCAGTGTAGGATTTCTCATAGACTTTTACATTTGGCCCTGATTCTACCTTATTCTCTTCCTTTATTAATTCCATAACTTCAATAAGATGTTCCATGTACTTAACAGCTCCTCTTCTATATGTCTTTCCATCCCAATTGATACCGCTTTCAAATATGATTAAATAATAAAAACCATCTAAATAACAACGTTGTTATTCTTATCATAAAACATATTACTGAATTCAACAACCGTTTTTCACATATTAATTTATATAATCTTTTATTTAAGTGTGGTGATATTTCACTAGACTAAAACAAAAGGATATATATTAATGAAAACGTTGTTATTTTATGCTACATTACTATATGAAGGTACTCTGTTAAATCTAAAAATATAGGTGATCTCATGAATATTACAATAAAAGATATAGCTTCGATCGCGGGTGTTAGTTATTCTACCGTGTCTAAGGCCCTAAATGATAGTTCTCTAGTAAAGGAAAACACCAAACGTAAAATTGTGAAAATTGCTAAGGACTTGGGTTATGAACCGAACTTTGCGGCACAGCGTTTAGTAAGTAAGAACACAAAAGTAATTGGATTGATTTGGCCGACGATTGAAAGAACCGTTTTAGCAACGTTGGTTACGAAGATTAGTAATGAGATGGCTAAAACTCCATATTCAATGATTTTGTCAGTCGACCCAATTCAAAAATCATTGGACACTTTTAAAAAGTTCCAGGTTGATGGAGTGATTTTGTTTGGAGAAAATACACTTACTGAAATAAATCCAAATTCAATCCCTCTAATTTCATATGGTGTATCAGGTAAAAAGAATTATCATTACCCAATCATTGATGCCAATCATATGAAAGCAATGGATGATGCAATTAACTATTTATACGAATTAGGTCACAGGAATATAAAATACGTTGGAAATATTTCTCCTACCGACCCACTTCAGATGGAAAAATATCAAGGTTTTACAAAAGCGATGGAGAAATACAATATATCCTACACTAATGAGGACATCCTAGATACAGGGGGATTGGACTGGTATCACGGTTACCACGCTGTTGACAAAATGTTAAAGAGTAACCACTTGCCGACGGCAATAGTAGGTGGTAGCTATGACATTAGTGGTGGAATTATCCGAAGTTTAAAAGAAAACAATGTTCATATTCCAGACGAAATTTCTGTGATCAGTTATGATAATATTCCACAAATGGCTCATTTGGAAATCCCACTAACGTGTATTGGTGTTTCCGTTGAAGAACTTGCAGAAAAGATTGTCCATTCAGCAATTACATTAATAGAAACTAAAAAATTAGATTCAGAAGTTACAAAAATGATTCCTTCTCTTGTCGAAAGGGCATCGTGTGCCACTGTTAGAAATAACTAGATTAAGATTACAGATGTTAGGATTTTTATAGGAGAATTGCCAGTGGTCAATTCTCCTGTTTTTGTATTTAATCACACATTTTCTAATAGCTGATTGTTTTTCTGACTCCAGTTAGACCTCATTTATGCTACCCGCCCTGTACTATCTAGTTTGCTTCCATATAAGAGTGATTTCGCAGTCCCACCCTAATATCCTTATCTAGCATACAAAAAAAATGACATCTTACATAGCTAATAAATAAAAACTCAACTAACATATATTCCTTTTAAGAAGAAAGTGACTTTTCATATTTGGTTCATCTACTATCTCGCATTCGGTAAAATACAATAATTATAACAATTAAGTCTACTAATTCACCTATAGATTCAGCAATCGATCCATTTATCCCATTCCATTCCAAAAATTATTTAACAAGTAAAATAAAACACTTTGATCGCGTTGATACCCATCATCTTTTTCTGCATCCAAAGACAGAATACACAGACTTTAAGTGTTCATTACCTTCTAAATGAATCGCAAATGGATCATCTTTTGCGTATTCACTTCCATGTGCACGTTGGTAGAATTTATCTCACCACGGGATTCGGCATTTTCTTTTCCATAGAAACGTAATCCCCCAGAAGTATAGACCCTCTCTGGTGTTGTTCCAAGCCAGAAATTCACTAAATCAAAATGGTGGGTAGATTTATGCACTAACAAACCGCCATTATTACGTTTGTCTCAGTCCCACCTTCTAAAATAATCAGCACCATGTTTCGTATCTAACGCCCATTCAAAATTCACAGAGAATACTTCACCTATGACATCATTCATTATCAATTCTCTTATTTTCTTATTGTGCGGTGTATATCGGTAGTTAAATGTAACACGCACCATCCTCTCCCGAGTTATGCAGTTTTTCGATTGTCTGCTTCTAACAATACTTTATTATAATTTTTCTATCCAAATTTGAAAACGTTATCATAAATAAGTTAACTGATTTTAACTAACCATCTATCATCCTTCCATTTTTTTGCCATCAGAAAAAGCTTGTTCATCGTTTTCCAGTTACGTACTGTGGCCAATTTCCTTGCTTAAACACCTGCTTCCATCCATCATTTTGTAACGTGACAGGTAACTGAACAGTAAGGGTTCTCCCTATATTCTATTTGAAAATTAACACCTTTAGGAACTCATTTCTCAAAGATAAATTGTCGGGTTCTAGTGTTTAAATTCACAAACTGGTAACCCTGGGCTGCCAGTTCAAGCAATCAACTTTCTGTTTTCCTTACATCGTAGCTCCAAAACTGTATAAAGACTTTCTTAATCATTAAAATCTCCCTCATACCTTAATGCATTGCTATGAAGCTCTTTTAGTCTCTCAATCTCTTGCTTGATTAACTGTTTACCGATTTCGGTTATCTTGTAAGTTTTTTTTCTTTTTTCATTAGCAAAAACAACAATAATGCTATTTCGTTGCATTTTAGTAAGTGTCCCGTAAACAGTCACTGACCCTAAGTTAATTCGATTGTCCGTGATGTCTTGTACATGCTTAATAATTCCGTATCCATGCCGAGGTTCTGTCAGAGAAAGAAGAATATAAAAAGCAGTTTCTGTCATTGGTATATAGGATTTAACTAATTTCTCAATTTTTATTTCAATCACCCATTCTATTAAATCTTTTGGATTTGAATTTCAATAGTATGTCATACCGTGACTATATCGTAACGTGACATAATAATCAATAACAAGTAGAAAGTTAAGTTATTGTAAGTGTAAATCAATTTGTACTATCCATTTATACCGTAATAAAAAATAGTGATGAAAATATTATGGGAAAGTTGAGGAATTTCTTGTATACTTAGAGAATCTGTTCACGCTCTATTAATATATGTTTTTCTTAATTTACGAAGGAGGATTTGAAAATTGAATTTTTATATAGCGTCTGGATTACAAAATAGAAATCCCGTTAGAAAAGTTGCTCAAGCTTTAAGTGCTTTCGGTCTAGAGCATACATATGATTGGACTCAGAATCAAAGAGGTACTACATTAGAGATGCATAAACGTGTTGGAGAAGCTGAAAGAGCAGCTATTGTAAAGTCAGATTTTGTTGTAGTAATTTTACCAGGTGGAAAAGGGACACATACAGAATTTGGTATGGCATTAGGTTTAGGCAAACGAATATACGTTTACTCTGAGACAGATGATATTAATGATCCGACCACGACAACTAACTTTTATCATATTTCTGGTGTAACTAAGTTTATTGGCGAGTTAGATGAACTTATAGCGTTTATATTAGAAAATGAATCTTCTGAATTAATTTCATAGTTGGTTATATAGAGTAATGACTATTAAATATTTGGAGGTGAAATGCAAATGCTTGATTGGCAACAATGGATACCTGCTTATGAAGATCTCATCAATATAGGAACATCTATTGGAATACTATTAATTTTTCTATTGTTTAGAAAGCTCTTTGCAAAATACATTTTCCGGGTAATTTTGGCATTTAGTAGGAAAACACCGACGGATTTCTTTTCAAAGATTTGTCTAGCATTTGAATTCCCTGTTCGATGGATATTTTTAATCATCGGAATTTACGTTGCTGTTGGCTACTTTCCATATTTAGAGCAAACAAACCATCTATTTCAAAACATTATAAGGTCATCTATTATTGTTGTGATTTCCTGGGGGTTTTATAATCTATCTTCAGGTTCCTCCATTTTATTTACTAAACTAAACCACCGGTCAAGCACACAGTTTGATCCTATCTTAATTCCATTTTTTTCAAAAGCACTACGCTTTGTTATTATTGCGATTAGTTTCAGTATCGTTGCACAAGAATTCGGATACAATGTTAGTGGATTTGTCGCTGGTCTTGGACTAGGTGGCCTTGCTTTCGCTTTGGCTGCCAAAGACGCAATTGGAAACCTATTTGGTGGGATTATTATCATAACTGAAAAGCCATTTACAATTGGAGACTGGATCATGACTCCTAGTGTGGAAGGAATAGTTGAGGATATAAATTTCCGAAGTACAAAGATCAGAACCTTTGAACAGGGACTTGTAACCGTGCCAAACGCAACATTATCTAACGAAAACATTACTAACTGGAGTAAGATGGGTAAAAGAAGAATTTCCTTTCAATTGGGTGTCACCTATGATACACCAAAAATGAAATTAGAGACTACTATTGAAAAAATTAGAGACCTCTTAAATAACCATCAAGGCGTTCATCCTGATACCATTTTCGTTACTTTTGACCATTACAATGACAGTAGTTTGGACATTTTTCTGTATTTCTTCACAAATACCACTGCATGGGCTGAATACTTACAGATCAAAGAAGAAATAAACTTTTCTATTCTGGAAATTTTAGAAGAAGAGGACGTTTCAATCGCATTCCCAAGTCGGACACTATATTTTAACTCAGATGCTGAGGCTAGATCGCAGGTAGCTAGCTCACTAGAGAATGACTAATCTAAATAGGATTGTTGCACAACATTAACTAATCCCTGCTCTTGCTATTAAGCTTGGCAGGGATTTTTCATGTTTTTGTAATTAAATTATATTAATGCAGCTATCAAGTAGTAATTTTATTAGTCAGCTACAAAATTATTTGTTAATGCTCCTAATTTCTCAACTTCAACAGTAACGTTGTCTCCCGGTTTTAAAAATACTTGTTCTTCCTTGGGGTATCCTATCGTTACTCCTTCAGGGGTTCCAGTCAATATAATATCTCCAGGAACCAAGGTCATGTGTTGTGAGATATAACTTATAATTTCACTACAAGAAAAAATCATATCCGAAGTACTAGAGTTTTGACGGACTTCCCCATTTACAGTTGTCTTCAAGTTTAACTGCTGAGGGTCCCCAACTTCATCCTTGGTAACTAAATAAGGACCGATTGGATTGAAATTATCGCATGTTTTTCCAAGTAACCACTGCGGGGTTCTAAACTGCAAATCTCTTGCGGACAAATCATTTGCAGTGAAGTATCCAAACACATAATCTAAAGCTTCTTCTTTAGAGATTTCTTTAGCCTCTTTTCCAATAACTATACCTAGTTCAACTTCATAGTCTAGTTTTTCAGTTACTTTTGGAACAGGAATGTTAGTTTGATGTCCTGTTAAGGCATTGTTAAACTTGCTAAAAAGAATAGGCGTTTCTGGATATGGTGAATTTGTCTCATCTGCGTGTTTTCGATAATTTAACCCAATACAAAGGATTTTACTAGGATTAGTTACGCAAGGTAACCATTCAAATTCTCCTGAATCCAATATGTATGATTGATTTCCCTCTAAGTTTAGCTCATTAATATAGTCTTCTAATTCAGCTAATGTTGTTGTTCCCCCTTTAATCACTTCCATTATATCTTTAGGAATATTTGATTTTGGGTGGCTGGGTATCGTCGCACCTACATTAATAATTCCCTTTTCTGTATGTACTCCAAGTATTTCTTGATTATCTTTTTTAAGACTTACTAATTTCACTTTAACCATCCTCTCTTTTATGTGTTATTTTTAAAGACTTTTATCTTGTTGCTTCAAAATAAATACTACCCTGAATTTAACACTTTCCCATCTTATTCCTATTTTACAACTTGATTGATGCCAATGACAATTATTAGATAGTCCATCAATACGCACTTTATTTCTTTTATTAAATAATTCAGAGTTTTTAAAAATTTGTTGACTTTTCCATTAATTGGCATTAACATAAGAATCAAATTTAATATTCTTATCAAGAGAAGCCGAGGGTACTGGCCCGTTGAAGCTTCAGCAACCTCTGACATGTTCAGAAAGGTGCTAATTCCAGCAAGGATTTTTTCTTGAAAGATAAGAGCGGATATTTATTAGAGCTACCCTCTTTTCTTGTTTTCAAGAAAAGGGGGTTTTTTATATTCTAAATAAAATTTAATAATGATATCTGCGTTTTTTTAAAAAATAGAAAGGATGATTTTCATGAGCGAAATAGTTATTCTATCTGGTAGTCCCGCGGAGAGCTCTAGATCAGATTTGGTGTTAAAGTTCCTAGGCTCAAGTCTTAAAAATGAAGGATTTTCGGTTACTCATATATCAATCAGAGATGTTCCTCAGGAGGCATTATTTTATGGTCAGTTTGACAACCCTGCTGTCATAGAGATTGCATCACTTATCCAAGGGGCAAAAGGAGTAATTGTTGGATCACCAGTTTATAAGGCTGCTTACTCTGGTGTGTTAAAGGCACTCTTGGACATATTACCCCAGGATGTCCTGCAGGGCACACCCGTTTTACCTTTAATGACAGGTGGGAGTCCGTCCCATTTGTTAGCAATCGAGTACACACTTAAACCTTTATTAGCAACACTTAAGGGCCAAAACTTGAAGGGTGTTTACCTGCTCGATAGTCAGATAGATAAAACTCAAATAGACCAACCAATCATTCACACTGAATGTTTAGAACGTTTAAGCAAGCAACTTGATTACTTTATTGAGACTGTTAATCAACAGAAGGCTACTGTTTAAAAATCCGAATATAATTTGAAAAGGAGTTAATCTATATGACAAAGAAACGAATCTATTTAAATGCGTTTGACATGAACTGTTCTGGACACCAATCACCTGGTTTGTGGACGCATCCAGAAGATCAATCCCATCGCTATAAGGACAGTGAATACTGGATCGAGCTCGCACAAATTTTAGAAAAAGGGCAATTTGACGCTATATTTCTAGCAGACGTATTAGGAACATATGATGTCTATCAAGGTTCAAGAGACGCTGCTGTACGTCAAGGGGCACAATCTCCAGTTAACGATCCATCACTTGTTGTCCCATTAATGTCTGCAGTAACCAAGCATTTGGGCTTTGGTGTAACTGCTTCTGTCACTCATGAACATCCATATACATTTGCTCGTCGCATGTCTACCCTTGATCATTTAACAAAGGGGCGCATTGGCTGGAATATCGTAACCTCTTACTTAAAAAGCGCTGCAGTTAATATGGGAATGGAAGACCAAATTAAACATGATGAACGCTATGACATTGCTGCAGAATATTTGGAAGTTTGCTATAAGCTATGGGAGGGAAGTTGGGAGGATGATGCCGTTCTACTAGATAAACAGAATGGTATTTATACGGACCCTAGTAAAGTCCATGATATTAACCACAAAGGAAAATATTATAAAGTACCTGGAGCCCATTTGAGTGAGCCTTCTCCACAAAGAACTCCAGTCCTTTATCAAGCTGGCGCATCGACAAAAGGGCGTTCATTTGCCGGTAAAAATGCCGAATGTATCTTTATAGGGGCGCCAACAATAAATGCAGCAAAACAGTCTGTTACTAAATTACGTGCTGAAGCTGAACTTGCTGGAAGATCACCTGACGAAATTAAAATTCTTACAATGATTACACCGATTGTTGGTAGAACGGAAGCAGAAGCAGAGGAAAAATTCAACGAGTACAAAAAGCACATTAGCTATGAAGGTGCACTTGCCCTATTTGGAGGCTGGACCGGATTGGATTTATCACAATATGGCCCGGATGAAAACCTGAGTTATGTTGAGAATGATTCTATTCGGTCAGTAGTTGAAAATTTCACAAAAATTGATCCAGATATTAACTGGACTGTTGACAAAATTAAGGAACACCTTGGAATTGGTGGCTTGGGTACAAAAATGGTTGGTAGTCCCGAACAAATCGCGGATGAAATGGAACGTTGGGTAAACGAAGCTGGTGTAGATGGCTTTAACATTGCCTATGCAATCACTCCAGGTACATTTAAAGATTTCGCTGAACTAGTAGTGCCTGTATTGCAAGAACGAGGCCTTGTTAAAAAAGCTTATGATGGTGAAACTTTAAGAGAAAATTTGTTTGGGAAAGGCAGTCAATTACCTGATCATCATCCTGGGAAAAGCTATTCCTTTACCAATATCGTTACAAATTGACCACAAAAAGTAATAAAAATAAAGGTTTTCGCTACTATTGCAACCTTTAATAATTAAACAGATAATGACTACAAATTCTATCAATTTGTAGTCATTATCTGTTGATACAGTAGTTCATATGTAGCTTGTGCATTGTCTTGAAGGTATAAAAACTTTTTTATTGCTAACAATTGATAGAAATGAAGTTTTAGATACACCACATACCATACGATAAATTTGACTGATCTTGTAAGCGTTCAAAATAAGGTTCTGTTTGATTGTTTACCGGCTCATGTTATAATAAACAACTTAGGATAATTACGAATTTTTTCATAATTGAACGGATGCGAAAAGAGGCCTCCGCCTACTGATAAAATATGGAGGGTAAAAGAATGAATAAACGATGGACGATCGATAAAATTAAAGAATTTGTTGAAAAAAATTCAAAAAGTAAGTTGCTAACTACAGAATATCTCGGTTTTTCTCAAAAATTACTATTTAAATGTGAGTGTGGAAACAATTTCGAAAAAACATTTACTAAATTTAAAAATAAAAACCAACGTAAATGTGACGTGTGCCAACCCCCAAAAGAACCAAATTAAACGCAAAGCACCAAATTCTAAATAAGAAATCGGTGCTGTTTTATTTTATGAATACCATTCATCTAGACAATTCACATTCAACTTCATAAACCATGCATTTCTTTTTCAGCCTGATCCCATGGTACCTTGTATCCATGTCCTTTAGCACAGAAAATTGAAGTTGACGTGTACTCAGGGTCAGCGTCTTTATTGTAACCGATTGTTTCAATAACCTCGTCTTGATTATGACAGTAATCGTAGCCACCAAACATAAGTCTAAGTGTACCTTTACCCTGTGTAATTGAAGCAAATTCCGTACTGTAATTCATAAATGTTGCAACGGGGACCTTCCCAGAAATTATCGCCTTATCCTCTGTCATTTCAGGAGGAGAGAATGTACCAGAAGCGTGTTGGATATCTGATAATACTCTTCCCATCGAGTCAATTTCAACCTTAATTTTAAAATGGTAATAAGGTTCTAGGACTATATTCTTGGCTTTTTCTAATCCTTGACGTAACGCCCGATAAGTGGCTTCTCTAAAATCACCACCAGAAGTGTGTTTGTTATGTGCTTTACCAGTTAGCAATGTCACTCTAAGATCGGTAACTGCTGAACCAGTCAACAAACCATGGTGACTTCGTTCGAACATGTGATGACGAATCAGGTTTTGATTACCATTTGACAAATCATTGGCATGACACACATTAGCAAAAGTTATCCCACTATTACGTTCAGTAGGTTCTAAGTGGATATGGACCTCTGCATAGTGCCTTAACGGTTCAAAATGACCGTAGCCTGTTACTGGTGTTTCAATAGTCTCCTTGTATAATATCTTTGGATCACCAAAGGATACGTCAAAACCAAACCGTTCTTTAACAACTTGTTCTAAAACCTCTAGTTGAATCACTCCCATGACGTGAATATGTATCTCCTGCAAATGTTCGTCCCAATGAGTTAATAAAGATGGATCTTCTGCATCCAACCTTTGAAAGCTCTCCAAGACTTCCTTAATATGTATAGTTGTAGTATCATAGATTACTTTCGATTTTAATGTCGGCACAATACCAAAGGTAGTTTTTTCATCTAGCGCTCCAATCCCATCACCGATTACTGTTTTAGATAGCCCAGACACTGCAAATAATTCTCCAGCCTCCACTTGATCGACTGTTTCAAATTTTTGTCCGTTGTAAACTCTTAGTTGTGTTACTTTCTCTGAAATTTTGTCTTCTCCACTACCATAAGACACATGGTCACGTACACTCATAGTCCCTTGTAAAGCTTTAATAAAGGTAATTCGATTGCCGTTGTCATCAAAACGTATTTTATAAACTCGACCTGCAAAATCAATCTCGTTTACGTATTTTGTTTTTGTTAATAAATCAAAAGCTTCAAAGAATTCTATTATCCCTTCATCTTTTAGCGCAGATCCACTAAAACAAGGAAACAATTTATTTTCCTGTATCATTGATTTTAGTGTCTCTAACCATAGTTGCTTATCAAAACCTACCTCCATATATCGCTCTAAAAGAACTTCACTTCTTTCAGCAATAAATTCGGTCAGACCTTTGTCCAACTCCCCTTGATTAAACGATTCCGCAAAATCATAAACGTCCTCGGTTATATTTTCATGTATCTCTTTTAGGACTCGATCAACACTAGCACCAATACGATCTGTTTTGTTGATAAAGAAAAAAGTAGGCACGCTATGTTTTTGTAAAATCTGCCAGACAGTTTCAGTATGACCTTCGACTCCTTCCACTGCACTGATTATGACAATCGCATAGTCCATTACTTGAATAGCTCGCTCCATTTCTGGAGAAAAATCGACGTGTCCCGGAGTATCGATGACATAATAGGTGGAGCCTTTATAGCCAATTTTTGCTTGATCAGCAAATACAGTAATTCCCCTTTCTCTTTCTATTTCATGGCTATCTAAGAAAGCGTCCTTATGATCTACTCTTCCTCTATGTTTAATGCTTTTTGTATGGTAAAGTAACTGCTCAGAAAAAGTGGTCTTCCCAGCATCTACATGAGCTAATAGTCCAATTGTTTTATACATTTGTGTCACCTCAATTGACGAATCTTTTCTAAGAATGTTTGAAACTGTTTTTTCTATACTTACTCTACAAATGAGACCTTAAGTTTATCACATAGTCCCTCAATATATTCACGCTTAACTAACGTAGTTAGCCACTGTTTTGGTATGCTATCTAGTCCATAAAAAATTCCTGCTAACCCTCCCACAACCGCTGCTACAGTGTCCGTATCCTCTCCTAAATTTACAGCCTTAAGAACACAGTCCTTATAGCTATTGGTTGAAAGAAGGCACCAGATTGCGGCTTCAAGTGTGTCGACTACATAACCACTGCTTTTTATTTGGCTTTCTGGAAGTTGTTCAAAGCACCGACTTTTTATCCTCTTAAAATGGTTCAGTTCATTGGTAAACTCTAGATCATTTTTATAGTAATCGAATGCTGTGTGAATGCTGTTACTGACAGCTACTTCTTTACTCATCCCATAAACTAGATTAGAAGCAATTGAAACATAAATAGCGCAGGCAATCTGACTCCGTTTGTGAGCGTGTGTGAGTGTTGAAATGTCATGAATAAGATGAAACACTTCAGCTTTGGCCATTTCTTCAGACCTGTAGTTAAACTGTAGATAAAATACGATTGGAAGAATTCTCATCAATGATCCGTTGCCATTGTCATTTTCGGTCATACCACCACATTCTAAGGGAGGAATTCCTTTTGAAAATCTTTCCAAGGCTTTTTTGGTTGAGATACCAATGTCAAAGACCTCTCCATGCGGGGTGTAGGCACCTTCATTCAACCATTTATGAAAATTAATCATGATATCCTCGTAATCAAGGCCGTTGGACAAGCTATCTAATAGGCATAGTGTCATGCTTGTATCGTCAGACCATGTTCCTGCAGGTTGATTATAGGTACCATATGACCGCATATCAACCACAGGATTCCTTTGTAACGATTCTCTATCTATAAATTCAACTGGAACACCCAAAGCATCTGCCACACATAGTCCCATGATCCCATTTACAATAGTACTTCGCATTCCTTTGCCTCCTAATGACAGTTTCTAAAATCAACGGAAACTCTCAACTGCAGTGTTTGTTCCATTATAACCTACACAACACCCTATTTTTGAGGTTTTATAACCTTGAATCACAAATTAATATCACTTCGCGATACATCCATCTCAAAATGATATTTGTTTAATCTCATAATGAGATGTATAATAAAACCAAGAAGAAAAGAAAGCGTCAACAATAAATAAACACTTCTTTTATGGAAGGTTTATTAGGAGGATTTATTATGAGCCAAATTGAAAGAAACTACAAAGTGGAGCACTTGCTAGACAAACACAAATTCGATGAAAAAGAAATTGTTTCTATGTCGGATGAACAAATTGAGTATTTCCACTGGCTCTATTTTGAAGAATCTGTTTACGACTTAATGTAGGGTAATTTTTTAAAATGACTCAATAGCTCTTGTACCTTAGTACAAGGGCTGTTTTTTGTATTAGCACAAAAGAGCCTTGCATCACATCTCAAGGATGTGAAGCAAGGCTCTTACTGCTTAGCTTTTTCTTTATCAATCCGAGTTTCTCATTTTTTTAGTGTCGTAGAATTAAATCAATTCAGGAAGCTCCGAATTTCTAAAGTAAATAATTAACAGATATATTATTGAATTGTTTAGAGTGTTTCATTGCAAATTGAATAATTTGTTTATAAGTGGTGGGCTCAATTTCTTTTTTAGTTGGAGTATAGATTTTTGCTGTACCTTCATCAATGATTTTTATCCTGACTTCACCACGAACATATAATGTCACATAGAGAAATGGTTGGATCAAGTGATTATCAACGCAAAATTCTCTAGGAAAATCTGCAGTAATAAGAAGTCGGTCTTCCACATGCTTTAGAGAAAGCTGACTATAAAATTGAAGGTTTTTAATTTCGTTCAGGAACAATGAAAAGCACTCCTTTTGTTCTGTTTTTCATAAATTACATTCTGATTAAACTATAGAGGATATGATAACGGATGAATGAATTTGGTAATTAACATTTTATTATGGTATTTCTTTACAATATAACTAACTCATAATTTTCGCAATATAAACAGCCACATAAATGTAAGTGCTTGTTTAAGGTCAATTGATAAATGGGATATCTCCTTTTCACTAACCCCCTGCTTATAAATGCCCCTTCCACCAACGACCTCCCACCCATTTTCCTGTGCCAATTGTTCAAATTCCCATGGCATCAGGGTATTGCATATGACTGAATTACCATAAAGACGTTGATAACTATTGGCTCGTGGTGCTGCAGTTGGGCCAAGTAACCCTAAGCATAACAAATGATCCTTTTTTACTACTCTTTTCATCTCATTCAGTGCTTTTAGCGGGTGTTCTGTCCATTCTATTGAATTAATCGCCATTAATCCCGAAAAAACTTCATTATCAAACGGCAAATTTGTTAAATCACCCACGGTAAATGTTATTTCCTCATTCCCCTGTTTACTTTTTGCCCTTTCAATCATTTCTTCTGATAAATCTAAACCGACAACGCGATATCCCGCTTGCAATAACTTATAAGAACCATAGCCATCACCACATCCCAAGTCGGCAATGTAGCTTCCGTGTGGTATATGTTTTTTAACAAAAGGTATGATTGTTTTCCGACTTCCTGTTTCCCACATTCCTTGACTGCTTTGATTCCAAAAATTTGTTTTCTGATCCCATTGTTCCTTTGCTTCTTTATGCCAATCAAACGAATTCATCTTTACACCTCTTTAAATTTAGTTATCATTACGTTTTTTAACCTCTCCGTTTTCACTTGTAACGTTAGGCCAACGCCTAACATATATTATTTTTAATTATAGAAATAAGGAGTTGGAATTATGAGCGGCTATCCTATTGTTTATCAAAATCCTCCTGTTGAAGAGGTTACTAGTATAAGCTATCCCACTATTAGTCCTAAAGCGGTGATTGGAACAGATTCAATGATTATTGGGAATATTACAATTTCTGATGATGTGTTTGTCGGGTTTAAAAATCTATTACGCGCAGATTCGGGTTATCCATATTATGTTGGTCCTTATACAAACATACAAGACAATGTATTAATGCACGTTCACCCAGGTAGAGAGCATGTGAAAATTAACGGAAACAAATGGGGAGTTTATTTAGAAGGAGAAATCAGCGTTCTCCACCATGCATGCGTCCATGGACCATTATTTATTGGACGTAACACATTTGTTGGTCAACATGGAAATATTTACGATGCTGTGATTGGTCGAGATTGTGTTATTATGCACGGTGCAACCATAACAAACGGAGTTAACATCGGTGATAATCGCTTCGTTGCCCCTGGACAATCAGTTTGGAAACAAGAAGATGCTGACAATCTTCCAACCGTACCAGAAAAATTTAGAAATTTGAATCAAAATATTGTTGATCACTATTATCGCCTTGGTAAATCTTATTATAAAAATACTCCATTAGCATATGCATACCAATCACAAATGTAGTACCAAATCACTTCTTCTACAAGTGCTAGGGTGAATCCTTTAATTGTATGGCTAAGTCCTGGCACTCTATTCGTTCAAGAGGCACAGAATAATGAATCACTGCCTCAACTGCTACCTTTCCCCTCCATCATTTTGATTGATAATCACGTGGGGGGTGATTTAACCCCCCACGAAAAAGAGATAGACCAATTTTTTTTAGTCTACCTCTAATGTGATTGCTGTACAATTAAAAATCAAATTTTTCGAGTCTTTCACCTTGGGATTCATACCCCTTCATATAATTGATCCGTCGCTGAGCGGACCTTTCATTTACCTGTTCATCGGCATGATAGGAGGAGCGAACCATTGGCCCCGCTTCACAATGTTTAAATCCTTTAGACAAAGCAATTGCTTTTAGTTCGGTAAATTCATCAGGATGATAATAACGGTCGACATTCAAATGGGCTTTTGTTGGTTGAAGATATTGACCAATTGCCATTATATCAACCTTATGTGCCCGTAAATCATCCATTGTTTCTATTATTTCTTCTTTTGTCTCACCTAGTCCGACCATAATGCTTGATTTTGTTGGTGTATCAGGCGCGATCTCTTTTACCCGCTCCAGCAGTTGTAATGAACGGTCGTACATAGCAATGGCACGTACTTTTTTGGTCAATCGACGAACGGTCTCTATATTGTGATTAAAAATATCCGGATCGCCTTCCATTAGTGTGTACAAACTCTGGTAGTCACCTTTCATATCAGAGGGAAGAATTTCCACTGTGGTACTTGGCATCTTCCGCCGGATTGCCTTTACTGTTTCAGCAAATACTGCTGCTCCTCCATCCTTTAAATCATCCCTAGCAACTGCAGTCACTACCACGTGCTTTAAACCCATAATTTCTACAGATTCAGCTACACGCTCTGGCTCACCCCAATCCAATTCATTAGGAAGTCCTGTTTTTACAGCACAAAAGCGGCACCCCCTTGTGCACGTATCCCCAAGTATCATAAATGTTGCTGTTTGCCGTTCACTCCAACATTCATGAATATTTGGACATTTTGCTTCCTCACAGACAGTGTTTAAGTTTTTTTCACGCATTAAGGTTTTTAAACGATTGTAGGACTTGTTGGTATTAATTTTCACTTTCAGCCATTCCGGTTTTTTTACATGCTCATATTTCTTTGCCATTTGTACAACTCCTTTTATTATCGGGAATAGTTCCATTCAGCATTTCCATACTTGGTTTCTGATAAATCAATCACGTCTGCCATTTGTTGGTCTGATAATTTGAACGGGACCAAATCAATGTTCAATCCCCGTTCAAACCCCTTTTTGAACGCACCTTTTACATCATCAAAGGTGCGTGGTTCGTTCACTACCTCATTAATCGAGACTGCCTTGCCTGCAAATGCCTGTCTAGCACGTTCTTTAACCCGATCATTAGGAAAGATAAACAGATCAAATAGTTTTATTTCATCCATATTCAATGGAATAGAACCGTGCTGAAGAATAACGCCTTTTTTACGAGTCTGAGCACTACCAGCAGCCTTTCTTCCTTCAACAACCAACTCATACCAGGAAGGTTCTTCAAAACAAACAGCCGAATCCGTCGTTTCTAGTTTCCCTTCAGGAATAGAAAATTCAGCTTCAATACCCAATTCTTTAAACCCTTCTAACAAGCCGCGGGAAATAAGCCTGTAGGATTCCTTGACAGTTCGAGGCATGCCTGGATATTCCTCGGAAACGAGAACACTGTATGTAAGCTCCTGGTCATGAAGAACCGCGCGACCTCCAGTTAGTCGACGTACAAGTTTAATTCCATAATTTTCGGCGGCCATCACATCTATCTTTCCACTAACTTTTTGGAAATAACCAACAGAAATACCCGCCGGCCTCCAGCCGTAAAAGCGGATGACTGGTGGTATTTTGCCGTCACTATGCCAATCAAGGAGGATTTCATCCATAGCCATATTAAAAGCAGGTGTACAATAGCCTGAGTCAACGAAATACCATGTTTCTTTCAATATAAACCTCCTAAAAAAATGTTTTTACCATTTAAATTAAAAGAAAAATGGTTACTATCAAAAGTGCTTCTATGAAAATACTTTGTCCTATTAATTTATAGTCTTGTTTCATTTTCTCCAAAGGCTCTTCCAAATAAACATAGCACCCGACCTCAATTATTGAGATCAGGTGCTATGTTTACTATATATTCAATCTGATTCATTCCAAAATAAGGCGACTGTTCCTTCGCCCGCATGGACAGCTATGGATGAACTTATTTCTCCAACAACAATATCTATGTCTGGGATTTCTTTTTCTATTCTCTGCTTTAATTCCATAGCCTTTTCTAACACATTTCCGTGCATAATACCTACTTTTTTTACACTTTTTTCATCACATGATTGTTTGAATAGTTTTACTACCTTATTAGTGGCTTTTTTCTCGGAACGGATTCGCTCAAGGACTCCTAGCTCCCCCTCCGAATTAAGAACAAGGATTGGTTTGATCTGAAGAACATTACCTACTAAGAATTGTGCGCCAGACATTCTGCCACCTTTATATAATTGATCTAGGCTACCAAGCAAAATTAAATTCCTAGATTTAGTCACTCGTTCCCTTATCTGATTAGCAATTTCCTTTACATCTACATCTTGCTCTACTAATGACAGTCCCTTATAAATAAGCTCTGACATTCCATAGGAAATCGAATATGAATCGATAACTTCCACATCAAAATCAACATGATCTTTCCCAGCACTAGAGCTAGCAATTGTACCACTTAACTTATTAGAAACATGAATTGCTATTGCATGATCGTAATTTTTTTTAAGTTGCTGATAAAGATCTTCAAACTTCCCTACAGATGGTTGTGAGGTTTTGGGAACCTCTTTATTGTTACGAATAATGTCATATAGCTGCTCAGAAGACAAATCAACTCCATCTTCGTATTCCTTATTTTCTGATATTACGACAATTGGCACAACGTACACATCAGGGTGATTTCTTAATTCATCAGTTAGATAAGCTGTACTATCCGTAACAAATGCAATTTTCTTGTTTGTCATATTATCCCCATCCCCTCCAGAATCTAATTATCCTTATTATACTTTAAATACCGAATAATACCAAGTGTTAATAACAGGTACTAAAATAATTTGTTAAATGTTTGTTCATTCTTAATAATAATTTTTTTCCTCAAAACTCGACATTTGCTATTTATTTACAATTTATCTAATCTACTTTATACTAACTAGAAAAGTTGAGGTGATAGAAAATGGCAATTGTTACAGTAGATTTTGATGGTACACTTTATCAAGGCAACTCCTTTAAGGTAATGTTTGAGGTTGGTAAAAACACATTTGCCGTTAAGCAATGGGGAGTATTATTTATAGGATTGGTAAAAGCAGCTGCTATTATGCCATTCAAAGGGAAAAATGCTTCCAAGCACCAGTTTTTCAAGGCCTTTGCTCGGACCTTCAAAGGAAAAACTAGGGCAGAACTAGATCTATTCTTCCAGGAACTAGTCGATATTGGCAAACAGGACGTGCATCAGGGTCTTGTACTAAAAATACGTGAACATCAAAAAAAAGGTGATACCATTATTGTATTGTCTGGTGCTCTAAACCCTTTTTTAAAGGCCTTTACTAAGGATTTAGAATTGGACGTACATGTAATTAGCACCGAACTACTATATAATGAGAAGGGTCTTTGTACCGGTGAAATTGGCAAGATAATCAACGGCGATGAAAAAGTAAAGAAAGTTCAAGAATGGATTGAACATCAGGAAATACTAGCCGATCACACCATTAGTGATATCTGGGCTTATGCAGATAGCGAAAGCGATATTCCGTTATTGAACTATGTACAGCACCCAATTGTTGTCAATCCAGACCAAGACATGAAAAAAATTGCTGATCGAAACAATTGGCCGATATTTGCATCATAGCGTTAGACGTAACACCATCTCCATAATATTAAAAGGTAACCAAACTCCAAGTTATGGAGAGTGGTTACCTTTTTTGGTTTTAAGCTAGATATTTTCTTGCTTTAGTGCATCAATGATATCAGCAATGCTACTTTCAATTCAAAAATAAAAAAATCATATTGGGTTGCAATTGATCTGAACTTCTCATGTACAGATAGGAATTAACCTCTGAACTAACTTTTTAAGATGAGCAAAATTAAGGTATGATAGCTAGTAAGTACTATAATATGATTTTAAAATGGTCATCTTTAATAAGGGTCATTATCGTTGGAAATTTTTGTGCTAATTCGATAACCGACAAAAAGAACTGTAATTAATTCGCTAGGAGTGAAAAACCATGCAAGAGCGTATAGAAAGAGTAACAGCTTGGCTCAATAAAAATAGGATAGAAGTAGCTTTTTTAAATTCAATTGAAAATGTCTACTATCTATCAAATTTCTACACTGACCCACATGAACGTCTAATGGGGATTTTTGTCTTTAAGCAAGGACAGCCCTTGTTTGTTCTGCCAACAATGGAGGTAGGGCAATTGCAGGATTCAGGCTGGAAACACAAAATCATAGGATACTCCGACCACGAAGACCCATGGGAACTTATTAGAAACTCATTTAATGAAAGAAATCTAACTAAAGCAGATACAGTAGCCATCGAAAAAGAAATGCTTTCCTATAGTCGTAGTGAAGCACTTTTAAACCTTTTTCCTAAGGTAAAATTAGTTTCCGTAGAAGATAAATTAAACGAAATGCGGGTTGTAAAGGATGATGCTGAAGTTTCAGTCATTCGTCGCGCTACAAAAATGGCTGATTTCGGTGTACAGATGGGTATTGATGCACTTGTAGAAGGTATCAGTGAAATGGAAGTACTAGCGAAAATCGAATATGAGTTAAAGAAAAAAGGAATCCGTGAAATGGCATTTTCAACCATGGTTTTATTCGGTGAAAAATCTGGGGACCCACACGGAAATCCAGGTGAGCGAAAACTAAAAGCTGGTGACATGGTATTATTCGATTTAGGCGTTGTACTTGAAGGCTACTGTTCCGATATAACCAGAACAGTAGCCTATAAATCAGTCTCAGACAAGCAAAAAAAAATCTATCAGACAGTATTAAGAGCAGAGCTTGCTTCCTTAAAAGCTTGCAAACCAGGTATGCGAATCGGAGACTTAGACAAGGTTGCTCGAGATATTATTACCGAATCAGGCTATGGTGACTATTTCCCCCATCGTATCGGACATGGAATGGGAATAAATGTTCATGAATTCCCTTCGATGAATCACTTAAATGATGGATTGTTAAAAGAAGGAATGGTATTTACGATAGAACCAGGTATTTATCTTCCTGGAACAGGCGGGGTAAGAATAGAAGATGATGTTCTTATTACAGCTGATGGATTTGAAACATTGACCAAATTTCCTAAAGAATTACAAATAATAGAATAGTTTGACTGTCTTGGACACTTAGAATTAGGGAAATACCCCTCTTCAGTTTAATTCCAACCAAACCTTTTCAAAAATGAAACGAAGTATTTATACCGAGAAAATCTCACTCTTATTTGAAAGTGTGGATACAAAGGGTTATAAAAAACCTACCTTAACCCAACTTTATCGACACAAATAGTTATTTTTTGCAGGACTTCACATTCTCGACATGGAATATCTACTATAGTAATTTTTCATTTAAGGATGGAGGTACAACGATGGCAGTAAAAGAACAATTAATGGCGTTAGTTGATAAGATGAATGCTTACCCCGAGCACATCAAGGACGAGAAAAATCGTATATATCAAATTAACTTAGAAGAAAGCGGTCCGATACAAATCGTAGTAAAGGATGGTCAAGTAGAAGTACGGGAAGGGTTTTCTGACCAAGCAGAGGTAACATTAATTCTTTCAGATGAAAGCTTCTCAAAACTGCTAAAGGACGATCTTAATACAACAATGGCATTTATGACCGGTAAGCTGAAAGTGGAGGGTAAAGTTGGTTTAGCATTAAAACTACAGGAAACCGTGAAAAAATATCAATGATGGCTGTGCAATAACCAGTACCTTGTTACAAGGTACTGGTTTAATTTAAACTGTTTTTCAATAAACTGATGGAGGGTTCGTCATTGAGTTACGACACCTTTTCCTCCCATTGGGATTAGTGTACTAATTCTATCCATTCCAGCCATTATTGGCTTTGCGCGTTCAATTAAGGTTTGAGTAACATCGAGTGATAGAGAGGCTTGATGAGCTTCTTCATTATTCCAAACCTCATAAACAAAGACACCATCAGGATCGCTATCAGATATGCTTACAACATATAACTCACAGTCATCTAATTGTTCCATCGATTTGGCCGCGTCTAAAAGAATCTCTACTAATTTGTCACGTTCTCCTTCAACCGCATTAATTTTTCCGTATAATCCAAATTTGCTCATACCTACTCCTCCTTTCTTTAGTTTTCATAGTTTTATTATTCCATATAAATTGAAGGATTACCTCTGTACTTAAGTATTTTATATTCTACAAAAAACGCCAGGAACACAATCACTGTCATTCGCCTAGATTGTGTTCCTGGCATTAGTTTGGTGACTCCACATTTTTAAAAAGCTTAGTTAAAGTCATATCTTATTTAACTTTTCTAATAAAAACAACCTTAAGATAATCCCCTTGTTTATACTGCTTAATTGTTTTGAAATCGTCTGGTAATGAGAACGTTTCAACAATCTTATACTTCCCTTTTGATTCCTTGAAGGCTTTATCAATAAAACCTTTAAACTTGTCCATATCAAAGCCACTGAAATTGGTAGAAGCAACTATCAATCCTTGATCGTCTGTAATTGCAATTGCTTCCTTAAGTAAGCTGACATAATCCTTAGCTGCACTAAATGTATGCTTTTTAGATCTGGCAAAGCTAGGTGGATCCAGGATAACCATATCAAAAGTAAGCTTATTTCTAACTGCATACTTAAAGTAGTTAAAGACATCCATTACTTTAATATCCTGTTCCTTCTCATCGATACTGTTTACTTGAAATTGCTCGATTGTTTTCGGTAAACTTCGATTGGCGAGATCAACGCTAGTAGTTTTCTTTGCTCCACCAAGAGCAGCAAACACGGAAAAGGCACCAGTATAAGAGAAAGTATTTAAGACTGTTTTCCCTTGTGCATACCTGTCTCTAATTGTTTTTCTAACCTGTCTTTGATCTAGGAATATCCCTGTCATCGGACCCTCATTTAGATAAACAGCAAAATTCACACCATTTTCTTTAATGATGATTGGAAATTCTCCTCGTTCTCCGGCTACAAAATCATCCTCTTCGATATATTTTCCACCTGTATCAAATCTTTTTTTCTGATAGATCCCTTTAAATTCCACTAAGTTTTTTAGTGCCTCAATAATCAAATCCTTGAACTGATAGATTCCTTGGCTATACCAATTGATCACATAATAACCAGCATAATAGTCAATTGTCAGGCCGCCGATTCCATCACCTTCTCCATTAAACAGACGGAAAGCTGTAGTATCTTTGTCTTGATAAAATGATCCACGTTGATCTAGTGCGGTACTCATTTTATTATCAAAGAACTGTTGGTCGATTGGTTGTATTTCCTTCTGGGTTAGTACCCAACCATAGCCTTTGTTCTGTCTACCATAATAACCTCTGCCTAGAAAGTTATTCTTCTCGTCAACTAGTCGTACGATTGATCCTTCTTTTGTTAACGTTTCGATGTTTATAATTGACTCTTTAATAATGTTTGGGAAACCAGACTTATATTTCGTAGCAAACTTATCTTTAATCTGTAACTGAACCTCATTCTTCATTGTTTTCATCCTAACTATTGTTTAAATTACCATTCCATTTGGTAAACAAAGTTTATTTGTTTAACATCAGTATCTCCCGAATATCATCTTCTGTAAGCGCAGATGATGCTTTCTCTTCAGTATCTATGATTTCACCAATTAGATTTCTCTTTTTCTCCTGAAGTTCATTCATCTTTTCTTCGATTGTGCCACGGGCAACTAATTTGATAACCTGGACTGAATGAAGCTGACCGATTCGATAGGCTCGATCAGCCGCTTGCTCCTCGACAGCAGGATTCCACCAGCTATCATACATTATTACAGTGTCAGCACCAGTCAGATTAAGGCCTGTACCACCGGCCTTCAAAGAGATTAAGAATAGGTCTCTTTCACCTAAATTAAATCGATTGCAGATTTCTACTCTTTCCTCTGATGGAGTTTGTCCATCAAGATAAAAAAATGGAACTCCTTTTACCACAAGTTCTCTCCCAATCAGGTCAAGCATTTTTGTGAATTGCGAGAAAACCAATACCCTTCTGCCCGCTAGCTTTGATTCCTCTACAATTCTTAAAAGTTGTTCAAATTTAGCCGAACTCCCCTTATAATCATCGACAAATAAACTTGGATGACAACAAATTTGGCGTAGCCTAGTTAAACCAGCTAGTATTCTAATTCGGTTTTTCCCAAGGGTATCCCTATCTAGGTGCTTCCATGTGTCGTGCCTGAGCTTAGCCAAATAGGCAGCATATAGCTTTTTCTGCTCGGGTAGTAACTCGATTGATTCCTGTGACTCTATTTTTTTAGGAAGCTCTAAAAGTACATCCTTTTTCATTCGACGTAGCAAAAATGGGCGAATTCTTCGGGCAATTGCCTTCCTCGAAAGGTTACTATAATCCTTCAAGCCAAGGAACAACTCGGGAAATACAACGTGAAAGATTGACCAAAGCTCCTCTAATGCGTTTTCTACCGGTGTACCTGTGAGAGCAAAGCGATGGTCCGCCTGTATTCTTTTCACCGCTCGCGCTGTTTGTGTAACTGGATTTTTAAATGCTTGTGCTTCATCAAAAAACACGGTATGAAATAACTGTTTCTCGTACCACTGAGTATCCTTGCGCAACAACGGATAGGAGGTAATTACAACGTCTTTATCAGTTATATTTTTTTGCAATATAGACCTTTCTTCTTGAGTGCCATCCATGATCACAGCCTCTATCTCTGGGGCAAACTTAATGATTTCACTAAGCCAGTTGTAGGTGACAGATGACGGACAAACAATCAGTACCGGAAGGCTTTTTTCACGGATAATTGGAAGCTCGGACAAAATAAATGTAATGCTTTGTAACGTTTTTCCTAGCCCCATATCATCGGCAAGTATTCCTCCAAATCCGTAGCTAGCAAGTGTTTTCATCCATTTATAGCCGTGTTTCTGATAGTCTCGTAATAGTGGCGCTAGACTTTTAGGGATCTCGAACTCCAAGCTTCCTGGATCCTGTATTGTTTTCAAAAAATGACGAAACGACTCTTCTACCATAAGTGTATTGCTAGTATCTACTGAATCAAGTAACTGTAAACTCTGAGCCATCGGTAAATTAAGACCATTTTCCAAATCTTGTTTCTGACCCGGAACAGTATGAAGAAAACGATTAATTTCTTTAAATTCTTTTGTTTCAAGCGACAGTAGCGCGCCGTTACGTAATCGATAATATTTTCTTTTTTCCTCAAGGGCAACTAGGATCTCTCTTATTTGTTCCTGAGGGATCCCATCGATTTCAAATTTGAATTCTAACCAATTGGTTCGTTCCTTTTGGACCCTTACTCTAATCATCGGACGCGCTTTGTCTTTTACAATCCGATTTCTTATTGCTGTGGTCGTATATATTTGTACATGCTTACTTAGAGTTGGAACGATATGGTGTAAAAATTGATACTCGAGTTCTTCATTATGTAGGAAATAACCGCTATCTGTTTTAGCAAACAAACTATCCTCCATCAGCTTCTGAATCTCTTCCTCTTTCTCAATATCCCTTATGATCAAGGCATCTAGCTTAAGTTCTCGAGTTTCCAAAGGATTAATTATGATAGTTCCATAATGAAAATCCAAACCTGCAAGCAATCTATTTTTTACTCGATCAAGGTACAACTTGGCAATTAGTGGTGTCTTCATAAATCCTTTTTGAAGTTCTTTTGCTATTCGTACATCACCTAGCTGCTTCAATCCGGGAACGACCTTTTCCAGAAAAAAGTCAACCTGTTCCTTAGGGATCGCAATTTGCTTCGTTCCTGAAGCATCGATCATTCTTTTTAATTCGATCAGACGTTTACAATCTTGATTATCTAGCTTATTTATTTTGCCTTGATATAATACTGACCGATAGGAGTCAAGTACTATCATCTGGGCCAATCCCTCAACATGCAGTTGATAACCTTGTCCTTTTATTTCTACAAAATCAAACCGTAAAGGTAGTACCTCTTCTGTTAAATGAAGACCATTAAACGTATAACCTTCATACGCTAGCTTGACATGAGAAGTCTTTTCAAATAAAGGAAGAAGTTTTTCCCAAGAGGATGGCGGTATGAGTAACAAGTCATCACTAACTTTAGCGTCTGAATTATATGGTAATGTATCAATATATATTTTTTCGTCATGAGCGACTTCGATAAGCTGTTGAATAACAGCATCAGTTTCTTTGTTGAAGCAATGAAGATTTCCGTTATAAGTGAATGTTTTTGAAATTTTACTAGGGTTTCCTCCTTTCACTTGCTCCAAAAATTGACGGATATTTGCCACATCAACTGAACCAATCTTAACTTTCGTTCCGAGTAATTGCTTCGCTTCACCTATCGTTACAGGTACACATGTAAAAACAGCATCAATTACTTGCCTGTTTTCAAAGTGAAGCTGATAACCGCTTGAGCGTTTCTGTGGCTCATTGAAAAGAGTTAGCAATCCGTTGGTCAGTTCCTGGTTAGTTATAGAATCGGACTGATTGGAGTTAATTTGGAGTGCACCGTGACGCTGTTGTTCATTTATCGCTATTAAAACCGCTGCAATATGCTGACAATCTTTTTGAAAACCCTCTAATGTAGGGCAGCTACATGTTGTGCGAAAATCATCATTTCCGTTTGTTTCAATCGTAACATGGACATCTTCTTTTCCTTTCACCGTAGCTTCACAAACATCCGTATTGTAGCTTTCAACTATTACTTTGTTAGCACGGTAAAAAGCATCACCCTTTTTAAAGGAAACTGTCCCACACAATTCTTTTATTATTTTTTGATTAATTTTTATATTCACATGCTTGCCCCTTCCTGAGGCTCATTTGTTTAAAGGGCTTGTTTATGTAGTAATATTATCGATTTTCTAAATTCCAATAGTACGATTGTATCACAATGATGAACTTTTCCTAACATCATTTCTATTTAATTAACTACAAGAAAAAACCTAACAAACCGAAGTTCATTAGGTGATATCCTCTGTTAATTTAAGATATTGTTCAACTGCATCCCTGATTGGTTTGATTGAGTCATCCCAATATTTACGGTTTGTTAAGTCCTGATCTAAATACGTTTCGGCTAACTGTTCGACAGTCATTTTTCCGGAATTTTTCAATAACTCGTCGTACTGTTCGGAGAATTTACTGCCATTTTGCTTAGATAATGAATAAATTCCATTGCTGAATAAGTAGCCGATTGTGTAAGGTATATTGTAGAATGCCTGCTCCGTACTGTAAAAATGACCAATGACCATCCACATATAAGGATTAACCTCATCAATCGTATTTCCATATAAATCCCTTTCTACCCTTTCCATTACGTTAACCAATTCGTCAGCAGTCACTAATCCTTTTTGTCTTTTTCGATAAAAATCTAGCTCAAATTGAAACATATTTGGTACCATGCCAAGGTACTTTAATCCGCTTGAAATTTTCATTTCTAGTAATGCTAGTTTTTCGTCTTTATCTGTCGCTTGATCTATGACTGCGTCTAAAACTAAATTTTCCATAAAAGTTGAAGCTGTCTCAGCAACACTGGTGCCTTTTTCCTGGGCAAAAGCCGGTTCTTCATGCAAAATGTAATTGTGATATGCATGCCCTAATTCATGAGCAATTGTGACAACATCCTGATAATTACCACGGAAAGTAAGAAAGACACGACTCTCCTTTGCTACCGGCATAGAGGCACAAAACCCTCCCATTGCTTTATCGTCTCGATCTTCTACTTCGATCCATCCCTCGTTAAAGGCTCGCTCTGCAAACTTGCCTAACTTGTCACTAAACTGAAAAAATTGCTTAACTATAATTTCGACGGCTTCATTGTAGCTGACCTTTGCTTTAGTTCTAAAAGTTGGAGAATATGTATCATACCAAGATGCCTTGTCAATTTTTTCTAGTTGGGCTTTCCTTTCTATAAATCGCCTTGATAGATCACGGTGTTGGTTAATTGTGGCAACCATTGTATGTAATGTTGTTTCTTGGATTCTGTTAGTGTCCAATACTTCTTTTAGGATATTCGTCCAGCCTCGATTTTTATAGATATCTAGACGAAAGCCAGCAATTCTGTTGAGTACGGAAGCGAAAATATCTGCGTTATTCCTACAAACTTCATTAATTGATTTGACTGTCTCCTGACGTATAGATCGATCAGTAGAGTTCATTGCCTTATCTAAAGCTTCTCCAATCGAAACATTTTTTTCCTGTCCATCCTTCTTAATAGGAACCTTTAAATTCGAAACCAACTGCTGATAGAGCTGCTCCCACCCCCCAAAGCCATTGACAGACAGTTGATTAATTAGCTGTTCAGTATCTGAGGATAGTTTGTCTTGTGCCAATCGCCTACGTTCTTCTAAATAAAAACGATAAGACGAGACCTCCTCTTGTAAGATAAATAAGCTCCAACCACTTTCCGGAATACTTATTAACAGTTGATCTAACTTGATTTGGATTGATTGTAACTTTTGCTTTAATAAGGCACTTTCCTCCAACAATTGTGATGCTAAATCATTCTCCACGTCTTCTGAGTGCAAACAAATTAAATACTCATCAATTTCTAGCCAACCACTCATCACCTGTTGCATATCTTGCAAAAAGTTAACTAATTCTTTATGTAAAGAAGATTTATCCATATCAAGTGTATCAATGGATTCACTAACCCTCGACATCATTCCGCTTAGCTCTTGTATCTTTCCTTCAATCGTATTTAAACCTGTTTTCGAATAAAGTGATTTTAAATCCCAGTTTTCGCTAATTGTCTTTACCATAGTATCCCCCTAGACAATTTGTTCTGATTCTTTTGAAACTGCCCCCCCATTTTGCCCAATTCAAATCAAATAAAAGTACGACTTAATTGTCTCGTGGATCAATTCAGTTTTTTATTAACCCAATCTTTTCTTAAAATTCCCATTATAAAAATATCATGAAATTCTCCAAAGCGGAAAAGTTCCTCACGAAGAGTACCTTCAAGTGTAAAACCACACTTTTGATAAGATCGAATAGCTGCTTTGTTAAAAGAAAAAACTTGTAGTTTTACCTTATTAATGTTCATGTAATTAAAAATGAAATCGAGTAACGTATTCATCGCATCGGTACCATGACCACGTCCTTGAAATTCTGTACCAATTGAAATCCCAACATTACATGAACCGTTTTTCCAGTTAACAAGGTAGACAGCAACCGTACCAATAAATTGCCTATCCTCAATTGTTTCGATGGCAAACATATAATCATCCTTGTCTGCGCTTAGTTCACCGAGAAACTTTTGATGATCTTCTTCTGTCGGCGGAAATGGAATTCCATCGTTCATTAGAAGTCGACTTTCCATTACATCTTCAATCCGTGAAAAATTCAAATAATCCTCTTTGGTAATCTTTCTTAGGACTACATTTGTTCCAGTTAAAAAGCTCTCACTATTTTGTTTAATCAATGTTTCTCCCCCAATTAGTTCGTTTTACAAAGGTCAATAGTCTGGTACTAAAACTCCTGAGGTGTAATATAAACTATTAATTAGCTCCCTCTTGAGAAAACATGTATATCTGCCCTTATGTATCTATTTTTAATATAATCATCGATTATCTAATAATCAACATATTTTTTAGTGCTCAGCAGAGTAATTTTCGACAACTATTTTAATTTTGGAATTAGTAGCTTTTTTGAATTGTGATTTTATGCTAGTGATGAATTTGACTTTCTAACTAAATAAAACAGCTACTCTATTGAAAGAGTAGCTGTTTTTAAGATTTAACGTTGTTCTAAGCGTGCAATTCTGTCATCTAAGTCGGGGTGTGATGAAAAGAGTGACATCATTCCACCTCTTCCATTAATCTTCATTGTTTGAATTGCTGAATCATCGGTGTGATCTTTGACTTTAGCACGTTCAACATGATTTTTCAGTGAGCGCAGTGCATGCGCCATTTTGTCACGTCCAGCTAAGTCGCCACCTCCACGGTCGGCATGATATTCACGATGACGCGAGTAAGCACTGACGACAATACTCCCAAGGATCGAGAATAAAATCTGGAAAATAATTATCGCAGCAAATTGGACAACAAATCTCATTTCTTCACGAACAAATCTTGAAGCGATAATCGCTGCAATTCTCGAGAAGAATACAACAAACGTGTTGACGATACCTTGCAACAATGTCATCGTAACCATGTCACCATTGGCAACGTGTGCAACTTCATGGGCAATGACACCTTCCACTGCATCATCATCCAAGTTATTTAATAATCCTACTGAAACAGCTACAAGTGACCGTTTTTTTGAAGGTCCAGTAGCAAATGCGTTTACCTCATTAGACTGATAAATTCCAACCTCTGGCATGTGAACTAAACCAGCTGCACGTGAGAATCGGTGAACCTTTTCCACTACGGCACGTTCATGTGCTGATAATGAACCGTCCGGATCAAGGACCTTAACCTTCATCATTTTCTTAGCAACCCAACGTGATATTGCAAGTGAGAAGAATGAGCCTATAAAACCGACGAGTATGCTAAATACCATCAATGAAACATAATCGATCCCTAGACCAGGACCTCCAGTTTCAAAAGTACCACTAATACCAGTATAAGTTGTGATTAACGACCAAACAATTACTATCGTTGTCATGACTAGAATGTTTGTTAAAATAAAAAGAAAAACTCTTTTGCCCATTCCTTTGCCTCCAATTCAAGATGTACTACTCGTCTATTTTACCATGATTCTAATGATTTGAGATATAATTTTGCCTACATAGAATTTATTTTTTTCAGTGTTGTCACATTGTCCCATACTCGCAACACCTCGTCCAACTAGTTTTCCTATTTATTATTTATTCCCTTTAAACCAACAACTATTATAGGTGCCTTATCACTTTCACTTTAGTCTCCTAAAGGAAGTTAAAAGCCCTACGTTTGCATTTTATCCGACAATTTCCTTCCATTTATGCTATAATTAAACAATAGAAATGGCAAACTTGTTGAAAAACAAGGACGCAAAACTATAGGGGCTAAAGTAAATCTATGCCAGCCAGTTGCCTACATAAAATTTTCCTTTATATTTAGGTGTTTTATTAGGCGCATTTAAAGTATAAAAGGAGGTTTTATTATGAAAGAACCTGAGTTAAAAGTTGCACTAATAAATTTCGAAAAATTAATTAGTAATCAGCCTGATAACTTTACAGCCATCATCCCGTTTAAGAACTATTTAAGGAATTTTTTGAGGATTAGAACAACATCAATGGATTTACCAACTTCTGAAATCATGACCGTTTTAAAGCACGAAAAACCAAAAGTATACTACTTATTAAAAGCTAATTTCTCCGAAGATCCTATCTTTAATTTCTTAACTAATATAGGCGCAGACTATGACTTATCTCGAAAAAGATTATCAGAGATTAAAGATGTTGTCTAAATAATATAAATGACAAGCCCTACTCTCATATAGTTGGGCTTTTTTATTTTTGTTCACAATTATTACCTTTTTAAAAGTATTGCATACAAACAAACGTTCGTAATATAATATGAATAAAAAGGTGATGATTCAAGTGGATGAACAGATAGAAAAGACACTTTACGCCTACATCGTTCTACCCTATGTATTAAAACTGTTTAAAAAAGACATTCAAACCTTTGAGAATGGTCCGTTTAGCGCGAATGTCCCATATCTGGATAAACTAGATACCGCCATCCAATCTGCACAAGATGATCTAAACGCCGTTAAACAAACAATATATAAGCAATATCATATGAAGGTACGATACCTAGGCAAGAAAAATGACATCATCCGATATGACTGGCAAACTAGAGATGATTCAGGTGATGTACGATTTACCCCAGATCAACTATATGAGCTTACCAAGGATATGATGGGGCTTTATTTGTACGGCATGTTAGCCAAAGAAGTTATTCCATCAAACCGAGCTTGGTATTAGTTTCAGATTTTTATATGAGAAATCATCAATATTAGTTATCCACTTAGGAGGATGAGCATGAAAGCTATTGTTGTAAAACAACCCGGCGGAGCAGAGCAATTGAAGATGAGTGAGCAATCTAAACCGGAGATAAAGCAAGATGAACTATTAATCAGGGTCAAATCGGCTGCCATTAACAGAACTGACATTATTAGTCGAAAGAGAGGACCGAGTTATCTACACAATCCAATATTAGGTGTTGAAGTGGCAGGGATAGTAGAGGAATCAGGCTCTAATACAACCACTGAAGTCGGAACACGCGTAATGGGACTTGTTAATGGTGGCGGTTATGCCGAGTACGCTGTCATGCCTGCTAACCGAGCAATGATAATTCCTGATAAGCTTTCCTTTGATGAGGCTGCAGCTATTCCAGAAGTATTCCTAACTGCTTTTCAAACATTATTTTGGCTCGGTGATTTACATAAAAATGAAACGGTGCTCGTTCATGCCGGTGGTAGTGGAGTCGGAACCGCCGCGATTCAGCTAGCTAAACAATTAGCAGATGCAAAAGTAATTACAACTGCAGGATCACAAGAGAAATTAAATTTTTGCCAATCGCTTGGCGCAGATATAGGAATAAACTACAAGGAGCAATCTTTTGAAGAAGAAGTATTAAAAGCTACCAATAATCAAGGGGTTGAGTTAATTCTTGATTTTATCGGTGCCTCATATTTCAACAAAAATCTAGCTAGCATTAAAACTGACGGCCGTTGGATATTAATTGGTCTTTTAGGTGGTTCACAGTTGAAGAACATTAATCTAATGGAGCTAATGGCAAAGAGAATCCAATTGAAGGGTACGTTACTCACTCCAAGAACAGACGACTATAAAGCCGAACTTACAAAAGCCTTTGTCCAAAAAGCTATGCCACTGTTTGAGCAAAATAAGCTAAAGCCAATTGTGGATAAAATATACTCTTTTGGGGATGTACAAAAGGCACACACCCGGATGGAAAGTAACCAAAATATTGGCAAGATCATTTTGAAGATTGACTAAATTACCAATTTAGATCTGAATTAATGTTCAAAAAGACTAGTGGAGAAGAATTTTCCCCCGCTAGTCTTTAAAATTATCACTATTGCTTTCAACTTATCTTTATGTGTTCTGAAAAGAAGAACAACCTTACATCCTTAACCTTTTCCCCCGTCATATACTCCCAGGCATGCTGATAGAAAATGATTTGATCACGATAAAAATCTCTTAATAGGTTCAAATCATCCTCTTTTTTAACACGATCAGTTTTATAATCAACAATAGTCCACTCACCCTGAAATCTGTAGATTAAATCGATCACGCCTTTTACATAGATTGTTTGCTGACCATTTTCTCTTTTTAATAAGGAATACAGTTGATCACCCGCATTTAACTTCAAGCTGAATGGTACCTCTGTAAGTATTTCATCTGCTGATTGAAGTTTTTCCCAAATATCGGATGCTTTAAATAATCGGATGTACTCTAGAACTCCAGTTTGACGTTCATGTGGTAAGTTGTGATTTGTCAGCTTATTCCTAACATAGTGAGTAACATCTTCACCCTGTACTACTTGTTCCAGTACATCATGAATTACTGTCCCCCACTCCTTTCCACCACCAGCTTCTCTTTCAATAGTTAACACATCATCGTAGGATTTATCCTCGGTAGGGCTCCAAGTGTCATACGTATTCTGCTTACTTTTTTCTAACCAGGCCAAACGATTTCTTGTCTGTTCTTGATAAGATTCAAAACTAATTACTTGGTCCTGCTTTCCAGTATTTGCAATCTCTTCTGCAGGAAGCTCGATTTGTTCGATTGTTTCAATTTCGAACAGCTGACTCCATGGGTTTTTGTTATCATTTTTTGCGCTAGAACTAATAATTAATGCTTTTTCGGCTCGTGTTGCAGCAACATACAAGATGCGTGTCTCTTCTTCTGTTAAATAGCGAAGCTCTTCTTGTTTGAGCGATTCCCAGTCTAAAGGGAGAGCAAGTGTCTTTTGTTGAAAACCTTTTTTTACTGAAAAAGAAAAATAACCTTTTGAGTGATCGTCTTCACGCTTAATATGCTGCGATAAAAACGAATCCGGTTTGACTTGTTTAATCGGATGGGCAAGAAAAACAATTGGTGCCTCAAGACCTTTTGCTTTATGAACATTCATTACTCGAACGGCATCCGCTTCTTCCTCTAGATTGGCTACGACAGTTTTTTCCATTACCATTTCTGAGAACAGCTCACAAATAGCTTTGTAAGTTGTATTACCAGTTGATTCTGCCTGTCGAATTGCTTCTAAAATTTGTAATAGACCTTTGTGTGCTCTTTTTCCTCGTTTATTTTTCAGTAGCAAAGGATAAAATCCCACATCCTCGATAATATTTTCAATAGCAGCTGTTGGTGGGAGAGTTCGGATCCATTTGTGATATGCCGATAGCTTTGTCACTGCAATAGTAAACTTGTCCTTTGTTGATTTTGCTAGAGAAGTTGGAATACTGCTATATAGTGAGAATCTTCCGCCTGCTTGTTTACACTGATACAGGTCATCGTCACTAATTCCGAAGAAAACACCTCTTAACGTTGCCACAAAGGCTAGTTGATCGGTTGGATCAATAAACGTGCTTAACAGCCTCAATAAGTCTTGAAACTCAGTGGTTTCTCCTATAATAATTTCACCACTAACGCTGACAGCAATACCAAAGTCTTCAATTGTCTGAGCATATGTAGCGATGCCATCATTGTAACGAGTCAACACCATAAAGTCTTTAGCCTTATACCCTTCATCCATACGATCATGGATATAACGGCCAATGTTTTTGGCATCATTTTCAATGATATCGCCCTTCGTGCTGTAATCTGCGGGTACCGTTAATTGTTTAACTCCAGATAAGTTATTGTGCTGATCGTTATGGTACGCATGTAAAGGATGAAAGGCAGCTTGATAAACAGTTTCTTGTTCAGGTAAATGGCCTTGAAAGACTGTATTTAAACTTTCTGTTATCGTATCGACAGTTCTAAAGTTCATCGTTAGCTGTAACACTTCTCCACCATGATCTTCAATTAATTGTTTAACACGATTATAAGTATCAATGTCTGCACGGCGAAAACGGTAAATTGCTTGCTTAGGATCACCAACAACAAATAAGGATCCTGGTATTGGCTTACATTTGGTCCATACCTTTTGTTTATGATCCTCACTTGTTAAGAAAAACATGATTTCAGCTTGGATTGGGTCTGTATCTTGAAATTCATCAACAAGTAAACATCTATATTTCTGTTGAAAATAACCTCTAATTTCGGAATTATCCTTTAACAATGCATTCGTTTTTAAAAGTAGATCTTGATAGTTTAATAAAGAACGTTCCTTTTTCAGTTGATCATAAAGGTCCATTGCTCCAGATAAGAAAGTAGTCACCTTTGGATGGGAATATTCCCACCATGATTGCAACAACGGTTTAATCATTTTTTCAGAAATGCTTGTAATCTTTTCATGATAAAATTTGGCGTCTTCCTTTGAGTCCCATCGGTTTAACGTTGGCTTCAAATTCTTATTAAAAAGCTCAAAAATTTCAATGATATTCTTATCCAGATTTGAATCGAGATGACGTATTTTCATGATTGCACCAATAATCGCTTTTTGTAACGAATCGTATTTATTTTTGGGTTCTTGTTCTGGCAATGCCTTTTTCGCCTCTTGTACTAACATTGACAACGACTGGTAGGTAGATTGCAATTCAGGTTTTTCTACCTTTCTTGTAACCCATTCAACATCAGGGTATTGTTTTAAATTCTTCAAGCACTCAAATAAATCATCGATACTGATGCCTAGGTCGTTCATCTCAGCAAGATGCTCAGGTTTATTTTCTTGAACCCATTGTAAGTACACATGCCAAGCTTCCTCTAATAAATCATTGTCATCAGTTTCATCTAATTCTTGAAAGGTCAAATCGAGTCTGGCTTCAATCGGCCGTTCTCTAAGTAACTTGGCACAAAAAGCATGCACCGTCCCAATAAAGCATTGCTCAATATTTTGCAGAGCATGAGATAAAAGTGATTGAGCAGAACCATTTGGCTCCGTCCTCCACTTCTTTTCTAATTCCGATTGAAATCGTAACTGTAGTTCATCTGCAGCTTTTCTAGTAAAGGTAATTGCAACCAGTTTATTCACTTCGCATCTGCCTGTATAAATTAAATTAACCAACCGATCAACTAGGCTGGTCGTTTTACCTGAACCTGCTCCAGCCTCTACTAAAAAATTGGTTGTAAGTTCATGTTTAATTTTTTCTCGTGCAGCCTGGTCAATAATTACTTTACTCATAAGCTCTTACCCCCTTAAATTTCCTTACACCCTCAGCCTGTTGATCCAACTGCTTAGTTCCCAACGTATCCTCAGGATAAAATTCTCTTCTACAAACTGTTTTGAAATCACAAAATTTACAATCATTTACGTCATCGGTCATTGTAAAATGTCCATGCTTAATGACATCAACAAGTTTTTCTAACATGTCCTGTCCATTTATACGCATCTGCTCATCTTGTTTTCGAACATACCTCTCTCCTAATCCTTTGGAACTAGGGAAGAAATAGGAGCTTTCCATCACAGATCCTGATTCGAGCTGTAAGTGTTGTTCAATTGCAAGAGCGTAGATAAAGTGTTGCAACTGTCGCCCCCCTTTGAAAGGCTCCGCTTCATGATAGTTATAGGTACTACCTGTTTTATAATCAATGATATGAAGATGCCCGGCAGTTGATCGATCTACCCGATCAATTTTACCTGATACATGAATTGTTTGATTAGATGGAAGGGTAATAATAGCTGGCGTGTTGCCTTTAATACCAAATGCATATTCAAACTGCTGAGCATCATAATCCTGACCGTATTCCTCCTCTTCCTTCAAAAAGATATGACAGCATTTATAGATGTCTTCCACTTCTCGTTCAAACACACGTTGGCTAGGAGGTGGCTGAATTTCTTTTTGCTCTTCAATCTTTTCCTTTGCGACATTAATAATCGTATCTTTATGAATCGAATATGACGGTTTTTCTCCATTTAATCCTTTATAAAAAAATTCAAAAACACTATGAAGCAGACTACCTCTAGTTGCTGGATCCATCCACGTATATGGGTCGTATGTCATTTCGTCAATAGGTTTCAACTGCAGAACTTCTTCTAGAAAATAAGCATACGGACAAGTGGCAAGCTTTTCTAATTTACCAGCTGTCATTCTTCTTTCTTTATTTTGTCTTGGATCGTATTCAGAGGTATCGATAGTAACTTGTCCATCGAATGACGTAAATACAGCCTCTTTTCTAGCCTGTTCCGCTATCTGTCCATGAATTAAGTTTGGATAGGATTGTATTAACTCCTGACTTAATCGCTGAGAGGCATCTTGTTCAAGGATACGATTCCAGTAATCTTTTTCTTCAAAAGTGTCGGTTGGTGTTAGTGGCACTGTTAGTTGTTTTAAATCCTTAAATTCTGAATTAGGATTGTTTGTTGCCATGCGGTATCCCTGTAAAAATAAATGGGATGGACTAACGGTACGGTTATCATTAATGTCAAAGCTACAGTAACTGATTGAAACAGGTCCGCTCGTATGAGCTAAAACCTGAAGCATCATATAAAGATTTTTCTTGCCTGCTTCTTGGAGAATAGGTAAATAGCCACTTAGCTTACTTCTTTCCTCATCAAGTAATAACGGATCCTCACTTGGTGTACCAGGAAAAGAACGATTGTCTAGTCCAACAATAAACACACGGTGACGATTACTATATACTCCTTTTTTGTAGGAGCATAGATGTAAATGTCCAGCTTTTGGGCCTGACTGATTAACACGAAGCGATAACAGTAAATCACTCACTTTTTCAAACGCGTCAAAAATATTTAGCTGTTCGTCAGCATATGGAAGGATCAAGTCAATTTGTTCGATCATGGCTGTATGAGCTGATTCATCAAGGGCTGAGACAGTCTTACAATGATTCGTTAGCATGTGAGAGATTCCTTTTAAAAGCTCATGGTAATTCATCTTTCCCTCAACGGCAGGCAGCTGTTTGAACAGCTTGAAAAACCATTGATGTAACCAGGTTGCATCATTGAATTGTTGTTGATAGTAACCTGTTTGTTTATTATCATTAGTAGACTCAGCAATTCTCTGCTCAAACTTATTAGTAACTAGTTTTAACTGGGACAGATAGCGAGATTGATTCCAACCCACTTGTGCATCACGTAAAAGCTTTGATATTTTCGTCTTTGACACGGACCCCTCTGGGAGTTCGATCAGGCCTTCATTTAGGAGTTCAATAAAGATTGGTACACTATATTGACCCTTCATCCACCTAATTAGTCCTGAAACTAGTTTGCCAGGGCGGCTAAATAAAATCGATACACCATCCCCATAAGTAACAGGAATCTGATATTTTTGTGATAATTGAAAGGTGGTCGTTACATAGGGTTCTGACTTTGTATAATAGATAACACTTTTATCTAAGTAAGAATTAGATTGTTTAATTTGTTCAAAGATATGTTTTAGCTCTATTTCTTCTGTTTTAGCAGTGAATAGAGAGAGATCGGGGTTTTCAGTTTTGTTCTCAAGTTGATATAAATAACTAAATAGTGTCGGGGTACTCCACCCAATAGAACGGAGATCTTCATGCTCTGGTGTAGGAATCCCAAATAGCCTTGGCAAGGTAAGCTTAAAGATAGTACCTGGTAGTAATCGTTCAAGAAATTCATGTTCTAGCTGGGTAAGGGATAGGTTCGATTGAAGAATAAAGATTGCACCAGAATTTTGTTGGGAAAGATCAGTTGCCTTTTCTAAAACGGTTGCCTGATCCAGAAGTTTATAAGTTGAAAGAATCGCTTGATACTTAGTCATTATTTGAGCTAAATCATGTGCTTTTTCGCTAGAAATGAATGCTTCACTCTTAATGTTTTCACTAAAATATCCGGCCTGACGCAGGTGGGTAATCGTTTGGTAGATGTTATTGCTGAAGGACGGGGTTACTTCAATAGCTTTGAAATAAGATAACTGATTAGTATCGCTCAGCTGTTTCAGGATATTGTAGATAAAGTGGACCCCAACAGCATTGTCTAAAATTTGGTATTCTTGATCGTGCTTGAGTTCAACCATCTCGTTTGCTAGGTCTCGAACTGTCTTTATTTTCAAATTAATAGCTTGATGACCTGCATTTATATAGGCTTGAGCTATTTGATCACCAAGCGGGTGGGAATCGACTAGTAATACTTTTTCTTGAAAACGGTGTTGATAACATATATCATCCAATTGTTCGATTAAAGCTTTCATATAATCACTCCTCGTCTCTCTATTATGCTATTTTTTCCCAATTCCGACAACTAGAACTACAATCAATCTTGTTGTTTTTGTATAATTCACTAGAATATTTTCATATTCTGCTGATACTGCACTTCCAATAGGATTTTTCCTATTCACTTCCATTTTACCCCTTAAACAAAAATAACCCTACCTAAAATAGGTAGGGTTATTTTTGTTAGTTGAAGTATATTAATCCATAACACGGTATGTCTCGACGTAGGATGGACGCGTAAAAATTTGTGGCTGTTGCTTATCTATTCCTTCTGACGTACCACGTTTTTTATGTGCTTGCATGTAAGCATTAGAATTTCTCCAGTTCTCAAAGTCGTCCTCAGAATTCCAACATGTAAGAACTAAATAAGTATCACCATTTATAGGCCTACATACCCTTATAGCTTGAAATCCGGGTTCATTTTCTATTCGACGTGCTCGATTGTTAAACCTTTCTTCAAATTGACTTCTTCCTGCTTCCGTTACTGGTATATTGTTAAATACTGCAAAGGAATTTGCATGTATTTCAAAAGCTGTATCAATCACTTCGTAAATCTCATCCTGTTCGGATAAAGTATCCTTTTCGATTACGGTTTCCGTTTCAACTAAATACATAGTCTTAATTTCATTTTTTAATTGAAAAACAGGGGTGTTAGAAAAAAGCTTAGTACTATTTTTCAAAAGGTAGATGTACATTGAGATTGCTCCTTTGCTACGGGTAGTGTTTCAATTCAGGATTTAATCACCATGGAAAATGATAGAATTAGCTAGATCAGCTTAATGAACAAGCGCCTAGTCTTCGTCAACGATAAATTTTCCATAAACAAAAAAAAATTTGTATGATAAGACCTAGTAATAACTACTAAAATCATCTATCATTTTAAGTAGAAGTTTTTGTTATCTATTCATAATATATGATGGATAACCAACCGTCCAATTCATTACAGTCTGTCAACTACAAGTAGGGGGAATTTGATGTGACAACAAAAGAAGTAAGTCAACGTTGGTTAGAGATTCAACAGGACATTAAAAATGATTTTTTAACTCATATAACCAAACCTGAGCTCGTCGCTATCGTTAAAAAACTTGATTTAGACGTGCAGGGTTTCTCTAAGCGAAACGTACATAAAGCAAGAGAACCATTCCTAAAACAAGCAGTAACTCAATTAATCGATAATACCATCGATCTTCATCTTTTTTTCAGTTCATTTACTCAACCTTTTTATCAACAAATGGAAGACTATGATTATCAAACATTTCTACTTAAAGCTTCGCTGAGCGATGGGCCTACAAACATTGATAAGCTACTACTATTAGCTACTCTATTTCCAGAACAATACAAAGAAAATCGAGATCAAATTGCTTCGAATATAAAGAATGGACAAGACGCGTTATGTGGATTCGTTGAGCCTTCATTGACCGATATATTATCTTCCAATGTAGAAAAGTATGATTTCACTCGTTTGTTCAAAGAATTTTTCAACCAGCATGAAGAACTAAATGGAAACATACTTCCAGATACATTTGATCCGGATGATTTTTTTACAAATGTGTATGAGGACCTCGAAAAAAGTTATGTTCTAAACTTATTGAAAGATTTTGATTTAGATGATTTTAATTTTTCCGATCAAGACCTCCTTTTCATTTTCAAATTGGGACTGGCAGAGGCAATCTACCATGATGTCGAGCAGTTAAAAATACACAAAAATACAGCAGATAAAGCTTTAGCTGAAAGAGATAGTTTTGAGTCAAAAGTCAATCAATTTTCGAAACAGCGATTAGACCAATCAAATAAAATTAAAGAGAAAGACAAAGAAATAAAGCAGCTAAATGCTCAGCACAAAAAAGAACTCAAGACTGTATCTCTGGAAAATGAAAAATTACGACAGTCAATGGAAAAAGTAACTATAGAAAACAAGCAATTGAATCAAAATCAAGAAAAGATGCAGTTCAATTTGTTTAACGATGAAGACCAATTCTTTTTCATGACTAGGGCAAATCAATCTTCCTTTAATAAGCTAATCCCTAACAATTTAATTATTAGTTACGACCCTGATACTAGCTTCTCTGAACAGTTTAAATCTCTACCAAACAATCGATTACTATTTATCGATGCTAATAAAATGACCTCTAAGCTACAAATGACAATTGAAAATCATTTAAACTATAAAAAAATAAGCTATAAATTTGTTAGCGGGGCTCCTGAAACGATGTTCCGCCAAATTATCTTTTATTTGGAAGGGGATTCATCAGATGAAACTAACAAATAAACTATCCCGAGAGATTAAAAAACAATTAGATAGTTCCATTTTTGTAGGCAGATTGACGACAATGGATGAAATTCACTCAAATACTATTTATGATGATTCCGTTGAAATGATTGATACACACTTGACTTTTTTTATCAAAAGTCTATCTCCAATGCCAGAAAGTATTACACGTTACTTCTCAAAGTCTCATTCTTTTCTCTCGGGAAGATTGTCTACTTTGCAAAATGATAGGTTAATAGATGAAGAAATTGATTATCGTAGTTTGCCACACTGGGAGCTTAAAGAAAAGGTTAAAGGCTTTCTTGAAAATAAAACAATAGTATTTAAACTTATTCATAATAACGGCCACTTAAATGTAATCATACTAAAAGTAGAAGATATTCCACCTAGTCAATCCTATATAGTAATTCCAGCGCCGGATCTTAAAACGGGAGAAACTAGGGAAGACTTGAGAAACAAGTTAATTGTTGATAAAAGGCCAATTACATTAAGAAAATATCCAAATATGTTTACGCCACCTAATCTAATTATGTATGACGAAACAATCTACAAAGTAGAATTGGAAAGTAAAAGTAATGATACTACTTACTTTCAAAAAGATCGTACTTCTGTTGAATATCTACCATTGTCCTTGGATGAAAAGATAGATTTAATAGATGTTGTCTATGAACACCACCTCTATTTTCTTTCGAGTGAAAAATATCAAAAGCTTCAGACTACCTTTAAAAATAGTAGCCAGTCATTATTAGTTACAGGTGGAATGCCTTTGGTAGAGAATGAACCTGAGTTGAAACCAGAACCAACCATTGTGACGGATCCTGTCACTATACCAGCTGATGGTTTATCAGAAAAAGGGTTTTTGGAACAACTAATCCACCGGGCAAGGTACGAACACAACATGTTTTATCGTAGTGAGGATCTCTACTCCTTTCATATGAGCGTGAAAACTAATCCACTAACTGTCCTTGGCGGCATGTCTGGCACCGGGAAATCACAGTTAGCTCGTATTTACGGAGAATCCTTAGGACTAGTAGAAAGGAAAACTATGCTGTTTCTTCCTATCTCACCTTCCTATCAGGAACCAAATGATATCTTAGGGTATTTGAACCCAAAATCAGAAACTTTCCATGAGAGCGATACAGGGTTGGTTAGTCTTTTATTAGACGCCGAAAAAAATCCTGATCAATTGTATATGGTCATTTTTGATGAAATGAATTTATCTCAGGTCGAGCACTGGTTTAGCCCGTTTCTATCATTACTTGAAATTAATGGTGACAAATATCTACAGATTTACAATGAGCACAATAAAGAAAAAAGCGGATACTACCAAGCAAAAATTAAATTAGGAGATAATCTAATTTTTGTCGGTACAGTTAACTTTGATGAAACAACAAAATCATTTTCAGATCGCTTATTAGACCGAACAAACATAATTACGCCAGAAAAGGCTCCGTTTAGTGAGACAATCGCTTTTTATCAAGAAATCAATCAAGCAAATCCATCTAAACTGAAAACCAACGTAATTTCTCGAGGCGATTTACGTGAACGATGGAAACAGAATAATTCAACCATTGGGTTGCATTTGTTAAGTGAAGATGAAATATATATATTAGATCAATTGCATGATTTAATGAATGATATTGACCCTCAAAAGGGCGTATCCTTCCGTGTTGCATTAGCAATAGTCGATTTTATTAGTAATGTACCAGTTAATGAGTCTGGAGAAAGTTTAATACCAAGGAAAAAGCTGTTTGACTTCCAAATTAATCAGCGTATATTAACCAAAATAAAAGGAATTGATACTTTTGCGCGTCCGTTAGTTGGTCATCTATTAAGCGATAATGAACAATACGAATATCAGGATGGCAAACTATCAAAGTTATTTAAATCAGATCGCGCTCAATTAGTATCCGATTTCGATATTTCATTAAAAACACTTAAGAATAAAGCAAAAGAGCTGATGATGTATGGCTTTACCAATTGATGCCTCTAGCCAGCTTAAATTGAAAGACTATGGAATTTATCTCTTTTTTAAGAGTGGTGACGTCGAAATTCCGATCAAGAATTTAAGCCCAACAAAAGAGCGGAAACAAATTCTTGAAACGCTTGTAGAAGTATATGAATACAAGCCGCTTAGCCTTGGTTTTATCGATTGGAATTGGGATGAAGAAATTAATGTAAGGATTCCCTCCATCGATAGTACAGATGAGGATGAATGGTTAGAATTTACTTTAACCAAATTAAATCAAAGGAAAATTATTTATAATCCATTTACAGATGATACTTTTCCATGGCCATGTGGGGTATTTTTATATGAAATTCATGTTGGGGGTCATATCTTTTATGGTGCTTTTAAAATTGTTCCTAACAACATTACTCAGGATCAATTTAGAGAGATGTCACAATTTATTGAAGATGAATTGTCAGGTTTAACCCAAAACTATCATAAGATTACTAGGCAATATCCTAACCAACTTCAAACTATTGATAGTAGCCAACTCAGTTTTCTAAGTTGGTTGGGGCAATCCTTTAGTAAACTGCAAACTGCTTTACGATGGATTGAAAACGAAAATCAGATGAATATCAAACGACATTATCAGGTTGAAAGTCATCCAGGCCGTATAGACCAAAACAGTATGAAATGGGAAAACACCTTTAAAGGCTCAATTGTTGGTGAACACAAGTTCTACAATCGCAAGCATACTCACAATACAAATTTACCAGAGAATCAATTAGTAAAATACCAAGTAAAAGAAATTTTACAACGAATTGAACAATTGAATCAGCTTTTACTTAAGGAAGTTAATCATTTTAATGAAGAGCTTTCCAGTAGAACTCAGACAATTAATAGCCTTATCATTCATTTGTCGAAGGGAAAAGATCCACTTGTTACACAAAACGACTTCCAAAAATTGAAGAATGACTTATATGGTAAAGAATTAGAACGAGATCAAACGATTAAAAAATTAAACCAGATTGTAACAAGTAAGCAGGCAGTGGAACAGTATAAGCAACAATTACAGTATTCTATTCAACAACCCTTTTGGATCAAGGTTGATGACACTCATCCGAAGGTTCCAGCTATGGTTGTTCAAAAAGGCTATGTAATGTTTAAACGATTGTGGAATGAATTTTTCAAAGAACAACAAACTCTTTTGACTAAGCAACAAGAAAAACTTGGTGAAGATGTGTCCTTGCTCCATCCCACATCCAAGCTTTACGAATATTATGCCTACCTTGTTGTTATTAAACAATTGATCGAAAAAGGCTTCCAGTTAGAATATGACTCACTCTCCCACCAGCTAAGACGAGGGTTCATGCATTCGCAATTGCAATCAGGAACAACTGTTATATTGAGTGACCAAGAGTCAGAAATACACCTCGTTTATGATAAAACAGTTGAACATCGCGCACAAGAAGCTATTGCAAATAAAACCTATTTCTTTAGTAAATTCAGCAAAAAGCAACCAGATATCCGGATTGACTTATATCGAAAACAAGATGACAAGCTTCTCTACCAATCTTCTATCATAGTGGAGGTTAAATATCGACCATTTCAAAACATCTTTTCCGATGCCGGAAATACCAAAGCAATGGAACAAATGAATGAGTATATTGGAATCAAGTATTATTGTCCGATTCGCAAGGACTATTTTAGTCGCATTAGGGAAGTGCTTTGCTTCTACCCAGGAAATAGGAACCAACCGCTATCTATCAATACCGAAGCAGGCAAGTTCATCCAGTTGTATCCTAACCGTGAACACACTGTTGGACTAGAAGAGATTAACCGGATTTTTGATGAGTGGTTGAGGTGATGTTAGAATTTTTAAGCTACAGGTAATATTCTAGGGGATTTGCTTCGATTGGCTAGATTTATAATAGTATAAACAAACTTCCTATAGGTTAACTGCTATCACTGGTAAAGACCTAAAGGGGCTGGATAAAATAATTACTTTTAAAAATTAGTTTATTACAGTTTTATTTATCAGCTTACTTGTTTTTGGACTAGTGAAATGCAAGATACATTCTTCCAACTCAGGCTTCTATGCCTTGTTTCATTTACTAATTAACCAGTCTTTCTGTATATTTTTCCAACTAGTGCTAATCCAATTATAAATAATTATGTAGTCAATAAATCTGAATCAACAGGTATGACGGGGGAAGAATTAGCGTCCCTACTTGCTTTAATACCAAAACAATCGAACTAATTGCAAGTACAATTGTAGTTGTTGGCCTTTACAAAATGGGCACTAAAAAAGTATAGCAATTTAGTGTGAAAAGAATAAAAACAAGGCCTAGAGTTATTCTTCTCTAGGCCTTGTTTTTTATGTGAATTAGGATTTCACCTAAAGTAAACACGTTAATATTTTCTGAGTAAGGATCTTTTGATAATCGCTAATAATAGTCTACTATCACATTTTTCATGGGGACTCCCATGTATGGATGTCTCTAAGAACAATAGAGTCCCAGTCCATTTATCTTATCCCAACGCTACATCTAAGATCATCATGAGTGTGAAACCAACCATTAAGCTTAAGGAGGCTAAATCTCTATTACCATTTTCTTGGGAACCTGGAATCACTTCTTCTGCAGTTACAAAAATCATTGCTCCAGCTGCGAAACTTAAGGCGAATGGAAGAAGTGGTTCCATTAACGTCACTGCAAGCACCCCAATTACTGCTGCAATGGGTTCAACCATACCCGAGAATTGACCATAAAAAAAACTCTTTCGACGGGACATGCCATCTCTTCTTAATGGCATGGAAACGGCTGTACCTTCAGGTAAATTTTGAATCCCTATTCCTATAGCTAATGTAACCGCACCTGCTAAAGATGCTGAAGGAAATCCAGCTGCAACAGCTCCAAACGCTACCCCAATTGCAAGACCTTCAGGTATATTGTGCAATGTAATAGCAAGTACGAGAAGAGTACTTCGTCGCTTTTTATCAGGTTGTATACCCTCTGCCTCTGATATAGGTGAATTAGGATGTAAATGGGGAATAAGCTTATCAATCCCCCACAAAAAAATTGCACCAAGTAAAAATCCTACTGCAGCAGGAAACCAAGCAGGTAAAGAACCTCCCTCTGCCATTTCAATTGCAGGTGAGAGCAACGACCAAAAGCTAGCTGCGATCATTACTCCACCAGCAAATCCGAGCATGCCATCCATCAGCTTTTGGTTCATTTTCTTTGTTGTAAATACTAGTGCTGCCCCAATCGCCGTCATCCCCCATGTAAATAAGGTTCCTACTAACGCCTGCGTCAGAGGGTTTAATGACGCAAAAAAATCAACCATTGACTATTTCATCCCTTCATATATATTACTAGTTACTAGATAATTAAATCCCACTGACAACATATGCACTAATAACGAAATGTTTACTATAGGCAAGATTAGCTTTTATAATTATGTAGATTACATACATCGCAATAAAACAAGCATGTCATGTTTGACACGCTTGTTCCAATACTACTATAATTTAATACCCTTAAAGTGCTTATGTTACACATCTCGTATCATCTCTACAAAATGTGAAATAATTTTTGCAGTAAGTCCCCATATGACTTTGTTATCATAGCTATAAAAGTATTCGTCCATTTGTAATGTCCGCCATTTGTAATCCTGACCGCCCTGAATAAGATTTAATGGGAAGTTTTTTTCCGGTTGTATATCTAGGTTGACTTTGTAAATTTCTGGATTAGTTTCAAGAAAATATGTTAATGGTACCATGAAAACTTCCCCTACCTCTGAGGGATTTGGTTTAATCATTGTTGAATTTTTAAGCAAACCTACATAGGGATAAACAATCATCCCAAATGGAGAGACCATGTAATCTAGCGGATGTACATCTAATATCTCAGATTTACTTATCCCCAACTCCTCTGTTGTCTCCCTAATAGCTGCATCCTTTTCGGTTTTATCTTGGTCATCAATTCTTCCTCCAGGAAAACAGATTTCTCCCGGTTGCCTTCTTAAAGATTGTGAACGAACTTCGAAAAGTATATTAATCTCGTTATCTCTCATAACTAGTGGTATGAGGACAGCAAATTTTGAAAATGTCTCACTTCCAAGGATAGTTGGTGTATGATTATTTACTTTATTTAAAATTGATTTCAGATCCATCTGTTTCACCTCAAACCTTTATTTTACTATTAATTGCACCACTAGGACATTTGTAAAATTAATGACTTTTACGAGTTACTTGAAAGTGTATCATTTCATGCACAAAAAAAGCCACAAAATGTGACTTTTTTATTATCAGACTGCTCTTGTTCATTTCTATAGTATTAGTCAATTAAAACTTCTACTTTTTCTTCCCTAATGCTTCCCGATCGTCTACCATTGGTGGTTGCTCCATCCAACCATTCTTTATAAGCAAATTCGCTCCATCTTCTGCATATAAACCTATTTCACCTATTAGCTTTGTGTATTTAAACATGACATCTCTTCTTTGACAAGCGGACAACGCTGCCCCATAATAACCAACTGCAACTGCAACTAAGCCTATTACGTGAAATAACATAAGCTTGTCTGAAAAAGGAGCAACAGTCGAATTGGTTACTTCTGACTGCCAACTTTTTGGTGACGGGAGATGATCTGCAGCTAGAATGTCAGCCATATCTTTTAATTGTTTTTCGCAAATTTTTGTCCCTCTTTGAAAGTACTTTCTCAGTTCCTCTGATTGGGTAACTTGACCGAAGGCGATTTCCAACACAACTTTTACCATTGTTTTGATCATATTATAGTAAAGACCACTTATTTCTATTGCATTTAAAGGTCTTTTACCAAACCAACCGTTTAAATAATCTTTTTGATTTATGAAATCAACCTGATTCGGAGGATTTAGAATAGCTGGCTTACTTAGAATACCTTTATTAAGCATCAAGCTTAGTAGGGAATCATAAAGTTCCGAAGCTTCTGAAATACAATTGGAATAATAGCTTCTTTGGTCTGCACGAATAGATGTAGTAGTACATAAAGAATAGCTGTTCATTCCATGAAGAGTCATCACTTGCATGTAAACTAAAATAAGTTTGTCTGAGAACAATGGGGGAGCCTTAAGGTTAACATCTTCGTCGCTAAACCCTTGTGGAACTGGATGGTTTTCTTCTTGTAAGAAATTTGTGATTTTTTTAATATGCGATTTAGATAAATCTATTGAATGCTTCAAGATAGATTTAGTCTCCTGATCTTCACAAATTTCTATAAAATAACGGATAACACATAAACCCATGCTATCATTCATAAATTGAGTCCAAAGATTGGCAACCTCAGGGGCTGTTAATTTTTCTTTTGAATTCTTTTTAAACATTACAAGCCACTCCTAAAAAGTTATACTCTTGATTCTTAGTTTAACTAAGATTGTGGAAAATATGCTTTTATTGTAATTTGATTAAATAAAATGAAATTGAAATGGATACCCTATAAATTAGTTAGGGGGTTAAATTCATGACTGCAAAAAAGATAATTAGATTAGCCATCATTCTAAGTGTTTTGTTCACACCGACTCTTTTTAGACACCCATCAGCCAAATTATGGATACCTTTTTTCCTATTGAATGGATTTGTTAATCATTGTTTTAATAAGATTTTGGTAACAACGAATAAAGTTAAGTATCCAATTCGATTTAAGCCTAAAATATTTAAAATTAACTTTGTTTATGATTATCTTATTTGCCCGTATCTATCTGTCTGGTATTGTCAATCTACATACAATGATAATTTTTCAGGCATTTTAAAGAAGGCGGTTTATTGGGGATTTCCACAAACTATTTATGAAATATGGCTAGAAAGAAAAACGAAAGCACTTAAGTTTCAAAAAGGATGGCGATGGTTTCACTCCCTTTTTCTTGTGTTTATAGTCAAGTTTTTATCAAGAGGAATGCTTGAACTGATGAAGCGTACTTATTGGTACGAGTATGTTTTTAAATCAAAAAATAATTAGCAGAGCAACTGTAAATTATTTAAATTAAGGAATTGATTGATGAAAGTTCCTATCTTTCACTATGATGATGGAGGAATTGATTTTGGCAAGACAAGGAGGCCTGTTCATTTTTTCTCCAACTTAAGTCGTATTTAGTTATAAACATGTTTAAAAATTTCTATTCCTTGGTATTTGATAAGTGAAGATTTATTAAAACATTAAAGGAGGAGTTAGAAATGAATAAAACGAAAAAAATTCTGGCACCTACTGTAATTGTTGGAATAATCTTCGGAGCGGCTGCTTTTTCAGTTGATGCTGCAGAAAACACTAACAGCAACATGTCGATCGGACCTACATCTGTAGCTTATCATACAATTGTTCCAGGACATTCTATTCCTGAGGTAGCAAATTCTAATAATAAGGTAACAGTAGCCGACGTAATTGAAGCAAATCCTAAAACAAATTATCAAAACATTCCAACCGGATCAAAAGTTATTATTCCACTAGACTAATTGGTCAAAGTATTTCTGCATCTACTTGATGTAGGAATACTTTCTATTTAACTACAAATCAATGAAAAAATTATTCGATTAGATCCCCCTTATAATGGGATTAAACGACAAACTATATTAAATTTTTACCCTTTTTTTGTAATTTTATGTTTAATCATTTTAAAAAGCAGGAATGCATTTAATATAACTTACTAAAAGGAGGAATTAGAAATGAGAAAAATGTCAAAACTTCTAATACCTACTGTAGTGGTTGGAACAATTTTTGGTGCAACTAGCTTTTCAGCTATGGCCGCTACAGAGACGGTAGAATCAGGTGAAACACTTTGGGGAATTGCTCAAGAACATGATGACGTCACTGTAGATGAGTTAGTAGATTTAAACAGTAATTTAGATCCCACTGCTATTCCAGTTGGAACAGAAATTCAACTTGATGCAAATGAAAACAATGGAAGTAGCGGAAACAATGGTATGGTAACACACACGGTTCAACCAGGTAACACACTATTAGGAATTGCTGCGGTATATGATGGTGTAACATTAGAAGACTTATATGAGTTGAATCCAGGCATTGATCCGTATGGTTTAACTATTAGATCTGAAGTAACAGTTGTTGGTAATACTGGCGACTCTGGTAGCGATGCCGATGTAGTTTATCACACCGTTCAACCCGGTAACACGTTCAATGAAATTGCTAGTGTGTATGATGGTGTAACCGTTGATGAATTAATTGAAGCAAACCCTAACGTGGACATTTATTCATTAAACATTGGCTCTCAAGTAGCCATTCCACTTAACTAATAATGATGAA